>NZ_BAAGZD010000005.1:0-181338 GCF_054778895.1 Spirosoma fluminis
GCAGGCCAACGACCAGCATTCGATTGACTGGGACTTGCAGGGGCAATCCAATGGGCTGTATCTGTTGCAGGTGATCAGCGAAGGCGGGGCCGGGCTACCGGCTCAGCGGCAAAGCGTGAAGGTCGTCAAGCCCTAACGGTAGATAAAGAAAGCCCGACCAGGTGAGGGGTCGGGCTTTCTTTGTTTGTAGTCATGAGAAGGTTTAAAAAGCGATGAGCGTCACCCGGCACGTGCGGCCATCGACGTAATCGGGTATTTTGTTGAGGTAGTAGAAGCCGTCGGTAATCGTCAGGGAGCCGACCTGCAACCGGCGCAACCGGATCGGCCGCTCAAAGTCCAGGCCGGCGATGTCTTCGGGAAAGAGCCGCATCGAGATCGTCAGCACCCGCATCCGGCGCAGCACGCGCTGTAAACCCGCGTACGAGCGGTCGATCAGGCACTGCTCACCCCGGCCGCCCGGTACCGGCGAGAACGCCAGACAGAACCGCTCGTCTTGTTGCATGGCTCCCGTAGGTCGCAGGCCGAACCAGCAGGGCCGCAGGTTGACGGTTACGTCGGTGCTGGTCAGCCCATCGGGAGCGAACTTCTTCGAGTTGACCGTTCGAGCTTCGCCAAAAGAGACCAGCAGCAGACGAGGCATTGTTTTTTGCTTCGATACCGTTACGCCCGTACCCGTTCCGGATAGCTCGCGGGTCTTGATCAGCACCGGATTGCCGTAACCGGTCAGGCTCTGCTCAGAACTGGTCGAAGCCGCAAAGGGCATTTCAAACAGCGTCGCGTCGGCATCGAGTACGTTGGCGTTGATTGCAATGATACCATCGCCATACGGTACACTGGTGTTGGTACCGGCGACTGATACGAGTTGATTCTTGGTTTCCTCGATCTCTTTCCAGGTCAAATAGTTCAGCTGGGCGTACGGATCGAGCCGGGGTACCCAGCCCGGTTCCTGGGCAGCATCGACGCGGGTTGACCAATCGACAGCGTTAGCGGTATTGGCGACTATATGGGAGAGGGCCGAGAAGGACACCTGTCGCCGGATCGGGTCCACCACCCACGTACCGCCGAATACGTAGGCCAGCCCCTTGAACAGCGAGAGTCCGGTTATGTCGGGCAGGTTGCGCGATACGCTCCAGGTATCATCTAGCTGGGTCGAGGTGTCGGGGGTGAACGAGACCCGGCAGTTGTCGGGGTTGTTGTAGATGGTAAACGAGAAGGCTCCTAGCGCGGTCTGCCTCCGGGCGATCAAACGAATCCGCAACTGATCGCCTTTCTGACAGGGAACCAGCTCGTCGAGGTTGATCGTCTCAGTGCGCAGGTTGAGGATGTTGTAGCCCGTACCCGAACTCCACTGCTCCTGACCCATGTTCTGGCCGTTTCGCTCGACGATCAGCAGCACCTCGACCGATCCGGTGATGTTGCTGGCTTTAAAGGTCTGGGTCGCCTGCACCCGCACGCGCATGGCCTGATCGCAGACGTAGCTGTAGCTGCCCGTGTTGTAGTTGTGGAGTCTGCCCTGCGAGAGACCCTGCTCGGCATCATTATCGAGACTAAACGGCTGGATGCGATCAATGAAACCCTTGCTATCAAGAGCGCCTTTCTGGACGGATTCGTCGGGGCGTTGCAGACTCACGATGGCCAATCGGTCCTCGCGCCAGGTCTCGTCGTGGGAGGTCGGCTCGTCTTCGACGAACGGGATGACGAGTCGTTTGAAAACTTCATCGTCCGGCAGATTACCCGTCAGGCTGTAGCCTTCCTGCTGAAGTAGCTCACCCACCAGCGTATGCATGAACACGGCAGGCGTCATTGCGTCGAGCGGGAGAAGGTCCTTTTGCAGCAGACCATTGTCGACCAGCGGGTAACACACCCCCGCCCGAGCGTCGGCTAGCCCGTTGATGGTCTCGATACTCCAGCTATGATCGTAAGCCGACAGGTCGGCCGTGCGAATCGAGCGGTCGAGCCGATCGAAGAGATTCCGCTTCTCCTGATACAGCGCCACCTCCCAGCCGCCCTCAAACGAGGATAACTCGCCAACGCCCATGAAAACGGTCTCGCCGTTTTGTACCAGCCGGGCGCGGTGGGTCCGGTACGGATCGGGCGAGGCTGAATCGAGCTGCTCGGCATTAGCCGTCAGCGTACGGATGGCCAGCGAGTCAGGCAGTTGAAACGAATTGGTATGACTCGCCTGAAGCGTCGTTGGCTTGGTCAGATCGTTGCTCTGCAACGTCGTCGCAATGCCATCGGGCGAGCACACCCAGACGTCATCCAGATACAGGCCGTCTTGATGATTCATCTAGCTACAAACGAGGTTTAGATGAGGGTGCGGCTTTTCGTTAGTTTTCGGCTGGGCTTTCTTTTCGGCGTCGAAAATAGCCTGAAAGACTAATTCATCAGTCTCAGTCATAATGATAGTTCTACTGGTGGTATAGAGATACAAGCACAGCGAACCACACGGCGTAAAGCAGTGGCTTAGTCTAGTGTGCAAAAAAGTGATACTTGGATCGCGGCCTAACTATAGGCGGGTACGGTATAGCCCTGTAATTGGACTTGGTAGGGGAGCTGGTTCTTTGTCATGGTGTGGTGGGGATGTATGGTTGGATAAATATAGTGCCGTTTGTCGATAGTTCAAGAACCCATAAAGTGGAGGGTTAGCAGCTGCACGTGATTGAAGCTTGTCCTTTTTGAGCTATTGAGCCCCCTCTCCACTTTCTGTCCGATCATGACTTGGTAAGCAGCGACTTTTGCCCCTTACCGCTTATACTATAAGTAATCTAATTTATTATAAAGATTATACATTTGTTTATATTTTACCTGAAGTACTCTAGTCTGCTGTTTTTAGTAACCTCTTTCTCGTTCGTCTATGCGAAACTTTTTACCTGTCTTCTTCGGGATTATTTTGCTAGGGGTATTGGCCGTACCGGCTCAGGCTCAAACGCCCGCCGTCTCGGGTACACTCTCCGTCTCGCTTACGGGTGATGCCAATAGCAACGGCCAGGTCAACCCGAGTGACCAACTTTCCTACACGGCCGTCATTACCAACACGGGCTCTGGTACGGCTTCGGGCGTCAACCTGAATCTGCCCGCACCCGCCAATACCACCTTAGCCCCCGGTAGTCTGAAAACCTCTCTGCTGGCCAGACCCGATGCGTATACGACGTTAATTACAGGCGCCCTCTCCGCTTCATCCGTACTTAACAACGACTTTGGCTTGCCCTCCAAAACCGTCACCGCTTTCGGCCCTTCGGCCTCCCCGGCCAGCGTAGTGGCCAACGGTTCCAACTCGACTACCACCGAACAGGGCGGCAGCGTGGTGATGAACACCGATGGTACGTTCACCTACACCCCCACGGGTAACTTTGTCGGTTACGACCGGTTTGGTTATACGGCCGCTACCGCTACCCCTCCTTCGGACGCGGCCACCGTGACCATCGGGGTGGGCACCCCGATCACGGCCTTGGCAAACACGTATACTGTCACCGGCAACGTGACCAATACCCAATCCGCAACCGCCACGGGTCTGCTGGGCAACGACACCGGTGATCAGCCAGTGGTTACCGCCATCAACGGCTCAACGGCCAACGTAGGCGTAGCGGTTACCACCGCCCAGAGCGGTACGGTGACAGTAGCCGCCAACGGTACATTTGTTTACAATCCACCAGCGGGTTATACCGGCACCGACAGCTTTACGTACACGGCTAACAATGGACTCAACATTGCCTCTAGTGCGACCGTCACGCTGACCATCCAGGACATGATCTGGTTCGTCCAGAATGGGGCACCAGCCGGTGGGACGGGTACGTTAGCCAGGCCCTTCAACTCGCTTAACGCCTTTCAGGCAGTCAACAATGGCAGTGGTAACAATCCGGCAGCTGGCGATAATATCTTTGTCTACTCGGGCACCTACAGCAGTACAACCGCGCCGTTGATACTGTTAAACAACCAGAAACTGATTGGGCAGGGCGCTACGGCCCCGCTAGCCAATATTGCAGGCATCACTCCTGCACCGGGAAGCGCGGCTTTACCCAGCACGAGTGGGGCGGCCCCTGTGTTGACTAATTCGGCCAGCAGCGTGGTTCAACTGGGCCAGAATAACCTCTTGCGGGGGGTAGCCATCGGTACCAGCTCTGTTGTCTCGCTAACGGGCATAGGTTTCGGTACACTCAACGTAAGTGAAACCTCCATCAGCAACACAGCCTCAGCGTTGGGCTTGAACGGTGGCACGGTGAGTGGCAGTTTTTCGTCCATTACCTCGACAGGGGGCGTTTTTAACATTCAACTCACAGATGTAGGCGGGAATCTGGCTATCAACGGAGGTAGCCTGAGCGGAGCCTCCTCGAACGGTATCCGGGTGGCAGCGGGTACAGTGAGCCTGACCTATGCGGGAAACATGACCTACTCAGTCAACGCGAACATGATAGACATTTCGAGTCACTCGAGTGGCACGCTTATCTTCAGTGGTACGTTGAATGCTACCAATGGCAACGGACTTAACTTCGACAATGCCGATGGTACATACAACTTTACGGGCACTACGACCTTAAGTGGAAGTGGTCCCAGCATTACTTTTAGTAATGGAACAACCGGGACCTTCACGTTTGGTAACAATACGTCAGTCACCCAAACGAGTGGTACGGCGTTTAACTATATAAGTGGTAGTGCGAACATAGTCTATAACGGAACGATTACCACCAGCACAGGTGTGAATGCGCTTCCGGTTCGAATTCAAAATCATGGTGGCGGTACAATAACCTTTCAGACGGGCTCCATTACCTCAACGAGCCAGGGCATAGTGGTTCTGTTTTGCAGTGGAGGTACGATTAATTTCAATAGTCCAACCAAAAGCCTGAATACGGGGGCGAATAATGCGGTTGACCTTAGTCAGTCAAACAGTGGCAGTACGATCAACTTTGGAGGTGGCGGTTTAGCCATTACCACTAGCACTGGTACGGGCTTTTTGGCGACGGGTGGTGGTACCGTCAACGTAACGGGTGCAGGCAACACCATTACGAGTGGTAATGGTACAGCACTGAATGTGGCCAACACCACGATTGGAGCCAGCGGGCTGACGTTCCGAAGCATTTCTGCAAATGGGGGCGCGAATGGAATCGTGCTCAATAACACGGGTACCAGCGGGGGGCTAACCGTTACGGGCGATGGCGGTAACAGTAGCAATGGCTCCGGGGGAACGATTCAGAATACGGCAGGGGCGGATGGATCCGTTGCAGGCAACGGGATTTATTTAACGAATACCCGGAGAGTATCCCTGAACTACATGAGGCTGAGTAACCATCAGAACAATGGCGTGTTTGGTGCAGGGGTAACTAGTCTTACAATAAACAGAACGCGCTTTACGGGCAATAATGGAACCAGTAACAGTGGGCAGTTTAATGAATCAGTCGTTCAGCTGGTCAACACCGGTGGCGACTTGGCCTTTAAAAACTCGTATTTCGCGGGGGGCGCCTTTAATACGATCCGAATTGAAAATATCCAGGGAACCTCGCCTGTGATTAGTTCTTTGCTAGCTGATACCGATACGCTTACCCTCATGCAGGGAAGTCAACAGGATGTGCGCAGTACGGCTCTGTTGGTAAATCTCACGGATGGCTCCCTGACGACGGGGACGATTCAGAACTGCCGGATCGATCAATGGTGGGGAAATGCCATTCATGTGCTCTGTCAAGGCACCAGCTCGGGAACAGTCACCATCCAGAATAATTACTGCGAAAACACCAATCAAGCCTTAGCGGGTGCCGGTGGAATCTGGGTTGCGGGCGGAACGCTAGACTATACCATAGCCAACAATACGGTGCTTAAAACCAATGGGACAGCCATCAGTGCCGACCGATCCAATTTTGGTGGGCTCATGCGGGGCTCAATTACGGGTAATACCATTGGGGCCTCGGGAGTTGCCAACTCGGGTTCAGCTGCGGGGTCCGCTATTTTTGCCAGCCACCATGGCAATCAAACGACGACGACGACGATTAGAAATAATACAATTCGTCAGATCAATGGCACCAGCGCTATTTCGGTTCAGATGGGTGATGATGTTGGTTTTGGCAACAATGGCGGTGGCTTCTTTAATGCGACTATCCAAGACAATAACATTCAGGAAAGTGGAACAACCCCGCTTAATGCGCGTTTCGCTATTTTAGTAACAGTCGGAGCGACTTCAGGAGATCCTCAAAACCCTCTGGATGACGACAAGGGGGTCGGTTGTTTCAACATTTTTGGCAACATAATCACCAACTTCAACGTCACTCAAGATCCGGTCACTCAGAATCGTATCCGGGTGAATCAGCGCTTTAAGACGACGGCGATGTTTCCAGGTTATACGGGCGCTAATAACGACAATGCCGCTTTAAGCACCTACCTGTTGAGCCGAAACACAGCTTCTAATGCGACTAATGCAAACAGTGGTACGGGTGGCATGAGTGGGCCCGGCTTTACCAACACCCCTAACGGAGCACCTTGTTCGCAATAAGCTGTCGTCATCCGTTTAGCGAATATAAAATGAGAACAGGCCATTAATTGACATTCCCCATTGCGCAATGAGAGCTATTCTATTTTCTATAATCCTATTCCTTATCGGCTATCGGGCTTCGGCCCAGCTTAGCCCGCTGGCGATCGGCGAGATTGCCCCCGGTAAAACTCTGGTGGTCACTTACGACGTAACGGTTAACAACCCCACCTCAGCCAGCGTCATTACCAATCAGGGCGTTATCAGTGGAACCAACTTCGCGTCGGTCAGTACCAATACGACCAATACGCCGATTGTTTCCTCAAATGCCAACCTGTCGGTACTGGCTATTAGCCCCGGCACACTAAGTCCCCCCTTTGTTTCCAGCGTCACGGCCTACACCGCGTCGGTACCGAACTCGGCTTCCTCAGTAGCGGTTACGCCCACGGTTGAGCAGGCCAATGCCACCCTAGCCGTCAACGGCACGGCGGTGGCCAGTGGCAGTCCCATTAACGTACCACTAGCTGTCTGCGCCAACGCCATCAGTGTGTCGGTTACGGCCCAGGATGGTACCACCACTAAAGTTTATACCATTACCGTCAATCGGGATGCTCCGCCCGTCAGTCTGACGGCTAGCAGCCCCCTTAGCTGCACGGCTACCATCGTAACGTTGACCGCTACGCCGGGTTTTGCGTCTTATACCTTCGGCGAGGGCGCAACCCAAGGGTCACCCAGCAACACCGCCACCATCAGTACGTCCGGGGTGTATTCAGTGACGGCCATCGCCACCGAGGGTTGTAGCTCCACCGCCACCGTACCGGTGACGGGCAGCACCACCCCCACCTCCCTTAGCCTGACGGCTAGTGGGCCCATTAGCTGCGTTAATCCCACCGTTACGCTGACCGCTACGTCGGGTTTGCTGAGTTATACGTTTAGCGAAGGAGCTTCTCAAGGGTCGCCCATCAATACGGCCGTGGTAAGCGTCTCGGGGGTCTATTCAGTGAGTGCCACCAACGCATCCTATTGCATTTCCACCGCGACCATTACCGTCACCGGCAGTAGCGTCGGCTCGCCCGTTAGCCTGACTAGCAATGGTCCCATCAGCTGTCCTAACCCCACGGTTACCTTGACGGCCACTCCCGGCTTTGTTTCCTACCGCTTCAGTGGTGACGCATCGCAGGCGGGCGGCCTGGAAAGCCATACGGCTACCGTCAGCACGGCCGGGGTGTACTCGGTCACGGCCACCGATGCCAATGCCTGTACCTCTACCAACAGCGTAACGGTGACGGGTAGTAGCGCTTCTACACCGGTCAGTCTGACCGCTAGTGGTCCGATTAGTTGCACCGCCCCTAGCGCTACGTTAACGGCCACTCCCGGCTTTGTGAGCTACGTTTTCAGTGATAATGCTAGTCAACAGGATGGTTCAGGTGGTAATACAGCCACGGTTAATACGGCGGGTACCTATTCGGTGACGGCTACCAATGCGAACGCCTGTTCATCTACTGCGAACGTGGGCATAACGGGCAGCACGACCGCGCCAACGTTGAGCTTAAGTAACGACGGTGCCTTGACCTGTAACCAGACCAGGGTGAATATTACCTTCACCAACACAGGTACGCTGTCCGTAGTCACACCGCCTGGGGCCACCCAGGATATTGTAGGCAATCAGCTTAGGGTAAGCGTACCCGGTACGTATACGTTTACCGCCACGGATCCCGATAATAGCTGCTCGACCACGAAGACCTCCACCGTAGAAAGCAACACCACGGCTCCCCAGAACGTGACCTTAATTAACAATGGCCCCTTAACCTGCTCCCAAACCATGGCGACATTGACCGCATCGAGTAGTTCGACGGGTTCGCTCAGTTACAGTTTTACGGGCTCGAGTCCTATCAGTCAGGATGGAAGCGCAGTAGCTACGGTGACTAATGCGGGTACATACACCGTCACGGTGACGGGCGCCAACGGCTGTTCGGCGACGATGACAACCCTAGTCGAAAGCAATACCACGGCTCCCCAGAACGTCACCCTGGTTAACGACGAGGCTATTACTTGCGCCAAACAGACAGTTCAGCTTACGGCTTCGAGCAGCACAACAGGTATACTGAGCTTTACGTTTGGCGGCCCTCCTTCGAGTTCTATTACGCAAAACGGCAGTTCGGTAGCTACCGCGAACGGCTCCGGTACTTACACGGTGACGGTAACAGGGCCTAATGGCTGCACCGCTACCGCGACTACAATGGTACTGAGCAACACGACGGCTCCCCAGAACGTGACTTTAACCAACAACGGCCCTCTGACCTGCGCTCTGCCTAGCGTCACACTACTGGCCGGCCCATCAACTCAGAGCAACTATGCCTTCTCTGGGCCTGACTTCAGTCAAAGCGGTACCAATGCCACAGCCACTGTTACGACGAGTGGCACCTATTCCGTTATCGTGACAGGAGCTAATGGCTGCACCGCTACCACAACTACGACCGTAGCCGGTAACAGCCAACAACCTACCGTTACGTTGACAAGCAGCGGTCCTTTATCGTTCACGAATTCCATTGTAACCCTAACGGCCTCCTCGACCGGCAATGTTAGCTACTCATTTAGCCAGGGCGCAAGCCAGCAGAACGGTGGCAACACGGCTACGGTCACCACGGCGGGCGTTTACTCAGTAACGGTGGTTCGGCAAGACAACGGCTGTACGGCAACCGCTTCTACCACCGTACTAGGGGGCAACAACCCAACGGTATGTCGGGGTGGAACAGCGGTGATCAACGTAGCCGTAGAAGGTGATCCCATCCGCTACGAGTGGTACAAGAACACGCTGACCAGTCCCAAGCTCATGGAAACCCCGCAACTGTTTCGAGGCACCGCTACGTCTAGCTTAACGTTGATAAACGCGCAGAGCAATACGCAGGGTAACTTCTTCCTCAAGGTCACCGACCGCTCAGGTACCGTGAGAGTCTACGGCCCCTTCCGCTTAACGGTTGACGCTAGCTGTCGGGCTCGGGAAGTAGCTAGTCTGGAAACACTTTTGCAGGTCGAGCTAGCGCCCAACCCCATCCAGCAGGACCGACTGCGGGCAATAGTTCGCGGTGGCGAGGGTCGCTCGTTGCAAGTTGAACTACTTGATCTAAGCGGTAAGCCGATCCGTCAGCAACGCTGGCAGCAGGCAGAACCTCAGCAGGTAATTGACTGGGACATGCAGGGTCAATCCAATGGGCTGTATCTGTTGCAGGTGATCAGCGAAGGCGGGGCCGGGCTACCGGCTCAGCGGCAGAGTGTAAAGGTGGTTAAGCCGTAAGATATCCTTACCTTGACGCCAATCTTTGGCTCCTTAGCCAAATGGTGTGGATAGAAATAAAAAGCCCAGACTACCAGGTTTGGGCTTTTTTGTTAGTCTCATTTTGGTGCTGGTTAAGCCGGAATTGTAGGACGAATCGGCGGCATTCGTGGCCCTCGACTAAGGTATATGGCTAAGGCGACAAGCATTAACCCGACGGCAATGGCAAGTCCACTAAACAATGGCTTGTTGCTGGAGGTGTCTTCGCCGGTGGTAAAATAAGTTATCTCAACAATACTGGCTTTATTAAAGCACGTTTCCTGGTCCGTTCCTCTATTGCAACAGACCATAGTACCCGGCGAATTGTTCCAGCTTTCCGCTAGGTTGCTTGGGGTGCAACCGGTACACTTACACTCTACGGTAGTGCCATTACTGAGTTTAACCTTGAGCGCGAAGCTTTGCAGGCTACTAATCGACAGATAGATAAATACAGCTATTGCAAACGTCTTTTTCATTTCAATCGTATTTAAATGAGGATATTAAACGAATTAACGTATACAATTAAACTGTATGCAAGTATTACTGTGTAACCGGTAAATCACTGATTGGCAGACCTGTAAACAGCCCGACACTAACACCGCCGGGCCTTGTGTTATTATGAGGTGGCTCTTAGTACAGCTACCTCTACCCATTCATCGGGCGCGCCGTTATCCAGCATTACGTAGGTTACTACAAGGGTGGCCTCATTGTTCCCTTCCGGATCGGCTGGGTGGTCAACGACGATAAGTAAGGGCGGTTCAACGACTCGGTAAAGTTTTCGATCACCTTCTATTTCATCATCACCTATTAGGAGTTTGGTTCCTCGCTTGAAGTCGGGCGGCTCGTGCTGGTGAACATCGGGTATTAGTGGAGTTATGGTTGACTGGCCGTCAAGATGGTAAAAGCGAACAATGTATAGCACAATGATAGGAGTTGTTTACCCTTCAATTTAGCCAAAACAGGCCAGTCTGCCAAGTTAAATCAATCGCTTTCCGCTCTTACGAGCTTGAGAATTTCAAAAGCAAAATCTCGGTTCTCTTGCCGACTCTCCCGCACCGTTTAGTCAACAGATCAGTAGGTAGATAAGTCTTTACCTGGTATCACTACGAAACTAAAAAGAACCAGTTGGCATGCCCTTTGGCCTTCTGGCTGGGAGATCTGTTTACACCGGCAGTATAGCGGTCGTTAGATTCTCGTCGCTTATGGGTTCAAAAAATGGCCACAATGGTTCACTTGTCAGGTAGACGATTCGGATCGGCACCTGCATCCCCGGCTTATTCGGATGCTCAATGTGACGCACGAGGGGCAGCATGGCCACGATATACACTTTTGGGTTAGAGTCAATATCCAGAAAGCATAACTCCAATCGAGACTTGTAGCTGTACCGATCGCCGTAAACCGTTTCGTAATCCGCCCAGATGTCCGGCCCCAGTTGAGTCGCCCGCCTGCGATTAATATCCGTGTAGAGCATGAATCGAACCAAGCCCTGCGGTTCCAGAAAGTTAACGTTATCGTTCATTGTCTATATTGTTAGCGTTGTTTACTTGGCTTTAAGAATATCGGCCCACTTTGTCGTATAGCAGGGCGACTTCCATTGCTGCTTCATTTTCCAGTCCGGATCAAAGCCTTGGGCGGCTACCCGGACCCGATCCCGGCCAAATTGGTAGTTCAGCTTATCCATCACCTTACTGAGTTTGGCCAGACGTGGATCAGGCCCATCGGTAAACAGATTACCCTGCCGGACGTTTTCACTCACAAAATCCGTCAGTATTATTCCTACTTTCTGATAGGCATAGCCAAACTTGAAGATGCGCTCCAAAGCCGCTGTGGCGTATTTAGCCAGTTCGGGTGTCGAATTGGTGTGGTGGGGTAGTTCGATGGTCTGGCTGTTGTAGTATTGTTTAGCCAACTCGCCGTTGGGGGATTTACGAAACCGGTTCGTGTGCAGATAAACCGTGATCACTTTGGCGACCGTGTGCTGTCGACGTAACCGTTCGGCAACCCGGGCGGTGTGGGTCACCAATGCCTCCTGAAGCGTCGCTTTATCCGGCACTAAGCGCCCAAACGAAGGCGCTGACGCAAACGACTTCCGAACGGGCGGTTCGCTGTCGATCAGTTTACAGGGCGTACCCAGTAGTTCGTATTTGAGCCGGATGCCGTTTACCGTCAGGTGCGTACCTAACCAGTCGTCGGGCAGATCGGCATATTGTGCGGCTGTTTTGACGTTATTTCGTTTCAACAGGCTCATGTAACGACGGCCGATGCCCCACAATTCGCCGACTTCCAGCTCGTCCAGCGCCTGCCGGATCCGCTCGGTCGTATCCAAGAGCACAACGCCCCCTGAATCAGCCTGCCGCTTGGCAAACCAGTTGGCGACTTTTGTTAAAGTCTTGGTGGGCGCTATGCCGATCGACACCGGAATACCCAGGCCCTGATCGACTTTACCGCGTACCGTATGAGCAAAATGGGTTAAGTCCGGATATAGCCGCTCATAACCGGTCAAATTAAGAAAGGCTTCGTCAATTGAATTTACCTCCACCTCTTCGACGTAGCGACCCAGTAAAGCCATCAACCGGGCGCTTACATCACCGTTGAGGGTATAATTTGAGGAGAATACAGCGATGTTATACGCCTTAATTAACTCCTCCAGTTGAAAGAAAGGTGAACCCATCGTAATGCCGAGCGCCTTGGCTTCGTTGGAGCGGGCCACGACCGAACCGTCGTTATTGGATAAGACAATCACCGGCTTTCCCTCCAGTGACGGATTAAAACTCCGCTCTACGGAACAGTAATAGTTATTGGCATCCACTAAGGCGATCATGGCTCGTGAAGGTGTTTGAACTGAGCTTTCTTGATCCAGAACGTAACCACACCGAACACCTTGAATTTGTCGATCGGCTCGGGCTGAACGTAGATGGGTTGGTAGGCAGGATTGGCCGGACGAAGGATAACCAGCTCACCGGGTTTGTGATAGCGCTTGACGGTAAACTCGTCGTTGAGCCAGGCGACAATAATTCGGCCCTCGTAGCGCTCTTTATCGAACGACCGGTCAACGATCATAATGTCGCCGTCCCAGAGTCCATCCTCGATCATACTATCCCCGATGCACCGGACGAAATACGTCATTTCTGGATGGCTGATACACAGCTCGTTGAGGTCACAGACCTTCTCAATATAGTCTGTAGCCGGGGAGGTAAATCCGGCCGGTACCGGAGACAAAAAGAAAGGGATGTTGTAGCGGGTTGCTACAATGGCTTTTACAAATTTTCGGGGGTTTACTGAATCGCTTTCTACTCGCATACCAGACACGTCAGGTGGCAAGTATACGTATTTGTATTATAATATTTTTGTACGATAGGATATATTTCTATTATATAGCAAAATCTATTTATATATAGTTTTCTTAAATATATAACTATATTTACGTTATCCTAGGACTTCATGTCTGAAGGTTGATTAATGTCAGAAAGCCCAGACTGCTAAGGCTGGGCTTTCTTGTTTGCGCGTGGTACGATAAGCCCGAGAATCCTTCAAACGGCAAAAAGACCTATTAATCGGCCTTCAGTACGTCAGCGATCATACTATTTATGAGCCGGGCGTAGCTAATCCCTTTTTGTTTACAGTACTCCTTAAGCTGGTCTTTCCGCTCCGGAGTGATGAACAGGTTTAGTTGCTTCATGCCCTTCTGTCGACATGGGTGGCACTTGCTTTTATCGGTGGGCATGTTGCTGTTGATTACGGATGGGGGAATGAACGTAGCGAGTTTAACCATTCGGTTTCTGATGAAGCTGGTGAAGTTCCTGTTGATAGCGTCGTTGGTGGTGGAGATAGGCGAGCGTCTGCATGGCATCGTCGAGGGCGAGTTGCAGCGCGGCTTCGTTGGTCAGTCGGCGCTCTTTGGCGATCGTCGCCAGAATGCTGTACTGGGCGTAATCTTCCAGTTCGGGAACCAGCGCCCGAGCCATGTTTTCTTTGGGGTCGGCGTCGGGCTGATGCTGAAACTGGTCTTCCCAGAAGTGCTCGTGCTCTTGTAACTGCGCAAAAAAAAAGCCGACAACGCCAGTGCCCCGGTGCAGGGTAAGCCTTCGATCTGCTCTTTGATCTGCTCGATCTGACTCGTCGCCGTTAGTGGTTTGCCAGTTAGTAACGGATACAGGTAGATCGACAGTAAAGGCAGGGCAATCGTAATGAAGTTGACCACCTGCCCTTCTTCTTCCAGTTCCTCGATCTGCTCATCGACTGACCACTTCTGCAGCAGCGTACAGGCACCTAATTCGCTCGGTGGGGTAACCCCCGCGATGCGCTGGGGAACGGGCAGGTTCTCGAAATCAGGCAAGGTATCCAGAAACGTAAGCCGGGACAGGATTTGCGTCTCCTCGGCGGCTCCCATCTGGTGCAGCGCGTGCAGATCAGACGCGAAGGCTTCGAGTGCCCAGCGAAACAGAAACTGGGTCTCGTCGCCGGTCTCGCGCAGCATCGTGCGGTGCAACGTAGCGAACTGCGCCAGGGTGACCTCTTCCCAGCGAGAGGGAAAGGTCAGGACGATGTTGGGGGCTTTGACGGTGAGCATTAGTCAGCGAGTAATAGAAGGGGGTCGGTATATTCTTGGATTGTCAGTTGCACTTCGTCTTCTTGTGATACAGCCTCAACCTGTATGTCACGGAAAGTAAGAGCCTGCTCAGGGCCAGACCACATGGCAGACGACATCACCTTGCCCTCAAATTGATGATATTGCTTACGCGGTAATCTGTACCGCTTATACTTGGCAGGAGATGCCAGTTCGTGCGGGCTTTGCATTCCCCACAGGTACTTAAGTATCTCATCAATCGGCCAGCCGATAAATTCGTCGGTGCTTACTTTGTAGGTTTTCATGGCGCATAGTTAGTTAATCGGCTCGTACTTGAACAATCATGTTACCCGTTGTCGGATCAGGCCATATATGGATTTCGGGACACTCCAGTTGATGCCGACGAATCACCTGATCCGCTTTGGCCTGAAAGAACGCCTGACTGACGCTTTGTAGCTGTACGCTGGTTACGTCGATGGCATCCCGGAACTGATCGGTCAGGTAGTCCTTCATCTCATCACGAGTTACAACGATGGTCTCGATCAACTTCATGGCGCTCTCGTCTACGTTCGATCTTAGCCAGCTTGCCTAACTTAATTCGTAATTCTTGGGCCTGCGATGGCATAGCTCCACCTACGGATTCGTAATAGCATGGAATCGCATCCCGCATCAAGATCAGCTCATAAGCTGATAAGGTCGGTTGATTTAACCCTCCGCCAAGCTCCTCAATCACTCGCCCTTTGATGTACGATAGCGAGTATTTCCGCTGTTCGTGGCCAGCCAGCAGGCCCATCGTGACGACGTTCACGCCCTCGGCGGCATGGTACCAGTAGATGTACTCAGCGTTCGCATAACGAGGTTCTTTGGGTACGTCGTTGTAAAAGTCGAGCCATGATTGATACGTTGGCGGTAGTAGCTCGCTCATCAGATGATCATCGTACTTTACGTTCTTACAGATTTCCTTACAGCTCATACGCAGTTAGTTTAAACGTAACGGGTTATTAAGTACATAGAACTCGCTTGTATCAGAAGGCGGATATAGTACGTCGCCTTCCGGCCACTCGACAACACCCACCTGAACCAGTAGCTCGCAGGGAGCCGACCAGCCGCAGAAGGCGAACAGCCAGGTAGCAATAGCCTCGCTCTTGGCGAAGCCTTCGGACTGGTGGTAGATCGGGAACCGACCGTCGAATTCGAGAATGATGCTGGTCGTGATCATAGTAGCTATTATTTGATACCTCTAAATTGTCCGTTAGCTTCTCCCGTCAGGATTCTAGTTGCCTTATAAGCTACGTTAGGCGAAATGCCACAGTACCGGTCACAGTGAACGTAGTGGTGTTGCAGTTGGTGTTCGGTCATATCGCTGTCGTCGTCAAGAATCACGTACCGTTCGATTCTGGGATTAACCGCAAGCCAGGCGTCGATTTCCTTTCCCCGTTGACCGTCCCCGATGGGCGTTCGGTCGATTAGCTCACCTTTGAACCCCTGTTCTTCAAGCAGGCTCTGCATGTACTCTTTGCTGTTACTCTTTCGCCAGGACGAGGACAGTACGACCTTAGCATCCGTTTTTTCGATAATTGAGTTGAGCAGGCCCACTGATTTCGGGTCGATCTGCTCCAGATGATATTCACGCCACTCAATGTCTTCGCTCTTCGCCTTTTTACGTAGCTGCTTCTTCTTTTCCTGAATGCTGCTCAGATAGAATAATTCAGAGTTCAGGACACCATCGATATCGAGGAAAATTACGTTCATAGTTACAGTGACATGGGTTTCTTGCCCTGGGGACGGCTGGCCTGCACCGCGCCCTGTGGCTGTTTATAATAGTTGTACACGGCGTAGCGCATCGCATCCATACAATTATGCACGAGTATCCCACCTGCCACAAATTCATGACAGTCAGCTACATGCAAATCGTACACATCATGCTTTCCGAGATTGCCAACGCTCACGCGCTGCACACGACTTGGAACAAGTTGAGGCTTTGGCGAATCGATTAACAACGAAGGTTTTGCCACAAGAGGAACAGCTTCGAGATTCGTTATCGACTCCGGAGTCCCGTCGCCACTTTGCCTTGCATTTGGCAGAACAAAACTCATTTTGATGGCTGGCAGGCTTGAAGGCGACTCCACATTGACGACAGTTTCGCTCAGGCAAGTCTGGATTTCCGAACCCCATGCGTTTGGCGTGCTGACTATGCCACTGTCTGCCTTCTTCGGAAGCGTGCCATTCTTTGGTAAGCGGACGAATGGCATCCATATTTTCTTTAGTACGCACCTTATTTTGTCGATGGTACTCCTTAGCGTGTTCGGAGATGTGCTCACCTCCTTCGCGCAGTTGCAGATTTTCGATCGCGTTGTTGTACGTATTGCCGTCTTTATGATGGATATGATACCCGTCCGGAACCGGTCCGTTATAATACTCCCAAACGTCCCGATGCATGCGCCGATCATGCCTAGAATAATACCGCTCCCCCTCGTAGAGATAGTAGTAGTTTCCGTTAAAGCACTGTTCACCCAAATGGTGTCCCCGATTCCCAAGTCGCTTATTGCCTTCCATCCGTCCTGCGTAAGTAGCTTATGATTTGCAGTACAAGATACCGAAAACTTACCGATGCTACAAGATACTTCGTATAGAAAAACACGCTGATTTCTAGATGTTTGCCATGAACGAAGCACGGGCTTCCAGCCCGCCCGAGTCCAAACCAGATCGCCCGCTTTTATACTAGAAATTGGACGTTTGCCTTCGCTAGTCAAAACGGGCTGGGTCGGCAGAAAACAGTGATCCCCAATACCGATCGGCTCCTCGGCGTTCTCACCGGTGGCCGGGTTCTTCTTATAGCGATAGCCTTTGACCTCGGTAAGCATCTCCTTGCCCGACTCATGAATGAACAGCGGACGACGGCGAATTGCATCGATGCCGGCACGTATCGGCTTATCGGCTTTAATCGCATTGAAGCCCGCGTTTTTTAATTCTTCGATCCGGTCAGGTTCAGCTTCATCGCACCAGATGGTAGCCTCCCGGTCGATGGGTAGCTTCTTCATCTCCTCGATCAGCGCGGTATTGGTCAGCTTGCGTTTATACAGTAGCTGCTTGGCGTAGATTGCCTCATCGAAGAAGGTCGTCTCAATGAGCGCTGAGGGAGCCGAGAACCCGAAGTCCAGCCCGTATGCCTTCTCGCCACGGGTCGGCCATAGATTAGCTTCGAGTACTTTGTAATGCGAATAGATGATGCCGGATACGTTCCCGCGCTGACCCAGGCCGAACACACGCCAGTACTCCTCATCCGCATCGAGCAACAGTTCGATCTCTTCGATGATCGCCGGGGGCAGGTGCGGATTATCCTTGTAGGTGGTAATCAGCATCCGGCAGTCCGAGCGGGGCAATATCTGATCATAGATGTAGCTCTCGGGCTCAGACGGGTTATAGTCGATAATAACTAGCCCTTCGGTTCTAAGCATTAATTGCCGGAACTGATCTAAGGTCAGCTCGTTGGCTTCGTTGATGTAGAGGATATGCCGCTTGCGACCGCGCAGCTTCTGCTGATTGTCGACCGAGAAGAATTCGGTTACGTTGCCGTTGTAATGGTATTCATAGGAGCCTGACGGCTTGGATTCGTTCTGCTCATCATAGAGACCCGCCGACATCATAATGTCTTTAAAGTCACGCAGGGCCGTTGCCCGAAGTGCCGGCATACCCGAACGAACGACCGTAATTAGTAACCCCGAGTAGTAGTAAGCGAGCGAAACCAGAAACTGAAGCGCGGAATACGTTTTACCCGAACGGGCTCCTCCCTGTAGTGCAATGATGCGACAATCCCCCTGATGCTCGCGTAAGAACGTCAGGTTCGGATTCTCTTTGGCCACGGCGGGCTGATCAGTTGCTACTAGGTCGGGCTGCATGAATCCAGGCGGGCAGTTTCTTTTCGTCTACTTGAATCTTCTGCGGTGCATCCAGGCCGAGGATGGCCACGCGTTTCTCAATACAGCGCATGACGCCATCCAGAAAGCGCGGGTTCCCCTGCCGCTCCTCGGTGATGTCGGTCGTATCGAAGTCGCTCACCTGCTGGCGATCCTGCGGCTTGGTCTTATCGACCTTACCGGAATACTTCTTACGTGACTTCTTGACGGGTCGGGTCGAATCCTCCCAGGCTTTCCAGTAGATCGATTCGAGGTGGTCGATCTTCGCCAGCTCCTTCGCCTTGGCTTCGTTAAAGTCAACCAGTGAGGATTCTTTCCAGTCGCTACGAATAGCCTGGAGGTCTTGACTGATCTGCTGCTGACTAACGCCGGTCTCGAGCGCGATCTTCGCCTGAAACCAGCCCTTCAGATACAGGCTGGCAACGGTCGAACGGCGCAGTAAGATTTCATCTTCAGAACTGAACGGCATACAAGAGTGCTATGATACAAGAGTAACGGTGGGTATTTTATCTAAAATCTCGCTCGCAATCGCGCGGCCGATGGCCTCCATCATCTTCGGGGGAACACTTCGACCGATCCCTTCTATCTGTCGGCGTCGATCACCGGTCAACGTATACGTATCAGGGAAGGACTGTAAGCGTTTGGCCTCGGCTACGTATAACTTCCTCGGCTCCGACCAGTGAGTGACGTCATCGAAGGCGTGCGCCGTTAAGGTGTTCGACGGCTTATGCGGATGGAGTTTCTTATGGGAAAACCATTTGTAACCATCCCCCGCCCGCATCGATCCTTTGTCCAGCCCTTCGCCCGGTCGGGTATGCTGGTAGTACTTCAGGTGTAACTCCGACAGGGATACGTCCTCGTTTAGATCAATCGGTGCACCCGCCAGCGCCTGACTTGCCGTAATGAATTTCGGATTCGGTACCGGATACGTCGGCTCCAGACCGCCCGGCGGCCCGGCCAAATCCTCGCGCACGCCCATGAAGATCACCCGCTCTCTAAGCTGGGGTACGCCGTAGTTAGCCGAGTTCATCAGCTTCGCTTTGGTCACGTAGCCACTGGCCCGAAACGCTTTCAGAAACGCATTGAAGTGCCCTTTACTGACGCCTTTGATCAGACCGGATACGTTCTCGGCTACGAATACCTTAGGCCGCATCGCCCGCAGAAAGCGAATAAATTCGTAAAATAGATCATCGGTACGCTGTACGGTATTACCATACCCCTTTACCTTACCCCATCCTTTCGCCACGATCCCGTTCGTTGAGAAGGACGAGCACGGGGGCGAGCCGTCGAGTATATCCAGTTCACTTGGAGCCAGTCCGACCTCGGCTAAGATCGCCAGCGGGTCCAGGTCCCGAATGTTGCCCTGAAAGAGCCGGGTCGTGGGGTGATTGCGCCGGTAGTTCTCGGCCTGGTAGTCGAGAAATTCGACCGACGCCAAGACGTTCAGGCCCGCCTGTTTGTAACCCTGCGACGATCCGCCCAGGCCCGAGAAGGTCGAGATTACTTTATACATAGCCAGGCCTTGAATTGTAAGTACTGCCAGAAGGGATGAATTTTACTGAAGCAGGCGAGCAGGTTCAGATTCTCGGATTCGGTTTGGGGCCGCATGATGCGACGTAAGGAGAGCTGCTTATCGAGTACCTGTTCAGGTGAGAAGTTCTTCAGCTTTAAATCGTAGTAGCTGAACGTATACAGATCCTGAATCAGCCCGTCGTCGATATGGGTCTTTTCCGAAATGATAAAGGCCCCTCCGGGTTCGAGCGCATCGTAGACCTTTCCGATCAGGGCCGCGCGCGCAGCGAGCGGTAAGAACTGAAGCGTGAAGACCGACAGGACCAGCGAAGAAGGTGCCAGCACGAGCCGGTCCGAGGTGAGGTCCACCCGTTGACGTTCGACCCGGTAGTCACAGGCCTTGCCCAGCAAATTCTCCGACGTGTCGATGCCGATCAGCCGCACGCTCGCCGGCACACTCGTCGCGAGTCTGGCCAGCATCAGCCCGGTCGAGCAGCCCAGGTCGTAAACGATCGAGTCGTCCTTGACAAAGTAGGTCGCCATCCTCAGGATCGCTTCACGCAGGTTCGAGTAGGTCGGTATCGACAGATCAATATGATCGTCGAAGTGCTCGATCGTATCGAACGAGAAGTTATCAGTAGGCATAGCCGCAGCTGGGGCAGGTGTGAGTCGTGGGCTGTTCGTCTACCTCTTTCTCCGCTTTGGCCTTCGGGGTGACGAAGCTGTCCAGCCCCCACTCGGGTAGCTCGATGGCAAAGTCATCGGCGAGCTGCCCGATCACTTCGGGGTCGAAGTCGAGGTTCACCCGCCCGACCTGGTTGTCAGCCAACGCCAGCTCGCGCCCCTGCTTACTGTCGATATCCAGATCGGTACGCATCACGGCAATGATCTCGGTACCGTCGGTCTCGATGATGCGCACCTTCTCCATGCCAATAGCGGCCGCTGTCTCGGCGGTCTTGTTGCCGGCAATGATGTTTTTGTTCTTATCGATCAGGATTGACCGACCCGCCCCCAATTCGCGCAGGGACTTCTCCAGCAGGTGACCGCCGTACTCGGTGCCACGATTGGCATTGTGCTGATCTGGAATCAGATCGCTGATGGTAGTAGACATAAAAATTACGGTAGGTATCAATACGAACTAATGTTCGCACTTTCAAAACGATAAAGTACAGATCAATGACGTAAGTATAATATTTACGAACTAGTTTCCCAACTATGCAAAATATAATACGAACTACTATACGAATTTGCTTGCAATTTACGCGAACTATTACGAACTTTACAGAGTCAATATAAAACAGATAAATCATGAACACGAACCAGTTTACCCCCGCCCCCGGTCTGGCTGCGCAGGCTGAACTCGAACTCTCGAACTGGCAACTGATGCTTGAGCGGTTAGAAACCAATCCGGAAGCTACCCTTCCCGACATCGTCTGGGCCAAACGCCAGATCGCCCGGCTGAGGGGTGAGCTTAACAACTACGCCGGTATGAACCTGTACAGTCCGGCTAACCTGCCCGTTCGCGGTGAGGATTCGGCCTTTGTCGTTCTCGAGCACGAAACCGGTCTGACCAAGCGTGAGTATTTCGCGGCTCTGGCACTCCAGGGCTTACTCGCCAGATCGAACGAACTCGATACCGCTGACCAGGCGGTTCGCTTCGCGGACGATCTGATCAAGGCGCTCAACGTATCGGCTCAGCCCGTCATTCCGGCCCGCAAGAAACTAACCGCCCTGGAGCTGCTCGAACTTCAGCTGACCGAATGGCAACAGCTCCATAAGTCGCTCGAAGACGAAGGGCTTTATCCGGATCAGATCGATCACTGCGAGGAGCAAATTGACCGCGTGCAGGCCCAAATCTTCGACCTCAAACACAACTAATGCCCGACGGCCCGGCGGGTTGTCCGGGCCACTTCACTTACTCTCATTTCATTTTACCACTATGGCCAACGCCAGCAAATCAACCGAGATTACTACCACGACCGAGACCGCTCCGATGCAGTCTTACCAGAAGTTGCACGCCCTTACCGGCGAGGTCGTCGATAAGTACAAGTACCTCGAAGGCCACCCGCGCCAGTACCGCTTCGACGCTAAGGAAGGTGTCTTCAACATCAACGGCGATCAGAAGCTGGGCCGGAGTTTTAGCTTTCAGCCGATCGCGTGGCGCATCTTCACCGACAACATCCTCAACATGGGGACTAAGACGTGGGCGGAGCTATTCTTTATCGACGAGAAGAACTGCGTATCCGCAATTCTCTTTCACGGCTATTCGGTTGATAACATTTTCCGGCTCATCGAGCCGCTGTACTACGATGATCTGACGCTGGCTGACGTAGTGATTACGGCGGTTGCGGACCGGAAGGAGAACAACAACATCCAGCCCAAAGGGGTGTATTACATCGCTACGTTCTCGTATAAGATGGGGGATAAGGAGACGACGGCTGCCCTGAAAGCGTACGCCAAGGATCGTCCCATCTTCCGCCAGGAGACGCTCACCGACATCGCCAACATCAAAACAGCGATGAATTACTATAATCCGTTTGCACACGGTAAAGCGGCTGATCTGGGCCTACCTGCTCCCGATGGCATCGATCCTGATTCTGGCGAAGTAACTCAGTAATCACACCTTCTCACTTGGCCGCTGGCGATCGGCGTCAGCGGCCATTATCTAACTGATGCTGAACAATCCCGACTTTTATCCGACTCCCGAAGCGGTCATTCACCAGATGGTCGAGCCGCACCGCGCCGAGTTGAAGGGGCTTCAAATACTGGAGCCATCGGCGGGTTCGGGGGCTATCCTGGATTATCTGACTACGAAGTGGGTCGACGTTCCAAAGAAGAATCTGTACGCCATCGAATCCGATCCGGAACTAACGTATACCCTACAGGGAAAGCAGTACCGGGTTATTGAAAACGATTTCCTGACCTACTCGGGTGACTATAGCTTTGATCTGATCCTGATGAATCCGCCCTTCTCGAACGGCGCCGATCACCTGCTGAAAGCCTGGGAGGTCTTACGCTCTGGTCATATCGTCTGTCTGCTGAATCAGGAAACGATTAACAACCTCTTCAGCCGCAAGCGGCAACTGCTGACCGACATCATCGAGCAGCATGGTTCGGTTAAGCCGCTCGGTCCGGTATTTGCGAACGCAGCCCGGCGCACGAACGTAAACATTGCGCTGGTCCGACTCGAAAAGAAAGCCCCTGATCCACGCTTTGAGCTTGATCTGGATTTCGTTAAAGAGGCCGAAGTTGATTTCAGTCCCGAGATTGCCGGTAACCAGGTTGCCCTCAACGACGTAACCGGCGCGATGCTTCGTCAGTACGAGTTAACCCGGCTGGCCATGGTCGAATTCATCAAGGCCCGTAACGCCCTGCTGTTCTACGGGAACGCATTCCTTAAATCGGGTAAGGGTAATCTGAACATTGGCGATAGTGCCCATGCGGCCTGCAAGGAAGAGAAAACATCGGGGGCGGCCTACAACCGGTTCATTAGTGAGTTGAACGCATCGGCCTGGCGCGGTATCATTTCCAAGATGGAGGTTGAGAAAATCTTCACCCACGGCGTCTACGAGAACCTGGAGAAGTTCCGCCAGTCGCAGGGGTCTATGGCCCTTACCCGCGAGAACATCATCAGCCTGGTGCAGCTGCTGATCATGAACCGGGAGGGCATTATGGACAGCGCGATCGTCGATGTCTTCGATACGTTCACCAAGTATCACAAAGAGAACCGGTGCCACGTCGAAGGCTGGAAAACCAACAGCGCCTGGAAGGTCAACAGGAAAGTTATTCTACCTGGCTTCCTCGACGCTGATCATCGCTGGCAGGATCACTACCGGATTTACTACGATAAGTGGCGTCAGTTCGAAGACATCGACAAGGTCATGTGCTGGCTGTCGGGTAAGGACTACGACGATATGAGCCGACCCGTAAAAGACTACGACTACCGAGTTCGTGAGCATGAGAAGGAATACAAGCTCAAGAGCCTTAAACGGTCGATCGAAACAATTGCAGTTGGCGACAATAGCCTTCACGAATCCGAATTCTTTCTGATTCGATGCTTCAAGAAGGGGACGCTTCACATCACCTTCAAGGAAGAATTTCTTTGGGCCACCTTCAACCAACGCGCCTGTAAGGGCAAGAACTGGCTACCCAAATGAACAAGTGGCTGGAGATAATTGATCACGGCGACGACCCAGGGCGGTATACCATCGTCCGGGGCGACGGGAAGCTGGTCACCTGCAACGAGAACGGCAAAGCGCTGATCCGTCGGACGTGTACCAATCCGTACCGGCTCGTTCACGACCTGATTCGGGAATACGAGAAGCGCAGGTACCCCCGCATCCTGAAGCCCGCCAAAGTCGATGCTCTCCTCAAAAAATTCTCCCTGCTAAACAATGACGACTGAAATCAAGAAAGATGCCCGCGTTCGAGTCGCTGTACATCGCAACGGCTGTCACGTCCGAAACTTCGTCGGCTCCGTGATTGGCTGGACTCCGAACGGGCTGATTAAGGTGCTCGAAGATGGCAAAGACAAGGCCCGCACCTATAGTAGTGATCACGTAAAACTAATCCGCGCTTAACACCATGAATACCGAATTACTCGAAGAAAAAGTACACGACGCTGTTCTGGTTTCCCCTACCGGCCCCAGTCAGACCCCGATTAAGTTCGACGTAACCGCAGCCGCCATCGAGGAGATGAAACAGAAGGCCGCCAGCCTGACCATCGCCGGTCCCGACGATAAGAATGGATATAAAGCGGTCTATGAGTTTCGGCAGGTCGTCAAGAAGCAACGTATTGCCGTCGAGAAGAAAGCCGACGAGTTGAAGGCCCCCCATCTGGCTTACAATAAGCAAGTCAATTCGACCATGAAGCAACTGGTCGAGCCGATGGAAGCGATCGAGAATGACCTGTCGGTACAGGAAAAAGCCTACAATGACGAGCGCGAACGGATCGCCGAAGAAAAGGCACTGGCCGAACGGATTCGTTACAGCGAGCGTACCAAGTTCCTCCAGGAACGCGGCTTTACCTACGACGCCGTGAGCGATTCGTTCGGGTTTGGAGAGACGGTTATTCTGGTGGACGACATCCGCGATCTGTCGGACGAAGACTACGCGCCGACAGTTGAGCTGGTCAATACCGTGTATCAGGCCGAGCAGGATCGACTCGTTCAGATCGAAGCCAACCGTTTAGCCGAAGCGGGGCGGATCGAGGCCGAGCAGCAGCAGGAGCGCGAACGATTAGAGGCTGAGCGCCGGGAGCTGGAAGCGGCTAAGGCTAAACTTCGTGCGGATCAGGCCGAAGCGGACCGGATTATTCGTGAGCAATATGACCGTGAGGTTGCTCAGGAGCAGGAGCGGCTACGCATTGAAGAGGAGGCCCGGTATCAAGCTGAACTGATTCGACAGGAGAAAGAGCAGCAGGAGAGAGACAAAGCGCAACGTAAAGCTGACCGTGAACGTACCAAGCGGCTGGCTCCCGATAAGAAGGCGCTGGTCGCTTACTTCTCGAAAGTAAAGGTAATCGGTCCGGCTGTGACGATGTACCAGCCAGAGACCAGCGACCTATATGATTCGTTCTTCTCGGCGTTCGGTAGCCTGGTGATGGAGCATCTAAAGAAATTGGACGCGATATGAGACAAGCTTTCGTTTGTCTGGCCAGCTTCATGGCTACTTATACCGTGGCCACTATGGTCGGCGTCTGGAACTGCATCGGTCTACTCCTAACGGCACTCGCGATCTATATTCTGATTCAGCATTACCGCAAGAAGTCCTGATGGCTATTAAGAAAGCCGACCGGTTCTCCCTGCCTTACACAATGAGACCCTGCCCTGATGGAATTGTTGCGGAGGTTTGGGAGGCCTTCGTGGAGTGGACAAAGCCGGGCACTCCGGAGCAGACACATCAGCGATGGCTGGCGTACCTGACTGTACATGCGAAGTATTACGATAAGGAAGGTAAACGATTAGATACCCAAACTAATGGCTAAGAAATTCGCTCCCGACTCAAAGCCAGTGCGTTCGTTCGAGATCGACGGCATTGTCTACACCGATGGCGATAAGCTCCAGGTGATCGCGCCCGAACTCGGTGTACTGCCGGTCGTCGTCAAGTTCGAGGACTACAGCAACCATCACATCATGTCGATGGATTTCGGCAATATCCGCACGCCCTTACCGTGCCGGAGCAACAGCCGACCCGACAGCCCGAACGCGACGCTGCACGTGAGCTTTACCCGGATGCCCGCTACGGGTCCGAATAACAGTATCAAGGCTTACGTATCGAACGTGATGCGGCTGGTCTACTTCTGTCTGTGTTCCTCCAGTAAGCACACCGACCTGATCACCTGGGACGTAACCATTGACACGGGAATCATTCGAGCCGAGGGCATTGGCCGCAACACGAACGGGGGTCGCTACAATCACCCGCTCGTCGAGGGCTACCAGCATCTGGAGCCGATCAGCTACGAGCAGCTTAAGGCCGAGCCGATCGAAACCGACAAACACGGTCAATTCAAATTATTTTAACAAGCATGATCACTCTTACCGATATGTTCTGCGGTTGCGGTGGCTCCAGCGAAGGAGCCCGCAACGTAGCAGGAACGCACGTTCAATACGCGCTCAATCACTGGAAACTTGCCATTGAGAGCCATAACACTAACCATCCTAATACGCACCATGATTGCGCCGACATCAGCGAGACGCACCCAGCCAGATACCAACGGACAACGGGGCTGATCGCTTCGCCTGAATGTACCAATCACTCACTGGCCAAAGGTCACAAACGCAAGAACCTGCATCAGCAGGACATCTTTCAGAATAAAGCCTTCGATGCCTCAGCGGTTCGCTCACGCGCTACCATGTGGGACGTGCCCCGGTTTGCCGAGATTCACAAGTACGAGTTCGTGATCACTGAGAACGTCGTCGACGTCCGGATGTGGGTGATGTTCGATGCCTGGCTAAAAGCTATGCACTCACTGGGCTATCTGCACGAGTGCGTTTACCTGAATGCGATGTTTGCCCATGGTGAGGGGATTAATGGATTCGCCCCTCAGTCACGCGATCGGATATACATTGTGTTTTGGAAGAAAGGTAATCGTAAACCTGATCTGGACATTCGCCCGAAGGCTCCTTGCCCTCGCTGCGGAACGGTTGAAGCGTATCAATCCTGGAAGAATGGACGTAGGGCTGGTAAGTACAAGACGCAATATATCTATCGGTGTTCAGTCTGTACGTGTCCTGTTGTGCCATTCTATTATGCTGCACTAAACGCGCTTGATCTGTCTATACCCATGACTCGTATCGGTGACCGGGAAAGTTTGAAGATGAAGCCGCTCAGTGCCAACACCCTGGCCAGAATTCAATACGGTTTAGACAAATACGGTGTGCGGCCTTCTATTCTTAATCAGGCGCAATCATCCGGAGTGGGTAGCCGGGTTCGATCCATTGATGAAGAGTTACACTGTCAGGTTGCGCGGAATAGTAGTTACCTGTTTTCGCCTTACCTGTTCAACATGTTGCACAGTCAGGCGAAAAAGCCGACAACAAGGACAATAGCCGAGGTATTTCAAACACAGACTACCAAAGAAAGCCTAGGGTTTGTGGCACCTCAGCCGTTTCTATTAGCTAATCGCGACAAATCACCTGCTAGGGCATTAACTGAGGTGATGCATACTCAGACCAGCGTTAATCGGGAAGTTCTGCTATTTCCCCCCGGTTCGTTTCTGACCATTTACCGTGGCACTTCGAATACGATCAAAGCGACCGATCCATTAACAACCCAGTCGAGCCTTGTTACGAATGGGTTGGTTGTTCCGATTCACGGTACGGCCCGCGCCAAGCCAATGACTCAGCCGATGGATACGCAGATGACAACTGGCCATAGTAGTCTAGTGTTGACGCCCTACCATGGCACCATGAACGTCTGTCAGGTAACCGATCCCTCGTTTACCATACCTACCCGTGACAGCATTTCACTGGTCGATGCGAAGCCCGATATCGACGACTGTTACTTCCGGATGCTGCAACCCAAAGAGACCGCTTTAGCTCAGGGGTTCCCAATCGACTATCGAATACTGGGTAACAAGTCCGACCAGCAGAAACAGATCGGTAACGCCAACCCACCGCCGACAATGGAGCTGCTCGTTTCGCGTTGTGTTCAATCGCTTCTATAATTCTACATTTCTAAACCATGATTCACCACTACCACACCCTGCACGGCAACCCCCTACTTGTCTTCATCGCTGGCCTGATCTGCCTGCTGCTGATCCGCTACGTGCGTGGTCCGGTTACGTATCGACGCGATGGAGCTGGCGCTGTCGCTGGCTCCTGCATCGGGCTAACGCTGCTAATTGTTGGCTGGCTAGTACGTAAATCCTTAAGACAGTTATGAACATCGATGCAACCGCAATCGGCCTAACGCCTGAGTCGCTGATCATGGATCGCCAGTATGCCTGTAAGGTGACGCTGGAGCTGACGACCACGAAAGGCGAGCCGCACCTGATCAGGTTCAACGGTGACTTTGGCGGCTTTGACCTATCGCTTAATCCCCGTGAGCGACCAGCCACCCTGCAAGGTCTGGTTAAGCTGATCTTACGCAGGCGCAAACCAGCAGAACACTACGTAGCTGAACTAAACGGGGTGAAGGTAATTGAGTACCAGGAACGTTTATCATTCAGGCAAGCTATGAACCAAATAGGCTTCACATCATGAAACGCTACCCCCTTCACTGTCCGAGCGGCCGACCATGAAACCGCACCCCTGAACCGTCGCCTTGCTGAGGCCCAAAAGCTGAATGCCGCGCTAGGGGAGACTAAGAAGTTTTTCAAGTTTAAGCTCAAACCATCTAATTAACCCCACAGCCCGGCCACCAGACGCCGGGCTTTTTTATAAACTTTGACTGGCAGATCGAGACTCAACCTTTACATTTGTAAAAGCAAAGAGCAATCAAATGTTATACCATTGTTATCCTAATTTGTAAACTATTGGATTAACTACCTGTATATCAATTGAATTATTCTTTGTTTTGTAAAGATAAAATTTTCAGTCGTAAACCTTTTTTTCGTTGAAAATAAATCAAAAAAAGCAGTTTATGGCTTAAAATAAGCAGGCGGCAGCCCGTTACGTCCGCTCACTTGCCGCCCAACGATACGTATGTTTATTGAACCTACCCGCCGACGCGAACCGCCCCACCTCCGAACGGGCTGGATCGAAGTAATTTGTGGCTCCATGTTCTCGGGCAAAACCGAAGAACTGATTCGTCGGCTCAACCGGGCACGTATCGCCAAACTTAACGTTCGTATTTTCAAGCCTGCCCTTGACACCCGGTACCACGAAGCGAACATCGTTTCGCACTCAGCGGTAACTATTCAGTCGATACCTGTGCAAACAGCGAGCCAGATTACGGCACTCGCGGGCAATTGTGACGTTGTAGGCATCGACGAAGCCCAATTTTTCGATAAAGATATCGTTACCGTCTGTGATGCGTTAGCCAACCAGGGACAACGCGTGATTATTGCCGGTTTAGATATGGACTTTTCGGGGCGGCCCTTCGGATGTATGCCCCAGTTAATGAGCATTGCTGAATACGTAACGAAAGTTCATGCGATTTGTGTGGTTTGTGGCGATATAGCGCAATATTCGTACCGGTTAGTGCCCTCGCAGGAGCGCGTACTGCTCGGTGAGACAGATAGTTACGAGGCCCGCTGCCGACGCTGCTTTAACCTGGGAGAAGATGCCGGCCGGAAAGAGTGGGTCTATGAAGACGAAGATGAGTAAGCCAGGGCACTCAACCCCGGAATTTGCAACGAAACGTAGCGTACAAGGGCTTAATCAGGCTTATCAACTGCCTGGCGGGCTTGCCCGTTTATGCTCAGTTCTCTGGCTATTCTTCAACGTTTTCGGCTTCGTATCCACTGGGTATTGTCAGCTTGGAACCTGGCAGTCACACGTTAGTTATCAATCCGGTCAATCGGTCGCGGTGGTCGCTAACAAAGTCTATGCCGCTAGTCAAAACGGCTTTTTCTATTACGATAAAACAACGCAGGAGACCGTTACGCTCGGAAAACATACTGATCCTGCCTTAAGCGACGTGGGCATCAGCCGATTGCTGTATCTCGCCGACCAGAATCGACTCCTGATTGCCTACCGAACCGGCAATCTGGACATACTGACCGTTTCGCCCACTGGAGAACCCGTCTCCGTCCAGAATATAAACACCATCGCCACGGCTTCGAACCTGCCACAATCCCGTACTATAAACCACCTGAACCGAATCGGCAACAGCGTTTACCTCAGCACGGATTTTGGCTTAGTGGTGTTCGATCTGATCCGAAACGAGATTCGGGATACATACTTTACTCAACGAACTGACAACGGCTCTTCGTTACCGGTTCTGCAAACGGCTGCAACAACCGACAGCTTGTACGCCCTGACATTTCCTGCTACCGTTGGCGGCTTCAGAAATAATCTGCAAGCCATACGGCTGCTGCCAAACGTTAACATTGCGGATCCGGCAAACTGGCGATCCATTCCACTGCCCGGCGCGACAGCTACAGCGCCTGGAGCCTTCCTGACCAGTATTATTGGCCTACAGAATCGGTTACTGGCATCAGCCCCCGGACAGGGTGTATTCGAACGCCAAACCAACGCCTGGGTACTGACTCAGCCTCTGAATAACCAGACTGTACAGCTGTTTCGGTCTGGGAATACTGTAGTCATAGCCACTGATCAGTCTGTTACGTTACCCAACGTCGGGCCGTTCTCCGGACCGTTACTGGCCGAACCCCGCGAGGTAATTGCTGACGGAACGCAAATCTGGGTTGCTGACGTGCAGAGGGGTTTACTGCTTGGTAATTCCGGCACCTTCCAACGTATCGCTCCGGAAGGTCCAACCCGCGACCAGTTTCCGCAGTTAGCTGCTTATCCGGAAACCCTGGCTGCTTTGCCTGTCTCTCCGCTGCTATCGACAGCTCAACCGGTCAACTCGGCCCCCTTTGAAACGTACTCGGTACCCGCGGGCCGGTGGAGCAGTAATTTAGTGCAGGGATTCGATCGTAGTTTCAACGCTGCGCTTTATCTGCCGACCGAGCAACGATTGTATTTAGGAAGTTTCGGAGGAGGCTTATGGAGTCAGGCTACCGGGCAGTTGCCAATGGCTGTTACGTTACCCCCCAGCATTGGTCCCTTCATCACGAGTCTGGCTACGGACTTCGACGGGAATTTATGGATAACGACCGGCGGCAGCAATGCCCGTCCGGCAGCATTGCACGTTCGACGGCCCGATGGTCAATTTCAATCGTTTCCTGTAGTCAGTCAAACTAATATCGTGCAGGTTGTTCCTGATGACTACGGCTTTATCTGGCTTCGCCCGGAGGCTGGTGGGGGCCTGCTCGTTGTTGATCCGCAGGGCAACCGCGTACGTTACCTGACAACAGAACGAGGTCAGGGTGGGCTTCCGACCAACAGCGTTCGTACGCTCGTTAAAGACCGCCTGGGAGCCATTTGGGTCGGCACGGATCAGGGTCCCACCGTTTTCGATAACCCCGCCGGTGCCTTTGACGTTACTATTGACGCGCAACCTCCTCTCTTGAATCGACGCCGGTTGCTTCCCACCGAAACCATTACAGCCATTGCCGTAGACGGCGGCAATCGAAAGTGGCTTGGTACGCAGACTGGCCTTTACCTGGTTGCGCCCGACGGCTCTCAATTACTGGAAACATTTACGGCCAGCAACAGTCCGCTGCCAACAAATCAGATTCAGGCGCTGGCAATCGAACCGATCAGTGGGCAGGTGTTTGTTCAAACACCCAATGGGCTGATCTCCTACCGGGGCTCCGCTACCGAACCGGCCGAAACCCTGAGCAACCTGACTATTTTTCCCAACCCCGTACGGCCTGACTACATGGGCACAGTGGGCATTAATGGCCTGGTCGAAAATGCAACCGTTAAGATTCTGGATGCGGGTGGTCAACTGGTTTACGAAACCCGTTCTCAGGGGGGTACCGCCACCTGGGACCTTCGCGACTATCGGGGGCGCCAGGCGCAGACGGGGGTTTATTTAGTGGTCGTCGTAGCCACCGATGGTTCGGAAGGTGTAGCGGGTAAGCTGGCAGTCGTTCGCTAGAACCAGCCAGCATCACCTGATTCACTCTACCGTCCCCGGTCGTCGTTGCTGATTTTCTTGCTTTGCTTACCTCCGCCACTTCCCATCTGTCCGAACCGCCACTCGAAGGTCAGCCGTACAGCCCGCGTTACGTTGAGCGCCCTGAATTCAGACACGAACGATGGGGCCATCTGCGTACCCGTTTGTCGGACACCGCGACTGAAGGGGTTGTTGACACTTAAGGTCAGACTAGCTTTTTTATCCCAGAACTCCCGTTTGCCCGAAATTCCGTACCAGTACCAGCCTGAATAATTTCCCTGAAGGTTAATCCAGCCGGAGCCGTAATTGCCGTTGGCCTGAAGCGTAAAATTGTTTGGTAGTTTATAGCTGGTGTTCATATTGACGTTCCAGATCCATCCGCTATTCCGCAGGTTGAGCGTCGGACTGCTCATATCAACGTACCGAATGTCCCACCCCCCGCTTAAATTCCAGCTTTTGTTGGGCTGCCCCGAACCGTTTACGTTCAAGCCATAGTTGGCGCGCCGACCGATGTTCTGGGGTTTCGAGAGTGATACGCCGTCCGCATCCACCGTAGATAGATATTCAATAGCGTTGTTGGTCTGCCGCCAGTAGAGAGACGAGTTAATGGACAGTCCTTTCTTAGTCGTTACGCTATAGGCAAACTCGGTTGCATGGCTCAGTTCCGGCGATAGGTACGGATTGCCGGTAGTCAGGTTCTTAGGGTCAGCGGCATTAACCCACGGATTCAGGTACCAGATCAAGGGACGGGAAATCCGCTGGGTGTAACTTATCTTCAGGGTGTGGGTTTTGATTCCCTTCGATAACGTAACGCTTGGGATGAGGTTATTATACTGGCTGGTAAAGGCCGTACGCGTTGTCAGAAAATCGCCCTGAATCTCGGTACGTTCCAGCCGGGCCCCGGCGTTCAGGCCCCACTTACGTTTGGTGTCCAGCCGTAATGACGCATATGACGAATATACCTTCTGGGTGTAGGCAAAATCATTAGATAGCTCGGGCGCTGGCACAAAGTCGGCACGCGGATCGTTGGCCTGATCAACCCGGTATTCGCTGCCGATGTACCGTAAAATGGCCTTCGCTCCTACTTCCAGTTTCAGACTGGTCGTGTCTTTTCGCCCGGTAAACTTAAACGGATGCGTGTAATCGGATTGGAAGGTAAATTCATTGTTTCGACTATAATTCGTGCTACGCTCCCGATACGTAACCACTTCCGACGTAGCGTAGCGATCCGTGTCGTAAAAATAGTTGTCGGGCATACGGCTGTACTGGGTCAGCAGCGAAAACTCCTGCTCAGGCGAATCCTCGCCGGGCTTTTTGAATGTTTTCGTATAGCCCAGATCAAGCTGCCCATTGCCGTACGGGTTTCGGAACCGGATTTCGTTTCGAAACGCCTGCAGCTCAACACCCGCGGGCGTTGTTAACCGGTTCGTGACGATGCTGTTATTGGGAAAGTTACCGCCCCAGACGTTAGCCGCGAAGTTGATACGGCTGGTTGAGTCGGGATCATAGTCGAAGCTCATTTCGCCGTAGCCGCCCATACCGGTGTTATCCATGGTCGTGCGTTGCGAGAGAATATTCACCGGTACTCCGTCGGCGAGGGCGGTTCGGATCGATTGGTTTTCGCGAATGTTACGGTACTGGTACCCCGTTGCCGACAGGGACAGACCAATTTTTTTCTTTTTCAGGTTAAGACTCGTTCCTGCAGACTGGTTATAATTTCCGGCTGTGGCATTCACCGTACCGTTGAAGCCTTGCAGGGCTTTTTTAGTAATGATGTTAATAACGCCACCGGCTCCTTCCGCGTCGTATTTAGCGCCGGGACTGGTGATTACTTCGACCGTTTTGATAATTGAGGCCGGCATCTGCTTTAGGGCGTCGGCCAGGTTACGCGCCATAATACTCGATGGCTTTCCGTTGACCAGAACTTTGATATTACCGTTACCCCGCATCTGTACATTACCATCCAGATCGACCGTGAGCGTGGGCACCTTTCGCAATACGTCGACAGCCGTTCCACCGGCGTTTGATATATCTTTCTCGGCGTTGTAAACGAGTCGATCGCCTTTATCTTCCACGAGCGCTTTCTGACCGACTACGTTTACTTCGGATAAGTTACGGGTATCGGCAGCTAACGTAATTTGCCCTAAGTCGAGCACTGGTTTGTCCGTCGAGATCGTCACTTTGTCGATCACCCGCGATCGGTAACCGACAAACGAAATGGCCAGCCGGTACGTACCGAGCGCGAGTTTCTCAAGCACAAAAGCCCCTTTTTCGTCGGTCGTGGCACCCGTAATCAGTTTTCCGGCTCCGTTCTGGAGCGCAACGGTGGCAAACGGAACCGCTTTGGCAGTCGTCGAATCAGCTAGTGTCCCTTTAATCTGCCCTGGGGTTGATTCAGCTATGCTTGGTGACTGAGCCGTTGCCGTGAAGGCACCAAAGCATAAAATAACGTAAAGTAAAAACTTCATGAAGGAAAGGTTACGTAGATGTGTTGGCAAAAATAAATTCAGCTTACGAGGTCTGTTGCGCCGTTAAGATCATTTAACAGCATTCAGGCAAACGCATCGGCGGCTGCATGGATCAATGATGCAGCTAATCGCGACAAAGTTGCCTGAGGAGTCTATTTTATTTTTGTTAGCAGGCAACCGCCAATAACTTCGTATCTGGATAAGCGGGCCATTTGATGAATCAGCCCATTTTGCCTAATTTTGGCTAGTTTTTAAGCCAGCTCACGCCAACAGCTTAGGGCAGGCGGTGAGTCATCAAACGCAATCAACGCATTCAGCATGAGAGAAATACAGTTCCGTGAGGCCCTTCGGGAGGCTATGTCGGAAGAAATGCGCCGAGATTCTAAAGTCTATTTAATGGGCGAAGAGGTCGCTGAATACAACGGCGCTTATAAAGTAAGCCAGGGTATGCTGGACGAGTTTGGCGCGGAGCGCGTGATTGATACGCCCATTGCTGAACTTGGTTTTGCCGGTATCGGGGTGGGTTCAGCCATGAATGGACTGCGTCCGATTATCGAGTTCATGACCTTCAATTTTTCGCTGGTTGCCATCGACCAGATTATCAACTCGGCCGCCAAGGTAATGTCGATGTCGGGTGGGCAGTACTCCTGTCCTATTGTGTTCCGTGGGCCAACGGGTAATGCCGGTATGCTTTCGTCGCAGCACTCGCAGAACTTCGAGAACTGGTTTGCCAACACACCCGGCCTGAAAGTGGTGGTACCTTCGAACCCATACGATGCAAAGGGTCTGCTTAAAAGCAGCATCCGCGACAACGATCCGGTTATCTTTATGGAATCGGAACTGATGTATGGCGACAAAGGCCAGGTTCCGGAAGAAGAATACCTGATTCCAATTGGTCAGGCCAATATCGTTCGCGAAGGAAACGACGTAACGATTGTCTCCTTCGGCAAGATCATGAAGGTAGCTCTGGCAGCCGCCGATGAACTGGCAAAAAATGGGATTTCGGCGGAAGTAATCGATTTACGTACCGTACGTCCGATCGACTACGCAACGATCATCAGCTCGGTAAAGAAAACCAACCGGTGTGTAATTGTGGAAGAAGCCTGGCCACTGGCAGCTATTTCGTCGGAACTGACCTACAATATTCAACGTAACGCGTTCGATTATCTGGATGCTCCGGTTGTACGGGTAAACAGCATGGACCTTCCGCTGCCGTACGCGCCTACACTTATTGAGGCCATTCTGCCAAACGTGAAACGGACGATGCAGGCGGTTGATACTGTGATGTATAAAAAATAACCGTCTGGTTTCAGGATGTATACACTCAAACAGAAAGGTCGGCTACATAGCCGACCTTTCTGTTTGAGCACGAAAAAAGCCCGACCGTTTTTGAACAGCCAGGCTTATGTAATCGTGATAATGTAGAAACGCCCATAGCCCAGTTTTAGTTTAGCCTTCGAAAAATTGTTTAATAATTTTTCATATTATTGTTAAATATGAACCCTTTGCCTAGCAACGTGGCTAAGCCTGTTCGGATAAAGCCGAGTAGCCGCTTGATTTATGAGATTACAACCCAGTACGTTGGCTCCCTTAATACGTTACGTCATCGAGAGCCAACGATCATCTTCTTTTCTAACCTCCGAAAAGCGGTCGACGCCATAAGCGCCGAGCTTGCTCTGAACAGCTGGCCACCCAAAGTGAACTATACAGCCGTTTACCGGGGCGTTAAACTCCGTGGATTTTACAGCTGCGATTTCGACGTAGCCGGTACGCGCGTATTCCGGATTAAAGTGGTTCCCCGCGAGTTAAACCCGGCACTTCCCAGACTCGGCATCGACGAGAATCCGACCCGGTAAATAAGGCTGCGCCCGAAGGATGTTTTGTTCAATTTCGTATTTTGTTGGCCATGCGACGATTTACGACCTTTCTCACCGGCCTTTTATGCGTATGTCTATCCATCGGTTACGGGCAGGCTCAAACCGACGATTTTCTGCGGAACCTGTTTACAACGAATCAGAATGCGATTTTTCAGCAGGTGATCAAGCATCCGGAGACGTATCGACTACAAATTATTTATACCCAAATTAACCGGGACAAAGCCAATACGCCCACATTTACCAATTACTATTTCCGGGTCGATAGCACTGAGTACTTTAACCCTGCGTCTACCGTCAAACTACCCCTGGCGCTGCTGTCTCTGGAGAAAGTAAATAATCTGAATCTGCCGCAGGTGACCAAGCACACAGCCATGCAATTCGACAGCGCCTATAGCCAGCAAACTAATGAATGGACCGACAGTACGTCCCAAAGCGGTTACCCATCTTTGGCCCATCTGATCAGAAAGGCGTTTCTGGTTAGTGAGAATGACCCCTACAGCCGCATGTATGAATTCGTTGGACAGCAGGCGATCAATACGTCTTTGCACGACCGAGGCTACCTTGACACGCGGATTACGCACCGATTTGTCAGAATGACACCCGAGGAAAACCGCCATACAAATCCAGTTCGGTTCATCCGGCCCGACGGTACAGTCGTTCATAAGCAAGCCGCTGCGTACAACAACACGCCGTTCGACTTCAGCCGCCCTATCAAACTTGGCAAAGGCTATTACGTTCGGGATAGCCTGGTGAATGAGCCGTTCGATTTTACGGGCCGAAACAAGCTGCCGTTAGAGTCGCTGCACCAGATCTTAAAGTCGGTCATGTTCCCGCGTTCGGTACCAGCTAAGCAACGATTTAACTTAACCAACGACGATTACCGATTCCTGTACCAGTACCTGTCTCAATATCCGGGCGAAGCGAACTACCCTAAATACGACCCGACTCAGTATTACGACAGCTACGTAAAGTTCTTTTTTATGGACAGCGCACACCACCAAATGCCCAAGAACGTACGCGTGTTCAATAAAGTAGGCTGGGCCTACGGTTTTCTGACGGATGCCTCATACGTAGCCGATTTTGCCAACAAAGTCGAGTACATGTTAAGTGCTACCATTTACGTAAATAGCGACGGTATTCTCAACGACGACAAGTACGAATACGACCGGGTCGGGCACCCGTTTCTGTATCAGCTTGGCCAAACTATTTATGAATACGAATTAAAGCGTAAAAGGCCCTATGCGCCGGATCTTACGGCCTTCCGGATTCAATACGAGAAACGACGGCCGGATAATCGGCCAACCGTCAAAAACGTCGATAATTAAGCGTCTCCGTACGCCAGATTCATTCAGGTAGATTATGAAGAACTTCATCCAGTATAGCCTATGGCTCACCCATGTACTTAGCAGCGTATTTACGTATGGGCAAATCGGTGCTGACAGCGCAAGTCGGCCTAAACAACCCGTTCTTATCGTGGGTGGTAATCTGATCGACGTTGAAACGGGTAAAGTTCGGGATCATGTCAGCATCCTGATTGAAAACGAAGTCATTAAAAAAATTGGTAAAAACCTGACCGCCCCCGCCGGAGCAACAGTTATCGATGCCAACGGCAAATGGCTTATTCCGGGATTGATCGACAGCCATATTCACCTGTTTCAATCGGGCAGCATCTACACCCGCCCAGACGGGGTCAACCTCACTAAATACCGCCCTTACGAAACCGAACGCCAGTGGTTACGCGACAACATGGGCGACTTGTTACGTCGCTACCTGGCCTGCGGCATCACGACCGTCATTGACATTGGTGGCCCACTGTATCAATTCCCGTATCGCGACCGGTTCAATAAACAGGATACCAGTCCGCAGATTCTGATGACCGGACCGCTGGTATCAACCTACCAGCCCGACGCGTTTAAAGTACCGGATTCACCAATTATTAAAGCCAATACGCCCGAGGAAGCCCGCGAGATTGTGCGTCAGCAGCTACCTTACAAGCCGGATTTTATTAAAGTCTGGTTTATTATCCGCGGTATGGGGAAGACAGGCGACGAAATGATTCCGGTCGTTCAGGCGGCTATTGACGAAGCCCACAAGAACGGGCTTAAGCTGGCGATCCACACGCAGGAATTGCTGGCCGCTAAACTAGGGGTAAAATACGGGGCTGATTTTCTGGTTCATAGCCCCGAGGATGGCGTTGTCGATGATGAACTGCTGAACCTGATTCGCAGGAACAAGGTCAGCTACTGCCCCACAATGATTGTGAACCGAGGTATTGCTGGCTTCTTCACGGACAGCCGAAACCTAACGCCTTATGAGTTTAGCACGGCCAACCCTTACGTACTGGGCACCCTTTTTGATTTCAGACACCTGCCCGAGCCCGAAATCCGGAAGCGTTACGTCGACTTTCTGACGAGCTCAACTTATAAGGATCGGGCGGCTAAGGTTGATTCAATCAAGCGGGTTAACCTGAGAAAAGTGTGGAGCGCCGGTATTAACGTGGCGGCCGGTACTGACGCCGGTAACCCCGGTACGTTTCATGGTACATCCTTTATTGACGAGTTGAAAGCCATGCAGGCCGCTGGCTTATCCAATGCCGACTTGCTCAGATCAGCGACGATAAATGGAGCAAAAATATTCAGCAAAGAAGCCCGGATTGGTAGCCTGGCCGAAGGCAAACTGGCGAACGTAGTCATCCTGAATCAGAATCCGCTGGAACGTATCGAAGCAATTACGGCCATCGAAACGGTGATTAACCGGGGCTACGTAACAACACCCAGCCAACTCTTGCCGGATTCCCCCACAGACCTGGCTCAGCGCCAGCTCAACGCCTATAACGCCCGGAACATCGACGCTTTTCTGGAACCCTACGCCGATGACGTGGAGATTTACGATTTTCCGGATAAGCTTCGCTACAAAGGCAAAGAAACAATGCGGAAGCAGTATAGCAGCATGTTTGAGCGGACGAAGGTGCTGCACTGCGAGTTAGTGAATCGAATCGCCGTGGGTAATACGGTAATCGACCACGAGCGCGTTACGTTTGCCGCCGACAAAGAGCCGGTAAAGGCAGTAGCCATTTACACAATCGAGAACGGCAAAATCAAAAAGGTCTACTTCACAAAGTAAACGATGGCCCTACGTTTAGTGAAATTGAACGTAGGGCCACGTATTAGTAGGCCTTCAAGCTTAAATCAAGGCTTTTGATCTGGTGCGTCAATGCGCCCGCTGAAATAAAATCAACGCCTGTTTCGGCGTAAGCGCGTAGGGTTGTTTCGTCGATACCGCCCGATGCTTCGGTAATGAACCGGCCGTTGATCAGACGTACCATATCCCGAATGCCATCGGGCTGAAAGTTATCCAGCAGAATAATGTCTACCTGCCCCACACGTAATACCTCTTCAACCTCCGCCCGATTGCGTGTTTCGATCTCGATACGTAGCGACCGGCCCGTTTCCTTCAGATAAGCGACGGCTTTGGTAATTGCGGCTTCAATGCCCCCGGCATAATCAACGTGATTGTCTTTGATCAGGATCATATCGTACAGGCCGAACCGGTGATTGACGGCTCCACCGATCCTGGTCGCCATTTTTTCGCAGATACGGAAGTTAGGCGTTGTTTTCCGGGTGTCCAGCAACTGCGCCCGATTCCCTTCTAGCAGATTGACCAGTTGCCGTGTATACGTAGCAATGCCGCTCATACGCTGCATACAGTTCAATGCCAGGCGTTCAGCTTTCAGGATAGACTGCGCCCGTCCGCTAACGGTTAAGACAACATCGCCCGGTTGTATTAATACGCCATCGTTCAGCAGAACCTCAATCTGTAAGGCCGGGTCAACCTCTGCAAACACGGCCTGAGCGACCTCAACACCAGCCAGCGTACCGGCTTCTTTTACTAACAGGCGGGCCCGTTTCTGGGCGTCGGCCGGAATTGTCGATAAAGAGGTATGGTCGCCATCACCGACGTCTTCGGCCAGTGCCAGTTGTATAAATTCGTGCAAATTCATGGCCGAAAGTTAATCGAATATTTAGAAATAGCCCTGATTTAAGTAGCTCATGATCAAACAAAAATCTACATCATTAATAGACTATAAACACTTGCATTCTTCATAAAATGGTACGAAATTTGTCTTCCGCTTAGGAAAATTATGAAGCAACCGCGCATCGTTCAACGTCTTTCGGGGCTTTTTCTAGCTTCCCTGCTGCTATTTACGGCAGCCTGGGGGCAAGGTGGCCTGGTGCAGCAAACGGCGCGCGTCAAAAAGTCGGTTCAAGCCGGTCAATCCGCGGCTGCGGATCATGCAAAATCGGGTAAATCGACCCGTTCATCTTCGGATGAAGCGCAACTGAGCGCGGCCCAGTTCGAAGCGGTCGTTACGCCAGCCATCACCATCGACGGGGGTAGCCAAACGGCGTTTTTATTGCCTACGCCTACGCTCGTTATTTTGTTGCTGCTTTGTGTTCCCCTGCTTCGACACTTTGCGCTTCCTCATTATTTCTTTTCGTATTTCAGGCATGTTTTCGGACATGCGATTGCGCCGAATGCTCCCTAACGGTTTTCGTGGGCATGTTTGTGGTTATTCTACCATACGCCAGATGCACGTTTCCTGTGCTTATCTTCTTTTCAATTCCTTTTTAATTAAGCAATAGGCGATCGCCTATCTTATAGTCTAATGCAAAACAGAACCGGGATTCTCATTCTGACGGGCGTAATTACAGCTATCTGTATTTATTTTCTGTCGTTCACGTTTGTCTCACGCAGCGTCAAAACGGATGCGGAGGCTTACGCCACCAACAAGCAGGGTCAGGTAGACCCCGCTAAAAAGCAGAAATACCTTGATTCGCTCTGGAAAGAGCCGGTTTTCCTGGGAAGCACACTCCAGGAAGTTACCGAACGAGAGCTAGGACTTGGCCTTGACCTTCAAGGTGGTATGCACGTAGTGCTTGAGGTATCTCCTGCCGACATTCTACGGGGTTTGTCGGGCAACAACCGGGATCCGAAATTCAATCAGGCTTTGAAACAGGCGCTTGAAGACAAAAAATCAAGCAATGCCAAGTTTGTTGACCTGTTTGCGGATAACTTCAAAAAACTGGCTCCAGATACGAAGCTGGCCAGCATCTTCGCTACCAGCGCCAACCGGGGCAAAATCAACTACCAGTCGTCCGATACCGAAGTTCGGAGACTGTTGAACGATGAGGTTGAAGGAGCCATTACCCGCGCTTATCAAATAATTCAGGCCCGTGTCGATAAATTTGGGGTTGCAAACCCAAACATCCAGCGGCTGCCAGGCTCTGGCCGGATTCAGATTGAACTGCCGGGCGTTGACAACCCAGAACGCGTACGTCGTCTGCTTACCGGTGCTGCTAAACTGGAATTCACCGAAGTATACCGCCTGAATGAACTGGCTCCGGCTATCGAAGGCATGGGCGCTTACTTACTTCGCGAAGAAACCGCCCGTAAGGCGGCTCTTAAAGCAACCGCTCCGGCTGCTGGCTCGACCGCGCAAGGATCAAGCCTTGAGTCGCAGCTGGCACAGGGTGCCAAAAAAGATTCGACCGCCAGCAAGGATACGGCTGCGGCCGCTGCCCAGGGCACTGCCTTAACGCAATTGTTTTTACCCGTTGGTCAGGACCAGCTGGGCGTGTACCTGAAAGATACGGCTCGGGCCAATGACGTGCTGAATGCCGCTGAAGTACGCAGTCTCTTTCCGGCCGATGCAATATTTGCCTGGGATCGCAAGACGTTCAAAGCCACCGATGGCAAAGAAATTCTGCCGCTTTATTTCCTGAAAAAGCCAGGGGGGCGTGCTCCGCTGGAAGGTGACGTAATTACCGACGCCACCAATGACTACGACGACCGTGGCCGTCCGGAAGTAACCATGAACATGAACCCGGAAGGTGCTCGTAAATGGCGTAACCTGACCGCGGCAAACGTTGGCCGTCCCGTAGCTATTCTGCTGGATAACCTGGTGTATACTGCACCAAACGTACAGAATGAAATTCCAAATGGTCGTTCGAGCATCTCGGGTAACTTCACCGTTGAAGAGACTAAAGACATGGCCAACGTACTGAAAGCGGGTAAACTGCCTGCGCCGACCAACATTGTGGAGGAAAGCGTAGTTGGGGCAACCTTAGGTTCAGAAGCGGTCAACGCTGGTGTTCTTTCATCAGTTGTTGGTATTCTGCTGGTTTTGGTTTTCGTAGTTTTCTATTACAACCGGGCTGGTCTGATTGCCGACATTGCGCTGTTTATTAACCTGTTCTTCCTGCTGGGCGTAATGGCTTCGTTAGGTGCTGTTTTGACCATGCCGGGTATTGCTGGCATCGTACTCTCGATCGGTATGGCCGTTGACGCCAACGTGTTGATTTTCGAGCGGATTAAGGAAGAGCTGGCCGAAGGAAAAACGTTTAAGGTAGCAGTTGCCGATGGGTTTAAGAATGCCCTGTCGTCGATCATCGACTCGAACGTAACGACGTTCCTGACGGGTGTTGTTCTCTTCATCTTCGGTACAGGCCTGATTCTGGGCTTTGCTACTACGCTGATCATCGGTATCCTGACGTCGTTGTTTGCCGCTATTTTTATTACGCGCCTGATTCTGGAGTACTACATCCGCAACGGCAAAACGCTGTCATTTACGTCGTCGTGGGCTAAAAACCTGTTTAAAGATTCGGATTTTGATTTCGTATCGCGTCGGAAGCTGTACTATACCGTTTCGTCGGTCATTATTGGCCTGGGGATTATCTCGGCCATCTTCAAAGGCTTCGGCTTAGGCGTTGACTTCAAAGGCGGCCGCTCGTACGTAATTCGGTTCGAGAAAGCGGTAAGTACCGACGACGTCCGGAATTCACTGGAAGGCGTTTTAGGCGCTTCACCTGAAGTTAAAACGTACGGCGGTACTGGCATCGGTGCTAATCAGGTGAAGGTGACAACGCCTTACCTGGTGGATGATAACTCGCAGGGAGCCGATAAACGTGCAGAAGCAACCATCTATAAAGGCTTAAGCAACATCAAGGGTAACCCCGCCCGCATCGAAAGCTCTCAGAAAGTAGGGCCAACCATTGCGTATGACCTGCTGACATCAGCGTTATGGTCAATTTTGCTGGCGGTAGCTGTCGTATTCGCTTATATTCTGATTCGGTTCAAGCGGCTGGCGTTTGGGTATGGGGCCGTTGTTGCTATGTTCCACGATGTGCTGATTATCCTGGCTATCTTCTCGATCTTCAACGGTCTGTTGCCCTTCTCGCTGGACGTTGACCAGGCCTTTGTTGGTGCATTGCTGACGATTATGGGTTACTCCATGAACGACACCGTCGTGGTCTTCGACCGGGTCCGTGAGTATCTGAACGAAAACCGGGGTAAAAGAGAAAGCATACCAACTATCATCAATAACGCCCTGAACAGTACGCTGAGCCGCACGGCCGTAACCGGGTTCTCAACCATTCTGGTCCTGCTGGTCTTGTTTATCTTTGGTGGCGAAACGATCCGGGGTTTCTCCTTCGCAATGCTGATTGGCGTAGTCGTTGGTACGTATTCGTCGCTGTTCGTTGCTACGCCGATTGTCGTTGACGCCCTGAGCCGCGACCAGGAGAAAGATACAACGGTTGCAACCGTTACCGAAAAGAAAACCGGCTTCGATGCAATTCCTTCGGATTTCACAACCGCAGCTCCGGCTACGCCCGAAGAGTTCACCGCCAAGAAAGAAAAGAAAGAGAAGAAACCGTTGATCCGCCCTTCTCAATCGTAAACTAACCAGTGCCTGAGCGAATGGGTGATTGAGTGAATACCAGTGCGAAATAATTCGCTCAGGCACTCAATCGCTCATTCGCTCATTAATTTTCGTATATTTCACGACGTTTACCCTTATATTATTTCCTTAAAACACGTAATCTCCAAACATTAACTCTTCCTGCATGGAAACAAGATTGAAACCGGCTAATACAAGCATATGGCGAAAGAAGCCCCTTGCGGCCTACGAAGCTGATATGAAGAAAAGTGAGCTCAAACGGGTGCTTACCCGCTGGGGCTTAACTTCACTGGGAATCGGAGCCGTAATTGGGGGTGGTATTTTCGTGCTTACGGGTATTGCGGCTCACGACTGGGCTGGGCCGGCGTTGGCGTTAGCATTCGTCCTTGCAGGCATAGCCTGTACGTTTGCCGCGCTTTGCTATGCCGAGTTTGCCTCTATCTTACCCGTCGAAGGTTCAGCCTACGCCTACTCCTACGGCACAGTCGGCGAGCTGTTTGCCTGGCTGATTGGCTGGAACCTCATCTTAGAATACATGATGGGCGCTACTACAGTAGCGGTTAGCTGGTCGGGTTATTTCGAAAAATTCCTGCACCTGTTCCACATTGAGCCACCCCTGTGGTTGATGAATGACCCCGTTACGGCTCAGGAAAAAGCCGAGGCCTTACGGGCCGCTGGTCAAAGCATTCCGGAGTTTTCATTCGCCATCAATTTACCGGCTCTCCTGATCGTTTGGGTAGTTACGTACATTCTGGTCAAGGGCATCAAAGAAGCAGCCAGTACGAATAACCTGATCGTTATCGTTAAGGTTGCCACTGTTATCTTCGTTATTGTTGCCGGTTCGTTTTACATTGATACTGCCAACTGGACTCCGTTTATTCCCATGGAGGTTGTTGACGAAACTGGACAGACACACTTTGGCTGGCCAGGTATCGTTACGGCCGCAGGAATTGTATTCTTCGCTTACATTGGGTTCGACGCGGTTTCAACCCAGGCTGGCGAAGCCATTAACCCGACCAAAGATGTTCCTTTTGCCATTCTTGCCTCGTTGATTATCTGTACAGTGCTATACATCTTGGTGTCACTGGTTTTAACAGGCATGGTTCGGTTCGACAGTCTGGACATGAAAGCCCCCGTTGCGCAGGCGTTTGCGGATGCAGGACTAACCTGGGCCGTTTATCTGATTACCATTGCGGCCATTGCGGGCTTAACGTCGGTTATGCTCGTGATGATGTTGGGGCAAACCCGTATTTTCCTAGGTATGGCTAAAGACGGTCTGCTGCCTAAAGGTTTGTTCGCAGCCATTCACCCGACGTTTAAAACGCCCTGGAAGAGTACCATCTTTGTGGGAGCCATTGTCTCGGTTGTAGCAGCCGTTACGCCAATTGATAAAGTATCGCAGTTAACCAGTTCCGGTACGTTGTTTGCCTTTGCCATGATCTGCGGAGCGGTCTGGTTGTTACGTGTTCGGGAACCGAACTTGGTGCGTCCTTATAAAACGCCTGCTTTGCCTGTTATTGCCACACTCGGTATCCTAGCGAATCTGTACCTGATGTGGAATCTCCGCACGGATACTAAAATCACGTTCGTTATTTGGGGTATTGTGGGTCTACTGGTCTATTTCCTCTACAGCCGTCATCATAGTAACCTGAATAAATCTCAGGACTAACGCATTCGGTATTGCTAAAAGCCCCAGCTCTTCGGTTGGGGCTTTTTTATTGCCCATCAGTTAGAACTACTTCCGGGTATCCCGTAGTTTTACACCAGATGGACATTCAATACTCTATAGGCTATGGGACAGCTTTAGTCGTTGGATTAGTCATTGGCTTAGCTGGCGGGGGCGGCTCGATCCTGACGGTGCCTATTTTTATCTATGTGTTTGGTATTCCAACCGTATTGGCGACGACGTATTCACTTTTTGTCGTTGGCACCACTTCGCTGGTTGGCTCACTAAATCACATCTGGCAGAAGCGGGTCGATTTGCGGGTAACCGCAGCCTTTGCCTTGCCCTCGTTTGTATCGGTTTATTTAAGCCGACGGTTTCTGGTTCCGGCACTACCCGATCCGATGCTCCAGGTTGGCCAGTTTAGCCTTTCCAAAAGCGATGCGATCCTGTACTTTTTTGCGGGTGTCATGATTCTAGCCGCTCGGGCCATGATACGTAACGACCGGCCCGAGCAGGGCGCTGCCGCGGATGGCCACCCTCGTTATCAGACCCTGGCCCTCGATGGCTTAGCTGTCGGGCTGCTGACTGGCACCATTGGAGCCGGTGGTGGCTTTCTGATTGTTCCAATGCTCGTGCTTCTGGCCGGGCTGCCAATCCAGCGTGCCGTTGCTACGTCGGTTCTGATTATTGCGATAAATTCCTTCGTCGGTTTTTTAGGGGATATTCATCACACGAACCTGAACTGGAATTTTCTTCTTCCGTTTACGAGTTTATCAATCGTAGGCATATTGATTGGCATGTACCTGGCCCGCTTTATTGAACCTGATCGGCTGAAAAAAGGCTTTGGCTGGTTTGTGCTGATCGTTGCTGTTTTTATGATCCTGAAAGAAACTACGTAACACGGATCCACTATCCTATAGAAGTTATGGTAATTGAACAATTGTACACAGGCTGCCTGGCGCAGGGCGCGTATTACATCGAAAGCGCCGGGGAAGCGGCTATTATCGATCCTCTTCGCGAAACGTCGCCTTATATCCGAAAAGCTGATAAGGCCGGAGCAAAAATCAAGTACGTGTTTGAAACCCACTTCCACGCTGATTTCGTATCGGGTCATCTGGATCTAGCCAAGAAAACAGGAGCCACCATCGTTTATGGCCCTAACGCGAATACGGCCTACGAGGCTTATCACGCCAAAGACGGCGAAACATTTGGGGTCGGTAACGTAACCATAAAAGCTCTGCACACCCCTGGTCATACACTGGAGTCAACCACTTATCTGCTCATCAACGAGCAGGGAAATGATTATGCCATCTTCACTGGCGACACGCTCTTTATTGGCGATGTGGGTCGACCTGACTTAGCCATCAAAGGTGGGCTGACCGAACAGGATCTGGCGAGTATGCTCTACGACAGCCTGCAAACCAAGATTATGCCTCTAGCCGACGACGTAATTGTGTACCCTGCTCATGGTGCTGGTTCGGCCTGCGGCAAAAATATGAGTAAGGAAACCACCGACTTACTCGGCAATCAAAAACGCTTTAATTACGCCCTTCGGGCAAAATCGAAAGACGAGTTTATCAAGAACGTACTGGATGGTCTGACAACAGCTCCGGCGTATTTCGCCGAGAACGCCCGGCTTAACAAAGAAGGGTACGAACCTATCGACCAGGTATTGCAACGTGGCAGCCAGGCACTTTCGCCCCAAGCATTTGAAACAGCGGTTAACGAGATGGGGGCTGTTGTTCTGGATGTACGCGAGGCAACGGACTTTGCCACAGGTTTTATTCCGAACGCGATTAATATTGGCCTGAATGGGCAGTTTGCCCCCTGGGTTGGCGCTCTGATTCCAAACTTAAAGCAGCCGATTGCGCTGGTTGCTCCTTTGGGCCAGGAAGGCGAAACCATTCTTCGTCTGGCACGGGTTGGTTACGACAACTGCATTGGCTTCCTCGACGGTGGCTTCCCGGCCTGGCAACAAGCGGCTAAAGAGATTGATACCGTCGAGTCTATTTCTGCGGATGAATTTGCCGACCGGTGGGAACGCAACCCTCAGTTGTCCGTAATCGATGTTCGCCGACCGGGCGAGTTTGCCACCGAGCATGTACGTGGTGCCGAGAACTTCGCTCTCGATACCCTCAATGATCACATGGCTGAAATTCGTCGCGACGAGCCGGTATACGTTCATTGTGCCGGTGGCTATCGGTCGATGGTAGCGAACTCGATCTTAAAAGCACGGGGCTTCGACAATATAGTTAACGTAGAAGGCGGTATGGCCGCTATCAAAAAAACGGGAGTGCCCATCAAAACAGAAACACTGGTTAGCTAGCTAAAGTGGCATCGACCGATGATCAGTCTATAAAGAAATTGTTAACGTGAACTATAATATACTATCGTCAACGATTCCCCCTCCCCTCGCTTATCAATCAAATACGAAAGGGGTGGCCGGGCCAATCAGTCAGGTAAACAGTCAGAAACGGTGAATCGGCTCTCTACGATTAGTTCCTTGTGAACAATAATCTTACCTTATCGGAAAGTTGATGGCACCGGTTTATGACGATTTTTCAGAAAGCTCTGTTCTATTTTTTACTGCTTTGTGGTACGCTGTTAATTATAGTCACGCTGGGCTCCCTGATCTATAATAGCTCCCTCTGGTTTCTACAGGTGCTGAATTTTCCGAGGGTAGAGGTTCTGATTGCGTTAAGTGTATGCCTGGCTATTTTTCTGCTCGTACCCAAAACGTGGACTGTGGTCGCAAAGATTTTTGCAGCAGGCTTAGTCGTTTCCATTGGTATTCAGACCTACATCATTTTTCCGTATACAGTCTTCGCCAAAAAAGCAGTTGAATCGGCTTCGGAATCCTCTCTGGACAGACGAAGGGTCTTCAGCATTGTGGTCGCGAATGTCTGGATAAAGAACCGACATGCCGACGAATTGCTGACGATAGTCGCGGATAAAGATCCGACTTTCGTCCTCGCGATGGAAGTAAACGACTGGTGGGTACAGCAGCTGAACGTACTGAAAAAAAGCTACCCCTACAGCCTTACCTTTCCGACGGATAACGCCTATGGTATGGCTCTGTATTCAAAACTGCCCTTCAAAAACCACCAGATTCTGTTTCTCAACCACGATAAGGTGCCTTCGTTCAGGACGAACGTTACGTTGCCGGACGGCACTACGTTTCAACTGGTTACCATTCATCCGGTAGCACCGGCTCCCAGCAGCAAATACCCCACAAATATTGGTGGTAAAGAAGTGGCTTTGCTGAAAGCAGGTCACATGATCGCCCGGAATACTCTGCCAACAATGGTAGCCGGGGATTTTAATGACGTTGGCTGGTCGCACAATACGGCTCAATTTTCGGCTATTAGTGGTTTGCATGATGTCCGGTACGGACGAGGCATGTTCAATACGTTCGATGCTCAGTCTTTCTTTATGCGCTGGCCGCTGGATTACGTATTTGTTTCCAACCAATTTAAAGTTCTTTCGGTCGAGCAATTACCAGAATTCGGCTCGGATCATTTTCCGTATTATGTACAGCTAACGTTAGAACCATGAGGTATGAAAGAGCCCAATCGATAGAGAAAGCAAACTCGCTCAATCAGATTTGCTTTCTCTGTCGATTGGGTTTAGGCAACTCTACTTCAACATGAGGTCGTTAAAACCGAAACAGGGCCGCCATATCGACCGGCTCCTGATTTTCCAGCAGGTTAAACTCGTCCATAACGTATACCTGGCCGCCATTACGGAGGGTAAGAAGGGCTATTTTCTGGACCAGCGATTCGTCGCCGTCCTGCTTTTCTTCGTGGATGGTCGTCTTTAACGTATTCTCGTCGAAATGCCCCCAAAGACTGGCATCCGTTTTCAGAAAGAGCGTGTCGATACGTCCGGTTACGGCCGCTTTCAGGAGTTCCCGGTCGTTGCTCGATACCAGGTCGCTGCCGCTGCTGTTCTGATACTGGTTAATACGTCGCTGTTTGTCCTGTTCAATGGAATCGCCGAGCAGTTCCTGCGCCATCTGGTGCAGTTCCTCCGGCTGTGTATGGTCGAAATTTCCCGTCAGGCCCTCCTTATGGAGGTGTGGATACGTATTGATGTCGTGATAGATCGGCTGAAAATACGCTACCGATGCCAGCACAAGCGGCAGATTCTGCGTGCCCATCATGGCAACAATAGCCGTATCGATTAACCGGAAATAATCGGCCAGCAAGTGGTCTTTTTCCTTGTCTTCGGCATTCTCGCTGCTGGTATACATGGCCATCGACCCACTACGGCCCTTGGTACGTCCCTGCAACTCCTCTTCAAAATCGTAGTATTTTGTTACGTCTTCCAGACCCGATGGCATCGAATCGGCCAGTTCCAGTGGCGTAATGGAGTACGTATCGGCTTTGAAAAGACTGACCCCTTTTTTGCTGATTTGCAACAGACAATACACGGGCGATCGCTGCGCAAAAGGCAGTAAAGGCTGCACATAGAAGCTGGTATCGAGCCTGCTGCTGTTCTCCAGCGGAATGGGACTATGAAAAACAGCAAAATAATTCGGGTTACGGAATACGGCCAGTCCCTGCTGCTGATGCCGCCAGAACTGCGTATCGTCCAGCAGATTTTCCAGTGGCTGCATTAACTCGTTCACCTCATTACTACGGAGCGACTGCGCTTCGAGCGCCAGCCGAATACGCTGAACATGATTTTTAAAGGCTATTATGTCCTGCCCTTCGTTTACTTCTTTACCGCGCTGATGCGTTGGTATAAAAATCGAAATGGATTGCGTATGGGCCTGACTGGCCAGGTCGAGCAGGGTGTCCTTATTAAGATTTCCCAGATTTACTTCGTTGAGTGGTTGATCAGTCATTGCGTTGAGTTTAAAGGGAATTGGTTCATTCTGATTGGCTTACGCTTTGATTGCGCTGCCAATAGAACACAACAGTCAGTATTGACTGTATCTATTTATCAACCATCGACAATAGAGAACGTTTTAAGATAGGCTAATTCTAATGCTTCTCTAATAAGTATGGATACAAGTTTTTAGGCTGTAAGCCAGGGTTAGCTAATCACTGCGAATACTTAATGCCTCACTAACTTACGCCAGTACTTAATCAAAGGTTAGATTCTGGACCCGAACCGCGTTCAGAATGGCCAGCATAGCCACGCCGACATCTGCAAAAACGGCTTCCCACATGGTCGCCAGCCCGCCAGCGCCCAGGATCAGTACAATGCCTTTGACCACCAGAGAAAGGGTAATGTTCTGCCAGACAATCCGACGCGTGGCCCGCCCAATGGCAATGGCCATAGCGATTTTGGTCGGCTCGTCGTTCTGGATAATAACATCGGCGGTTTCGATGGTGGCATCCGAACCAAGTCCGCCCATCGCCATCCCAACATCGGCCAGAGCTACAACCGGCGCGTCGTTGACGCCGTCGCCTACGAACGCTACTTTATGGCTGAAATCACCCGCCAGTTCGCTTTTAAACCGCTCCACCTGCGCTACTTTATCCTCGGGCAATAAATCGCCGTGGTACTCATCGACGCCCACCTGCTTCGCTACCAGTTCAACCACCGCCGATTTATCGCCCGACAGCATGACGGTACGTATGCCTTCGCGCTTTAAGCGGCTTACGGCCTCAGCCGCATTGGGTTTGATTTCGTCGGCAATGGTAAAATAGCCGCTGAACTGCCCATCGATTGCCGTCATTACGACCGTATAAGGCACGTTTGTCAGGGCTTCATCAAACGATACGTTGAACTTACGAAGCAGTTTGGCGTTGCCTGCCAGCATGTCTTTCCCGTTAACGCGCCCTTTGAGGCCATGACCGGGAATTTCCTCAACGTCTTCAACCGGAATCGCTTCGTCACCCGTATGCGTGTTGTTTCGATTCGCATACGTAACGATGGCCGCAGCGACGGGGTGGGTCGATTTGCTTTCGAGGGCGGCTGTCAGCCGGGCCAGTTCAGGCGCGTCGAGCCCAACCGGTTTTATTTCCTGCACCTCGAATACGCCTTTGGTCAGCGTACCGGTTTTGTCCATAACCACCGTTTTAAGCTGGGTGACCAGATCAAGAAAAACCGAGCCTTTGAACAGAATTCCCTGCTTCGATCCGGCGCCGATCCCTCCGAAATACCCCAGTGGGATGGAGATGACTAAGGCACACGGGCAGCCGATAACCAGAAAAATAAGGCCCCGATAAAGCCAGTCCCGAAACTGATAATCGGGAACGAAAAAATAAGGGAGTAAAGTAATGAGCACCGCCAGCCCGCAAATTGCCGGGGTGTAAATTTTGGCAAACCGGGCGATAAACTCCTGCGTCTGCGCTTTGCGGCCCGTCGCCTGCTGTACGAGTTTAAGAATACGCGACAGTTTGGAATCCTGATAGGGCGTTGTTACGTCCATCTCCACCAGCGACTGCCGGTTAATCATGCCAGCCAGCACGGATTCGCCTTTCTGAATCGTGCGGGGTACGCTTTCGCCCGTTAGCGCTGCCGTATCGAACGAGCCCTGTTCCGAACGTAGCGTACCGTCAAGCCCGACTTTTTCGCCCGGCTTCACCTGAATCACATCGCCCACAACTACGGTTGCTGCCCGCACTGTTTTCGTCTGCCCCTCGCGAATAAGGGTTACTTCGTCGGGTCGAACGTCGAGCAGCGCCTTAACGGACCGACGCGCCCGCAGCACAGCCGCTTCCTGAAACAGTTCGCCGATGGTATAAAAAAGCATTACCGTTACGCCTTCCGGATATTCCCGAATGGCGAAAGCACCGAGCGTGGCCACACCCATCAGAAAGAATTCGGTAAAAACATCTCCGCTGGTGATGCCGCTCCACGCCCGTCGTAATACCGGCCAGCCCACAGGGGCGTAAGCCGCTACATACCAGAGAAGTCGCCACGGATCGCGGAACCAGCCCGTTGAAGATGATGGCCCATTCCCCGCAAAGAAATCCAGTCCAATGCCGACCAGAAGTAGCACCAGGCTGATCAGGGCTGGTGCATACGTTCGCCAGGTCTGACGCGCTCCGGCCTGTGAGGAATCTACTTCGTCCGACACCGCTTCCGAAGCGGGCGTAGTGCCTTCCTCAATTAACGATACGTCGTCGTGATCGTGTGTATGTTTGTGGGCCATCTGTTGTCGAACCAGGCATTTATGCCATTAGTACGTTATTGATGAGTGCAGAATTAAATGGTTGGCAGGGCCTGCTATCGCGCAACCTGGGTTTATATTCAGTATAACTGCTGCCATACTATATCGTTTATAAACCAGGCGGATTCTACTGTTTCTTTAATACATCTGCGGAAACAGCTTCTGAGTGAACGCATTACTTTCGGCAGGCTTTTCGTTCATACCATTTATATTACGTTGAAACTGTACTAACCGGGTCGGATTACTGCCCAAAAAACGTTTTCAGTACTTGCCAGAGATGAGGTATCAAGTCGGGTAATCGAACAGAGATAAGCTTAGCCGTATCGGTTATGGCTTTTATTTCATTGCCTAGAGCCAGCGTAATGCGGCTGATTTGTTCATCGTCAATACTTGCAAAGCATACACGCTTTGGTGCCCGGACATCAGAAAACTATTTAATCTAAGTCGTATGTCACAAGTTTGTTTTGAGCCCATAGGCCAGTAGAAACAAGCCAAGCTTGATTGGAAAGTTCGCTTCGGTAGCGGCACGAATTTCCCTGGGAAACCGCATTATGATTTGATTAAAGGCCTACTCAATCCGCTGACGCACAGTCTTTTTGCAGGCCGCTTACCAAGCTTGATCGGGCCGGTGGCATTCGGCGCTAGGCCATCTTTCACCTTTTGACTATTATAATGGGCCACTGCAAAATGCTGCTTAAAAATTTGTCCAGGGTTTTGTTGCAAGTCCACTATTCTACTACTGCTTCTTCTCTGGCATTAGCACAAGCCGGATAAAGTTGCTTCCGAAGTATTTGTTTGCGGCTTCTTTGGTGCTTTCTACGGTCACCTTCTTCAACTGCTCCTCCTCATGGAGTACTTCGTCGGGCGCGTCGCCGTTGTAATACTGGTTTTGCAGGTAGCTTAGCCAGAACTGGTTGTCCTTCAACTGCAGCTCGGTTTCCCGCCGGGTTTCCGCTTTAAACTTCGCAATGTCCGTCGGCAAGGCCCCTTTCTGCTTGAGGTCGTTGATCAGCTCCTGCGTTTTGGCGATTAACTTCTCTACATTTTCGGGAGCACAGCCGAAACTGATCCGGAATGTATAGCGCGGTACGGGATACTTGCTGTAAACCGCGTTTGAACCAACGCCATAAACACCCGCTTCTTCTTCCCGTAATTTTTCGATCAGCTTAATTTCCAAAACTTCCGATAAAGCATCGAGCTGGGTAGCGTTCTCGGACGACCAAGTCAAATCGCCACTGTAGACCAGTTGTACCGTAGCTTTCGGATCGAGACCCCGGTATACAGTCTTGCTTAATTGGCCACCTGGAATCCGAATGCCAAGATCTTTGAACTTCTCGCTCTTGTCGCTTGCGGGCAATCCACCCAGGTATTTTTCAACCAATGGTTTCAGTTGCTCTTCTTTAAAGTTACCCACAAAGAAGAACGTAAAATCACCGGCGTTACTGAACCGCTCCTGATAGATTTTCAACGCCCGGTCAAGGTCAATCTTGTCCAGATCTTCGGGTTTGAGCGGTTGCCGACGCGGGTTATTGGCCCCAAGCGTTACAGCTACCGTATCCTGAAAAACCCGGGCGGGTGTCGGCGTATTGATCTGATTTTGTAACGCACTCCGCTGGTTCGACAGGAAACCCTGCACCACATCAGCATCTTTGCGAGGCTGCGTGAAATAACTATACAACAGTTGCATAGCCGTCTCCAGATCCTTTGGCGATGCGCTGCCATTCACACCTTCGCTCAGTTCGCCTACGTATGGGTAGACGCTAATTTGCTTACCCGCCAGGAATTTGCCGAGCTGAATCTGGTTGTATTCTCCTGTTCCACCCAGTGAAGCCAGCGTGGACGAGAACCGGGCCGACTGAAAGTCTTTCAGATCATAGAGCGACGTACCGCCGAAGCTTGTACCGGAGAACAGAATCTGGTCATTTTTAAAATTTGTGGGCTTCAGCACTACCTTAACGCCATTCTTAAGTGTCCACTCGGTGGCACCGATGTCTTTAACCGGCTTCTCACTGACCACGGGCGAACCCATTGGCTCTTTGGCCAGCAACGGCGTATTAAGGGTTTTATCCTCGTAGGCGGTCAAGCCCTTACCCGCATCGTCGATATAGCCAATGATTTGCTCAACGGTCGGCAGTTTATCTTTGGCCTTCTCCGGAGCCATGACAATAACGGCCCGGTTGTCATTATGGATAAACTGATCGACCAGGGCGTTCACTTCGGCTAGCTGAATACCAGCCTGCTCTTTCTTGAAGAAGTTGTAATAGAACTCAATGCTTGTGTACGGCTCTTTTTTCGTGAAGTTCTGAACGTATTCTTCCACAAAGCTGGCCGAGCGCGTTTTATCCCGTTCGTTATAGGCCTGTTCTACCCCCGTGAAATATTCCTGTTTAGCACGGGCTAATTCGGTTTCGGTGAATCCGAACTGCCTCACGCGGGCGTTCTCGTCCAATACCGCCCGGATGGCCCGCTCCACATCGCCTTCTTTAGCAACGGCGATTGAGGTAAATGCATCAAGGTTACCCAGGAAGTTGCTATAGTTACTATAACCGCCCAGAAACGGAGGATCTTTCCGTTGGGTTAACTCTTGAATCCGGTTGCCCAGCATGGTGTTGAACAGCCCCCGTTTAATGCTCTCGCGGATGTCGTTTAATGTGCGCTCCTTGATTTCGGGCCGCTTATAAATTACCTGCACAACGGTGTTGGGCTGTTCAGGGTCCGTCACGATAACCACCTTTGTATCCTTATGGGCCGGTATCGGAAACTCAGTACGTGGTTTCGGGTTTTTAACGGCTGGAATACGCCCGAACTTTTCACGAATGATACCTTCTACCTCTTTGGTATCAAAATCGCCGACGGCTACAACGGCCATCAGATCGGGCCGGTACCAATCCTGGTAGAACTGACGAAGCGTCTCGTGCCGGAAGGTGGTTAAGACCTGCTCCGTTCCGATTGGCAGGCGTTTGGAGTACTGTGAATTGTTCAGCAAAATCGGGAAATATTGATCCCGCATGCGCTGGCCTGCGCCACGTCCCAGCCTTCGTTCCTCCAGAATCACACCCCGTTCTTTATCAATCTCCGTTGGATCGAGCGTTGCGTTATGCGCCCAATCTTCTAAAATCTGGAACGCCTGCCGGAACACGTTCGCCGAGTCCGTCGGTACGGGCAACTGATAAACGGTTTCGTCGAAACCCGTATACGCGTTTAAGTCAGCCCCAAAGCGAACCCCTGATGATTGCAGAAAATTGACCAGCTCGTTTTTCGGAAAGTTCTTCGTGCCGTTGAACGCCATGTGTTCCATGAAGTGCGCCAGGCCCTGTTGGTTATCGTTTTCCAATACCGAACCCGCCCGGATGACCAGCCGAAGCTCAGCCCGGTTTTTTGGCTCGCTGTTCTTTCGGATGTAATACGTCAGTCCGTTGGGCAGCTTACCAACCTTTACACTGGGATCGGTCGGTATGGGACTGGATAGATTTTGGGGAGCAGCCTGGGCCTTTCGCGATGCCGACGCAGCTGGTCTGGGTTTAGCCGTTGGCTGCGCCAGTACAATGGTGGCGCTGAGCAATAGGCTCAGAGAGAATGAGAAACGTACCATTCGGTCGTTTGTGAAGGATGAAGGTTATGCAAGTAAATTGTGGAGTAATAACGTTCAGTGATACCGAATCGTTTAGGGCTTCCGCAGTAAAAGTATGCAGATGAGAACGGATGCTAATACCGACAGCCAGCAAATGAGAATCACCCATCGCATCGGTATCTCCCACATCGGCGCATGAAAGGCATCGGGTCTAAGCGGTATCATTTCCCCGATCTGATTACGTGCACAGAAATCCAGCCAGTCAACGTAATCGACAAACTGCGCCAGCGAATCCAATAAACCCGGTGTCGTCACGGATTTCTGCCAGAACAACTCAAGGTCATGCGCTTCGACCCAGCAGTTCGTATGAGCCATGATCTGCTCGCTCAGCAAGGTAAAGTCGCGATGCCGCCAATATTGAGAAGGCTCCCAACGTAAAATCCGTTCAATCTGATATTTGAGATCGTTGATATAAGCAGTCTCCACGCCGAATTAAGCAAGAGCAGATGACACGTACCGGTTTACGAATGATTACACTTTGATGATGACATTTTTCCGATACATCCACCATAGAATTCCAAACCAGATGAGCACGAAGGTTAAAGCACCTGCCAGCGACGCATTTTTCGGGTCGGCAAAGGGCGGGGCAATGAAGGAGCGATACAGATAGTCGCGCAGACCTACCTCACTCCCATCGGGCTGGTTAACATGGATCAGGCTCATCATGCGCGGAATAAGCCCCGACAGAAAGAACACAGTAATGGCGTTCACGCCAAACGCCACAAAGGGCAACACACCCCGTCGGCGTTTTTTTACATCGATCAGCCAATAGCTCAGGGCTAATCCCAGCATAGCCAACCCACCAACCAGCAGGACGTAGGAACTCGTCCAGAGGGCTTTGTTAATGGGAAAGAAACCGTCCCAGATCAGACCAGCCAACGTTGCCAAACAGCCAGCCGTAAAGAGCCAGGCCACTTTTTCGGCTTCCGGCCGACGGCTTCGCAGCAAGGCTCCAGTCAACAGTCCGATCAAACCGGTACCAATGGCGGGCAACGTACTCAGAATCCCTTCGGGGTCCCAAACTTTGGCGGGTTTGTATACGTGTGCTGGCGTTAGCAGGGTACGATCGAGCCAGGCCGCCAGATTCGTTTCCGGCTCAAGGTTAGCGTAACCAATACCAGGAACTGGCACTGCCGTCATCAGTACCCAGTAACCGACCAAAATGCCGCAAAGAATATATACCTGCTGGCGGGGGGGTGTCTTCAAAAAAATCAGCGAAGAGGCTAAATACACCAGCGCGATACGTTGCAGTACACCAGGAATACGGACGGTACTGATGTCGAATTTGGGAAAAAATTCAGGAATAGCCCCAGCATAAACAAGGTAAAGCTACGCTTCACGATTTTACGCACTACGCCAGCATTATCCTGCACCTTTCCGCCTAACGCATACGTAATAGACACGCCGACGATGAACAGGAAGAATGGGAAAATCAGGTCAGTAGGTGTCCAGCCGTTCCAGGACGCGTGTTCAAGAGGAGCGTAGATATGATTCCAGTCGCCGGGGTTGTTTACCAGAATCATACTGGCGACGGTTACCCCCCGAAACGCGTCGAGAGAGAGCAGGCGGCCGGGGCGGTCGCTGGATTGGAGTGCTGCCTGATCGGCGGTTACGTCGGACGGTTGCATAGGCTTAAGTCAGTTCTCCGCTAAGTTCACGGAATATGGCCAAAAACAAAAGCCGCCACCTAAGCAAACGGCTTGTACTAAACTGCGCCAATGCTTACCCTCATAATCTTACAGCAAACGCTACGTCCAGATCAGGCGAACACCTGTTTCAATTTCTTCTCCAAGTCTTTTTCCAGCTTGGCCAACCCTTCCGCGTTGGCGAGATACGTCAAGGCGCGATGGTGGCGTAAATCGAATGGAATATCATTGACGGATTGCGTAATGGGAATCACAATTTTACCTAGTGTATGCGCCACGCCCGTTTCATAAAATACGTTCGGATTCCGGTCGGTGAAATCCGTAATGACCGCCCGGCTGGTAAAAATCAAGTCGAACACATCCTGAATCAGTATACTGTTGTCCCAGATGTCGTCAGCCCGTCGGCAGTCGATGCCTAACCGGTCGCAAGCGTTACGTATGGCGGTGTACGTACCCGTGAACCGGCTTTCGAAAGGCATCATCACCGACAGCGTGTTTGCTTCAACGGATTTATCGGGAATGCGGAATACGTCGGGCGCAAACGTAACGGTACGTTCTGGGGGGCGGGTTTGGGTGGTTGATATAAATTCAGACGCTAACGAAACAGGTCGTTTCGTAGCCGCTTTCCGAATCTCGACGTAGCGCTCAATTTCGCTCAGATTGGACGTCCCGTCGCCGATTAATTTTGAGAGCACCTGTAGGCTGTTACCATCGTAATCGTCATCGCGAAAGTCAAGGCTCCGCAACAGACGAGGATGGTCTTCAATCAATTCTACGTTGTCGGTTAAATAAGCCACCCGGAACCAGTCGGCTTTCGTAAAATAAACTCGAATGTATTCGTGTAAGGCAAAGAGTCGAGCTGCTCTTTGTTTAGTTTCTTTCATCATACCGTTGGGAAAGCGTTGATGCAGTATAATATAACTATTATATATTCATGCAAGTATAGTCTTATTTTGTATTATAAAAGACAAGTATGTGAATTTTTGTTCACCAAAAAAGGTCGTTCCGAACGGAACGACCTTTTTTGGTGAACAAAAATCTTTTTTATTAAAAACGCCAGCGGACAAACGCTTCCATCGCTTCGTATTCAGCCAGTCCAAGCCGGTTATACAACGCTGCAGTACCCCGGTTACGTTCTTCGGCCCGCTGCCAGAACTCGCGCGAATCGGTACCCTGATACACGACACCGTCTTTCTGCGACTGGTGCTTGAAGATACCCAGGCGCTTCTTCATAACCTGGTCGGGCGACATCGGAACGGCCATTTCAATCTCGTGGATATCCCACTCCGCCCAGGCACCGCGGTAGAGCCATACCCAGCAGTCTTTCATGAAATTCTTGTGCTTCAACCGACGTACCGCTTCCAGAACGGCATCCAGACACACTTTGTGCGTACCGTGCGGATCAGCCAGATCACCGGCTGCGTAAATCTGATGCGGCTTGATTTCTTCGATCAGCGCCATCGTAATCTTAATGTCTTCTTCGCCGAGCGGCTTCTTGGCAACGGTACCGGTTTCGTAAAACGGCATGTTCAGGAAGTGCGCGTTCTCAACCGGAATACCGACAAACCGGCAGGTCGATTTGGCTTCGCCCATCCGAATCAGGCCTTTCACGTACCGAACCTCGTGCGTGTCCATCTCGCTGTCTTTTTTCTCGCGAAGCGACGCAGCCGCATCCTGAAAAATACGGGTGGCTTCCGGACTGTTGATGCCAAACTTCGTATTGAAATCCACTACGTAGTCGGCGAACCGGAGTGCTTCGTCATCAGCAACGGCAATGTTACCCGAAGTCTGGTAACCTACGTGTACTTCGTGGCCCTGGTCAACCAGGCGCTGGAACGTACCGCCCATCGAAATAATGTCGTCGTCGGGGTGCGGGCTGAAGATCAGGCAGCGCTTCTGAGCGGGTAGTGCCCGCTCCGGCCGGTTGGTGTCGTCGGCGTTAGGCTTACCACCCGGCCAGCCCGTAATCGTATGCTGAAGCTGATTGAAAACGTCGATGTTGATGTCGTAGGCCTGCCCGTACTGCGCCAGCAGATCACTCATCCCGTTATCGTTATAATCGCGGTCCGTAAGCTTCAGGATTGGCTTGTTGAGCGTCCGCGACAGATACGCCACGGCCTTTTTCTTCATGTTGTTGTCCCACACCACCGAATCCACCAGCCAGGGCGTTTTCATGCGGGTCAACTCCGAAGCAGCCGCTTCATCAATTACGAATAAGGCGTTCGGGTGCGTCTGTAAGTAAGAGGCTGGGTTCAGCTCGGATACCAGACCCTCTACGGCACCACGTATCACCGGCGCTTTGCGCTCACCCCAGGCGAGCAGAACCACACGCCGGGCGCCCAGAATGCTGGCCACCCCCATCGTAATGGCTTTACGTGGTGTTTTAGGCAATCCACCAAAATCTGACGAGGCAGCAGCCCGTGTCGAGTTGTCGAGCATCATCAACCGGGTATGCGAATTGATCAGCGAACCCGGTTCATTAAAGCCGATGTGACCATTACCACCAATACCTAACAGCTGAAAATCGAGTCCTCCGGCAGCCTCGATATCGGCTTCGTACTGCTTGGCAAATTCAGCAACCTTATCCGTACGAATAGTACCGTCCGGAACATGGTAATTGCCCGCCGGAATGTCGACATGGTCGAAGAGCTGCTCCCGCATAAAGCGCCAGTAGCTTTGCAGCGAATCGGGCTCCATCGGGTAGTACTCGTCCAGGTTGAACGTGACTACATTGCGAAAGCTCAGCCCTTCTTCGCGGTGCATTCTGATCAACTCAGCGTAGACCGTTTTGGGCGATGAACCCGTCGCTAAGCCGAGTATACAGGGCTTTCCTTCGCTTTGTTTTTGCCGAATCAGATCAGAAATTTCCTGGGCCACAGCCCGGCTGGCGTCTTTAGCGTCAGCATAAATGTGGGTAGGAATTTTTTCGTACGTAATGGCCGACTGAATAGGGCCACCGATGGCTGATGTTGCTGGCACCTGTCCATCCGGATTGTCGAGTAGTGGAGACTCCGTAATCATGCGCTGCGCGGAGAGTTGGTAAGACACCACAAAGGTCTGAAAAATTCAGCTTGATTACATCAGCCAACAGCCTAGTTTATGCTGCAACAGTCATATTTTTTAAAATTTTTTATAAAATCAGATTGTTTACTCCTGCAGCCACCTACTGCCGGGCAAGCCGATCAGCTTCTGCGGCTACTTCGAGCGACTGAAGTCCGTTCAACTCGCTAATAATCCGATGCGTTTCCGGGTACTTTATCGCACTGACCTGATCACGGAACATCAGCCGGAGCAACTCACTGTAGAGGTGCTGTTTTTCTTCGCCGAAGCCAAAGCGAAGCTCAATACGTTGGTAGGCTTCGAACTGCTTGTGCCGCCCCCGCAGGATTCGATCGCTACCGCCAATGTTCTCCGTTACGTTCAATTGAGCGCCGGGAAACAAATCCAGCAGGGCTCGGGTCGTTTCTTCATCCACCACGCAACGCATGATCATTCGGGTCGGCACCCACTCGAACAACGTAATGTCTCCGCGCTCGAACAGGAGCCGCATCTCCTGCCGGTCCATTCGGCCCGTTTGGGTGAAGCCATGGTAGAAGTTAACCAGTTTACGACCCGTTTCTTCATCGCCATACTCGACTGTAGCCTGTACCTGATCCTCTATAAGTTCCGACGCCTGATTGCTGCCCGGACGCTTAATTACCTGCGACGCGACCACTTTGCCGTCGCCAAGCCATCCGGCAAACATGTCGAAGAAGTGAACCCCATGCTCGATGAAGATGCCGCCACTTTTACTACGGTCCCAAAACCAGTGCTCAGGCGACAATCCTTCATCGCCCGCGTAATTCTCGAAATAACCGTGCAAAAATTCACCCAGCAGTTTTTTATCAATCAGGTGCTTGATGCGGGCAAACATCGGATTATAGCGCTGCATTAGGTTGGTTACCATCAGTAAACCTTTCTGACGCGCCGTTTCGATCATTTCCCGGCCCTGCTCAGGGTCCATGGCCAGTGGCTTCTCGCAGATTACGTGCTTCCCTGCCTGCAACGCTTTCATCGCCTGTTCGTAATGCAGAAAGGGGGGCGTTGCTATATACACCAGCGTTACGTCCGGATGGTTCACTAACTCGTCAATACTGCCCACCTGATCGGCTCCGAAGCGTTTTGCGGTTGTGATGGCTTCCTCACGTTTCGACCCGGCAATGGCAACCAGGCGTGTGTCGGGCGTTTGCAAAAATTGCTGAACAGCAAACAGGCCAAATCCGCCCATACCTATAACGCCGATACCTATTTTGTGATCTTCGGACGTAGGGCCCGCCTGTGTGGTTGTTTCCATAAGGTTGTTTGTTACATTCGCTAAAACAACCGCTGGTTTGCTCTTTATGTTGGCCGCTACTACAGAATCGCTTTCATCCAGTAGATCATCTGTTTAGGCGTGGACACTGTTTCGCCACGGTCGGGCCACATAAACAGGCTTTTCAGGTCTGGTTCACGATGGTAGCCTCGTTTCGTCCAGAAGGCGTTTAATGGCTGGTAGCCGGCAGGGCGAAGCGGGTGGTCGGCAGGACGCTCAACCGCGCAGAAACAGGTTTGGGTATATTGATCAAACTGACGCGCATGGGCCTCGCGTTCGTCGAAAAACCGGTGTCCTAACCCTATGCCCCGGTACTCAGGCAACAAAATGCTTTCGCCAAAGTAGAATATCGTACTAAGGTCATATCCGGCTGCCCGAAACGGTGCCTGCACCTCTTCGGTTTCGTCTGATAAGGGCAGCGCCGTTGTAGCGCCAACCAGTTGGTCGCCGTTGTAAGCCGCAAAAAGCAACGAACGCTCTGAGCGGACGTACGTCTCCAGATACGCTTTCTCGTAGGCGACAGTACCTTCGTACAAATAAGGAAACTCACGAAAAACAGTGATCCGCAGCGCAGCTAATGGGTCGAATACGGCACGAATCTTCGGGCCAGTCAAGCAGGTGAAGGTAAGCGGGCGGTTCGGTTCTGCTGCCAAAACGTATCTTACTTGCCTAATACCAGCGATTCCCAAAGCGGCAGATTATAATACGTCGTGATCCGGGTGATAAGCCCGTCCGCTACGTCTAAAAATGAACCGGCGGGTAAGGTGTAGGTTTGCCCCGTAGCCGCTGGCAGATCGCCATCCGTTTTTTTATAGACGCCATTCACGACAAACTCACAAGCTATGCGCTTCCCGGTCGGTTCCGTCATGACCACCATATCTGTCAACCTTTCGTCGTAGCAGTCATCCATGTGCTGCAAAAACTGAGTAAACAGATCTTTACCGACACGCGTTGCACCCTGGTTACTATCGTGACGAACGTTAGGATGAACCAAGGTGAGCATACCGGTCCAGTCTTTGCGGTTAAAGGCGTTATAATATTCAGTGACGATATCGAGGGTGGTCATAAATTCAGTCTTTAGTCAATCGACCGCAAAGATAAAGCGAACTTCAGAGATAGGAAGTAGTCACTCGAAAAGCCTAACGTACAGCTACAAGTATCCCAGCAGGCATAAATACTCTTATGGGCATTCGCTTTTCAACGTCTACCCAGCCGCTTCTCTTTCCATTCTTTCACGGCAGGTCCCGTACCGAACGGCCAGGGTTTGAGGTCTACTATCGGTACTATCTTGATGGCTTGTAACTCGGTTTCGTCCATCACCATAGTACCCGATGCTCGAACGTGATACGTAAAAATCACTTCGTTACGTTGGTAGAAGGTATAAATGCCCAAAAACTCCACTATGCGGGCGTCAGTCAGACCGATCTCTTCTCGGATCTCGCGCAGGATTGCCTCGGCGGGTTCTTCACCTTTTTCCAGAAAGCCGGTAACAATACCGAACCAATCGGCAGGCCAGCCAATATTCTGCGTTAAAACGACGGTGTCATTGTCGTATTCCACGATAGCGCCGACAACCGGGAGCGGGTTATCGTAAAAAATGTAGCCACATGGTTTCGAGCAGATAAGCCGCTCACGACCGCTGGCCTCACCGGGTACCAGTGGGCTGGCACACTGTGGGCAAAAATTCATTTTTGGCATGGGCGTCAAGGCTCGGCGTTACGTAACACGAAGGTAGCGGCCTCAAATGTATGATTTTCCGCCTACAGACCTTAACTTTCCAATGAATTGGCTGCGAAGCGGCTGGTAAGCCGATTTTCTTCACTTTTCATCAGAATGATTTCAGTAAAAATAATCATCAATAACCAGGCATATACAGTCGACGTTGACCCTGAAATACCACTCCTGTGGGCCATTCGCGATGTTGTTGGCCCGACCATGGCTTAGTAAAAGTTGAAAAAGTTTACTGCATTATTGATTTGGGCACGGTTGTTAATCCGGACAACGTAAAGCCACAGGTTGAAGGCTCGGTGGACATGGCGATAACGGCCGCAACAAAAGACGGCATTCCGTTTGAAGGTGGCCAGGCCAAACAATCAAATTTTGATACGAACCGGATGCTGCGCATCAACGAAATGCCGCCCGTTGAGGTTCATGTACTTGCCGAAGGCGGCCCAACCATCAAGGTCGTAGGTGAACCCGGTTTGCCCCCACTAGCGCCTGCTCTGGCCAATGCGGTCTTTGCCGTTACGGGGAAACGAGTCCGTCGATTGCCGTTTGATCTGGCTAACGTGAGTTAACGTATGAAAGAAATAAGTCGAATTCTGGAAGTTTACGAACAAATCGATTTTACCCAGCGCAAAGCCGCTTTAGCTACGGTGGTTTGGGTAGAAGGCTCGTCGTACCGTCGGCCTGGTGCCCGCATGCTCATTACGGACGATGGCCGCTGGGAAGGCGCTATCAGTGGTGGCTGCCTGGAAGGGGATGCCCTGCGAAAAGCCCGTCAGGTCATGCTCGATAAAGAGCCCATTGTTGTTACGTATGACACCATGGATGATGGAGCCAATAGTTTCGGCGTTGGGCTGGGCTGCAACGGCATTATCGACGTATTGATTGAGCCGATCGACCCGACAAACGAGCAGAATCCAGTTGCTGTCTTATCCGAATTTGTGCAAAAGCGCGATGTCCGCGCCTTAGCGACAGTTCTAAAAAGTGAACAAAGCGGTTTTCAACCCGGAAACCGCTTCACGCTTACGCAGGACAACAACCAGTTTGTACCCGATTGGCTGCTTGCCGACACGCAGAACGTGTTTAGTACAGGAAAGCCCCTTACGAAGTCTTATTCAGTAGAACAAGGTAATGTTGAGGTCTTTATCGAGCGCATCGATCCGGGTATTGAACTAATCATCTTCGGGGCAGGCTACGACGTAATACCCGTTGCGAAACTCGCCCGTGAACTCGGTTGGCAGGTAACGGTTACCGACGATTGCGTGGCGCATCTGGCACCCAAGCGGTTTCCGGTGGCCACCTGTGTGCTGTACGCTGATCGAACGGCGGTGCTGGATCAGGTTACCATCACCAACCGCACGGCGGCCGTTCTGATGTCGCACAACTTCAATTACGACCGCGCTGTATTGCAATCCCTACTTGGCACTGACATTCCTTACATCGGCATGTTGGGTCCCAGGAAGCGCTTTGAAAAGATGCAGGCCGAATTCGAGAAAGGCAATCTGTTCCTTACGGAAGCACAAATCGACCGCGTCCACGCGCCTATTGGTCTGGACCTGGGTGCAGAGACGCCCGACGAGATTGCCTTGTCAATCATTGCCGAGGTTAGAGCTTTCTTTGCAAAAAGGTCGGGCGGTTTCTTACGGGATATTCCCGGCCCTATCCATGAGCGGCTGTCGGGCAATGCGTCAGCACAACGTCGGCAGGCCGATGCGGTTAGTTCGGAGGCATGAGCATTGCCACCCTTATTCTGGCAGCCGGTAGCTCAAGCCGGTTAGGCGGTGAGCCGAAACAGTTGTTACATTATGATGGCCAGACTCTAATTCGACGGATTGCCCAGGAAGCCTTATCCCTACAGGCTGGCCCTGTGGTGGTCGTCGTGGGGGCAAATCGCGAACGGATTGAAGCTGAACTAGACAGCTTACCCCTGCTCATTACTTACAATGAAAACTGGCGTGAGGGATTGGCCGCTTCCCTGCGAACGGGCTTAACGGCTATACCCGCGGAGCCCGTTGATGCCTTTCTCGTTCTGCTAACCGATCAACCATTTATAACGGCTGATTTATTACGTCAGCTTATTGCGGTCAGGCAGCAAACCGGTCAGGGTATCATTGCCAGTCGTTACGCAGAGCCAGGAAACGCTGCCCAAGGCGTTTTGGGTGTCCCGGCCTTATTTGACATTCGGTACAGCGTTGATTTTATGCAGCTTTCGGGTGATATAGGTGCCCGAAAGTTAATTCGCCAATATCCTGACGACTGCGCCGAGGTTTCCTTCCCGTTGGCCAATATTGACCTCGATACTTGGGAGGATGTTGACAACTGGCGAAAGGCGCAGGGGGAGAAAATACAGGGAAGACTGTAGGGCAACAGAAAATTTGACCTAAGCGTTATGCCCTTACCCATCGTCTAATTTTTGTACCTTTGCCCCTGAAATGGCCAGACTTCTAGCAATCGACTACGGTGCCAAGCGCACCGGCATTGCCGTTACGGACCCGCTGCAGCTCATTGCCTCGGCGTTGGAAACGGTCGCTTCGCACGAGCTGCTGAAGTTTCTTAAAGCTTACGTAGCACGTGAGCCGGTCGAAGCGTTTATAGTCGGTTTACCCAAGCGCCTGGATGGTATGGACACGGATAATACGCCCCGTGTCAGGAAGTTCGTGACGCATTTGCAGAACGCTTTGCCGGATATTCCGGTTTATTGGCATGACGAGCGTTTTACGTCAGCGATGGCGTTACAAGCCATGATTGCCAGCGGAAGTACCAGGAAAGACCGACGCGAAAAAGGGAACATTGACAAAGTCAGTGCGACCATTATTCTTCAGTCGTATATGGAAAGTAACCGTCTCAACCGGAATTTATAGGATGTAACAGATGAGCAGCATTTTGCTTTGACGAAAGCGAATACCAATATCCTGTTCACCATACTCAATCCGGCGAATCCCAGTTTAGATATTCACAACTAGTATGATTCTCCCAATTATTGCCTACGGCGACCCCGTTTTGCGGAAACGGGCCAAGGATATTGAACCCGGCTCAATCGACGTGAAAGCATTGAGCGAAAACATGTTCGAAACGATGTATGCCGCATCGGGTGTGGGCTTAGCCGCTCCGCAGGTCGGGCAGAGCATCCGCCTGTTCGTAGTTGATGGGCAGCCGATCAACGAAGACGAACCCGAAGAAGACATTGACAAAAGCCTGATCGGGTTCAAAAAAGTGTTCATCAATCCTGAGATTATCGAAGAAGCTGGTGAAGATTGGGGTTTTGAAGAAGGCTGCCTGAGTATACCGGGTATCCGGGGGGAAGTGTTCCGGCCCGAAATCGTGGTCATCCGTTACTTCGACACCGACTGGAACGAACACGAGGAAGAATACGACGGAATGGCGGCTCGCATTATCCAGCACGAATACGACCACCTTGACGGTAAACTTTTCACCGACTATCTGCCTCCGCTTCGCCGTCAGCTCATCCGGAAAAAACTTACCGATATTACAAAAGGGAAGACCGACGCCGAATATCGAATGAAATTCCCTCATTAAAGAAGCAGCAGAAAAGCGTTAGTCTTATACTCTTACTGTTTCTCTCGTCTCCTACGTTCATGCACGTTACGCTCCTTCAAACCAATCTGTATTGGCATAACCCGGTGGCCAATCGAGCTATGCTGGAGGAGCATATCTTTTCGTTGCCTGAACCAACCGACTTGATTGTACTGCCCGAAATGTTTACCACGGGTTTTACGATGGACGCCAAATCGGTGGCGGAGCCTATGAACCTGACCACATTTCGGTGGCTAAAGCAAATGGCCGCGCAAACTAATGCGGTTGTTACGGGTAGCTACGTTGTGCAGGAAGGCGGACACTATTTTAACCGTCTGATCTGGATGCAGCCCGATGGACAATTCGATACGTATGATAAGCGTCACTTGTTCCGCATGGCGGGCGAAGATGGCATTTACACAGCTGGTAGCCAACGTATTGTGAAAGAGTGGAGAGGCTGGCGGATTTGCCCCCTCATTTGTTACGATCTGCGCTTCCCCGTCTGGAGCCGGAACACCACAACGCTCGGTCAGTTCGACTACGACTTGCTGCTTTACGTCGCGAACTGGCCTGCCGTTCGGCGCAACCCCTGGAACGTACTGTTACAGGCGCGGGCGATCGAGAATCTAAGCTATGTCGTTGGTGTAAATCGCGTAGGGCAGGATGGCAATCAACACCACTACAGCGGTGACTCGGCTGTCATAAATTTCAAAGGAGACGTTTTGTTTCGGGAAACCGACAACGAGGTAGTACACCAGCAAACGCTCTCTTTGGATGAATTGCAAGCGTTCCGTTCGGCCTTCCCCGCTAATCTGGATGCTGACGCGTTTGTTATTACCGGTTAGGATGAGCAATAAATAATCAGCAATTCATCTATCAATCAAACAGCTGACAATTCTGTCAGTCCCCAAACGTTCGGTGAGTTAAGGAATTAAGCGGCTCAGACGCGGTCATAGCCTCTAACCAGTTCAATACGTCTCGTATATCTTCCAGCGTCGTAAACGATTTACCCGCCAGACGGTCCTCGTCTACGCGTTCATGCGCCCAGGTAATGACGTAGGGAACATGAATGGCATGGCCGCCAATATTAAGAACGGGCAATACGTCCGATTTCAGCGAATTGCCGATCATCAGAAACTCCGCCGGCTTTACGCCATACCGGTTGAGAATACGCTGGTACGCTTGTTCGTTTTTTTCGCTGACAATTTCGACATGACTGAAAAAATGACCTAACCCGGACCGAGCAATCTTACTCTCCTGATCGAACAAATCACCCTTCGTCAATACCATCAGCTCGTACCGCTTCGACAGTGACTCCAGTACGTCGGAAACGCCCTCGAGCACGTCGATTGGAAACGTCAGAAGCTCTTTGCTTACGTCAATGATTTGTTGAATTTCATGCCCGTTAACGGCTCCATTCGTTAGTTCGATGGCCGTTTCAATCATCGACAGTGTAAAGCCCTTTGCGCCATAGCCGAACAATTGCAGATTCTGGATTTGCGTGTTGTAGAACCGTTGGGTCAAGGTGTCCTGATCAACATGATGCGACAACATGTTGCAGAGCCGCTGCTGAACATTTACGTAATTCGGCTCATTCACCCAGAGCGTATCGTCGGCGTCGAAAGCAATTAATTTCATCTTGACACAAAGGTAACTGACGCGACCCGGTAAGTAATTACCCACCCTACATTGACTTAATAAGTAAGTTTGATTTGCGTCACGTTGTTGAAATATACAATTTGCTAGCTGTTTATAATGACTATTCCCGTGTATTCCATGCAGTTTTCTGAACAAGATCAAGACCAGATTTTGGCGCAGGGTGCCTCCCTCGACCAGATCGATCAGCAAATACAACACTTTGTTCAGGGGTTTCCCTACCTGAATGTGATCAAAGCCGCCACCGTTGGCGATGGTATCGTTCGCATTGACGAAGACCAGTTGCCAACGTACATCCGGCGCTTTGACGAAGCCGCTCACGAACGCGCTTTGGTCAAGTTTGTACCTGCGTCGGGAGCCGCCACCCGGATGTTTAAATCTTTGTTTACTGCCCTCGATGGCAAGTACGACAAGGCAACCGATGAGGTGTTTGCCCGGCTGACCGACTTTGCGTTTTACGAGGATTTAAAGACGGTTATGGCCGAAGACGGTCTGGATCTGGACAAGGCGGTAGCCGAGAACGACCGGCAGACCGTGCTCCGTTATCTGTTGACGGAAGACGGACTTGAGTACGGCAGTTTGCCCAAAGGTCTGCTTAAATTTCACCGCTATCCTGATGCGCCCCGTACCCCCGTTGAAGAGCATCTGGTTGAAGGCGCTGCCTACGCGAATTCCGACGGCACAGTCAAGATTCATTTTACCGTATCGCCCGAACACCGGGATCGTTTCGAACAATTAATTGAGCAGGAAAAAGCCGATTACGAAGCCTGGCTTGGGGTTACGTTCGACATCAGCTTTTCCGAGCAGAAAAAGTCAACGGACACGATTTCGGTAAATCTCGACAATACGCCCTTCCGTAATCCGGATGGATCGCTGTTGTTCCGGCCGGCCGGACACGGTGCGCTGATTGAAAACCTCAATGACATTGATGCCGACATTGTCTTTATTAAGAACATTGACAACGTAGTGCCCGATGACATTAAGGAGCCAACCGTTACGTATAAAAAGGTGCTGGCGGCTGTACTGCTCGACACGCAGCAGCAGATTGCGCGGTTGCAGAACCTGCTCACAGAGTCAGATGAGATAAGCGATGGCTACCTGGCCGAGGCCGATGAGTTGTTCCGACGGACGCTCTTTACGATACCACCCGACGGATTTGAATCGCTTTCGAAAGCCGAACAGGCCGATTATTTTCGTAGAAAATTAGATCGGCCGGTCCGGGTATGCGGTATGGTTAAAAACGTGGGCGAACCCGGCGGAGGACCGTTCTGGGCCAAAAATCAGGATGGGTCCGTATCGTTACAGGTAATTGAGTCCGCGCAGATTGATCTGAACGACTCCGGTCAGAAAGCCATTTTTGATGAGGCAACCCATTTTAATCCGGTAGACCTGGTTTGTGGCCTGAAAGATCAGCACGGCCGCAAGTACGATCTGCCTGCTTTCCGCGATCCGCAGACGGGCTTTATTACGGCAAAATCAAAGGACGGCAAAGATTTGAAAGCCCAGGAGCTACCCGGCCTCTGGAACGGTGCTATGGCCGACTGGACTACGCTTTTTGTGGAAGTTCCGCTGATTACGTTTAACCCGGTGAAAACGGTAAACGACCTATTGCGGAAAGAGCATCAACCGGAGTAGCTTAGGTATAAAGTTATCGGGTTGTAAAATTATATAGTCGGTTCTGCTACCAGTTAACTATACAACTTTACAACCCGATAACTTTATAACTTCAGCTTATGCCGACATCCGGTTGGCTGGAGCTTCTACCAGTTCGGCAGCTTTAGCCCCAATCGGAATTTCTTTTGTTTCCAGTGAAGATGGGTCCTGGAACGTGAGCAACGTTGTATTTTCATACACACCGAGGTTCGCATCGCGAACGCGTTCCATAATTGGTTTCAGGGCGCAGGCTACTTCGTCGGTGCAGTCGTCGCACTTCACGTAGAAGTTAAACGACACACAGGGCGTTGGCGCAATCGGCCCATCAATGACGCGCAGAACCTGAGCTAAATTAACCCGGCCCGGATCGACACGAAGCAGGTAACCTCCCCCTTTACCTTTCTGACTCTGCAGAATACCATGATTCCGAAGTTCCAGCAGGATGGCCTCTAAGAATTTTTTCGGGATGTTCTCTTTCGCCGAAATATAGGAAATCAGTACCGGGCCTTTCCCGTACTCTTCAGTCAAAACCTTGAGGGCTTTGATGGCGTACTTAGCTTTCTTAGAGATCATTGTTACGGTGCCTAAGAGGGTTATAGTGATTTGGTAAGGACTACCTGTGTACAGTATATACTCTACACGAGGCCAAATTAGTAAGCTCTTAACAATCAGCCAAAATCTTAGCTGTCTTTTACAAAAAATGTGCTAAGTGGTGTGGGTCCTGGCACTGCTAATAAACGCGCCTAATGGCTTACTCCCAAACGCACATATATAGTCCAAAAGTTCATGGACTAAGTAGATGTTAGACGAATTGAAGGCCGTTAGGTAACAAATATCTCATAATATAAACAACTTTCGTGCCTGCTTTAGCAAGGTATATACGTACCGCTTACCACAACAATCGGTTGGCTGTGATGTATCGCACGGGTATTTCTCACTTTATTTCGTTAAGCCGCTGCACCTGCGCAGACTCCTGCAAGAAAAAAGCCAGAGCAAAGCTCCGGCCCTTTCGTGCGACACCAATATGAAATTAAATTGATTACCTATTGATCGTAGTTTGTGTCTTGGGGGTTGAAATTAGTCCAGCCCGCCAACCAGTTTTCGCTATTAAAAGCACCCCGGTAAGGAGCAGGTGTGAAGAACGAATCCGCCAGTTTACCACCAGTGACTGCTTTTGAAGCGTCCAGCAGAGGTGAACCAGCCTGTGGCAGGAAGTTAGGAGCCGTCAGATTAAAGTTCTGAGCATTCAGTAACAAGGGCATAATGTCAGTTGGTAAAATCTGATTTTTACGCGCAGCCGCGTTGAAGTAAGCCTGAGCAGCGGCTGTCGTGATATCCCCTATGCCACGTACGGCAGTTGTTGAACCAGGATTTTCCGAATTGCCAAACACAATCCCTTGCAGGTCGAGGCTGCTATCGTTGATGTTCGCTAACGTACCAGCCGTTGTACCCTCCAAACGTAAACCCTCCGGAAAACCAGTACAAACCGTATTGTAGATGCTGATTTTCGTGTTTCTACGCAAATGCATAGCTGCTCTGTAGGCGCCTGAGCCACCCGCCGTATTGGCGTTGCTTGGTACGCCTGGATTAAAAGCGAACGCACTGAAATTAGCGAATATCGGCGCCGTTTGTGGCCGACCAGCTACAACTGGTACACCGGGATCAAAGTTATCCGATTCAAACGCTTCAGATCCCGACTGGTCAGCGACATTAGGATCACGCAGGGCAACACCAAACTGAACCTTACCTGTGTAGCCATAATCCGTATCGAAATCGTCATCGAATGTACGGTGTGCAACCAGATATTTAGCGTTTACTGTACCGCCGAACCACTCAAATGCATCGTCACCACTGTACGAAACCTGCACGTGGTCAATTGTGGTACCTGAACCTACCTGATAGCAGGTTAACCCGTTGATTTCACTGTTCGGCGTAGCGGATAAAGCAACACCCGGAAATTCAATTCGAACGTACTGGAGTGTCCCTGAATTATCGTCTGCAGCATTCAGGGTCGCATCAAATGTACCAGCGATACCCCCTTCGAATGCCCGGTCACTTCCCTGGTTGGCAGGAGCCCGGCCAATCAATACGATGCCACCCCAGTCACCATACTTGCGCGAGCCCGCTGGCTGACCCGATGTGAACACAATAGGCGCCTGCGCTGTACCGCGGGCTTCTATACGGGCACCTCGTTCAATGATTAACGTACCCGCGTGGTTTTGATTTTCCGGATCCTGGCTCTGATTACCGCCACGAACGATTGTGCCAGGCTGAATGGTTAATACTACCCCACTTCTTACGTATACATAGCCCCGAAGCTGGTAGATAGTACCCGGCGATAAGGTCATATTTGCCGTTATCGAATTTGGCAATGTTACAACCGGGCGATTCGCTAACGTGAAATTTGCGGTGGAAGGCGATTGCACGGTAGTCCCCCCCGACGTAACAGTAACGGGACCATTCTGGGCAGTGGCCGGTACTAGTACGGTCAGCGATGATGGGCTGGCTCCCGTAACTTGCGCAGCCGCATTGCCGCTAAATACAACCGTGTTACTGGCTGGTGTTGCATTGAAACTTGTTCCAGTAATAACAATCGAAGCGCCAATAGGTGCTGACGTTGGGTTGATGGACGTAATGGATAGCGGATCCGGTGTTGGCTGGTCATCGTTCTTACAGGCAGAGATGCCTACCGTCAGACCTGTTGCCAGAAGCAAAAGATACTGGAAACGTTTAAGAAACTGCATAGAATGGATTGGTTTGAATTTACTGTACTTTGGGTGAAGCTTATTGATTAAGGCACAATGGTCCGTCGGCCGAAGGTGTACACTCCGGTTAGGGTTACGTACTGGCCACGTCGATAGTTTATATAATTCTGGTCCGCATTGGCGCTACGTGAGGTGACGTCTTTTCCGATTTTGCGATCTCCGTTGAAGTCCTGCGCGTAGCGGAACGGTGCGTTGAAAATGTCCTGGATGCCTAGTCGCAGTTCAAATTGCTTTTTGAAGGTTTTGCTGATGTTGAAGTCAACCACATGCCGGGGCATCTCATAGGTGGTGGGGTCGTCAATATTTCCCACTAAGAAGATACGTGGTCCCGCTACGTTATAGAGCAGGTTATACTGCCATCCAGAAGTAGGATTGGCGTAGTACAGTCCCAGGTTGATAAGATAAGGCGACTGGTTGGCTAAGGCCCGGTTCCGATCCGTACTGTTACCGAAGCGTTCGATGGCTCCACTTGGTCCGGTCGCTTCGATAAATTCGCCCGTCGTCACCCGGCTGTTTATGTAGGACGCGTTACCAACTACCTGAAGGTTTTGCAGAAACGCACTGCTTGAGTTGGCAAATCCTTTCCGGAATTCTACTTCGACTCCATAGTTTCGGGCCGCAATAGCGTTGGTGAATGTGAACTGGAAGGCACCGGGAATCGGAATCAGGAACGACTCAATCGGGTTGGTGAAGTCTTTGTAAAATCCAGTAATCGAGATTAATTCGTTTGGCGTCGGATAGAACTCGTACTTCAGGTCGAAGTTCTGAATCGTAGCCGTTTTCAGTGCCGTGTTGCCTCGTACTTCAAGCTGACGGGCAAAATCATAGTATCGGAAGGGAGCCAGCTCTCTCAACTCAGGTCGGTTCACCGTCGACGAGTACGCGAACCGTAAATTTTGCCGGTCGGTCAGTTTATACGTAAAGTTGACGGAAGGTAAGGGGCTGAAAATGTTATTATCCACTAAGTTATTAGTCGCCTGAGCCAATCGCAGCGTCTGGTTATAGAATTCGCCCCGGAAACCAAGCGTTAAGTTTGCCCGTGCGCCAAAGTTGAAATCGCCTGATACGTATCCAGCCGCGTAGGTCGTCTTGCCGTTGTACGAGTCGTTATTGACCGTACCATCCAGAAGGCTGAAGCTTCCTTCTCTACCCGTTACGTTTTCGGGAGAAAATACGTCTCCAATACCAAGCCCACTAACGTTATTGATTAAACCTACCCGTTCGTACCCGTAGAAACGGGCGGCAAAATCGCGGTTTCGGTGTTCACCATAAAAACCCGCCCGAATGCGGTTTGGCTCGCGGTCGACTGGATTACCAAACGTATGCTCGTAGTTGCCCACCAACGAACCAACTTGTTCGTTCAGATTCGAGTAGAATCGACCAACGTTAAGCGGGTTAGGTTGTACAGGAATGTTAAGCCGGAATGGTTCGGGCTGACCATCAACTCCAACGGCCCCCTGCGTACGGGTATACTGAGCGCGTTTCCAATCGGGCTCCCAACGACCGGAGTAGCTGTAACTAGCGATCCAGTTTACCTTGCTTAGTTCGCTGAGGGTGTGTTCGCCCGCTACCTGCGTATTTAAGATACTGCGGTTCTCGAAGCGTTCTGAGAAGCTCTGAATATCAACCCCATCAATTACATAGCTACCATTTCTGACAACTGTTTCGGTAGAGCTTAGCTGATTGAACAGGGTTTTCCACTCCAAGGTGAAGGCTGGCGAGAAACGTAACGTCCAGTTATGCAACAGGCCTAATCGAGTGCCTCGTGCGTACGTAGCATCGTTATATTGTTGTTGAACGTCGTTAGCGGTGGTGTTTTCGTACAGCTTCAGGTCAACGTTTGAAAATTGGTTCGTTACCGCGTAGTTGACACTCGTCAGATTGCTGACTCGTACATTGCCAATATCAAACCGCCGACCCGTATTAATAGCAAGCCGTATATCCGGCGAAACCATTACATTTTTCAATCCCCAATTAGTAGGCAGTAAACGAGCGTACGAAGCACGGCGCACCGAGCTTAAATTGTTGAACTCGGCGGCACTTTTTGGAAAGCTCGACGGAATCTGTTGCCTGGAATCCCAAAGACCCAATAAATTTAAGCCCCCTCGCTCGTGCGATTGAACATTCTGGAGGGTAGTATTTGCCCGGTATCCTACGGTAACGCCAACGTCGGTGAAGTTCTGCTCAGGCCGACGTTTCGTATAAATCTTGATGACACCACCGGCAAAATCGCCAGGAAGCTCCGCCGAACCAGATTTATAGACAATCATCCGGTCAAGGATGTTGCTGGGGACAATATCGAACGAGAACGAGCGCGACTCAACTTCGGTCGAAGGCGCGATGACATCGTTGATTAGTACGTTATTGTAGCGAGTGCCAAGACCACGAATCAGGACAAACCGGTTATCGACGATACTAACGCCTGGCACCCGGCGAATGGCTGCGGCTGCATCGCGGTCCTGCGATTTTTGAATCTGCATGGCCGAAATACCCACCGCAATCGGTTTCATCTGCTTGATTTCCGTGATAACGGCTACCTCGGTGTTCGTGGCCCGGTTGGCTCTTACTACCACTTCCTGGAGTGCCGTTCCTTCTTCGTCAAGTTCGGTTTCGATGGCCGTTGTATTACCCGACTCAACCCGGACATTCGGAATTTCTTTTGTCTTATACGATACGTAGGAGATAACAACTTTCTGGGCTCCGGCGGGTACATTGGCCAGTGCAAAATTGCCTTCTATGTCGGTGGTTCCTCCCAACTCCGTTCCGTCGATCCGGACAGTGCAGCCAATTAACGCTTCTTTTGTTTTCGCATCTTTGATGCTTCCCCGGACGGTACCGGTCTGGGCCAGGACGGCCGTAGTGAAGAGAGAAAATAGAATGAGTAATACGTTACGTTTCATATTGGTTCTGGTATCGCTTTCGCACCGCAAAGCTACCGGCCCAATATTACGTCAACGTTATGCCAACATTACGCTTGAATTATGTTTACCCCTCTAAACAACTCATTAGGAGTCAATTATTTAACAGCAACGTAACAGACTGCAATTTACCTCACGAAGCGGTCAACCAAGGCCTTTCCGCGTAATCAGAACTGAAATTCTGTTCTGCTTCAGTCTATAATACCGTTCTTGTAATGGCTTATGTTCAGGGCCTTACTCGCCCAGAAACCATTGATAAAACTGTACTGAATCTGCTTGCCGTTCATGAGCAGAAAGGTTGGAATTTGCCCGATCTGCATAGGTTGAGCGGGTAACTCTCCTTCATATAATATATGCATCGGCTGAGTCGGGAAACCACCTCTTTGGGGCTGACGTACCCTGAACGCCAGCACACCCTCGCGCCGGAGCGCATCCAGGTCAAGCTTACCTACCTCAGCGATATTCTCCAGCGTATCACGGTGAACGCGTGCAGGAACCAGTGTTAAGCCGGTCGCGTCGATCTCGTCGATTCCGTAAAATGTGGATAAGTCGCCGATGTCGTCAATGGTACTTTTATACTGGAACGTAGCCGCCGACTCATCATTCTCTTCAACCTGGTTGATCCCCACGTCAACAATCACCGGCTGCCCTTCCCGCATTACGGTGGCGTTACGGATCAATACATCGAACAAAGTCCGGCCATTTTCCGGAATAGCTTGATAGTCGGCGATGTTCTCCTGCTTATACGTACCGTCGGCAATGGCGCTCAGGGCCGATAGGATGGCGACGAAGTTGAGCCGCCGAATAGCCATTTTTTCCGAGTCGCCTTTGTAGCCGCCCGATTCAACTAAAAGTAGAGTTGTTCCCCATTTTTGAATGTTATCGCCGAATGCCCGCGGCTCGAATTCATCGTCGTAGCGCGCGACCTGCCCCGGCACAAACTGTTGCAGCACGCGATTCATGCCGACAATCAACTGCATGGATCTCTGCCGGATGTCGTTGATGTTACGATCTTCATCGTAGGCCGTAGCCAGAAACGACACGACCGCCTGTTTTCCGGTTTTGCCCACACTATAGCGTGGATTCTGGTCGTGCAGGTTGAACCCAACGAGTGGCTTAAGGGTCTGCTGCAGGTTTTTAAGAATGGTTCCCTCGGGCGTCTGTAGCCGTAAGGCATCGCGGTTCATGTCGATGTCGGTAGCCGTGCGACGCTGAAAACGTTCGGCTCCGTCGGGGTTGAGCATGGGCACGAAATACAAAGACGTTTTTTCGAGAATTGACCGCCGAAGCTCCTCAAACCCATCGTTCGAGGCTTTGAGGAAATTAAAGATGTCGAACAGGGCCATGGTGGCAGTAGCTTCGTCGCCGTGCATCTGCGACCACAGCAACACCTTACTAGGCCCCGTACCCGCCTGAACCTGATAGATTGCCCGCTTCTCAAGCGATTGCCCCACCTGGCTCACCGTCATTGGACCGTTTAAAGCGGTCAGTAATGGTACAATGTCTTTATGTTTGAACCGCCGATGCGTCAGCGTTTTCTCTTTATACGTTTCGTACGCATCGTGAAGCCGACGTGCGATGTCTTGTGCCTGCACAGAAAATGAAGTCATTAGGATAAGAACCAAAAACACAAATCGGCCGGATTGATTAGCTGACGACGAGCCATTCGGCGGCTTTTCTGCGTTCGATAGTGTTGGAAATAATTTCATAATTTTTGCCCGACCCATAAACCGCTGAATGAAGCCACAAGGCACAGTACAACGTTCAGACCAATATTAAGCAAGGCTGCGCCTGTCCGGTCGTGCTGCAACAAGGTCGCAGTATCGTTGCTGAAGCTCGAAAACGTACTTAATCCACCACAAAATCCAACCCCAACCAGCAGTCGTAGATCGTCGCCGGCCGAGCGGCTCAGTCCCCAGCCCACAACGGTTCCCAGCACCGCACTCGCCAGTAGGTTCACCAGCAGGATTGGCGTGGGGAATGGATGGTTGCCAAGTGTGGCCGGAATCAACCGCCCCGCAACGTACCGGAGCAAACTCCCCAAACCGCCACCTACGAAAACAAACAAGTAGGTTTTCATATCGACAAACATACGAAAAACCGGAAAGCAGCCCGAAATCCCCAGGATAGCATCCCGTTTTTTGCTATCATTGTTTGCGTGTAGTACTAATTGAAACCTTTCCGGACTTGTCAGCGCACCCTGGCGGATTAATATCCGCACGACTATGGCACAAAATCAATTAAAGAAGTTGCTGGGCGTCGGCTTCGGCGTAGCGGTCACTGTTGGCGGCACCATCGGAACCGGCATCCTACGCAAACCCGGTCCCATTGCCGAAGATATTGGCAGCCCAACCCTCATTATTGCGGTCTGGTTAGCGGTTGGCGTTTACGCCTTGGTAGGGTCACTATCGGTTATGGAACTGGGCACTATGCTTCCCAAAGCCGGGGCCTGGTACGTCTACACCCGACGGGCGTTCGGCAATTATCCCGGATTCATCATCGGCATCAGCAGCTGGCTGGGCAGCGTCTCCGCGATGGCATTTGGGGCGGCCGTGATGAGCGAATACATCGGCTTGATAGCTCCTTCGCTGGTCAGTTACCAGAAAGTGGTGGCCATTGGTATCCTGGCCGCTTTTGTCGCTTTCCACTCCGTCGGTGTCCGATTAGCGAGCCGATCGCAGGAGGTTATGAGCGTTTTGAAGGCCGTCGGTCTGTTAGCCTTTGTTATTGTCTGTTTTACCATTTCGCCGGATCAGTCGGCACCGGTTTCTGCCCAGACGATACGTCCACTGGCCGAAGGCGGTCTGTGGGTTGGTATTCTGGCGGCTTTACAAGCCGTTTTTTATACGTATGACGGCTGGCACACAGCGGCTTATTTTACGGAGGAAGACGTTGACCCCAGCCGCAACCTGCCCCGGTCGATGATCAGCGGAGTCCTGTTGATTATCGGAATTTACGTCCTGGTAAACATTGCCTTACTCTACGTCTTACCAGTGCAGGATCTGGCGGGTTCGAAGCTGCCCGCTGCCGATGCCATACAACGCCTGTTTGGGCCGGGCAGTGCCCAGATCGTTACGTTCCTGCTCATGATTTCGATCATGGGAATTATCAACGCTCAGATCATGTTCAACCCGCGCGTGATTTTCGCCATCGGTCGCGATGGGCTGTTCTTTCGCTTTGTTACCCACGTCAACTCGGGCGGTACGCCAATATACGCTACGTTGTTGACAGCCGGTGCCTCAACCCTGATGATTCTAACCAATACGTACGGCAAACTATCGGATATTGCTACGTTCTTTTTTGTGCTCTGTTACGCGTCCGGCTTTGCCTCGCTGATTCGGCTACGGCAAACCGAACCGGAACTGGCCCGACCCGTTCGGGCCTGGGGCTATCCGTTCTCTACCTGGACCTTACTGATTGCATCGCTGGCGTTTTTGCTGGGCGTAGTCATCGGCGACTTTTCCAGCAGTTTGTACGCTCTGGCCTTTATTGCGGTCAGCTATCCGGTGTATCTCCTAATCAAGCGTAACGCATAGTACTTGTCTTATACGTATTGAAGATTGCGCAATTGACTGGACTCAATAGATAACGATCAGCTTATGAATACTCAGTCAACCAGGCCATATCTGATGACCCGGAAAACGGTTGTCCTGATCGGGTTAATCCTGCTCAAGTTTGGGCTACAATACACGCTGATTAGTCCAGAGTACGACTTACAACGGGATGAATACTTGCACCTTGATCAGGCCAATCACTTAGCCTGGGGGTATCTGTCGGTTCCGCCGGTTACCTCCTGGCTTTCCTGGTGCATTAAACAGTTAGGCAACTCAGTGTTTTGGGTCAAGTTTTTTCCGGCTCTATTTGGCGCCTTAACTATGCTTGTCGTTTGGAAAGCGATTGACGCATTACGTGGCAATTTATTTGCCTTGATCCTGGGAGCGACTTGTGTGCTGTTTTCTGTGCTGCTGCGGCTAAATACCCTTTACCAACCCAACTCCCTCGACGTTCTGTGCTGGACGTCCGTTTATTACGTACTCATCAAATACATTCATACCCACAAGAAGCACTGGCTATATGTAGGCTCGGTGGTTTTTGCTATCGGCTTTCTGAACAAATACAACATCGTCTTTTTGCTCGCCGGATTGGCCCCTGCTTTAATACTGACGAAGCAGCGTCAGCTTTTTGCCAACCGCCATGTCTGGGGAGCGGCCTTCGTTGGTCTGCTGCTTATTTCACCCAATCTGATCTGGCAGTACAACCATGACTTTCCGGTGGTGTATCACATGAAAGAGCTATCTGCCCTTCAGTTGGTAAATGTTAGCCGAAGTGATTTTTTGAAGGCACAGCTCTTCTTTTTTGCGGGCTCCTTATTGGTGATTTTCTCCGGATTATACGCTTTGCTCGTCTATAAGCCCTTCGAGGATCACAAGTGCTTTTTCTGGTCCATCGTCTTTACGCTGGCTATTTTTACGTACCTGAAGGCCAAAGATTACTACGCGATCGGACTGTATCCAATATACATTGCCTTCGGCTCGGTGTTCCTCGCTGACCTACTGAAAACAGGACGTAAACGGTATCTACAACCCGTCATGCCTGCGATTCCAATCCTGTTGTTCATTCCCATGTACCGGGTAGCGTTTCCCAATAAAAGCCCGGAGTATATGTTAGCTCATCGTGAAACGTACCAGCGGTTAGGCATGCTGCGCTGGGAAGATGGCAAAGACCATTTACTACCTCAGGACTATGCCGATATGCTGGGGTGGAAAGAGCTGGCCCTTAAGGTTGATAAGGTGTATACAAGCCTTCCTCAACCCAACAGCACACTGGTTCTTTGCGACAATTATGGTCAGGCAGGCGCGATTAATTATTATACCCGGAAAGGTATTAAAGCCGTATCGTTTAATGCCGATTACCTGGATTGGTTCGACCTCAACCAGCGTTACACAAACCTGATCCGGGTTAAAGAACATGGAGAACGAGACGATGAACTCCAGGAAACAAGTCCGTTTTTTCGCATGTCCTTAGTAGCTGATTCCATAACAAATCCCTTCGCCAGAGAACACGGGACTGTTATTTTTAGCTTTACTGGTGCCAGGATTGATATCAGGCAGCGGCTCAAAAAAGAAATTGAGGACGTTCAGAACCATCGTCACTAAAGGGTCAGTCCACACGAGTATAAACTGATGCGAACAACAGTTAAACTTTTTAGCCGGAATTAGGGGCTTTTGTCTTTATCTAAACTAGCATGAACCGTCGGATCTTTATCCAAAACGCGGCCTTCACCACAGCCGCAGTTGCCGTTACGCCAGCATTTGGCTCCTTGTTTCAGGATTTTCCAGTCGTACGTACGCCTGAAGCGCAACGGAAGTTTAAAAGCAAAGCTGTAGAAGACACCATTCGAGCCGTTAAAGCGCAAATCGGCAATAAGGAGTTAGCCTGGTTGTTCGAAAACTGCTTTCCCAACACACTGGACACAACGGTCGATTTTGAACTGGTTAACGGCCAACCCGATACGTATGTCATTACAGGCGATATCGACGCTATGTGGTTACGTGATTCTACCGCACAGGTATGGCCTTATTTACCGTTGATGGGTCAGGATGCTCCTTTACAGCAACTCATCGCGGGCGTTATCCGGCGTCAGGGGCATTGTATTACTATAGACCCGTACGCCAATGCGTTCTACAAAGACGCAACGAAGGTTGGCGAGTGGAAAGACGACCGGACGGATATGAAGCCGGGTTTGCACGAACGAAAATGGGAGATCGACAGTTTGTGCTACCCAATCCGGTTGGCCTACCACTACTACAAACGCACGAACGACGCCAGGCCGTTTGATGCTACCTGGCAGCAGGCTATGCGGCTGGTGATAAAGACGTTTAAAGAACAGCAGCGGAAGACAGGGCCTGGTCCGTACAAATTCGAGCGGCAAACATTCTGGGCTACGGACGGTGTACCGCTGAGCGGCTATGGCTACCCCGTTAAGCCAAACGGATTGATTTGTTCGATATTCAGACCCAGCGACGATGCAACCATCTACCCCTATCTGGTACCCGCTAACTTTTTCGCAGTGGCCTCGCTGCGGCAATTAGCCGAGTTATGGTCGGCAATGAAGCTAACCGATAAGACGGTCGCGGATCAGGCGCTGGCACTGGCTACGGAAGTCGAAACGGCGCTGAAGCAGCACGCGGTGGCAACTCATCCCCGTTTTGGGAAAGTGTATGCTTACGAAGTAAATGGCTACGGCAGCTACAACCTGATGGACGACGCAAACGTGCCGAGTTTATTGGCTCTGCCCTATCTTGGCGGGGTAAAAGCAACGGATCCGATTTACCAGAATACCCGTCGACTGCTGCTCAGCGAGGAAAATCCATTCTATTTCAAAGGTAAAGCAGGCGAGGGTATCGGTGGACCACACGCCGGTATGGATATGATCTGGCCACTAAGCATCATTGTACGTGGACTGACCAGCACAGACCCAACTGAAATAAAACACTGCCTGACTATGCTTCGTCAAACCCACGGAGGTACGGGCTTTATGCACGAGTCGTTTCACAAAGATGACCCGACCAAGTTTACACGGAAGTGGTTTGCGTGGGCGAATACCATCTTTGGCGAGTTAGTGCTCAAAACCTTCAATGAACGGAAGGAACTCTTATCGTAACGTGTGCGGTAAAAACCGAACCATAATTAGCCCGAACGGGCTGAGCCTGAGCTACTTGTTTTCTAGTGATTGCTTCTCGGATGTTTTCGTTGAATGTGGTTATCGCCGACTTTTGCCAGGAGTTTACACGCCCCTGAGTTGATCGCCCTGAGTTACCCTGAGTACATTCATTAATACCCGTTTTCGATACGTAGTACGGCTTAATTACCACCAACCCAGCTTCTCCTTCGGGGGAGGCCGGGTTGATGGCAGACATTCGCTGACATTGTGAACTAATGCATCACGATCAAAGAAGCGTATGTAGCTTGTACCTAACTCGTTAGATTAACTTCAGTAAATAGTGTAACCATCCGTGCCTTTCATAACTTATGTCTCGTAATTTTAGCCCTACAATAAATTAACAGTATGGCTAAATATGTTACATTTTACTGCGCTATGGCATTTTTCTTTCTGTCAACGCACGTAGCTTATTCCCAGAAGTTTTACCAGAATAATTACTGGCTTGGATTAGGGCTCGGCAAGAGCCAATTTCCGAGCGGTATGATCGCGCTGGGTTATGAATTTACGAACAAGCCGACCCTGCTGGTTACCCGATATACGTTTAATGGCGAAGTTTTTCCAGATTACGTACCGGCTATTGCCATCCATGAGATGGCAGTCCTTTACGGGCTTAGAACCGGGAAGTTCCGTTTCTCGACAGGCTTAAGTGGCGTTTGGGGTACCAACCGAGGCAAGTTTTTGTCATTTGATGCTGATCCACTCATCTATGGCTCCTACGTCCACGAACCCGTTAAGTATACGACCATAGGTGTACCGGCGGAGATTCGTTTTATTACGTCGACCAAAGACCTAGGCATTGGCGTAACAGGTTTCGGTAACCTGAACGCAAAGCGCTCATTTGTAGGCTTGAACGTGTCCGTGTACATAGGCCAAATGAAATAACGAGTAATTTTAGAGCCCACTTAGTTTACATCATTTAGCTAATGCGTTGTTAATCAGCTTCACAGTTTCTGGGTGAGTTAAGACGGTCTCGTGCGTAGCGCCCGGTATGGCTACCAATTGGTCTTTAGCGGCTAAATAGGGCTTCAGCTTATAGGCCGTACTATTTACATTATCCGTACTAACAACCACAACGGGTGATCTGGCCAGCTGAACGTCATGCTCGGTTAAGAATGTGAACTCATTTACGGAAGGTAGCGGATAAAACAACTAATCGGCAAACCGGTCACTGAAATCACCACCAGCCGAAGCAGGGTCCAGCAGCAACGTAACACGCGGCTGATTACCAGCCGCCAGATGAGCCGCTACCCGGCCCCCTAACGAAAATCCGCACACAACGATCTCAGACTCGCGGTAGCGTTTTTTCAGATAATCATAAACCGCCTGCGCATCGCTGTGAAAATTGGCTAACGTAATTGGCCCTTTACTTTTCCCGTGCTGGCGATAATCGGTGATCAATACGTCGTAGTGATTGACAAGAAACTGGGGAGCTATGGCCCCCCAGTTCGCTAACGTACCGCCGTTGCCTTTCCAAAAGCAAACGACTCCTTTTGCCTGCGTAGCCTTAAACAGTAGCGCATTTAACTGGCCATCTCCGGGCGTTTGAAAGTTGAGTTCTTCGACGGGTGGCGAGTAACTGAATTTGTAATCACTCGGCAACGTAACAGATCGGTACCGATTGGCCTGCTGATCTTTATCCGTGTAGAGCAGCCAGTACGTGCCCAAATAACCTAGCAAGAGTACAGATAAGCCCACCCAGAGCCATTTAATTGCTGTTTTTCTGACTACCATGCCAATACAAGAAGTTGACTGGAGCCAAAACTAGATAAATAGTCAGCGATCGGCTATTTAATAAACGTTAAATCTTGACCTCAAACGATTACGCTGCCCCGCTCGTTGGCTGCTACTTACAATAGTTCAGCACGGAGAATAGCCGATAGTCCGGATTCGCCTGGTACAACTCCTGAAGTACACCAACGTGGGTCTGACCGAACAAGAGCAGCAGCTTCTTGCCCTGGTATTTGCGCTGACTGGTTAAGGCATTACTGTAAATCTTAAGATTCCGGTTATAGAACAAGCTGATGAACTCAGCTCCGATGTACCGTTTATCAATCTTACTGATATCTACCGTATTGGTAGCCGTTTTAGAAAACTCCCCATTGATGATAATGGCTGGCAGATTATAGAAAAGCCGGTGTGTCTGCGCGATTATTTCGGGTTGATTAAGCCTTCGGATGTAGGCATAAATCGACAGACTATCCTGCTGAACCTGTCTCTTTAGCGGACGGGCGAAGCCCTGAAGCTGCTGTAGGGCCTGCTTGTAGCCTTCAATATTTTCGCCTTCTGTTAGCAATGACTGCGCAGTCGCTTCGTAATGATCGATACAATACACGCGCGGGTGCTTTAGTCGTTTAGCCAGCGCAAACCCAATCTGGTACGTTTCACTACGTCCTTCCTTTAGCTCGTCGAGCTTGAGTTTTCCGGCCGAATAAAGTTGGTACAGACTATCGATGCGCGGCTGTTCTCCCGGCTCCAATTCCACCATAATCATGTCGGGCGCATAGGCCTGAAGACAATCATTTAACTGGTTAATTTCAACCTGTTTTTTCGGGCTGAATACATCGGATTTCGGCTGTTGATTATAGAGTTGGTTTAAATGATCGAAGCCAACAATCATGACCTGAGTCTGAGGTTGCTTCTGTGCAAAACCGGCTGTTGATACGAACGCGACCAGACAAAGCGCAAGAAAACGGTACGTGTGATAACTCATTTACTTCGTGTTGATACGTGTTTTAGACTTGATGAAGTGGTACCTGCCGACAAACGACATTTGTGAGCAACCGGCGTTTTGTAGTTTTAGAATCGCTCGTGAATTTCCTTTAGCAGTTCAGCCGTCCGACGGCGCAGTTCGCTCACGGGCTGGGTAAAATTGTTGTGCATGATACTAAAAAACAGCGTTTTGTTTTGATGGGTCACTACGTAGCCGCTCAGGTTATACACGCCACTCATCGAGCCCGACTTAGCAAATACGTAGGGCTTGCCGGGTCCGGAGATGCTTCGGAGCGTACCCGACTGACCAGCTGCGGGCAGTAAGGCAAACAGGCGCGGCTGAGGCACTTTAGCGTATAGTCTGGACAGTAAATCAATCAGTGTATTGGGCGTAAACAGATTATAGCGCGACAAGCCCGATCCATCGACCCATTTTGCCGATGCGGCCGGGTAACGCAGCACGCTGTCAGCCATCCGGCTTAACTCACCGGCGGGTTTAAGCTCCTTGGCATTCCGCTCGGCCGACGCCATGAACAGGACCTGCTCGGCAAACTGGTTATCGCTCACGTGCAGCATTCGTTTATAGAGCGAATCGGCCGACAGACCACGGAGCAGACGGGCGTTTGAGGGTACCGGTCGATTGACAATGCCCACCGGCCGGTGGAGTGTATCGGCCAGTAACTGTGCAGCCAGCACTGGCGACCAGCGAAACGGCACATCCTGCCGGGTCGGCTTCAGGTCTTGCGGGCGCACGAACTGACTTACAAATTCATTACGTTGCACGGCTTTGGCTGTTTGAACAACCCGCGTACTGTCCGCAAATCGCCGTGGACTAACCGGCTTACTCGTAAAGCGTGCTACGTTCCCGTAAATGGGCAGCGGAGCCAGCTCAGCTGAATAATCGTCATTGTAATCGTCCCATGCCCAGCCCGGACTAAAGCGCGGCCCCATGTAATTAGCGGGTGAAAAGAACAACCGCTCCGGTCGTTTCCGCAGAAAGGCTAACGCACTTGTATCGGGCAAGTCCGGATGAAGGAGAAGCGGGTTGCCGGTCCCCCAGAATATCAGCGAATCGCCCTGAACGGCGTACCGCAATACCGGTAGCGAGTCAGCAATAGTCAATACACCCAGGTAAAAGCTGAACAGTTTGGTATTCGACGCGGGCGTAAACGGTTTATCGGCGTTGTGTTGAATCAGCGCCCGCTGGCGAACCGGATCGTATAGCGCTACGCCCGTGAAATGATCGGTATACACCGCCTTTGTCTGTAAATCACGAATCATCCGCCGGGCGGGCGAGCAGCTACAGGCAAGCGAGACAGCAATCAGGAAGGACAAGTACTTCATCAAAAAGCGAGGAGATAACAGACGTATTACAAACCTACTGCCAACTCCCCGCTTTTCGCGTTTTTAGACCCGTTACTTTCCGATAATCACTTTCTGCGTCAATACCGCATCGCCCGCCTGGAGTTTAAGGAAGTAAAGACCCGTTGGCAACTGACTCATGTCCAGCTGTTCGCTAAGCTTGACCCCTCCTACCCGGAGTGTCTGCTGCCGGAGCGGCTGACCCGCTGCGCTCGTGATGGTCAGGCCAGCTTCTGCCACGGGCTTCGCAAAATCAGCGTCGATACGTACCGCGCCACTACTTACAGGATTGGGATATACCATAAATCGCCCGGCGCTGACGGGTTCCGTAGCCAGTACCGGCGGTGGAGGGGGCAACTGAATGCGCAGATTATCGATCGCCCATCCCCACCCATGCGACAATTGGTCAGCAAACAGGCGAAAGCGTATCAGGATTTGATCGCCCGCCCGGAAGGCACCGCCCGTACGCAGAATCGGGATGGCTCTGGGTTTGTACAGGCTGGGAATGCCAACGGTTGTTGAGTTTCGGTCGTTTTGCGAACCGGTTGTGGTATTGCGGTTATAAGCCGCCAGCCAGTCGGCGTTTGCATTAGAGTCATAGCCATTGGCCAGCGGTCGCCAGGTTCGCCCATTATCGCTGGAGCCTTCTACAACCACATAATCATAGAAATCAGCGCTGCCAAACGTACTACCAGCCTCGCCTGGCTCCACCAGCACAATTTCGTCAAAACGAATCACCGTGCTATCCGGATTGTTCTTAACCAGAATGGGTGCTCGCAGCACTATTTCGTAGTTACTCTCGTAGGCGTAACTGCTGCCATTTCGGTACGGGTGTTCGGAGTGGATCGCCGGGTCGCTGAAATTAGCGGGTTGTGTAATGCTGAACCCGTAGCTGACAAAGTCACTGGCGGTTGTCGGGCTCTGGAAGTTGTTGGCGTATTCCCGTTGAGGAGCCAATAAGGGCGCTACGGTCAGTTCATAAAAGCCCGTTGCCGGATTGAGAGCCTGATTTCTGGCACGCGATGAATCCCGCGCGACAATCCGGTATCGGATCACATCGCCTGCTTTTAACGAATTTGCCGGAAAATCAAGTCGGTTTCGGTACAGAGCACTGAACGACAGACTGTCGTCACTCACCTGCGTAGCCTGACTATACCGTAACGGCAGGCCGGGCTGCGCCACTCCGTTGATCTGGTATTCGACGTAAGCCGTGTCAATGCCAGTCGGCCGGTTGTCTGAAACATTAACCAGAATGGGCAGGCTATCGGCTACAGTGGTTGTATAAATGAAGTTTTTGGGCGGACTGTAGCGAATAAGGGGCGGAACGTTGTCGGGACCCACCTGCAGGCGGTGATACGTCTGTGCGCCATTTGGTAACTTACCAGGATTGGTAAAGATCCGGCCCGAGGCATCCTGCACCTGAAAGTAGTACCAGACATCACCCTGCGCCTGAGCCGCCGGCAACACAAAACTGTACTCATCTGTTGCTCCTACGCGCGTTGGGGTTACGGCCGTAAACAAAGTATCTCGTCCGCTGGGTGCACCTTTCCGGTAAAAAAACCGAATCGAGCCCTCCACTAACGTCGTGTCACTTAAAATTCGGGTTCGGAAGTCTACGTCCCGAATATCTTCGCCAAGGGCCGTGACCAGGGCATCATTGTCGTGCAGGACCGAGGTATTTTTCCACTCCATGTCGGAGAAGAAATTCAGAACAAGCGGACCGGGCGAGTGAATGGCTTCAGCATTGGCCAATTGGGGCGTCATCAAGGAGTTGGTATCTCCCCGACGATACGTATTCTCGTCCAGGTGGTAGATACTTGACCCCGCATCGAAGCTGGACGGCGCAAACAGTTTGGCCCGCTGGCCGGTCCGCTGCCGCAGAATCTGCCCATTCAAAAACAGGTTGTTTCCCGTCAGCTGGCGGTACAACGTATTCGAGTTATCCGGATACGCATCCGTCGAAACGACCAGCCGTTCACCCTGCCCGTTCTCGATGAAGTGATCGTATACCGCAGGCAGACCCGCGCTGTATTGACCCAGGTTGCCGCTCACGCCAAAGAAACCGATAAAGCCCAGGCCGTGCCCAATCTCATGCAATACGACCGTTACCAGATCGGTTTGCCCGGCGGGCGTTTTGCCGTCGGTCCCGAAGTACCAGTTGTTATTTTGATTGAAATCGGCCGAGATGTCAGGATCGTTTGGACTGTTCAACTGCCGACGGGCAATTTTTTCGGCCAGCGCAATGGCGTAGAAGCCCGTACTTTTCTGCGCCCCATCGGGAGCAAGGCGGTAATCGGTCGGCCCGGCTGACCCTAAGACGCCAGGGCTCTGGCGCGTCCAGTTGGCCTGAATCCGGATGGGCACCGAAGACACCAGCAGGTTAGACCAGATATCAACGGCGTATTGAAAGGCGGCCTGGGCTTCAGCCGTAAAGCCCGAGTACGTAACAACAAATTGCGCCGTCGGCGCTACGCGTGCCCTCGCATTTCTGCGGGCTTTCATAAAGGCTTCGGGAGCCGGTATCTGCGTAAAGGCGTTCTGCTCCGTTTTGTAACAGATGGTTTTGGGAGCGGCCACTACGTGCATTTGCCGAACGAAGTGCCGATACGTTGCCGAGGCCGCCGGCTCCTGACTACCGGTTTTTTGCGCCAGCACGAGCGAGTCAGAGCCAACAAACCCGACCAGCAATAGACCCAGTACCAGCACAGGCACTGGCGATTTCACAAAAAGCATACAGACAGTAGAAGTTGTGCAGAACGTGTTGAGTTGGGATTCAGCGTTACAAAATTGCCGGTAGTCTGATCGTATAATCAATAACGCATCCTCGCTTCGATGAAACTGATCCTCGGCTTACTGTATACGTACCGATGCGGCCGTTTGTTGCAGTTGATTGAGTCTATACAAACTAAATTTAGTTTGCACCCGCCGTACGTTTGAGCACCAGCGAAACCGAATTCAAACAATAGCGCTGACCGGTTGGTGGAGGCCCGTCGTTAAATACATGGCCTAAGTGGGCATCGCAGACGTTGCACAACACCTCCACGCGCGACATGCCGTAACTATAATCGCTTTCTAACCGGACGCGCTCCTCGTCGATAGGTTCCGTAAAACTGGGCCAGCCCGTGCCCGACTCGAACTTGGTTGTCGACTCGAACAACTCCGTTCCGCAGCATACACAGGCGTAGATACCAGGGTCGTGGGCTTCGCAATATTCGCCCGAGAAGGGCCGTTCGGTACCTTTGCCACGAGCTACCTGGTATTGCTCAGGCGTCAGGATGCTACGCCATTCTTCGTCGGACTTGATAACTTTCTGAATCATAAGGATTGAGATTATGTATTCGCATTGCTTTCCAAGTCTAAACCGCTTTATGATCCAATTTGTCTACGTACCGTTGTAAATTCGCAGAAGTAACCTGACCTGTACCATACGGTTTTAGAATAGCGCCAGTACATTGAACTGTACGGAACGCTCCATTCGTTATCTCGTTACGTTCCATTACCTATCGTGACTGTTCGGCAGATTTTACAGCAATTCTGGGGATATACCGCCTTCCGGCCCATGCAGGAAGATGTGGTCAATACGGTGCTGGCCCGGCAGGATGCACTCGTGCTCATGCCCACGGGGGGCGGCAAATCGATCTGTTTCCAGCTGCCGACCCTGGCTATGAAAGGTGTATGCATCGTGGTGACGCCCTTGATTGCGTTGATGAAAGATCAGGTCGAGCAATTGCGGAAACGCGGCATTCCGGCTGCCGCCATTTACTCGGGCATGCACTACCGCGAAATCGACACGACGCTCGACAACTGCATCTACGGCAACACGAAGTTTCTCTACGTATCGCCGGAACGCTTACGGACTGAGATCGTTATCGAGCGGGTGAAGCAGATGACGGTCTGTTTGCTGGCGGTCGACGAAGCCCACTGTATTTCGGCCTGGGGCTATGATTTCAGGCCGCCGTACCTTCAGATCGCAGAGTTCCGCGAGTTGATTCCCGACACGCCCGTTATTGCGCTGACAGCCTCGGCAACGCCCGATGTGCAGACGGATATTCTGGAAAAGTTAGCCCTTCGTACCAGCGACGGAAGTCCGGTTCCGGTGTTTCGCCAGACCTTCGCCCGCCCGAACCTGTCGTACTCGGCCGTGCTGGAAGAAAACAAAGAGGCCCGTTTGCTTCGTATTCTTCAGCGGGTGCCGGGCTGCGGTATCGTATACGTCAGGAGCCGACGGCAAACCCAGCAGATTGCCCAGTGGCTGTCTCGGCAAGGAATCTCAGCCGATTTCTACCACGCCGGTTTATCGACCCAACAGCGCGCTGATAAGCAGGACGCCTGGATACAGGATCAAATCCGCGTGATGGTGGCCACCAACGCGTTCGGGATGGGAATCGACAAACCCAATGTCCGCGTCGTCGTTCACCTAGATGTACCGGATTCGCTTGAAGCGTATTACCAGGAAGCCGGACGCGCCGGGCGCGACGGGGAAAAGGCTTATGCCGTATTGCTGTACACAAAAGCCGATCTGGAGAACCTTCATTACCGGACCGAGCAGCTTTATCAGCCCGTCGACATGCTTCGGCGGGTGTATCAGGCACTGTCGAATTACACGGCCGTACCCGTAGGCGGAGGTGAGTTTACCAGCTACGATTTTGATTTGAACGCCTTCGCGCATACGTTCAAGCTGCCTCCGCAGGAAACCCATTACGCTCTTAAACAGCTACAACTGGAAGGATTAATTCAACTCACCGAGAATTATTTTCATCCGTCCCGCTTATCCTTCGTCCTGGACAACCGTCAGCTCTACGAATTTCAGGTCCTGAATCCGCGCTTCGATTCATTCCTGAAGCTGATTCTGCGGATGTACGGGGGCGAACTGTTCACTGATTTTGTAACGATCTCGGAATCGGCTCTGGCGCGGGCGTACATGATTAATCAGAACGAGATCGAAAGCCTGCTTCAGCAGCTTCACCAGCGGAACGTAGTGATCTACGAAAAGCAGAAAGACAAGCCCCAGCTTACCTTTCTAACACCCCGGTTCGATGCCCCAACGCTGCCCATAAACCTCCAGGAGCTAAACCGGCGGAAGGAGTTAGCCACTCGAAAGGTGCAGGCGGCCAGTATTTACACGGAGCATCCGACACAATGCCGTACCAGACTCTTGCAGGCCTACTTCGGTGAGAAACCCGGCCAAGCCTGTGGTATCTGCGACAACTGCATCAAAAAGAGAAAAAAAGCAGAAGCCGCCCCCTCTAAGGTACGTGAACAGGTTCGGGAGTACGTTGCCCTGGCCAACGGGCCGGGTGTGTCGCCTAAGCAGCTCGCGCACCACTTCGGGCAAACCGATGCCGAGACGCTGGCCGAGACCGTAAAGCAAATGCTGGCCGAAGAAGAAATTCGCTACACCCGAAGCGGCAACCTTACGCTGAATCTTGACTAATAAAGGAGTAGTCACAAGGTCTACTCTTTGCATGGCAGACAACTCGCAAGCTGAGGTATAAAGATTATTTTTACGTTATGCTGCAATCCGTCCGCACATTTCTGAACCGCCCCCTAGCTGAAGACTTTAGCTTAAGTTATGCACTACGCTCGTCGCTACAGGCCGGGCTGTATGTTTTCCTGTTTGTATCACTGTTGAACGTTCGGGTGTTCGATTGGGGACAGATTGGCAGAATGGCCCTGTTGGGTGCAGGTTGTTTTATATCCTCGCTACTGGCGAACTGGTTCATTCCCTCTTTTCTGCCAACATGGTACGACGAAGAACGGTGGACGGTAGGGCGACACATTCTGCATACGTTGTTTGTCCTATTGTGCATCAGCCTCATGAACCAGTTTCTCCTAACTTTAACCGACAGCGGAAAGCTTCCGTTCTGGCAGATGTATTCATGGGTAACGCTCATTGGCTTTTTCCCGATTACGTTAGGCGTGCTGGTGGCCGAACAACGTCGCTTGAAGCGCAATGCCCAACACGCCGAACAAGTCAATACACAGTTAACCAAACTTCAGGAGACGAAGTCAGCGACCGGTCTGGTACAAGAGCAGGAGCTGATTCACTTGGCCTCAGAAAATGGTAAGGATAAACTGAGTATTCACCCCGATCAGCTCATTTATGTCGAGTCGGTAGGCAACTACGTGGATGTGCATTGGGTTAATCTGACGATTCCGCAAAAGGCGGTGCTTCGTAATACCCTTAAAGATGTTGAAGCCTCTTTAGCAAATCACCCGCAATTCTTTCGCTGCCATCGGGCCTTTTTGGTCAACCTTAGGGGAATTTGCAAGACCGAAGGCAACGCTCGTGGCTATCAGCTCACCCTTACTGGCGTCTCGGCTGAGATTCCGGTGTCTCGCAGCTATATTGATGCGTTTGATCGGCGCATGGTTGCCCTATAGTAGCCTTCCCATTTATCCCAAAAACATCCCAAACACCCCTAAAAAGGACATTTTATCCCTTCCCGTTTGTCACTCATCCCACCCTATTGCGAGGGGTAAGCCAACTGCCGATGTTTGTCTCAACGATTCGCTGAGGCAAACAAAAAACAGGTATGATACGGCTCTACTCTACTCTGCTACTTCTACTAACGGCCCTGCTCCTGCTGCCTTTTACCGTCTTTGCACAGAAGACACTTGTTCAGGGCACGGTCACTTACAATACCATTCGTCCGCTGGCTAATGCCAACGTTTCACTCGATGGCACGTACGACGGCGCAACGACTAACGCCAAAGGAGAATTTGCGTTTGAGACCGAAGAGAAGGGCACGTTTAAATTAATAGCGAAGCTGGCAGGCTTCGTCGACGTAGCACAGACAGTCGAACTAAACAGTGGGCCAAAGCTGGTGGTAAAAATGGTGTTCACCACCAAATCGCTCAACCTACAGGACGTAACCGTACGACCTCGTTTGTTCGATCTCAATGACAAAAACAAATACACTGTTTTAAGCCCGCTGGACGTATTGACCACGGCTACGGATGGAAACATTACGTCTGCACTGAAAACCATGCCGGGTGCCCAGGCCGTTGGCGAGAGTGGCGATTTGTTTGTGCGGGGCGGAACGGGCACCGAAACCAAAGTCTATATCGACGGGCTACTGGTCAACAACTTCACCTACAGCAGTCCGTCCAACATGGCCGCTCGTAGCCGTTTTGCACCGGGCATGTTCAAAGGCACCTTTTTCTCGACAGGAGGCTACTCGGCACAATACGGACAAGCACTTTCATCGGCACTGGTGCTGGAAACGGAAGACTTACCCGTAAAAAGTAGCGCCGAGCTGACCATCTCACCCATCATGGCGGGGATAAACATCCAGCAACTCACCCGCGATAAGAAAACGGCCTTCGGCGGAGGTATTAGCCATACGAATTTAAGTTTGTACAATACGATGGCACCGGGTGCGGTTCAGTTTACCCAAACACCCCGTTACTGGGATGGAAATGCGTCGTTCCGCCATCTGCTTAAGAATGGTGGTATGTTGAAATTCTTCGTTAACGGTGGCGTAAGTACCGTTGGTCTCGACAGGCCCAATTTGGATTACGACGGTATCACGAACGGCATTCACCTGACGAATCAGAATCTGTACACAAACCTGACCTATAAACAAAACCTGAAAGGTGGCTGGAAATGGCAAGCGGGGCTTTCTTACGCTTATAACAATGACCTCACCAACGTAGCGGCTCGCTTTCAAAACGCCGAACGGCCTGATTCAATAATCCGGCAAGCCGATCGCTCATCATTATGGCAAGCCCGGAACGTAGTTTCCAAGATGATCTTAAGCCGGACGCGTTTGACGATTGGCACCGAATTTCAGCGGATTAGTGAACAACGTAACGACAGCCAATATGCGGACACGTACTTAGCTCAGTTTGCCGAAACAGAATCTTATCTGACCGATCGTTTGTCAGCGCGGGCGGGGGTACGATCGGAGTATTCGTCCTGGTTAGGCAAGTTTAACGTATCACCTCGGTTGGCACTCGGCTACAGCACCGGGAGTAGCGGGTTACTATCAGTGTCATACGGCCGGTTCTATCAGAAGCCGGATCGCCCGTTCCTGTTGCAAACCGCCAATTTAACGTTCACAAACGCTGACCATTACATAGTCAGTTATCAGCGGGTGAGAAGCGACCGGACGTTTCGCGCAGAAGCTTTCTATAAACAGTATGATAACCTGATTCAAACGCAGCCTGCCTTATCCAATGGTGGCTGGGGTTACGCTCGTGGTGTCGAAATATTTTTCCGGGACAAGAAAAGCATCAAAGGAGTTGACTACTGGATGTCTTATTCTTTCCTGGATACGAAGCGCCAGTTCCTCGACTACTCAACAGCCGTGCAGCCTTCATTTGCGGCTAAACACACAGCCTCGGCGGTCATCAAACGTTTCTTCTCTGAAATTCAGACCAACATTGGGGTAACATACACCGTCGCGTCAGGCCGTCCTTACGCTAACCCGGAGCGTCCGGCCCAAGCGTTTATGACCGACCGAACACCGGCTTACCAAAACCTGGGTGTGAGCTTCGCCCGCCTGATGAGCGTCCGCAAAGCGCAGTCGGTGCTGGTGTTAACCGTCAGTAACGCCCTGGGCAACCAGCAAGTTTTTGGTTATACGTATTCAACGACCAACCCACAACGACGCGAGGCTATTGTGCCCACCAATAATCCGTTTGTCTTCGTCGGCATGTTCATTACGCTCGGCACTGATCGTCGGCAGGAAATTATTAACAGTCAATTCTAACCAGATTAGTAACTAATAAACCATCAAGTATATGAAAACGCTCATCATTGCTTTCGTCAGTTCGTTTATAATTAGTTACGCAGCTTTCGCGCAAAGCGACAAGTACCAGAAAGCTATGAAAAGAAACGTGGCCCACTTTGACACGGTTCGCACCTCATCTACTATGCTGACGTTAATGAACAGCTTTGATCGCATTGCGTCCGCTGAAAAAACACAGTGGCTCCCCTACTATTACGCCGGTATGTGCGCCATGAACCTCGCCAATCAGGAGAAAGACAAAAACTTGGTGGACGGCTGGGCCGACAAGGCCGACGCTTTTGTCAGTAAAGCCGACTCACTCAGCCCTAATAACTCCGAAGTATCCTGCTTACGCGCAACCGTTCACTTCGCCCGTATTAATGTAGACTTTATGAGCCGGGGACCAAAATATTCAGCACTCGGTGGCGAGGCTTTACAGCAAGCCTTAACGCAAAACCCGAATAACCCTCGGGCAATGGTCGTCTTGGCTCAACTCAAACGCAGTGCTCCGGAAGGCTACGGTGGCGACAAGGCTATGAGTTGCCAGTTAGCAGCCCGAGCAGCACAGCTTTTCGCCCAAAGCGCTCCGAACGCAAGCTCCATCGAGCCGCATTGGGGCCAGAGCAGTGCTCAGCAGATTATGAAAAAATGTGAAGGACAGACGGCGCAAAAGTAAGTCGTCATTTACTACAAGTATTTTCAAGCGACTCTCCCAGAACGTGTCGACTAGTTACTAGCCGACACTTTTTGTTTGAATGCCAACAAATTATTGGAACACGCAGTTACTTGACAGCATTACCCTCAGCCTATCAGAGGGGTTGTCCTTTATTTTCACTACTCAACACGTTATGCCTAACCAACCTGAATTCCGTCCCAAAGCCGAAGACATTTCTGGTCAGCAACTCCCCTATCCTGCCCGCCAGTCAGACATGGACCCCGCTCCCGACAGTGACCTGTCGAACTACAAACCAGCGGGCAAGCTTACCGATAAGGTGGCCATCATCACCGGTGCTGATTCCGGCATCGGGCGGGCCGTTGCTATTGCGTTCGCAATGGAAGGGGCCGATGTGGCCATTGTCTACAACGAAAACACCGACGACGCCAGATACACGAAACGCCTGGTTGAGTCGAAAGGGCGGAGATGCCTGGTCATTCAGGCCGACGTTCGGCAAAAAGCCCAGTGTGAGCAGGCCGTTCAGCAAACCCTTGATACATATGGTAAACTGAATGTGCTGGTCAACAATGCCGCTTACCAGATGGCGCAGCAAAAGCTGGAGGATATTACCGAAGAACAACTCCGGCGAACGTTCGACACGAATATTCTGGGTTATTTTTTCATGGCTCAGGCTGCCCTTCCCCATTTGCACGAAGGCGATGCCATTGTCAATACGGGTAGCATTGTCGGTATCGTTGGCAACCCAATCCTGCTCGATTACTGTGCTACCAAGGGCGCTATTCATGCCTTTACAAAATCGCTGGCCATTCAACTCGGCGAACGTAACATCCGGGTAAACTGCGTTGCTCCGGGACCCGTCTGGACGCCAAACATTCCGGGAACGATGCCCGAGGACGAGGTTAAAAACTTTGGCCATGAAGTGGCGCTGACCCGACCCGGTCAACCCGAAGAACTGGCACCCGCCTACGTACTGCTGGCCTCCAGCGACGGCAGTTTTATGACCGGCAGCATCGTGGAGGTGACTGGCGGCAAACTCGGTTAGGCATGACTCCGACCGAACACTACCCCGATGGCACGGTACGTACCCTGCTTGAAACCGACCACGTTACGAAGGCTACGCGTCAGGCTCTGACGGATCGGATAAACTTGCCAGAAAGACAGCCGCAGTTCTTTTCAGCAGATGAGTTTGCCCTGCTCCAGGCCATTTGCAACCGGTTGATTCCGCAGCAGGATCGGCCTGTATGCATTGATCTGGCCGGTGGCATCGACGAACGGCTAACTCAAAACGAATCGAATGGATGGCGGTACGACACGATGCCGCCCGACCGCGACGCGTATCGCCTGGGCCTGAAAGGCGTAGCCGAAACAGCAATGGTTCTGTTTCAGCAACCTTTTCGGCAACTAAGCCCTGATCAGCAGGACAGCGTTTTGACTTATATCCAGACAGCGCAAAGCACCAGTGCCAGCTGGGAGGGGTTACCCGCCGAACGCTTCTTCGAGGAGCTACTGGCCGAAGCGGTTGAAAATTACTACAGTCACCCACTGGCGCAGGAAGAAATTGGCTGCGTAGCTATGGCCGACGTACCCGGCTGGCAGCGAATCGGTCTGAATCAACTGGACGAGCGCGAACCAAGACCCTTGTTTGCTGGTCCATCATCCCCCACTACGTAATGCAGCAATATCCAACTCATGAACGCGTCGATGCCATTGTGATTGGTACAGGCGCAGGTGGGGCTCCTTTACTGGCACGTCTGGCCAAAGCCGGTTTGAAGGTGGTTGCCCTGGAAGCGGGTAAACACTGGAAACCCATAGACGACTTCCCTACCGATGAGCGGGCACAGTCTAAACTGTTCTGGAATGACGAACGCCTGAGTGCGGGTAATGATCCGCTCCCCTTTGGCAACAACAATTCAGGCACGGGTGTTGGTGGCTCCACATTGCACTATACCGCGTATACACCCCGCGTCCAGCCCGACGATCTACATATCCGCACCGAGTTTGGCGTAGGCGAAGACTGGCCAGTCGACTTCAACGAGATTGAGCCCTACTACGACGAAATCGAGCACTTTCTGGGCGTATCTGGCCCGGCACACTATCCCTGGGGCCCCGCTCGAAAACAGGCCTACGCCCTCGGTCCGCTATCCATCAACGGAGCTGGTCAGCTTATGGAGCGAGGTTGCAAGGAAGTTGGCCTAAAAACCTCACCAGCCGCCAATGCCGCGCTTTCGGCTGGTTATTATCAGGAAGGGGTTGGCCACCGCTCCGCCTGCACAAACCGGGGATTCTGCCAGGCGGGCTGCAACATCGGCGCGAAGGCCAGTATGGACGTAACGTACATTCCCCTAGCCATACACTACGGTGCTGAAATTCGGCCCGAAAGCTTTGTAACGCAACTGGTAAAAGATTCTTCCGGGCGAATTAGCGAGGTTGTTTACACACGTAACGGCAAGGAAGAGCGCCAGCGGTGTCGATACGTGTTTTTATGTGCCGGTACCGTGGAGACGCCCCGACTGCTGTTAATGAATGGCCTGGCCAATACCAGCGGTCAGGTGGGCCGTAATATCATGGCCCACACGGCTCTGCAAATCTGGGGCGAGTTTGATGAAGATGTGCGTCCGTACAAAGGTATACCGGGAGCAATAATTTCTGAAGATACGCACCGGCCCGCCTACGCCGACTTCGCCGGGGGGTATCTGCTGCAATCCATCGGGGTTATGCCCGTTACGTATATTTCTCAACTGGTACGCGCCCGAAAGCTCTGGGGGCAGGAGTTGAAACGAGCCGCCTTAGCCTACAACCACGTAGCGGGTATCAACATCCTGGGTGATTGCCTGCCTTACGAGCATAATTTTCTGGAGTTGTCGGACGAAAAAGACAACCGTGGTCTACCGAAACCCCGTATATACTTTTCAAACGGCGAGAACGAAAAACGGATGACCGCTCATGCCGACAACATCATGCGCGATATATGGGCCGCAGCGGGCGCCAAACACGTCTGGGCGTTTCCACGAAATGCGCACGTTATCGGCACCTGCCGGATGGGGCACGATCCGGACCGGTCGGTCGTCAATGCCGAGGGGCAGTCGTTCGATATTCCGAACTTATACATCAGCGATAACTCAACGTTTCCGAGTGCCTTAAGCGTTAATCCTGCCCTAACCATTATGGCTCTGTCGCTCCGTACCGCCGACCGCTTTCTGGCGCGGCAGAAGCGACTGGACAACTAACGACCATTTTTCAAGACAGCCTTCAGCGTCACCCCGACCGGTTCGGCAGGAGGATCGACAACCAGCATCATGACTAAAATCGGATTTTTAGACAACATCAAAAAGCACTTCGGCAAAGGCGACTATGAAGGTGACCAGTTCGGGGGCGCACGGGGGCATGATGGCAGCGGTTTGCCAGCTACGAATCCCAGCAACTTCATGTTTGCCACGGGCATCGAGTGTTCGTATCCAACCATACAGAACGGTACCGTCCGGCGCGACCAGCTCCGGGAGTGCGGCCATTATGACCGCTGGCGCGAAGATTTAGGCCTTGTCAAGGAAATGGGCCTTAAGGTGCTTCGCTATGGGCTTCCTTATTACAGTATCCAGAAGGGGCCAGGCCAGTATGACTGGAGTTTTGCGGATGAAGTTATGGCCGAAATCAAGCGCCTGGGCATTATTCCTATTCTGGACCTCATGCACTTTGGCGTACCGGACTGGATCGGCAACTTTCAAAATCCGGAGCTTCCCGTTCATTTTGCGGAATACGCCGGAGCCGTTGCCGAGCGCTATCCCTGGGTACGTTACTATACGCCCGTTAACGAAATCTACGTAACAGCGCGCATCAGCGGAAAAGACGGCGTCTGGAATGAGCAGCTAAAAACCGATCGGGGCTTCGTTACGGCTCTGAAACACTGCGCAGCGGCCAGTATTATGGGAAATCAGCAGATTGCCAAATACCGGAACGACTGCGTCATCGTACAAAGCGAAAGCGCTGAATATACGCATGAACTTTGCGCAACCCCCTCCGCCCAAACAGCCCTCGACAACGAACTTCGCTTTCTTTCTCTCGATCTATTGTACGCCAACCCACCTTCGGCAACGGTGGCCATGTACATGATGGACAACGGCCTGACCCGCGAAGAATACAATTGGTTTATGGCGGGCAAGCCTCCTGGCTACCAGATTATGGGCAACGATTACTACGGACGTAACGAACGCATAAAGCTGCCCGATGGGTCGATTAAAACTTCGATGGATGTACTAGGCTGGTACGAAATTACCAGAGACTACTATGAGCGGTACCACATGCCCGTGATGCATACCGAAACGAACGTGTTTGAAGCCGATCAGGCACCCATCTGGCTTTACAAGCAATGGGTAAGCGTACTCCGGATGCGCCGGGATGGTGTACCCGTACTTGGCTTCACCTGGTATAGCCTGATCGACCAGATTGACTGGGACACGCAGCTTGGGGAGCTTAACAATCGCGTCAATGCCTGTGGGTTGTACGACCTTGACCGCAAACCCAGACCAGTAGCGCAGGCTTATAAAGATTTATTAGAAGAATTCGGCCAGATAACCATCGTTCCTTACGGCGAAATGCTGGAGATGACGGATCAGCCCGCTCGTTTAAAAGTAAATGTTTAATGACAACAACCATCAACGGAATTCCCCTGAATGTACTCGAAAGCGGTAGTGGTCCGGTAACCCTTGTTTTTCTGCATTATTTCGGCGGATCGGCCCTGGAATGGCAGTTTGTAACGGCTAATCTGTCCGGAAATTACCGTTGTTTGGCCGTTGACCTGCGCGGTTTCGGCGATTCGCAGCCCGTGGGTGGTTTCTCGACTCATACGACGTTTTCCGTAGATGATATGGCGGATGACGTAGTAGCGCTTATTCGACAATCTAACGTAACGCAATATGTTTTGGTCGGCCATTCGATGAGTGGGAAAGTTGCGCTGGCCTTGGCCGCCCGTCAGCCCGCGGGTCTCCTTTCGCTGGTGCTGGTGTCACCTTCACCACCCGTTCCGGAACCCATACCAGATGATGAGCGGCAAAAGTTAATCGTGACTTATGGCCAGCGTCCGGGCGCTGAAGAAACCCTCAAAAACATAACTGAAGTTGACATATCCAACGACGTTCGGGAACAGATTATCGCCGATGACTTACGAACGGCTAAACCCGCCTGGATGGCCTGGTTAACGGCTGGCAGTTTAGAAGACATTTCGGAACGTATGGCGGGTATCAACGTACCTGTGCACATCATCGTTGGAAGCGACGATCGGGCCCTATCGCCTGATGTACAAAATGAACTTGTGCTGCCTTACATTAAAAAAGCCACGGTGACCACTGTTCCGAAGGCCGGGCACTTACTGCCGTGGGAGATACCGGATAAGCTGGCGGCATTCATTACAAAAAAAATTAGCACTTAACTTCTCAGACATAAACAAAGCCATTACCTTTGCCACTCATTCGGGGTGTAGCGCAGCCTGGTAGCGCGCTACGTTCGGGACGTAGAGGTCGTGGGTTCGAATCCCGCCACCCCGACAAGAAACAGAATTTAATTGCATCCGTTCGGGATATAGAGGTTATGGCCGGGGGCGCGTTCGCCTTCGAATCCCGCCACCCCGATAAAAGAACAAAAGACAATGAAAAATTCGATTAACAACATGATTTGGTGGTGGCACTCTTCTCATTGGGGATGAGGGTTGCCGCTATTGTTGTTCATCAGCAAATATACCAAAGGCTCACCGTCATCCCGGTGAGCCTTATTTTTTGTCATCTGTTTAGCCTTTTAAACGATTATTTAACAACCATACAATGACTACTAGCGCCCCTTCAACCACTTATCGTGTTGTCAGCCGCCACAAGCGCATGCTGGCCGACATCATTACGCCGGTTAGTATTTACCTGCGTATCCGCGACCGTTTCCTGAATAGTATTCTGCTCGAAAGCTCCGACTACCATGGTAACGAAAATAGCTTTTCCTACATCGCGTTTGATCCCGTTGCCAAGTTTTCCTACGTTGTCCAGCCGGGTTCAGGCGGACGGTTAACCATTCAGTTGCCCAACGAAACAGAGCAAACCAACGAGCTTCCCGTTGAAGGAATGCGCGAGGCTTTGCAAGAATTCAAAGATAGCTTCCAGCACGAAAAAGCTCCTTTCCCGTTTATCACCAATGGTTTGTTTGGTTATTTCGGCTATCCAGCCGTGCAGGGCTTCGAAGACATAAACTTGCAGGCACCCGTACCTACGGAAAATCAGATTCCGGCGGCCGTTTTTACGGTTTATCGCTACGTACTCGCCATTAACCATTTCAAAGATGAGCTGTACCTGTTCGAACACAGCTACTTACGCGATGGTGAAGCAGAGCCAGAGAGTACGTTAGATTACATAAGCGACCTGATCACGGGCCGGAACTACCCCACGTATTCCTTTAGCCCGGCCGGACCTGAGCAGTCTAACTTTACCGACGACGAGTTCAGAGCCGTTATTCAAAAAGGAAAAGACCATTGCCAACGGGGGGATGTGTTCCAGATTGTTTTATCGCGCCGGTTTTCTACCCCTTTCATTGGCGACGAATTTAATGTGTACCGTGCATTACGGTCGCTGAACCCCTCTCCTTATCTGTTTTATTTCGATTACGGCAACTACAAGCTTTTCGGTTCGTCGCCCGAATCGCAGATTGTGGTGAAAGATCGTAAAGCCACCATTTATCCGATTGCGGGCACCTTCCGGCGAACCGGCGATGATATTCGGGACGCTGAGCTTGCCCAAAAGCTGTATGATGACCCTAAAGAGTCGGCCGAGCACGTTATGCTGGTTGACCTGGCACGTAATGACCTCAGCCGCAACTGCGACGTAGTGAAAGTCGAAACCTTCAAAGAGGTTCAGTACTACTCGCACGTTATTCACCTCGTATCGAAGGTTGTCGGCGATTTGACCGAAACGGCCGACCCCTTACAGATTGTAGCGGAGACCTTCCCGGCGGGCACGCTTTCGGGTGCTCCCAAACACATGGCGATGAAGCTGATTGACCGCTACGAAAACTTAAGCCGCAGCTTTTATTCGGGCAGCATTGGTTACATGGGTTTTGACGGCGAATTCAACCACGCCATTATGATTCGAACATTTATGAGTAAAGACAATACGTTGTATTACCAGGCTGGGGCTGGCGTTGTAGCTAAGTCAGTTGTAGAGAGCGAACTTCAGGAAGTACACAACAAGCTGGCTGCTTTGCGGATGGCCATTGAACAAGCAAAAACACTATAACGGAAGAAAGGGAGGAAAAGGACGAACGGGAAAACATATCCCCCTTGTTCCTTTCTTCCCGCTCCTCCCTTTTCTCCTTTAAACTATGAAACTTCTCGTTTTAGATAACTACGATTCATTTACCTACAACCTCGTTTACATTCTTCGGGAGTTGGGGCAACGGCCAGACGTGGTCCGTAACGATAAAATAGCGCTGGAAGCCGTTGGCCAATACGACAAAATCATGCTGTCGCCCGGCCCCGGAATTCCGTCCGAAGCCGGTATCATGCAGGATTTGGTCATGGAGTACGGCTCTACGAAAAGTGTTCTGGGTATTTGTCTCGGCCATCAGGGCATTGGTGAGGTATACGGCGCACGACTTGAGAACCTGGGAGACGTACTGCACGGCGTTGCCCATCGGACCACCGTTACTGATTCCAGCGAGCCCCTTTTCGCCGGCGTACCCGAAGAGTTGACCGTAGGACGGTATCACTCCTGGACCGTCGTACCCAGCTCCATGCCCGCTGAACTTAAAACTACCGCCGTAGACGAACATGGCCGGGTTATGGCCTTGGCTCACACCCGCTTCGACGTCCGCGGCTTGCAATTTCACCCCGAATCGGTACTCACCGAAAACGGCGTTAGAATGCTCCAAAACTGGCTAAAACAATAAAGACCAGGCCGCCGTAGCGGTGAAAGTGCGCTACAAAATGCGCCAGGTATTCACTCTTTACCTCTTTCGCTCTTTGAGAAATGAAAGCTATTCTAAATCACCTTTTCGAGTATAAACACCTGACAAAAGACCAAGCCCGGCAAGTATTGCTGGGCATTGGCCGGGGTGAATACAACGCGGCCCAGATTGCCTCGTTCCTGACCGTCTACATGATGCGCAGCCTACGCCTTGAAGAGCTTGAAGGCTTCCGCGATGCGATGCTGGAACTGTGCCTTCCGGTCGATCTGGCCACCTACGACCCAATGGACCTTTGTGGCACGGGGGGCGATGGGAAAGATACGTTCAACATCTCAACTCTCTCATCATTTGTAGTCGCTGGCGCGGGTCAATGCGTGGCGAAACACGGTAATCACGGCGTGTCATCACTGGTTGGGTCATCGACCATTATGGAACGGCTTGGCTATACGTTTACGAATGATGTTGGTGAGCTGCAACGCAAAATGGAGACTGCGGGTATCTGTTTTTTGCATGCGCCGTTGTTTCACCCGGCCATGAAGAACGTAGCGCCTATCCGCAAAGATCTTGGCGTTAAAACATTTTTCAATGTACTCGGCCCGATGATTAATCCGGCAAAGCCTCAAAAGCAGCTTGTTGGGGTGTTTAGTCTTGAATTGGCGCGATTATATGCGTACCTTTATCAGCAGACAGACAAGCAGTTTATGATTCTGCACGGGCTGGACGGTTACGACGAGATTTCGCTGACAGGTGCCTTCAAAGTAATCAGTAACCGAACTGAACAAGTACTTGAACCTGAGCAGCTAGGTCTGGAAACTCTGGCACCGGAAGCACTGGCTGGCGGCCAGACGTTAGACGAGTCAGCGCAGCTATTTATGAATGTGCTGAACGACGAAGCGACCTCAGCGCAAAAGCAGGCTGTTTTAGCGAATGCGGGCATGGCGCTGTTGGCAGCCGGGAAAGCGAAGGGGCCGGAGGAAGCTATAGCGATGGCGCGTGAGTCTCTGGAAAGCAAACGGGCCCTGATGAGTTTTAAGAAGTTGATTGGTTAGTACGTTATTCGTAGTCATTACTCGTCATTGTTGTCAGCCGCTGCTGATGGATAATGGCCTTTAGAATATGACAATTTTAGATCAGATTGTTGCTCAGAAGCGAATAGAAGTAGCCCAGCGTAAGGAAGCCACACCCACGTCTGTGTTAGAACAAATGCCTGACTTCAAACGGCCGCCAATTTCTGCGCGGGATGCCGTTCAGGATTTTCGGTCAACGGGTATCATTGCCGAATTCAAGCGTAAATCCCCTTCCAAAGGCATCATCAATGATCAAGCCGAGGTCGCTGCGACTACGCAGGGTTACGTTAAAGCGGGAGCAGCGGTGCTTTCTGTCTTGACCGACGAGCCGTTTTTTGGAGGAACACCCGCGGACTTACAGGCCGCCCGCCTGGCAAACCCCGGAACGCCCATCCTTCGTAAAGATTTCATTGTTGATACGTATCAGTTGCTGGAAGCAAAAGCCTGGGGTGCTGACCTGGTGTTGCTCATTGCCGCCTGTCTTACGCCCGAAGAAGTAGCTGACTTTAGCGAGCAGGCCCAGAACCTGGGCCTGCAGGTACTGCTCGAAGTTCACGATGAGGAGGAACTGGATCGGTCGCTCATCCATACGGTTGATCTGGTTGGCGTTAACAATCGAAATTTGAAAACATTTACGACCTCCGTTGATACTTCGCTTCGGTTGGTCGAGCGCATACCGGATACCTTCGCCAAGATCACCGAAAGCGGGCTGCACGATGCTGCGACGATGATCACGCTGTTTAAGGCGGGTTTTGATGGTTTCCTGATCGGCGAAGCGTTTATGAAAACCCTTGATCCAGCCGCGGCTCTGGCTGCCCTGGTAACCGATTTCAAAGATCAAATGCCCACCTTTACAAACTCGTTTACCTCATGAAAATCAAAGTGTGCGGTCTGCGTGATGCCGACAACCTGAAAGAGATTGCCGCCCTTGGTCCTGACTTCGTTGGGTTTATCTTCTACGATCAATCACCCCGTTTCGTCGGTGATGAGCTGGATGTTGATGCGGTAAAAGCCTTGCCGCGTTCGATTCGCAAAGTCGGCGTGTTTGTAAACGCCAGCCCGGATTATATTCTGCGGAATGTAAAGAAGTACGATTTTCAATACGTGCAGTTGCACGGCAACGAAACGCCCGAGTATTGCCGGAGCCTACGGAACAGAGGTATCAACATCATCAAGGCGTTTCGGGTAGATGAGTCATTTAACTTTTCGATGCTAAACAACTACAAAGCGCAGTGCGACTTTTTTCTGTTCGACGCAAAGGGAGACCAGCCGGGCGGTAATGGTGTATCATTCGATTGGAGCATCCTAAGTCGATACGATAACGACAAGCCATTTTTCATCAGTGGCGGCATTGGCCTGGATAACCTCGATCAGCTAGCGCAACTAAAAGGCATGAAGCTGTACGGCGTCGATGTGAACAGCCAGGTTGAAACCTCGCCGGGCGTAAAAGACATTGCCAAAGTAAAAGAACTCATCACCCGGCTACGGCCAATTGAAGAGGAAGAAGCCGTGTAGTGTTGACCTGTAGCTACGCCATAGTTTGTTGTGTTAAACCAGCAACAACAAGGCTAATGCAAATGATGAAGAGCGGCAACATATCCCAACCGTTAACGAGCAAGGTTCCAGTGTCTACAAACCGGAAGATATCAGGCGCTGGGGTGTTGAGCACTTTCTAGAAGCTACTGCCGTACGAGAACCATTCTTACGAGCGTTTTCGGAGTTTACCGAAGAGGAAAACCAGCGCATGGATGAGTTATTAGCCGAGGGAGACAGGGGTGCAGTATGATCTATGACACAAATATTTTGATTGATCACATTCGTCAAAGAAGCTCACCACCTGTTCAAACTATCATTCCAAGTATAGTTGTCGGTGATCTCCTTCAGACTGGGGCGCTCAAAAGATAGATTTTGTAAGCTATCTGGTTGGTCACTACCCGATTGCTAGTTTAGAGCCACTGATTATTCCGGTTTATGCGCAGGTTGATGCGTTTAGCCAAGGCAAACTCAGAACGGCTCCCCTTCATTCTTCTGCCTGTAACATGGGTAAGAGCGATATTTGGATAGCGGCCACTGCCTTGTACCTGGATGTGGAACTGCACACGCCGATAATGATTTCAATCACCTATCGGCGTTAGGATTACGATTAATAAAGCACTGATTATAATGCAAACCACAGTTGAATCAACTGCCTCCTTCGGGGTATCAGATAAAGGCTTTTATGGCCACTTTGGTGGAGCGTTCATTCCTGAAATGCTTTACCCAAATGTTGAAGAACTGCGTCAGAACTATCTTCAAATCATCGCCGATCCGTCGTTTCAGGCGGAGTTCTGGCAGCTTCTTGAAGATTATGTGGGTCGACCAACACCCCTGTTTCTGGCGAAGCGCCTGTCTGATCACATTGGCGCAACAATCTACCTGAAGCGCGAAGACCTGTGCCACACGGGTGCTCATAAGGTGAATAACACCATTGGTCAGATTCTGGTGGCACAGCGTCTGGGAAAAAAGCGCATTGTGGCCGAAACCGGAGCCGGACAGCATGGTGTAGCCACAGCCACCGTTTGCGCCCTGATGGGTTTAGAGTGTATTGTGTACATGGGCAGCATCGACATGGAGCGCCAGAAGCCGAATGTCGACCGGATGCGGATGCTCGGTGCAACGGTAGTGCCCGCTACGTCGGGCAGTCAGACGCTTAAAGATGCTACCAACGAAGCCATGCGTCACTGGATCAACAACCCGGTTGATACGCACTACATCATTGGCTCGGTCGTTGGTCCCCACCCTTACCCCGATATGGTGGCACGTTTCCAGTCTGTCATCTCGGAGGAAGTTCGGAAGCAGCTTCTGGTCAAGGCGGGTCGGGAAAACCCAGATTACGTCGTAGCCTGCGTTGGTGGCGGCAGCAATGCAGCGGGTGCATTTTTCCATTACCTGAATGAACCCTCAGTACGTTTGGTCGCAGCAGAAGCTGCCGGACAAGGCGTTACGTCTGGTCATTCGGCAGCAACGACTGCGTTGGGTAAGCCGGGCGTTCTGCACGGTAGCCGAACCATTCTGATGCAAACTGAAGATGGACAGGTTACAGAACCATATTCGATTTCGGCAGGGTTGGATTATCCGGGAATTGGTCCGCTTCATGCGCATCTGTTCGATTCGGGTCGGGGTGATTTTTACGCCATTACCGACGAAGAAGCGTTGCAGGCCGGTTTCCAGCTTAGCAAGCTTGAGGGCATTATTCCCGCCCTCGAGTCGGCCCACGCCCTGGCCGCTCTTTCCAAGATGAACCTCCGCACTACCGATGTGGTCGTAGTCTGTTTATCTGGCCGGGGAGATAAAGATCTAAGCACGTATTCAAAGTATTTGTAAATGACACGGGCCGCGTTACTTATGACACAGGAACTAACCCAAAACCGTATTACGGATCTGTTCGCTCAGAAAAGCGAGCGAATTCTGAATGTATATTTTACTGCCGGATTTCCGAACCTCGACGATACCATGACCGTGTTACGTGGTCTCCAGGCCGCTGGCGTTGATCTGGTCGAAATCGGGATGCCTTATTCCGACCCGGTTGCTGATGGCGAAACCATCCAGCAGAGCAACGGCCGCGCCCTAGACAACGGCATGTCGTTGAAGACGCTGTTTGCTCAGTTAGCTAACTGTCGGCAAAGCGGCTCTGGCGATCCAATCACGGTACCTATATTACTGATGGGGTACATAAACCCGGTGTTGCAGTTTGGTATTGAAAACTTTTGTCGGGCCTGCCGTGAAGTAGGCGTAGATGGTGTTATTCTGCCGGACCTGCCGCTGGACTTGTATCTGTCCGATTATGCGTCGACGTTCCGGGAATACGGCCTTGTTAACGTTAACCTGATTACCCCCCAAACATCGGAGGCACGTATTCGCATGATCGATGCGGAGTCAGACGGGTTCATTTACATGGTTTCGTCGGCGAGCATTACGGGGTCGGTTAAAGGCATCAGTGAGCCGATGCGGGCGTATTTCGAGCGTATTCAGGCCATGAACCTGCGCAACCCTCGTCTGATTGGCTTTGGCATCAACAATCACGATACGTTTGATACGGCCTGCCAATACGCCCACGGAGCCATTGTCGGTAGCGCCTTCATTCGCCACCTGGAGCAGTATGGCACTTCGCCCGAGAGCATTCAGGCTTTTGTGCAGACGATTCGGGCGTAGCGGCTTACCTTTACAGCATGAATTCCGAAATTAATTTCGATAAATCACCCGACGGGCTTGTACCCGCCGTTATTCAGGACAAAGACACCGGTAAGGTTCTGATGTTGGGATATATGAACCGTGAGGCTTACGACAAGACCAGCGCGGAAAATATTGTTACGTTCTTCAGCCGAAGCAAACAACGGCTCTGGACGAAAGGTGAGACCTCCAATAACTTCCTGCACGTTAGCGAAGTCCTGGTTGACTGCGACGGCGACACAGTGTTAATCAAAGCTAGTCCCGCCGGTCCGGTATGCCACACAGGCGCTGATACGTGCTTCAATGAACGAAATCAGGGACAGGGCCAATTTCTGAATTACCTGCAAAGCATTATTCACGAGCGCAAAGTGAATCCGACCGAGGGTTCTTACACGGCGAAGCTGTTTAGCCGGGGCGTCAATAAGATTGCGCAGAAGGTGGGCGAAGAGGCTGTTGAACTGGTTATCGAAGCGAAAGATGGCAACGATGACCTGTTTAAGGGCGAAGCGGCTGATCTGCTATACCATTTTTTAGTCCTGCTGGAGCACAAGAATATCAATCTCGACGATATTCTGGCGGTGTTGCAAAGCCGTCATCATAAACAATAGCTTCGGGTTTGAGGTTTGTTCGGTGTTGTCAGGTATCACGAAGGTATCTGGGTAGCGCTGCTCACCAAACCTCAAGCTTTTCATGGGTCTCATCATTCGAATTCTAATTAGTGCCGTGGCCGTTTACGTGGCCAGCTTATTCATTCCAGGCGTTTCGGTAACCGGCGGAGCGGGTACCTACCTGATTGTAGCCATTGTCCTTGGTCTGTTAAACGCATTTATTAAACCGATTTTAACGATACTGACCATACCCATTACCATTTTGACTCTCGGGTTGTTCTTACTGGTTATCAACGTACTGATGGTCTATTTGACGGATTATCTGGTCAGCGGCTTTCACGTTACGGGCTTCATTGCTGCCTTACTTTTCAGCTTTGTCGTATCTATAGTAACCGCGCTGATCGACGCCATCGTTTAGAGCTTAGCAAGACCGTAAAGGCCTGCCGACCAATTTACGGTCGGCAGGCTTCATTGTTTTTAGGGCTCCCGGATTTTACGTAGGTTTCCACAGCTATTCCTACATATCAATGAGTCAACCATCTTCTTCCTACGACGTTGTAGTAATCGGTGCAGGCTACGCAGGCCTGACCGCTACGCGTGATTTACTGAACGCTGGTAAAAACGTCCTGCTTCTGGAAGCTCAGGGCCGCGTTGGCGGTCGGGTCTGGACGCAACGTTTCGACGATGGCTCCTACGTCGATTTGGGCGGAGCCTGGGTTGGACCAACGCAGGATCGGCTTTATGCGCTGGCAAAGGAGTTTGGCGTCGAGACGTTCAAGACGTATGATGAAGGGAAAAGCACTCAGTTTTTTCGGGGTCAGGTTAAACGCTACAAAGGATTAATTCCTCCGCTGCCGGTTGGGGCACTACTCAGTCTGGATGCTGCGATTAAGAGATTGAACAAGCTGTCGAAGACGGTTAATCTTGTAACACCCTGGGAAACACCCAATGCTCGGAAGCTTGATTCTATGACGCTGGCGGCCTGGATGGATAAGCAAATGCGTTTCGACGTAGCCCGGCAGTTTTTCAGGATTGCCGCTGAAGCAATCTGGGCCGCTGATCCCGCGGAGATTTCCTTGCTTCATGCGCTTTTCTACATCAAGTCAGGTCGGGACCTGGATACCCTGATGAACGTAAAAAACGGGGCTCAGGAAGAGCGTTTTGTGGGCGGTGCTCAAACTATCGCCGACCGTATGGCCGCTACGTTCCAGGACCGTATTGGGTTTACCAGCCCCGTAAAAGCTATTCTACAGGACAGCGAGCAGGTGCGAGTTGTGACAGCACAGGCTACCCTCTTGGCGCAGCGGGTAGTTGTGGCCATCCCTCCTACCCTTACGGCCAAAATTGATTTTCAGCCGCTACTTCCCGCTCAACGCGCCCAGTTAATTCAGCGCATACCGATGGGTTCGGTCTGGAAATGTTACGCGGTTTATGACGAACCCTTCTGGCGCAAACAAGGTCTGAACGGATTGGCCGCTACGCCCGATGGACACGTAACAGTTACGTTTGACAACTCGCCAAAGGATGCCAGTAAGGGCGTGCTGATGGGGTTTGTGCTCGGCAATCAGGCCAAAGAGTTTTCAGCCTTATCGGATGAAGGACGTAAACTATCGGCGCTGCACGCGTTTGCTACGTTCTTTGGCGCCGGAGCGCTCAAACCCGTTCGTTACCTCGATCATTCGTTCATCAATGAAGAATGGTCACGCGGATGCTACGCGGGTCTGATGGGACCGGGCGTATGGACAAACCTTGGCAAGGCACTTCGAGAACCCGTCGGCCGGATCCACTGGGCCGGAACCGAAACTTCCGACATCTGGAACGGTTATATCGACGGTGCCGTGCGCTCCGGTGAACGAGTGGCTATTGAAGTGCGGAAACAGTTGGGCGACTCTGTTTAACGCGCCTAATAAGCTTCCTCGCAATAAACTGATCCATTTCATGACACTCATCGATACCCCGAATGCCCCGGCCCCCGGAGGACATTATTCGCAAGCCGTCGTTCACAATGACCTTGCTTACCTATCAGGAATTTTGCCGATAAAGCCGACCGGTGAAAAGCTTACCAACGCCACTCTGGCTGAACAGACCGAGCAAGTGCTGGCTAATCTCGACGCTATATTGCAAGCTGCTGGCAGCCAACGCGAACACGTACTTAAAGTAACCATTTTCGTTTCAGACATTAACGCCTGGGGTACGGTCAACCAGCTTTACGCGCAGTTCTTCGGCGACCATAAGCCTGCGCGTTCGGTAGTGCCGGTATTACCGTTGCATTATGGCCTCCAGCTCGAGCTGGAGGCCATAGCCGTTATTTCCTGAACTTTACTTTACCCGTACTCGCTCTCCGGCGGAATGAGCCGAAAACTCTGGCGCATAGAAGCATTGAACCGTAGCAACCCCGGCCGAGAAATCGCCGGTTTGGGCAACGCGCAAATCGTACTCGAATACGTGCGTACCTACAGTTAGGTAACTAATAAAGAAATCGGTCGACGCGTCGCGGGGCGATTCGTAATAGCCGAGTCCATTCTGGTATTTGTAACCCGACAAAGCCGCAACGGGCTCAAAGCCCGACGCCCGGCTGTCTTTCACATGCACATACTCCATTTCCCGATCGGTTTTTAACACGAGCCGGACCTTGATCAGATCGCCGGGTTTTAAACGCGTGGCCGATGAAACCGGTGAAATGATGGGGCCACTGGGTGAGTCGCGCTGTACATAAAGCGTCTTCTGAACGGATAAACCGGTACTGCCCGGCATCACCCGGTCGAGTGGCTCAAAGTGCTGCCAATACAAAGCGCCCCAGGAAGGCCCCTCCCCTTTCTTGGTAATCTGGATCACGCCCATTTCTGGCTTGATTTCGCTAGCGGCATAGGTTACTTTCTGATAACCCGTGATTGCTTCCGTTTTCGTTACGCGGCTGTCGATTGGCTGGCCACCCAGACTTACTGTAGTATTCGGTTTTGTATCGAGCCAATTGCTGCCGCGCAACAGAAGGGCGTAGATGGCCTCAGTCGTCGCTTTTGTGGATGACCATGCCTGGGTTTGTTTCTGACGAATCAGCCAGCGTTTCATCGCATCAACCATAGCCCGGTCGCGGTTAAGCTCTTCGAATGCTTCGATGATATACGCCTGGGTTTCGATAGGAGTCTGGTACCAGTGCAAGCCACTTTGGTTATCGGGCCAATACGTACCGAGTTCTTCAGATGTCCTGGATCGTTCCAGCAAAGATGCCAGAATGCCGTTAGCCGTTTTCGTATCCTCGAAGCGAGCCAGCGCCAGTGCTGAAAGCGCCTGTCCCTGCAAACTTTGTTTAAGCCAACCTGCGGCAACGCGCTGCTTCACGTAGGTGAGTACATCTTTAACCACAGGCTTACTGGTATAGAAGCTACGGGCATAGAGATACTGCGTTTCCAGAAAAGACCAACTGTCAACGGCTTTGCGCTTCTTTTGCTCCTCAATCCAGTCTTTCATTTCGGCATCGACGTACTGGATGGCGTTGGCCTGCATTTCGGCCAGCTCCGCCTGCATATCGGCCGGAAAGGAAACGCCAAGCTTCTGAAGATGGCCAAATCCACTCAGAATGTGCAGCGTCATTGATAAACTTGGCTCCATACCGCCGAACCACCGGAACCCGCCACCTGAGCTTTGCAACTGTCGAAGCTTATCAAAGGCGGTCCGTTGTTCGGTACGCATCCGGTTCTGATCGAGCAGTTGCCCTAACCGCGCCTGTCTAGCCGACTCGGAGCGGGCATCGGCCAGCCAGGGTGAGTTTTCGAGCGTAATGGCTTTTAGCTCTTCGTTCGACTCAAGCGGACTACGGGGCGGGTTCTTCTGCCACTGCGAAATCACCTGCGCAAACTCAGGTTTGCTGCCAACAATGTGAGCCGCCAGGGTATTGGCATACAGCCGACTAAATAACTGCTCAGCACATTCGTAGCGATACTCCATCAGATAAGGCAGCGATTGCAGCGCGTACCACGTCGGATTGCTCGTTACTTCAACGGTCAACCGTTCATGCTGCACAGGCAGTTCGGGATTAAGATTTGTCAGCGCAGTCAGCCTGAACTCCTTTGTCTGCGTAGAACGAGGACCAGCCCCATTCACCCAAAACGGTTTGGTATCGGTCACCAGCATCCGGTTGGGTAGAACAGGAACCGTGAACTCTTCACCATCGGTGAACCCAGCGGCCTGCGCCGTCAGCCGACACGTAACCGTTTCCAGTCCCGTCGGAACCACTAACGTCCATCCGACGGATTGGCTTTGCCCGGCCAAGATAGAAATCGGCAGCTGCGCGTTGGCCAGTTTGAGCTTCGCCTGAATCGGCTCACCCGTTAGGGCATCGAGTACTTCCAGATTAGCCACGCCCGTTTGCGGTTTATCGGTCAGGTTGTTGACCCGCGCCGTAAACCGGATGGTATCGCCTTCGCGGAAGAAACGAGGGGCATTGGCCGTAATCATCAGCTCTTTCTGCGTCACAATCGCGCGCTCCAACGTACCAGTTTTCAAATCTTTCGTGTGCGCGAACGCCAGTAGCCGCCAGCGCGTAAGTGCTTCGGGCATGGTGAATTTGAGCACGACCCGGCCTTTGTCGTCGGTCTTGAGTTGCGGAACGAAAAAAGCCGTTTCGTTAAAATTACGTCTGAGATTAACAGGTGGCGTATCTAGGCGCGGCTTATCTGGTTCGGAGGCAACCGCTTCGTTTAATTCCTCAGCTGCGCCATCAGCCGCCATAGCGGGTGCAGGGGCGGCTCCTCCCCCAACCTTTGCCATAGCAACCGCCCCCGTTACACGTTGTCTGCGTTGGGTTCCGTAACCGACTACGACAACTTCATCCAATTCCTGAGTGGCTGGCTGTATACGTAGCGAAACCGTTTTTTGCTTGATCGTGACTTCGGATGTTACGTAGCCGATAGTGGTAAACAGCAGCGTTACGGGCTCTTTGTCCGAATCAGCCGTTAGGGTAAAGGTGCCTTTCGCGTCTGTTACGGCACCGGTCGTTGATCCCTTAATCAATACGGAAACCCCCGGCGTGGCTGTACCGTCTGGGTTTTTCACGGTGCCCGACAATCGCTTACCCGACCGGTTGATGGTAATACGCAGAGCCTGATTGGACACGCCATACGGACCAACCGGATTGTGCCGGAATAGTTTGCCGCCCGCAAACGTCAATCGATATCCCGACCACCCTAGCTCATCATACTTTCGATTTGGAACCGGAAGCTCAGGCCGGAAGGGATGCAGCAATACGTTGGTACGCTGAGTATTGAAGCTCATCGTGTGCCCTGGCCGGTAGAAAGTCGACAAGTAAGGACGATAAAACGTCGTTGGCCAGTCGAGCCGGCTAAAGGCATCCAGCGAAGCATCGTACAACGTAGCAACCAGTTCGGCCGGTTTGTTCTCCAGTCCGGCAATGGTCAGCGTCCACTCTTCGGCCTGACCGGGTTTAAGTTTTGAGCGAAACGTTTGCGTTTCAATACGTAGCTGCTTGTTGGTAAACGGCACGGTAATGATCTGCGACTCCTGATACAACCGCCCGTTTTGCACCATCGTAAAATGGACGGCGAATCCACCGCGCTGCTTCTCCGAAACGGGCAACGTCACCCGCCGGGGCCGCCCATCGGTTTTCAGCCATTCCTGCCGAACAATGAGCCGTTTCTCTTCGATTTGCATCAGCACCCAGCCCGGTTTCGCGTTACCCACCCAGAATACGGCCGTTTCACCCGGTTCGGCAGTTGCCTTACGGACCTGGAACCAGACATCCGCCAGGGCCGATGCTGTGGGCTGTTGCTCGTCCAGCACCGAAAAATACGCTCGCTCGCGAACGGTTTCTCCCGTTGAGTCGGTCAGGTTCAATTCCGCTACGTATTCACCCGGTGTATAACGAGACAGATCGGGTTTGATCAGCGAATCAACGGCGGTTATGATTGGCTGCTGCTGAACAACAGTTTGCCTGGGCCACGAACGTGGATTGTCTTCAGCATCAAAAACATCGTTCGGAAATAGGCGCTCGAACTCGGCCCGGGTCATCAACTGGCGATCGGGGCGAGACCAGAGTCGTTTACGCAGCAGGCGATTGGGGCTCTGTAGCCGATATACCGTAAGCTGTCCGGTGGCCCGGATTTTTTCGCCCGACTGATTTGTCGCTTTTACAACAAAGGGAGCCGGTGAAGTGGTCTGGCTTTTTTCAATCCGAGCCGGAATACGTAGCTCTGCCTGCAAGGCGGTGTAGCCGATACGTAGCGTCTGATTGGTACTGCGAGTCTCGCCAGCCCGGTCCGTTACGTCGACGGTTATTTCAAAGTCAAAGATGGGATTGGTTTCCCGCTTCTTTTCGGGATCGGGCAGGGCAACAAACGTAACAGTAACGTTTCCCTGCGCATCGGTCTTTGCGGTTCCGTTGGCAATCTCGGCCTCTACGGACCGCTGAGGAATTCGTTTCCAGGACGTGTACCAACCATCCCAGCGCTGCCGGAGGGTACGAGCCACCCGGTAGCGCACCTCAGCCCCATCGACTACCGCCCCCGCAAACGTTTTGGCCTGAGCAGATAACGTTATGGTCTGACCAAGTTTGAACGTTTGTTTAATGGGTTTACTTGTCACTTCAAAAGTTGGGCGCTTGTATTCTTCGACCCGAACAACCGTACTACCTCGGCCCGTTTGGATAGACATAACTCCCGTCAATCGCCCGACAGGTGCCGTAAACGACGTGCTGAACGTACCAAATTCGTTGGTTTTAACGGTCTGTTTCCCTATTTCTTCCCCGTTTTGATCAAGAAAGCGAATCTCAACATCCTGACCAGCCACTACATTGTACTGGTTCGTTTGACCTTCATACAGCAAACCCTTTACGTAAATCGGCTGGCCGGGGCGGTAAATAGCCCGGTCGGTAAACAGGTTTGTGTACGTAGTAACTCGCTCCCCATTTTCGTTCGTGTTATAGTTATATCGGTACTGCTGATCGGAGAGCAGCGTGTCTTTGCCGAGTGTAATCTGGTAAAAGAAGGCCGTCTGCATAGGCACCTCGCTAACGGAGAAAACCGCACGCCCCTCGGCATTGGTAGCTTTGTTTCGTTGACCACCGGCTACGGGCCGGGTTGTCGGATCGACCACGGCAACCACCACGTTCGGCAGCGGCTCGCCAGACTGCCGGTTTGTCACAAACAAGGTGTTGTTCTTATTTTTCGAGTCGGTCTGAAGCACGTAGCTCAGCGACGAAACCCAGAAGGAAGCCCAATCTATAGTTCCGCCTTTGGCCTGAAATTTCGTATCGGATGTCACCAGCAGCGCGTAACACCCAAGGGGTAGCCCCCGCAGAGCGATTTCAGTACTATGCTCGCGTAAGTCTCCATCATCGGGTAACATGACGTCTCCCTCGGCCACGATTGGCCGCCTGAGCCAGTTATCGACCACCAGTTGCCGCTGCTCCGGCGTGTTGTAGAGACTCCGGTAGACCTGCCGTTCGGCAGCGTTCAGCCGGATAATCCGGTATTGCAGGCGGGAGACGTTCTGATACGTAACGAGTGCCCGAAACGGCTGATCAGGACTGTTGACCAGTTCTACCTGAGCCGAAAACGTTGGATTAAGCAGTTGACTCAGCAAACGGGCTGCCTGCTGCGCGATATAGGTTTTAGGATACCGTTTCTCCAGGTCCCGACAAATATCGGCAGCCTGCTTACGGTTCCATTTGGCCGGGTCGGGCGCGGGCGTACCGGTGTCTAGTTGATCATCATCCTGTAACGGCTGGGGGCCATTATCATCAGCCAGCAGTCTGGCTAACTCGAATGCATAAATGGCTTCGGCCAGCTGGCCTTTATAACGGCTTATCTGCTGGGTAAGCGTTTGCCGATAGAGTGTGTCTTTGTTGGGCACGGTGCTATATCCCCGAACAAATGATAAGCGCATGGCATCGGCATCGGCCAGTGCAGACGGATCTTTATCAGCCAGGTGAAATTGGATCAATTGCTGATACAACCGCAGGGCCTGATACCGGCCCGACAGCGAATCCAGGCTTTCGATAGTTAACTGCGCAAAGCCATCAGGCCCGGAGAGGTAATCCGGTTTGTCGAGGACAAAACGAAAAACTGGCTTCAGCAAATCGGGTTCGGTATTCTGAAAGAAGCTAATGGCGCGGTGAGCCAGCAAATCATACAGCGTAGGGCGCAGCACCCGAGTGTCCGCGTCGCCCTTATCGATCAGTACCTCATAATCCGAAACAGGAATACGCTGCAACAGTTCTTTATTCTGGACCGAAGCCAGATACGCCTGGGTGGTCGCGGATACAAGTTGATGGGCGTCCCAGGTGGTAAAATCAGAAGTCGAATCAGCGGGTGTTTTTTGGTTGGCTGGCTTATCGACCGTCGCCCGGTTGTAAAACTTATACCGATTTTGCTGAAAATACTGCCAGTAAATCATGGCTAATGCCGATTGCAGTACTGACCGCGCTGGTTCGGGCGTATCCCGAATGTCGGCCTGCATCGAGCGCACCAGTTCGACATACGCATCCTCGTCTGAGTAGCTGCGGAAGATCATTCGGTGCATGGCCGCTTTGGCCAGTTGCGGATAGTTCCGGGCCGCTTTGGCTTCGTTGTAAATGCGGTTGGCGATGGCCAGCGCCGATTTGGGTAAGCCTTTAGCCGCCAGCGTATCGGCCCGGCGCCAATCACGGACGTAATCGGGCAAGGGGCGGTTCTGGGCGGAAGCGGCCAGGGCCAGGCAGGTTAATAACAAGCTGATGAGTGTACGATTCATGGTTGGGGCGGGTAAGTGATCCGGTCAACAGTTCATTGATTCCTTTGGATGCCTGATGGTTTAGTTTTCCACACACGATACTGCGAATTAGTCGCAATACGTCATTCGATACGAACAACCGCTTAGAAGTACGAAACCCCGCAGCACGCTGCGGGGTTTCGTATCCTGGGTTTATTGCTTCAGGAGAAAAGCGGTTAAGTCGGCTATCTGCTGCGGTTTCAGGCCCATCGCCGTTGGGTCGGGCATAAGGCTTGTTTTGTACTGCCGTCGGGAGAAAACCTTATCCGTTGGGATGGTATGTTTTTGCCCCGTTACGCCCTTCACCACAATCGACTGACTACCATCGCTTACCAGAAAACCGTAATACGTCTGACCCGTTTTGGTTGTAATCAGCCAGGGTTCGTAGCCAAACGCGATCCCCGCGCTCGGGCGAAGAATAGCATCCAGCAGACCGTTCTTATCGAATTTCTGATGAATTTTTGTCAGTTCCGGCCCAACATCGTTGCCTTGTTTACCGTGTCGATGACAGCCAGCACAACTCGTTTTGAAGACGCTAAGCCCGGCGTTTTCGTTTCCGGTCAGCAGGGCGATCTCGGCAATTGCCGGATCGGCCGTATTCGCTTCAGCTGATGTTGTCACCGAAGGCTTTTCCGGGGTCGTTGGGGCAGCGATGGCGACAGCAGGCGGCTCCGGAGCGGGTGTCGCTTTTTTAGGGGTAAAATATTCCTTCGCCATGGTGCGAACGGTCTGATCCGGATTTCTCAGAATAGCCGGGCCGACACTTTTGATCAACGCGTCCGATAGCTTTCCGTCGGCTGCCAGACCCACCAGCACCTTGCCCCCCTCGGGGTCGCGGGCCATGGTGAGCGCCACGCTCCGTTTTTCGGCGTTAGGTTTGTACTCGTCGAGCAGTATCTGCCGTTTGGCAAGCATCTTCTGCTCGTCGGCCGACACCTGTGTTGGCATAATCTCTTCCCAGTTCAGCAGTTTCGCCCAATCATTCCCCCGCCGGAAGCCGAGCCAGTACGTAGTCTGAGCAGCCACGTCTTTGTCCGGCGATTTCGCCAGATCAACCATTGCCTTAGCCGCAGCTTCGCTTTTGATGAAGGCCAGCGTCGTAACGGCCTGTTTCCGGGCTTCGGCTGAAAGCGTTTGGGCTTCGGCCCGTTTCTTAAGCATCGTCACCGACGAAGCGGGATGAAGTTGCCACATCAGGCTCGCTGTTCGCTGATCCCACTCCAGCGGATCGGTCGGCAGACTCGGGCGCAGGTCTGCAAACACGGCTTCTTCTTTGCCGTCGGCGGCAATACCCAGCGCGTGTAAGTAAAAACGGTCCTGCCCGTCGTAGCCTTTTAGCAGATTGAGCAGCATATACCGGCAGTCGACATAAGGAATGTCGCGCAGGGCCACGGCTACCTCCCGACGAACGGCCGGATTTGGGTCGCTGGATAAATTACCCAACAGAGGCAGTAATGCTTTTTGCGAAGCGGTCAGGCCAGGATTCGATTTCGTATTTTCCGGTGTGATGCTACGTAGTGCCCGAATAGCCGCCACCCGCACCGGAGCGTCAACCGCTTTCAACAGCCGTTCGACTTCAAACTGACCTTCAGCGCCCAGATGAGCCAGCAGAAAAATCGCCCTGGCGCGATGATACGGATTCGACGACGACAACAGGGCCATGACCGGCTCTACGACCTTATCACCCTGCTCCTGCAAGGCTTCAAAGCCGAGCATACGAACGTTTACGGCTGGATTAAGCAAGGCCGCGATCTGCCCCTGGGTGGTACGCAGATCTATCTTAGGTGTTTTCAGCTTGCGGCCTTTCGGAGTGATCCGATAGATCCGGCCGTATCCTTTTTGATCCTGCATCTGGTGACCACCCACGATCGGATCGTACCAGTCGGCAATGTAAAGTGCTCCGTCAGTGCCAACCGCTACGTCGCTGGGCCGAAACCATTTGCGCGTATCCTGGTCAACGTTGTTCCATTTATAATCTTCCTCTACTTTGGGAAACGTACTGATAAAGTCCGTACGAGGCAGCCGGTAGCCAGCGCCCCACACTTCGGGCCTGTAACTATAAATTACGTTACGTCCTGCTTCGGCGCTGAGCACCATACCCCGATACTGCGGTCCTAACTCATCGCCCTCGTACACGACCATGCCCGTGGGCGAACCCGCACCGGTAATGTCGCCAACCGGCATCACGCCCGGATCGTCCTGATGCCAGTGCGCAGTGGGTATGGTTTGGCCGGGCCGTTGGTCAGCCTGCCAGTAGCGCGTACCGTCGCTGCTGAAATACCCCGCATTGCCCCCTTCCATGAGCCAGGTGGTCCGGCAGGCAACCACCTGATCGTCGTTGTCGTTCTGCCACATGTTTCCGTACGAGTCGAGCGCCGTTTCGTAGTTATTCCGGAAGTTGTGGCCCATCACTTTCAGGTTGGAGCCATCGGCGTTGATACGTAACGCCAGCCCACCGACCCAAATCCGGCCATCGTCGCTGATCTGATTGCCGTGGTTGATTTTGTTGTACGGCGTTCCGCCCGTGTATAGACTCCCCGAACGTAACGTCCAGCCGTCTTTGTCGGTAACGATATGCGGGCCGGCATTGCCCGTATTGAAGTAATATTTACCATCGGGTCCGGCCACAACGGCGTGAAGCGCGTGGTCGTGATCGAGTCCACCGAAGCCCGTCAGCAACACCTCTTTGCGGTCGGGTTTATCGTCGCCGTTCTCATCGGTATACACAACCAGATTTGGCGAACAGGATACGATCACTTTATTGCCAATGACCGCAATTCCCAGGGGCGATACCAGTTCCGGGTCCGTCACGAATACCTTGCTGTTGTCAGCCTTGCCATCGCCGTCGGTATCTTCCAGAATCATGATTCGTTCGCCTTCCGGATGATCGAGTCTGGTTTCTGGCTTGTTGTTAAACTTCCGGTAATTCACCGCTTCTGTAACCCACACCCGCCCTTTGGCATCGATGTCCATATTCGTGGGGTTGTGGAACATTGGGGCTTCCGCCCAAAGCGTGGCTTCCAGATCGTCGGGGAGGTAAAGCTTATCGGAATCAGCACTGACGATCATTAACCGCTGCTGAATAGGCTCCGGCATGGATATAGGCAGACCAGCGGACTGTGGCTGAATCAGTTGACTTGCCAGGTATAACAACCCAATTGTGGGAATGGCCAGCGGTAATGCGTTTAGGGATACTATTGCTCTCATGCTACTTTCTTTTCTATCCACGGCTGCGTTACGTCGTGCATTGGGTTATTGTTACGTAAACAGCGCACGAACCGTCTCATTATTCACTCTATAACTGTCCACTAATGGCTGCCCCTTAGGTACGGCTCCTTCGATCTGAAGCCAGCCGCTGTACCCAATCGCATCGATTGTCTGGCGAACTTTTTTCAGATCAACCTGACCTTTGCCAAGCAGGCTGCCGTTCTCTTTTAAGTGAATTTCACAGATCCGGTCTTTGCCAAGTGCACGCATTTCCTTAAAAATATCGTAGCCCATCACGGTCGAGTTGCACACATCGTAGTACACCTGCACGGCGGGTGAACCCACGGCATCCAGGATGGCCAGATGTTCGGGGGCCGATAACCAGGACTCAATGCCCAGCACAACGCCCGCTCGCTCGGCTTTCGGGGCAACCGCTTTGAGCCGTTCAATGACCACCTGTGTTCCTTTGGAATCGTTACGTAGGTCGTTGTTGCTGAAAAAGGCCAGCAGTACGTTTTTCACGCCCAGGGCCTTGGCAACATCGACGCTATCCTGCACCCATTGTTCGGTACGCGGGTCAGACTTGTACGGAATTTCATTTAACAGACCGATCGCTAAACCACCTATTGCCACATCCGCCCGTTTGGCCGCATCTTTGAAGGCCCGCTGAGCATCGGGACGACGCAGATGCTCGTGATCAGCCCGCGTATTCAAACTAAGCTGGACGCCATCCAGTCCGATTTGCCGGGCCACCGCAAAACTGTTGATGTCGCCAGCCGGGCCGATCGACCAGTCGCAGGCACCGATGTTGAACCAGGTTGCCGGAGTCGATCTGGTAGAAAAGACGGGGCCGACGATTGTGCTTAGGCCGATTCCGAGTGTACAGCGCAATACGTCACGTCGGTTCATATACGTTTCACAGATGAAGGGTTTATCAAAGATACAGTGCCGAAAAGTCTGGAGTTCGTATCCTCCTACTTTTAAAATGAGATAATCTTAGGCTATGCATGGGTCAAAAAAATTTAATCGGAATTACAACCGTTTCTCTTCCAGGCGGGTCATTGATTTGTCAGCGTTGATATGCAGGATGAATACGCATTAGTCGAAGGGTGCCGACGGCAGGACCGAATTGTGCAGCGACAGCTCTATGAGCGGTTTGCCGGGAAGCTCTTTGCCGTCTGCAAACGGTACGTCAAAGACTCCGACGAAGCGGAAGACGTTCTGCAGGATTCGTTCGTGAAAATATACCGCCACATCGACTCGTTCCGGTTCGAGTGTCCGCTGGAAGCCTGGCTGAAGCGTATTGTGATCAACACCGCGCTCAAGCACCTGCGGAAACAAAAGCCCTGGGAACATACCGCCGATGTGCAGGAATTGGCTCCGGTGTTGCCACAGGCCGACGAAAGTCTGCCGACCCTGAACTACCAGTACCTGCTGCAACTGATCCAGGAGCTGCCGCCCGGCTGCCGAACGGTGTTTAACCTGTATGCCATCGAAGGCTACAGCCACCCGGAAATTGCCGACCTGCTCGGCATTGCCGAGGGAACCTCGAAATCGCAGTATGCGCGGGCCCGGAGTCTGTTGCAACAAAAAATACAGTGGGACGGCCGCTCGACGGAGCCCCGACCCAGCGAACAACCTATACGAAATGAGTGAATTAAAGCAGAACTTACCGGAGGACGACTTCTGGCGGAAAGCTTTTGAAGAAGCCGATGAAACGCCCCCACCGCGCGTGTGGGACGCCATCGAACGCCAGCTGGATGAGTCCCGAGGGCCGCGTATCCTGCCCCTTTGGGGTACAGGCCTGGCGTCGTCGCGGCCCTTTGTGTGGGGTGTTGGGGTAGCGGCTGCGGTAGCCGTATTGCTGATCGGTTGGTGGGCACTTAGTCCCCAAACGGCCGATCAACCCCTTACGCGTGTAAAACAGATTGCGCCGACGGAAACTACGGAACCCGTAGCAGTGGCTCCTGCAGCCAAAGCTCCGTCAACAGGTCAGAAAAACGAATCCGCCAGCAGCGCCATCGCATCATCAGCAGCATTGGAAAACGACCCGACTGCGGCCGCAATGAGTCCGGAACAGCAGCGTTCTCCTCGTTTACCCGACCGGCAAACGGCCCCTAACGAAGCAGTGGCGCAATATACCGCGTCGACGCGGCAACCCAGCTCAGCACGGGAAACCCGGACGAGAGCGACCTCATCTTCGGCGTTCCTGACCGCAGGTAGAACGCAGCAAACGGCCATTATGTTACTCACAGCACCTGATGAGCGTCGAACGAGTGCCCTGGCTCAGAACCGCTCAGCAGACGAAATCAGCACGAACGCAGGGGCGCTACAGGCTGACTGGACCGTTGAGCAGCTCACCGGAAAGCCGTTACGGCTGCGCGAACCGGGGCAAATTCAGCGGATAGTCTGGTTCCGTCCGGCGGAGTTGTCCACGGAAGCGACTACTGAGCAGGCAAAGCGTGAACCGCGTGAACTGTGGGCGTCGGTAAGCATGATGCCGGGTTCATTCAATCCAGCGGTTTCGGTGCGGCAAGCACCGATGAGCTTTATGAACTCAATTGTGCCCAGCAACAGCCGGGTCGATCAGTCGTCGGTAAGCAGCCGGGCTAATTTCTCGGTAGCGTATCAGGCCGGGGCAGGTATTCAATTAAGCGAACACTGGTCAATTGAGTCCGGCGTAGGCTATCTGGCCGGTCATTCGGCGGTGGAAAGTCCGGGGCAGACGGCAGTAGCGCTAATTCAGTCGGCGGGTGCCGAACGGAATAGTCCAACCAGTAACCTGTACGTAGATGCAGTACGCAACAGCGCCAGACACACCTTGGCAGTCAATTCGCCCGCGCCGAGTCAGGATTATTTGACCAACAGTAACTACGTAGCGCAGAACAGCTATTCTAATCAATCGCAGCAGGTCGTCACCAACAACTACCAGTTTGTGCAGGTACCGGTTCAGGTAGGCTATCAACTTTTGCCGAAGAAACGATTAGGTATAGCGCTCGTGGGCGGTTTATTAACCAACATATTTGTCCGCAACACCGTAGCTGATGAACTGGTCATTACGGCGAAGGATGGCATATACCGGCCCGTTTCGCTGGCGGCTACGATGGGTGCCCGGTTCCGGTACCGGCCCTCCCGGCGGTGGTCAGCGTCCCTGTCGGGAGTCTATCAGCCTTCGTTAAACTCGGGTACTCAATCGAACTCACAGATCGACAGTCGCCCGACTTCGACCGGTATGAGTTTTGGTGTCGATTATCATTTTTAACGTCTACAATCATGAAACTAAAAATTGCCGCTTGGTTGCTTACAGTGGGGATTAGCAGTTGCACCAGCACTGACATTACGTCAAAAGAACCGCTATCGTCAAACCTGATTATTCGTACGGGCACCTCTTTTGGCATGTGTGTAGGCTATTGCTTTACCGACTATGAGCTGAGCGGTACGACCCTTACCCTGACGCAAACGGCTCCCCGTACGCCAACCGAATACCCAACCAAGACGTGTCAATCGACTTTAACGACCGAGAATTGGCAGGCTTTGCAATCGCTGGCCGATTTCGAAACGTTTAGCAAACAGCCCGATACGTTGGGATGCCCGGACTGCGCCGATGGCGGAGCCGAGTATATAGAATTACAGCGTGGCGATCAGAAACACCGGGTTACGTTCGAGTTTAACCAGACAATTCCTGGTTTTGAGTCGCTGGTCAACGCCCTGCGCCAACAACGAGAATCCTTTAAAACGTGTCCATAAGTAAATCCGTATTCAACCGGCATAGCTCTGGGTAAGGCGCCAACTCAGGCTACGGGTTAATACTTTAATTGAGTTAGGTTATGAAAACGAATGCATTTTTTTTGCTTAGTGCGGTGGTGGCAGGCAGCCTGTTCACAGCCGTTAGCTGTACTACAAATGACGTAACGCCTGGGCCAGGCACATCGACCGGTGAACTGCGCGTATCGGCTCCGTTTGCCAGTCAGACAACTCAGTTTGCCTTTGACCTGGCGAAACGTGTCAATACGGCTGAAGGTCAGGGCAGCAACTTTTTTGTCTCTCCTTTGAGCCTGCATATGGCGCTGGGCATGGTTATGAACGGCGCGAATGGCCAGACCGCCCAGGAGATTCAGCAGACGCTCAAACTAGACGCTCAAACGCTGGCCGAAGCCAACCAGACGTATCGGAATTTAATTGATAACCTACCAACTGTCGACCCGAACGTAACGGTAACCCTGGCGAACTCCGTCTGGAACCGTAATACATTCCCGGTAGAAACAAGCTTTCAGAACATATTGAAAGAAACGTTCAGCGCCGACGTATCGGCTCAGGATTTCGCCGATCCGGCTACGGTTGGTAAGATTAATAACTGGGCCAGTCAGAAAACGAACGGCCGCATCCCGAAAGTGATCGATCAGATTCAACCGGATAATGTGATGTTCCTGCTGAATGCGCTGTACTTTAAAGGCGACTGGAAAACACGCTTCAACGCGGATCAGACAATGGATTCGCCTTTTAAGCTGGCTTCGGGCAACGAAACAACCGTTCGGATGATGCGGCTTAACACGGACCTGCGCCGACTGGTTAAGCCAACCTACGCGGCCTTCGAACTTCCGTATGGTTCCGACAAATACGCGATGACGGTGCTGCTGCCTTCGGGGAACACCACGGCCGAATCGCTGATCAGCAGCTTTTCGAGCGACGAGTGGACGCAGTTGCAGAAAGATATGAGCGTTGGTAAGTTTGATATTGGGCTGCCTAAGTTCACGATGAACTACGAGATCAAGCTGAACAATGTGCTGGAAGCGATGGGTATGCCAACGGCGTTCACGGATGGAGCGGATTTCACGAAGATAAATGCCAAGGGCGGATTAACGCTTAGCTTTGTAAAACAGAACACGTTTGTTGCGGTTGATGAAAAAGGCACCGAAGCGGCCGCCGTTACAACGGGTGGCATCTCCGTTACGTCGGCTCCACAAGCGTACCTCTGCGACCGACCGTTCGTGTTCGTAATTCACGAAAAGACATCGGGAACGGTATTATTCGTCGGTAAAGTTGCCGACCCGACTAAAACAAATTCATGAGATGTAGACTAGTAGCAGCCTTGGTGGTTCTGCTTGCAGTACTCCAGGGCTGTAGTACCGACGAGCCTGTTGTGGCCCAGCAGGTACAGCCGTTGATTGGGAAATGGCAGCTCGTAGAGCCGGACTCTACCTTCGAGGCAACCCTGGACTTAGTCGTGGACCCCAACAATCCTCCGGTAGATATTACGCCGTTCAACGCAACCGGAAAACTGGCGGTTAATACGTACAAAGCCCGTTTGTTCGCATCCGCCGACGGCAAATCAAGCGTTGACCGGATCAGTCATACCGAAGTAGGCGGCACAACGCAGGCGATGCAGTTCGAGCAGGTGTACCTGGCCAATTTAGGCGCGGTGGTTCGCTATGAGGTAACGGCTCAACAGCAGCTTCGGCTGTATCACGGCGGCACTAAACCCGGCGTATTGGTTTATAAAAAGAGTAAAGTCTTATGAAAGCGCTGTGTCTGTTCTGTATAGCCGCCCTGCTGATGTCGTTCTCAGGATGCGAACGTAATAATGGTATTACGCGGTCTATTGATCCGAAAGACCTTGTTGGCACCTGGACGCTTATTGAGCCCGTTACCCAATATACGACTACGCTAGTGTTTCACGTCGACCCAACAGCGAATACAGTTGCGGGTACGATTGCATTGACGGTCAATGGTAAAGCACCGGTGAATACGTATTTTGCCAGAGCTGATGCTTCTGACAAGGGACGTTTTGAATTCGGGCAGATTGGCAGCACTAAAATGGCGGGTCCAGCAGAAGCAATGCAGTTCGAGCAGACGTATTTTACTACGTTACAGAGCCTTAATCGGTATGAACTGATTAGTCCAGACCGGCTTAAACTGTATTCCACTGAGTCGTCCGGCATATTAGTATATAAACGAACGGAGTAGAGCATTATGAAAACGCAGTTCCTACTTTGTGTAGCCGCCTTATTAATGTCGCTTTCTGGATGCGAACGAACCGAGGACGCTAGTCCCAAATCGGCCAGTCCTGATCAGTTGCCAGGCACCTGGTACCTGATCGAGCCTCAGTCACCTTACCGGGTCCGTTTAACACTTGAAAAAGATAGCGTTAGTACGATGCCTTTTAGCTTACGGATATCCGGGGAAGCGTCGGTAAACCTATACTTCGGAGTTATGAACTACAACGCCGGTGGCTTAGCTGATCCAAGCAGCCAGATTGCTATTCGGGAGCTGGGTGCTACCCTGCGCGGGGGTTCCTCCGAAGCAATGCAGTTCGAGCAGGCGTACTTTGCTGCGTTGAAAAGCGCCAATCGGTACGAACTGACTGGTCAGAACCGCCTACGCTTGCATTATGGCGGAGAACAGACGGGGATATTAGTGTATGAGCGAAGCAAATAATCATGAAAACACGCAAGGCGAAGCTGATCGTTACGGCACTGGTTCTACTCGTTTTTAGTTGCGAAAAACGAATCTGCGGCTGTGTATTTCCTCCGTCGCCCATTGCTGGTACCTGGCAGCTAACCCGCATAACGTATGGGCTGACCCAGAAGACAGTTACGGCTGCGGAAGCAGGTTATTCGGAAACCCTCACCTTTGATGGTACGTATGAAAGCGGGCAGTACCGGCGGATACGTAACGGTATTCCCGTAGAGACGAGCGCGTTTTCGCTCCGGTATCCAAACGGCGGTACGGACGGGCTGCTTTTGTTCCAGGCCGATACAAGCCAGCAGTCGTTTCGGGTGGTCGACAAACGGCTGTATTTATCGGAACGTAGTCCGCAGAATGCCACGCTGGCCGATGGTTCGACGTATGAGTATCAAAAAGAGTGATTGCTGACTTTTTGTGTAAGACGAACATTGCCCGGCCGTAATCAGGACAGCCGGGCAATTTATTTTTCGATTCGTTCCAACGCTTATGTCTGAATCCGACTCTTTCTATCAGCAGCTTATTTGTGGATGAAGACGTAGTAACTGCCTTTAACTAAAGCAGTGCCCTGAAACCAGGCTAAACCTTTCTAATTGTTCTACTTTTACGCAGGTTTGGCTAGACCCAACGGAAATTCATTTCTTATAAATGTCTATAAATATTGTCCTATTATCTGGCAATTATTGGGTGACTGGCACTATCAACTGGTCTTGTGTAGTTGCCCGTAAAATAAGGAAGTGACAATTAGGCTAAACTGAAGCTTACATTTGCGAGTAGTATAAACAAAAAACAAGTAAAGCCAGTTTGTGAAAAGCGTTGCAGGAAGGGGTTACTCGCCACAACCGTTTATGGTTTGCACAAAGGCTTAGTATAAGTTGCCACAGATAGTCGTTATGAAAAGAATCCTAACAGCAGTTATTGGTATCGCGTTGTTTATTGCGGGTTATCATCACACTCGGCGTGCTGCTGAATTTGCAACCGTTCGGCAAACCGAATCTTCGGTGATGTATTCACCCCAGCCTACGCTGCCATCTGTACCCGTTAAACAATCGCTTCTGTCGTTTCGGGTCGCCAAAGCCCTGTAAGAAGCGAACGGAACTGGCCCGTGCCGCCTGGTGGTTAAGCATACCATCGGGCTTTTTTTATGTCCTTTCCAACCATTGTACCACGGTGAGGGTCAGGAAGGTGTCTACCTTCTCTGATCTGTATGAAACGACTGTATACTCTCCTGCTTTTGCCCTTGCTTTGCTTACAGGGCTGCACTGATCACTGTAAAGAAACCCGGACGTATCGCCGGTATACACCCGTAAACTATACCACCTTTCAAATACGGGAGGGCATACGAACAGAGGATCCTCGTACGTTGGTGAAACCCGGCAAAATTTATACGAAAGACGGTTTCCTGTTCATTAATGAGCAAAAAGAAGGCATTCATGTCATCGACAACCGTGAACCTACCAACCCGAAACAGGTAGCCTTCCTGCGTATACCCGGTAATGGGGACATTGCCGTTCGAAACAGCATTTTATACGCCGACAGCTATATGGATTTGCTCGCATTCGATATCAGCAATACCAACGACATCAAGCTGGTGAAGCGCGTCGATGGTGTTTTTCCGAGCGGCATGTTTGAAGGAGGGTACTGGTCCTACAATGCGCAGGAGGGTACAATTTACGACCAGAAAGTCGATTACGTTTCCGAAACGATTACGACAAACTGCGATGAAGGTCCGTCGCCCGGACAAATCTGGAATGGGTGGCTGAGCTTTGGGATGATGGCCAGCGCCGACGCGAATACCGTCAACCCCACGAGTGGAGTGGCGGGGTCAATGGCCCGCTTTGCTTTGTACGATAAATACCTCTACACTATCAACAGCGCTGAAATGCGGCTATTCAATGTTCAGAATCCGGCAGATCCGCAGATTGGCAATAAAATTCAGATGGGCTGGGGCATTGAAACGATTTTCCCGTACAAAGACAAGCTGTTCATTGGTTCGCAGACAGGTATGCATATTTACGATAATACCGACCCCGAAAAACCCGTGCGGTTGTCTGTCTTTGAACATGCCCGCGTTTGCGATCCGGTTGTAGTGCATGGCAACACCGCCTACGTTACGTTACGCTCGGGTACCGTCTGTCAGGGATTTACCAATCAGTTAGACGTCGTTGACATCACGAACGTAATGAGTCCTCGCCTGTTAAAAAGCTACCCCATGCGCAATCCACACGGGCTCGGTGTCGATTACCCGAATTTGTTCATCTGCGAGGGTGCTTACGGACTGAAATCGTTCAACGCCAGTGACCTATTAAACATCGACAAGAACCAGCTGCAGCATATCGAAGGCATGAATGCGTACGATGTAATTCCGTTGGGCGGTACTACGTCAGCCAGTAAAACGCTGCTTATGATCGGTAGCGACGGTTTTTACCAGTATGATTATCAGAATCCGCGTCAGTTGCGTCTGTTGAGCAAAATTCCGGTCAGTCGCCCTTCGCACTATTAAACCGTCGATCGCTATGAATCTAATCAAGCTACGGCTCCTTATCGTGCTGGGATGTATGCTGAGCGTATATAACGCAGCGCGGGGGCAGATTATCATTCCTCGTCATCCGTATGTCAACTATACCGAGTTCGGGGGCTTGTTCGGCCGGGTGGCCTATTCAATGAACCAAAATAGCATCAATGAAACGGTTGAGAATAAGGTTAGCTTAACGGCTCAAACATTCAATGGTATTCAGCTAACGCGGCAGTTAGCTGTTGGGGGCGTTGCTGGCATCGACTGGTATAAAGCTGCGTTGCTCCTGCCCGTTGGGGCCGGTATCCGGTATGATTTTGCCCGGCATCCCCGCAAAAACGTACGGCTGTTTGGTATCGCCGACGCTGCGTATTCGTTTGCCTGGCTCAATAAAAGCTCCACCGGGTACGAAACGCAGGGGGGCTGGATGATAAACCCCGGCCTAGGTCTTCGAATGGGGCGGCCAACGGGTTCGGCCTTTGTCCTGTCTATAAGCTATAAGCGGCAGGAAGCTTCGGTGGAGAAACCCATAACAGGCAATTTTATCAGCCGCGACGAAACGCGGGTTTACAACCGACTGGCACTGCGAATGGGCGTTAGTTTTTAACAAAGAAGCCCCGACTTGCGTCGGGGCTTCGAACCGTTTAGGCCATGGCAAACTTATTCTGGTTGCGTTTCCGCTCGTTCTCGTCCAGGTAGATTTTACGAATCCGCATCGACTTTGGCGTTACTTCCAGATACTCATCTTTCTGGATGTATTCCATCGACTCTTCCAGCGAAAAAGCGATTTTCGGCGCAATCTTGACGTTGTTATCCGAACCCGAGGCCCGCATGTTGGTCAACTGCTTGGCCGTTGTTACGTTCACTACAATATCGTTCTGGCGATTGTGCTCACCAATAACCTGACCAGCGTAAATCTCATCACCGGGTTCGATAAAGAACGAACCACGATCCTGAAGTTTGTCGATCGAATACGCCGTAGCGGCTCCGCTCGTCATGGAGATCAGCGAACCATTGATCCGCTCGGGGATTGGTCCTTTGTATTCCTGATATTCTTTAAACCGGTGGCTCATTACCGCTTCACCGAACGTAGCGGTCAGCACGTTCGAGCGCAGCCCGATCAGACCCCGCGATGGAATTTCGAACTCCAGGTGCTGCAGGTCGCCTTTCGGCTCCATAATCAGCAGTTCGCCTTTACGTTGCGTAGCCAGCTCGATTACTTTACCAGCCGTTTCTTCCGGTACGTCGACAACCAGCGTTTCGATTGGCTCGAGTTTATGGCCGTTATCGTCTTCTTTGTACAATACCTGCGGCTGACCCACCTGCAACTCGTATCCTTCGCGACGCATGGTCTCGATCAATACCGACAAGTGCAGAATACCCCGGCCATAGACCAGGAATCGGTCTTCGCTGTCGGTTGGCTCAACCCGTAACGCCAGGTTTTTCTCAATTTCTTTGTAGAGACGATCACGTAGGTGACGCGACGTAACGAACTTACCTTCTTTACCAAAGAATGGCGAGTTATTGATTGTGAACAGCATGTTCATCGTCGGCTCATCCACCGAGATACGCGCTAATGCTTCGGGCTGTTCGACATCCGTAAGCGTGTCACCGATTTCAAACTCTTCCAGACCCGTAACTGCACATATATCGCCACAGGGCACTTCGGTTGTCTTCATCTTGCCAAGACCTTCGAAGGTTTGCAGTTCTTTGATCTTAACTTTCTTGATCGACCCGTCTGACTTTACAAGTGCCATGTTAGCACCTTCTTTCAACGTACCGCGGTGTACACGTCCAATTGCGATCCGGCCTACGAACGCTGAGTAATCGAGCGACGTGATCTGCATTTGGGGCAGACCTTCGTTCATGGGCGCAGGCTGAATCGTTTCTACGATCGTGTCGAGCAGATACGTAATGTTGTCGGTCGGGGTCTTCCAGTCTGGACCCATCCAGCCTTGTTTCGACGAACCATAAACCGTTGGGAAATCCAGCTGGTCTTCAGTTGCACCCAGGTTGAACATCAGGTCGAATACCTGTTCGTGTACTTCGTCCGGGCGGCAGTTTTCTTTATCGACCTTATTGATTATGACAATAGGCTTCAGACCAAGTTGCAGGGCTTTACCCAGCACGAAGCGCGTTTGTGGCATTGCCCCCTCGAAGGCATCGACCAGCAGGCAAACGCCATCGGCCATTTTCAATACACGCTCCACTTCACCACCAAAGTCACTGTGGCCCGGGGTATCGATAATGTTGATTTTAACGTCTTTATAACGTACCGATACGTTTTTCGAAACGATCGTGATGCCACGTTCCCGTTCCAGATCATTGTTATCGAGGATCAGGTCGCCGAATTCCTGATTGTCCCGAAAGAGCTTTGACGCGTGAATAATTTTGTCAACCAGTGTCGTTTTGCCATGGTCAACGTGGGCGATAATTGCTATGTTGCGAATTGATTGCATACAATCTCTAAACCGGAACGCCGGGCCGCCGGCATGCACCTGTTCGAACAGAGTTGCCGGATTGTGTTGGTAAAGTAAGGCTATGAAACAGAATCACTTCTATGACAAAATCTGATGAATTCTGGTTCAGGCAATTAAGCCGCAAAGGTACAAAATTTTACGCTGAAACACAGAAATTTACAACTAATAAAACGAAAAAAGGCCCTTATAAGGGCCTGACTATGTTATAAATACAATTTCTTACCAATTGCTTAATGATTCGGGCAGCCACAGGGGTTTTTCTTGCGGAAAAGACCAGTGTTAAATAGCCCCCCCCGCTTGGGTTTGTACCCTTTCCGCTTACGTCCGATGGTGGCTGATTCTGTCGACGATTTAGTGCTGGAGGCCATCGTTTCCATAGGCACCTCAACCAGCACCAGAGATGCAGCAATCATTAGAAGTACCTTTGTGTTTTTCATAGCGTGCAGCCGTTTCATGGTAAACGATAAATCTGTTAGGTTAGTCACTGAACTGGTAAAAATTTTCGTGTAAGGTCCTGAATGTCTATCACTCCCGAATATATACTGGTGTATGGTACGTTACGGCCAGCCTTTGTGAACCCATTTGCGAATTATCTCCGTCAGTATGGTCAATACGTCGGGGAGGGTATATTTCCGGGCGATCTATACGACTTAGGCAATTATCCCGGCGCTACATACCAACCCGACAGCCTTACTCCCGTTTATGGAGCTGTGTACGACATTCATCGGAACTATGAATCCATCTTAACCCGGTTGGATGAATACGAGGGCGTAGGCGACGCGTTTGAGCAACCCAATGAATACATTCGCACCGTTATACCGGTGCGTTACGCAGATCAGGTTGTCGACTGCTGGGTATACGTGTATAACTGGCCAACGGATCACTGCTTACGTATTACGTCCGGCGATTATGTGCTGTATAAGCGGGCAACAACCGATACCTGCAATGAGTGAACAAACAATGTGCCATTTCTGGTTACACTGCTCCTGGTTTTAGCTGCACGAGTTTAAACATCCAGATCCAGTATCCCGACTTACCCTTAACTCGCCCGACACGTTCGATACAATACAGTCCTTCGTACCGATAGCCAGTTTCCGGTGCAAATTCGTTATGTAAGCCAGCACCCCGAATCAAGCGTAACGGTCGCTTCCTTTCGTAGCTACGTACTAAAGCCAGATTATAGCGATCCAGCGTTTGATCAGCCACCTGATGGCCCGTTTTGGTATCGCGTTCCCCATGACCAGCGTACCAGATTACCTCGCCCAGATCCAGATCATCTTCGTATACACCAGACAGCACAACGGATTCGGCACCGTCGGCGGCTGTTCCGCTGATTCCAGCCCGACGAGGGCGGTGCAGGCCACTACGCGACAGTTCGATTCGGTTTTCGAACCAGTCGCCGGGTCTGAAATCCTGTAGAGCGCTGGTCAGTTGTTTCGTTCTTGGGGCCATATACGTATTAACAAAAAATACCGACCCTATTGAGCCGGTATTTTCAGTATGTATGTGATCAGCTTATCTTGGCCCACGCGAGCGGCCGCTGTTGCCCCGGTAGTTGCCGTAGCCACCAGCCCGTGCGTTTGGATTGTAAGACGGCCGATTGTTATAACGGGGACTATAGCGAGGAACAACGTAGGTTCTGCGTTGCACAATTACCGGTGGACGACGATAATAGGGTCGAGGACCGTAACTATAGCCGTAATACGGTCGGGGACCGTAATAACCCGGTGGCGGTGGAGGGGTAGTACCAACTCCTACGTAAGACGGTCCACAACTTGCCATCACCATAACCAGCAGAATTGCGGTCAGAAGCGGCATTAGTTTTATCGTTTTCATAATTGATACCATTTTGTCATCAACTGTTTACTATAGACAAACCAGCTGACGAAAGGTTTAACCAACTTTATAAAAAACGTCCCCTCCAGCGGTTTAGTGCCAGGGGGGACGTTGACAGGTAGCCTGCGCTTTGCTTAGGCGTTCAATTTTCCTTTCAAGTAATTGAGCGCCAGCTTGTAGGCATCGGCTGCGACCTCTTTGTTGTAAACAGGATTACTTGGGTTAGCAAAGCCGTGGCCCGCATCGTACATTTTAACGGTCACTTTTTCACCGGCCTTCTGCATGTTTTCTTCGAACTGCTTTACCGACTCCGGCGTAATGCCTTTGTCCTGACTGCCGAAGATACCCAGTACGTCGGTATCGAGTGTTTTCAGCTTTTCAACATCCTGCTCGGGCCGACCATAATACATCACGCACCCTTTGGCCTGCTTACCTTCCAGCATCGCCGACTGCAAGGACAGCATCCCGCCAAAGCACCAGCCAACACTGGCAAATTCAGCCTTCGGACCGGCGTACGCAATGGCCCCTTTCATAATGCTCTGTAGACGCTCCTTGTTGGCAGCCTGCATCAGTTTGCCGGCTTCGGATGGCTCTGTGGCTACTTTGCCATCGTACATATCCACGGCCAGTACGTTTACGTCTTTCAGGTCGTTGTAGAACGTCTCTGCCTGCTGCTTAATGTTGTCGTTCAGTCCCCACCACTCCTGGTAAACGAGCAGCCATTTGTTGGACGGTTTCTTTGCTTTAAGCAGAAACCCGTTTGCCTGCTGACCGTCGGGGGTTGAAAACTTGATCATATCGCCCGCACCTTTGTAGGTGAAGGGCAGGGGCGCTACGTGCAACTGCTGAAAAGCAGGGTCTGCCGCCATAGCCGACATATCGTTGCCAGCTGCGTGGCAGACTGGAATGTTCGTTTCTTCTTTCTCAGGAATCAGAAACGAAAACAAGGACATGAATACAGAAAGACCGGTAATAAAAACGATTTTCATAAATTGTCTGGTAGTTAAATTAACCGAATTGCGTAACTGCCCGATGAACTAAATAGTTAGGCCAATCTAACAAGATTACCCGTATCTGCTTATAGTTCAGAGCCGTTTGTCGTAATCAGGCTTTCACAAGTTCAAAAATGGTGATTTCGGGCAGAATGCCAACCCGGCCGGGGTAACCAATATAGCCATAGCCCCGGTTGACGTATAGGCGCTGATCGCCTTCCTGATACAAGCCCGCCCATTGTCTGTAGAAGTACTGCGCCGGGCTCCATCGGGCGTCACCGATTTCGACACCAAACTGCGCACCGTGGGTGTGTCCGCTGAATTGAACGTCAATATCCGGATAATGGGGTCTGACTTCAGCATCCCAGTGGGTGGGGTCGTGAGATAACAGCAGCTTGACCGGATAGTCTTGGGTACCCTGATACGCTTTGGCCAGGTTTCCGGCCCGGAGCGCGGCTGGACCAAACCCGAGGTTCTGCACACCGATCAAGGCGATTTTGTCGCCACCCTGCTCCAGAATTTTGTGTTCGTCCAGCAGAATATTCCAGCCCATTTGTTTGTGAGCCGCAATGACGTTTAATACGTTCTGCCGCTCAGCCTGGGCACTTGGCCACTGTACGTATTTTCCGTAATCGTGGTTACCCAGGGTTGAGTACACACCCAACGGAGCTTTTACCTTGTTGAATACATCAATGTAGCTGTTCACCTCGTCAGCGTGGCTGTTGACCAGATCACCCGTGAAGAATACTAGATCCGGTTTTTGCTTTAAGAGTAAGTCGACGCCCCCACGAACGGCTGTTTTATTAAAAAAGCTGCCCGAATGAATATCCGAAATCTGGGCGATGGTCATCCCGTTAAAGCCGGAAGGCAGGTTCTTCATCGGTAGTTTGATACGTCGGATGCGGTAATCATGGGCACCCGACAAGATTCCCCAGGAAAAGCCAACCAGCGGTACAGTTCCAACGACCAGGGCCGTTTTCATCAGAAAGTCAGAACGCGAAATAGTATCGGTAGCGGGCAGTGTCTTCCGGGTTGTATCTTCTACGGCTTCACGTACTTCGGGTTTGTAAAACAGCGAAACAACCCACCGGAAAAACCGGCCGATGTCGTCGATGAGGATAATGAGTACGGCAAATATTTTTGAGAAATAAGGAATAGCGATGCTTGCCCACAAAAACGTCCGCGTGTTCCGGCTGATCGAATCGGGCGGTAGCAGCTGCATGACTACGTAAAGCAGCAAGCTTAGGGCGGTAAACCCCCAGTAAATAAGGGCAATGGTTCGCTGCGTGCTTTCACTCGCCGACCGGCTAAGCGTTTTTATAGCCTGATACACATAAACGTCGATCAGCAGCAGAAAAATGGGAACAATGAATAAAAACGCGGTGCGGTTCATAATGCCAGTTGCGGGTATGTAGTAAACCTGGTAGACTATAGTTTGTTCAGGTGTGCATTGTGAAAGGCCAAACGCAAAAGGCGCAGAGTTTTCGCTCTGCGCCTTTTGTGCATAACTCCTGGCTTTTTAGACCAACTCTTCTTCTGGTTGTTCCTGCTTTTTCATTTCCAGCGCCGGATCTTTTTTGCCGAACCACTTCATCCGGATACGCTCGTTAATCCAGTACATACACGGTACAATGACCAGTGTTAGTAAGGTTGAGAAGGTAAGACCGAAAATAATGGTCCACGCCAGAATATTCCAGAACACCGAACTATCGCCACCAATAATCAGGTGCGGGTCAAAATTACGGAATAAGCCAACGAAGTCTACCGTGATACCCAGCGCCAGCGGAATCAGGCCCAATACGGCCGCTGAGGCTGTCAGCAATACAGGAGTCAAGCGAATCCCGCCCGCTTCGATGATGGCCTCGCGGAGTGGAACACCACGTCCCCGTAGCTCTTCAATGAACTCAATAAGCAGAATACCATTCTTCACCACGATACCAGCCAGAGCAATAATTCCGACACCCGACATGATAATCGAGAAGTCTTTATTGAAAATCACGAAGCCAAGCAGTACACCGATCAGGGAGAACAGAATGGTTACGAAGATAATCAGCGGCTTCACAACAGAGTTAAACTGCGTAGCCATGATCAGGTAGATCAACAGCAAGGCGATCATGAAAGCCGAACCCAGAAAGCTCATCGATTCCTGCTGGTCTTCCTGCTCACCACCAATCCGGACTGTGTAGCCATTCGGTACCTCCATCTCGTTAATGACCTGCTGAATCTGGGCCACAATCTGATTGGCATTGTAGCCAGGCACTACGTCGGAGCTGAGCGTAACTAAACGCTCCTGGTTTTTCCGGTTGATCTGGCTAAACGTTGTCGAGTAACTAATGTTCGTGACCGACGTAATGGGTACCTGCCGCAACTGGCCTCCCATGGCCATATCCCGGTAAACGACATTCAGGCTCAGCAAGCGGTCGATCTGACTGCGATCATCAGGCTTCAGACGAACCATGATTGGATATTCATCTTTGGCGTCGCGGAATTTAGACACTTCCAGGCCAAATAAAGCCGTTCGGATCGCCATAGCCACCTGGCCGGATGAAATACCTTCGCGTTCGGCTTTGTCGCGGTCGATATCGACCACAATTTCGGGTTTGTTCGTAATCAGGTCAGACTTTAATTGATCTATACCCTGAATACCGGCCTGATTGATCTTCTGCCGGATTTGTTTTTCCAGCTTCGCAAGTTCGCTGAACTCTTCACCAGCGATTTCAATAGCAATCGGCTTACCCGTTGGTGGACCGTTGGACTCACGCTCTACGGAGATTTCCGTACCGGGCAAACCATTCATAGCCACCCGCACCTTGCTCAGTAACGAATCGGTAGAGATACCGTGCCGTTCTTCATTCGGTTTAAACGCGACTGTAACCTTCGACTTTTGCGGGGTTGCCGACCGATCGGGGTTCATGGGATCACCGGCGTTCTTACCGACGTTGGAAATAACGGAGTTCACAATATCCGTAGCCTTGTTCTTTTCCAATACGTTGAACACGCGCTTTTCGATCACCCGTGTGACAGAATCGGTTACGCGCGCATCCGTACCTACCGGCATTACGTTGTAGACATAGATATAGTCCGGCTCACCACTGGGGAAGAACAACACTTTTGGCTTGGCAATACCTGTGATGATGAACGTTAAAATCAACAGCCCAAACGCGCCAAGGATGGCAAACACGGGCCGCCAGCCAGTTAATATCCACGAAATCAGCTTGCGGTATCCGCTCTTGAGTCTGGGCAATAAGCTTTCCTGAAAAGGCACAATCAGTTTTGGCGTCAGAACGTAGTGGTTGAACACGTACAGGATAATGAACAACACAAACAGATTACCAATACCTCGATCTATTACGTAGCCAACACCAGCCAGAACGGTCATGATGATCAGTGGTCGCTTGATTTCCTGGAAGCTCTGCTTATCTTCATGGTTGTCATCTTCGTGCCGTTTCATAAACGTCACGGCGAAAACCGGGTTGATCACATAGGCAACAAACAACGAAGCAAACAGGGTAAGAATAAGCGTCAACGGCAAAAACTTCATGAATTCGCCGACAATACCGGGCCAGAACAGCAGCGGAAAAAATGGTGCAATCGTTGTTAACGTACCGGACAATACAGGAACGAACACTTCGCCAGCGGCCGCTTTCACTGCCTGGCGGATATTCCAGTCTTTGTTCTCATTAAAAAGCCGGTGTGAGTTTTCGATAACCACAATGGCGTCGTCCACCACAAGTCCCAAGCCCAGCAGGAATGCAAACAGCACCATGGTATTCAGCGTGAACGATGCCCCCACCATCGGCCCCAGAACAGGCATCAGAACGAAAGCAACCAGCGCTGAAAGCGGTACGGACAGCCCCACGAAAATGGCATCGCGAACGCCCATGAAGAACATAAGGACTAATACCACGAAGATGAAGCCCAGCACAACCGTATTGATAAGGTCATTGACGTTTTCGCGTGTCCGCTCCGACTGATCGGCTGTAATTTTTACGTCTAACCCTTCGGGGAACCGGGTTTCCTTGTATTCGTCGATGGTTTCTTCGATACGGTCAGCCGCCGAAATCAGGTTGGCACCCGCCCGTTTAATGACGTTCAGCGTAACCACTGACTTATTATTCAACCGGGCAAAGTCCTGTTGTTCTTCGAAGTTATCCTGAACCTGAGCAATGTCGCCTAGTCGAACGGTGGCACCGGTGGCAGTACGTATCTGTAGGTTTTGCAGTTGGGCCACATCGGTAAATTCACCTTTTACGCGTACCGTCCGACGGACACCGTCGACGTTCAGTTCACCTCCCGATACGTTTACGTTTTCGCCCTGAACAGCCTGTTGAATGTCACTGAAAGCCAATCCTGCGGATTGCATGCGTGGCAGATCGACATTGATCTGGATTTCGCGCTCTAAGGCCCCAATAATGTCTACACGCCGAATCTCGGGCATCCCTTCAATTACGTCCTGCAAATCTTCCGCGTATTGCTTCAGTTGTTTCAGTGAGAAATTACCCGCCATGTTGACGTTCATGATTGGCATTTCTGAGAAATCGACATCCTGCGCCGTGGGGCCGGCGTCCAGTTTTTGCGGCAGATCAGGTTTCGCTTTGTCGATGGCATCGCGAACCCGCTGCAGGGCTTCTGCCGACTGAACATCGGGATTAAACTCCACCAGAATAACCGATACGTCCTGTAACGCATTGGACTTAATGCGTTTAACGCCCGAAACTGATTTCAGCTGCTTCTCAATCTGCTTATTGATTGTGTTTTCAATATCAGCCGGAGCGGTTCCAACGTACACGGTGTTAATGTAGACCTGCGGTATCTTGATGTCCGGGAACTGCTCTTTAGGCAGATTATTATAGACGAACAGTCCGCCAAGCGTAATCAGGAAGGTGAAGATGTAAATCGCCGTCCGGTTTTCGACGCACCAATTGGTAAAGCCGAGGGTTTTATACTGTTCAAATTTCATGATGTAAGGTCATTAGTTAGTCATTGAGTAGGTACATAACCATTCGTTGACAGTACAGTGAATGGCTATGCGCTAATAACTGATTACTAGAAATTAATCGGTTGTCCGTCGACCAGATCCTGATAGCCCGCCGTAACCACTTTATCGCCTGCCTGCAAACCTTGCGTAATTGCAACTTTGCCACCGTATGCCTGGCCTGTTTTAACAGTCCGAGCTTTCGCTATTTTCTTGTTTCCTTCATTAACGGCCACATAAACGAGCTGGCCATTCTCGGTACTCTGAATCAGGTTTTGGTTAATTACAATGGCATTACCCTGGGTTTGATCATTGATTTTTACCTGTGCCAGCATATTTGGCTTCAACGTATTGTCAGATGGTAGGGGAGCCTCAATCGTAAATGTGCGGCTCAGCGGGTCTACCGTTGTTGACACAAACGAGATACGCGAATTCAGCTCCTTATTCAGATCTGGCAACCGAATCATAACCGCATCGCCCTTCCGAACGCTACCGGAATACGTATCCGCTACTTTCGCCACCACTTTTAGCTGCGACAGGTTGACGATACGTACCAGTCCAACGCCTGGTGCCGCCGACTGGCCAATTTTCACGTTCACCTGATCGACCACGCCGGAGATGGGTGCCGTTACGTTCGATTGGCTCAACTGCGCGTTCAGCGTAGATAACCGGCGCTCCAGCGACTCTTTGTTGTTTTTGGCCTGCAGGTATTGAATTTCTGTACCGATCTGTTGTTTCCAGAGATTTGCCTGCTTTTCAAAGACGGTATTAGCCAGCGACAGTTGCGTTCTAATTTCAGCTATGGACTCGCGCAGAATTTGATCATCGATTTTGGCAATCGTTTGGCCAGCCCGGACGTTGTCACCTTCTTTCACGTAAACGGCCGTAACAACTCCACCCGATTTTGGCGAAACCTGTACATTGTTTTTTGCATCAATCGTACCCTGTAGTTCAACAAAATGCTTGAACGTTGTTGCCGCGATTGCCGCTACTGTAACGTCTTTCAACCGTACTTCTTGGGTTTTCTTCGGATCAGCCTTGGCTACTTCAGTCTCCAGCGCTTTTATTTTCGTCGCCAGCTCCGTTTGCTGCGACTTCAGCTCGGCTAGCTCTTCGCGTTTACCTTGCAGGTCGTTCGAATTCTTTTCGCCCCCGCAAGCTACTAATAGGGAAGTGGTGAGGGCAATAGCGTAATATGCTTTCATGGGTAAAGTTTTCTAATGATGTAGTTTAGTTTCCAGTGTAAAGCCGACCGAGCGCACGATCCTGATCAACTTTAGCAATAAAAAAATCATACAGAGAGGCATAGTAATTCGTCTGGGCCTCGCGTAAGGAGGCTTCTGCGTTCAGCACTTCGATACTTGAGCCAACGCCCTCTCGGTATTTGATCCGAGTGACGCGAACGATCTCCTGAGCCAGATCGCGGTTACGTTGCTGCGTCTGGAGGCTTTGCAACCCGTTGTTCAGCGTAATACTCGACTGCCGAATCTGTAAGTCAATGGAGTTACGTAACAGTTCACCGCTATTCTGGGCTTTTTGCAACGTAACGCGTTTCTGCTCAATCTGATACTTCTTCAGGAAACCATCAAAAATGGGCACTTGCAAACTCAGGCCAACCGTTGAAAAGTTAAGCCAGGGCGCACTGATGAGCTGGCTGAATACGTTACGTCCACTGTTGTACCCATAGTTAATAAAGGCGGCCAGCGACGGATAATATCCTTTTTGAGTCACCTCAATATCCTGTTGTGCCAGTTTGATCTGCGTCTCCAGCGTCGAATACTCAATACGGCTACCGTACTGGAATGTCGGATCAGGCGAAATCAGGGGTCGAAGTTCTTCGACCGTGCGATCCTGCAACTGCTCAGCCAGGGTTATCTCATCGTTGACGCCCAGTCCCATCTGAAACTTCAGTAGGGTATAGCTCAGGTCGATCAGGTTCTGTACGTTCTGGCGTTCAGCGCGCAGGTTGTTGGCCTGCACTTCCAGGCGTTGCACGTCCAGCCGCTCCACAAACCCCTGCTTGTTCATCGCCTGCGTTTCGTTCAACAGCGTGTCCAGACGGCCGATGTTGTAATCGAGCAGTTTGGCCCGTTCCACGGCCACCAACACGCCGTAATAGGCCTTTGCTACCTGTTCAGCCACCGTCACTTTCGTTCCCTGCAAATTGCGTTGAGCCAGTTCGCGATACGTTGCTGCGGCACGCAGGCCAACGTTCAGGCTGGCGCTGTAAATAACCTGATTGAGGCTGACGGATGCATTTCCTGAATACTTTACGCCAAACGGCAGCGCTACCGAAGGCGCATCAGCCGGGGCGGTTGGATCAAGAAAGTTAGCCGGTAAGAACGCTTTCTGGATGATCAGGTTATCGGTCAGCGATCCGCTGGCGGCTATCTGGGGCAAGGCACTAGCCTTAATCTCCCGAATACGCGCTTCGGCACTAACGGCGTCAAGCTGGCCGTTACGTATGTTAATGTTCTGCCGAACCGCAAAATCAATGGCTTCCTGAAGCGTAAAGGACCGCCCTGTTCCCGATTGACTCGATGGCCTTAATCCAGACGGGGCGAGACCTAAACCCGAGTTGAACGTTGAAATAACGTTAGGCTGTAAGTTTACAGGTCCTTCAGACGGATTCAGCGTTGGCGTACCGCCCGTTGTATTGACACCAGGTTGAGACGGTACGGCAACCCCCGTACCTGGTGTGATGCCGGGTTGTGCCACAACGGCCCCAGTACCTGCGGCTTGCTGCGCGCCAGGTTGCTGACCGCTGGCGGCTGCTCCGGTTGGCTGCTGGCCAACCGACGGTTGCGTAGGCACCTGAGCCCTCAGGCCCAGCGAACCCGCCGACAGCCAAATGGCCAGGATGTGAATGGTAGTGCTTGCTTTCATATTAAATCAGGTTGTACTCGTTCTTCTTTACGCACGAATTCATTGTAGATAGTAAAGCCTTTTTCGGTAAGCATTCCGCGCACGAAATGATGCATCAGTTCTCGCTGTACATCCATCATGGCGTACGTATCGGGTGGATAAATGTCATTGTTGAATGTCAGTTCGATTTGCTCAATTCGCATACGGGCTAAAATCTCGGCATTCAGATCGGGGCGGTATAACCCCTGCGCGATACCTTTTTGGATATTTTCAAGAATAGACCGCATTATATGAGTTTCCTTATGCTCCCGGAAAGCGGAATATGCTTTTGGGTAATGCCGCTGTATGTCGATTAACAGGTTTGGGTTTACCTGGTCGGTATGCTTGCGCATGATGTCGAGAACGACCAGAATTTCCTCGACAGGGTTGGCGGCTTCTGTGACCATACACATCACTTCTGCCTTATCCTGCGTAGATTTCGCCTGAATTACCTGATAGAGGATGTCTTCTTTGTCGGTGAAGTGCTGATATATTGTTTTCTTTGAAATTCCCAGCCGTTTAGCAATATCTTCCATCGTTACCGACCGGACACCGTACTTCCAAAATAGCCGTTCGGCCTCTACTAAGATTCGTTCCTTCATTCGGAAATAGAACTTTTACGAGGTGAACTCTGGAAACTCAAAGATAGTTCGCAGTTTCCACGTTATTTTGGTGTTAAGTGACGAACGGCCTAAAAACAGTAGTGAACCTGCTAAAAAGCCCGACGAACTTATTCAGTTGCCGGGCTTTTGAAGCGATTGTTGCGCTGTTTACAGCTGTAGTTTCACAGAGATAAGGACACGTAACAACTGTATATCATTTCTTTATAAATTCATACGGATTGGCTCCTACGCAGCGCAAGTCAATTCTTTGTCTACGAACGAATAAATAATTGTTCGCATCGGTCTTAGTACTGTAGACGCGCCCTTCAGCAAAGTACGCCGATCAGGGGTTCATGGTTAGCATGGGGTATTGCCTGGCGGCATCATCAAGAATAAGTACCCAATCCTGGCCGTAGCCGGTTGAGGGTGGAGAAAACTTTTGCTGTCCTTTATTGCTAAGTGAACCGGCCTGCTTAACCTCACCTTTGCGCGGATCGAACCAGTAGGCCGTTACCTGGCTACCAGACACCTTGCCCATGTTAACCGTAAACGGTTTCCCGGCTGACGTATAGATAAAGGCGTAATCCTTCCCACGCGTTGCCTGGATGCGTTCAGCCGGACCGTATTCATTCTCTACAATCAGCGACTGATCAGGAACGCGATCGAGTATAGGGCGGGATTCAATCAGTTTGCGAACAAACTTCATCTGGTTTGCACCGGGCAGTTCCAGTGCTTCGGACCAGGCGATCTGCGCTCCGTTAACTGACTCCCGGCCGGGTGCGTACATCTGCCAGATGTCATGGCAACCATACGTATGACCGTGCGCTCCGGCGAACAAATCGAGGTAAGCATACTTTCTGACATCGTATGCGTTGGAAATGCCTAAATCTTTTACGTTGAAGCAGACAGGGTGATCTTCATAAATAGGCTCAGCGTCCATAACGGGCTTCACCGGTGTCCGATTGGTATACACAAAAGCGATCTTATCGTAGGTCGGCGTATCGCGGCAGTGTCCATTCTGAAGCATGTTGAAATCCAGCCAGCTATCCTGATGAAACCACTTCGACGAGCCACCGTCTTCGAGTTTATTGGGCTGGGGGTGATAACTCATCAGAGCTTTGTCGGCCCCGCCAACGCCTTCCAGAACTCCCTCGGCCATGGCCCGCCAAATGGCAACATCCTGTGAGCCATCCCGAGGCTGGCGGTCGCCACCCACAACCCAGATTATGTTCTGGCGATTCTTGTAGCGACTACCGACGTAACGACCATACGCGCGGGCATTCTGTAGGTTGAAGATTTCCGGTCCTTTGCCCCAGGTACTCTTATTCACTTTGTCGCCCCAGGTCGGTAACAGACTAATTACAAGGCCGTATTCGGCGGCTTTGTCGACGATGTAATCGACATGCCTGAAATAGGCTTCATTGGGCGTAGTCGGGTCGTTGTTCAGGAGCGGCTTATCGCCGTTGGCATTGGGGTCGTTCAGGCCATCTAGTTCAGCCAGCGCCACGGCCTGAATGGCTGTAAATCCCTGCTCGGCCCGGCGTTTCAGGTATCGATCGGCCTCCTCTCGGTTCAGGCGGTGGAAAAGCTCCCAGGCCGTATCGCCCATGTAGAAGAACGGCGTTCCGTCCTGATGAACAAGAAAGCGCTTGTTATCAGACACCTTCAACGGGCCATGCGCAAACGGCTTTTGCCCGAATGCCAGCCCCTGAAGCGCCAGGAGACCAGCTAAAACAATATACTTTTTCATGATCAAAGGTGGTTAACCCACTCGTTATGGTTGGGCCTGCTTTTAGTTTTCGAATGATCTTATCTCACCAGCTATCAGAAAAAGAACGGGTGCAGCATGTTTACTCATTTTTGGTAGACCGTTAGTAGAACATATCCTTCGCGCTCTTACCTAAGAAGCCAACTCCGATGGGGTGGACGGCCTGGCAAGAACTTATACCTCATTCTAAACTCAGTCCTAAACGGATTCACGAATGCAATTGAACGCTGGTCCTATTCAGGTTTCTTACGATAACGGCACTGTACGCACATTTATAGCTAATGGCGAAGAAGTGCTACGTATGGTCTACTTCGCCCTGCGCGACCAGGACTGGAATACCATTCCTGTAGTCATTTCTAACGAATCCATAACGGATGATGGTGATACGTTCCAGATTCGGTACGACTGGTGGACAGGCAATTCAGGACCTGACATGAAGGGGCACGTTCAGGTTGATGGGCACCTGAACGGTAGTATTACGTTCCATTTTTATGGAATCGCTCACAATACGTTCTGGCGAAATCGGATCGGGTTTTGTGTACTGCACCCGATCGAGGGCGTAGCGGGTCAGCCCTGCCTGCTTGAAAGTCAGGATGGTCAGAAAACCGAGTCTACTTTTCCAGACCTGATCAGTCCTCATCAACCGTTTTTCAACATCAGTGCCATGAACTGGATAATGGCATCAGGTCAGGAGTTTCGCGTTGCCTTTAAAGGCGATGTTTTCGAGACTGAGGACCAACGGAACTGGACCGATGCATCCTACAAAACGTATTCGACTCCGCTTGAACGTCCTATCCCGGTTGAGATCCAGCCCGGTACCGAAATTCGCCAGCAGATCATCTTCCAACCGATTCAGTTGTCCTTAAATGCACTGGCACTGGTTGCTGCCCAGATTAACCAGCACAGCTCAGTCGCTTCCACAAAGCCGAGTATAATGCCTAGGGTAGGGGTAGGGCAGCGGGCGGACGGGCCACCTTTGACCCCGGCTGAAGCTGAAATTTTGCGAAAAGCTAATTTTTCGCACTTACGGGCGGATGTATTTTTCCCGGATGCAAACTGGAAAACAACGCTATTAAGCGCGCAACACGACTCAGCATTGTTAAACGTACCCCTTGAGTTAGCTCTGTTCTTTGGCCAGGATGCACGAAATGAGGCTCAACAGTTGATTGACATTGTTCAAGAACGGAATCTTTCCCTTTACTCAATTTCACTATTCGACGCGACTACCTGGACGACTGACGATGCGCTGTTGAGTCAGCTTATTCCGCCATTTCGGGAGCAGTTGCCCGATGTAAAGCTCGGCGGGGGAACGGATGCCAATTTCGTCGATGTAAACCGCCGTCGATTTGATTTTAGCCGGATCGACTTTGTTACGTATTCCATCAACCCGCAGGTACACGCGTTTGACGATCAGACGCTGCTGGAGAACGTAGCGGCTCAGGCCGATACAGTCCGGTCAGCGCGTGAGTTATCGGGCGGAAAGCCAGTTCATATATCGCCCATCACCTTGCGTCCCCGCTTTAACCCCGACGCAAAGATGCAAACACTCCCGCGGAAGCCACCGGCTGACCCTCGTCAGACTACCGACTTCGGTGCTACGTGGACTCGGCAAAGTTTGGAAACCTTAACCAGGGCAGGGGCGGCCTCTGTTACGTATTTCGAGACACATGGCCCCCGTGGATTAATGGGTCAGGATCCTTATCCGGTTCTGTCGGTATTTGCCGAGCGCGTAATCGAAAGCTGACTACGTTTAAACAGGCTTAAAATCTCGATTTTTCTAAATCCTTTTGGGGACACGAAGCGTTTACGTACTGTTTTCTAGTTTTCAGGCAACTCCCGGTTGTTAGGCGTGTCGGTACAGCGTATGCTTTAACGGAACGGTTGTCGTCAACGCTTACCAGTTCTCGTCTCTTATGGAAAAGTCGCCTAATAATGAGCATAAGCCAAGTGATCCGGCTAAACAGTCTGCTACGAACCAGCCGCAAAGTGGCGACCGTCCTGACCAAGGCACTGAAAGCACCAACGACCACTACGACCCATTAGGTAAACCTGATGCCGATAAACAGGTACTGCCCGCACCCGATACGGTAGGCGCTAAAGACAGGCACCCGGTGCTGGCTCAGCCACCAGAGGAGTTATTAGGGCTTACATTAGGTAAGCCAGCAACGGTAGCGGCAGGCCTGACGGCCGTACTTAAGTCGGCCGAATTCTCCTGGGGTGAAGCCGGAGTTGGTCGGGGAACGCATGCCTTACTCAAGTTGAATCAAAAAGATGGCTTCGATTGCTCGTCCTGCGCCTGGCCTGATCCGGATGGACACCGTTCTATAGCAGAATTCTGTGAGAACGGAGCGAAAGCAACGGCCTCCGATGCGGACTCCCGACGTGCGGACCCTGATTTTTTCGCGAAGCATACTTTAGTTGATCTGTCGCACATGACAGACCGGGATTTGAATAATTCGGGACGTCTGACGCATCCGATGGTGCTTCGCCCCGGCGATACGCATTACCGGCAAATTACCTGGCCCGAAGCGTTTCAGTTAGTGGCCGATAAGCTCAACGCCTTACAATCGCCCGATGAAGCCGTTTTTTATACGTCGGGGAAAGTACCTAACGAGCCCGCGTTTCTGTATCAGCTTTTCGTACGCGAGTTTGGAACGAATAATTTACCCGACTGCTCGAATATGTGCCACGAGAGCAGCGGTTCGGCTTTAAGTCCGACGATAGGATTAGGGAAGGCTTCGGTAACGCTCAACGATATTCACGAGGCCGAGGTAATCATCATTATGGGGCAAAATCCCGGCACAAATCATCCTCGTATGCTCACAGCTTTGCAGATAGCGAAGCGAAATGGGGCCAGGATTATTGCTGTAAATCCCTTGCACGAAGCGGGTTTGAGTCACTTCAAAAACCCGCAGGATTTTATGAATCCGATCAAGGCCGTTGGCACTCTGCTTGGTCACGGCACACCCATCGCCGATCTGTTCCTTCAGGTGAAGATTAACGGCGATATGGCGGTTTTGCGGGGAATCATGAAGCACCTGCTCGCTGCCGAAGAACAAAATCCGGGTACAGTAATTGACCATGCGTTCATTCAGGAGTACACGGCTGGCTACGATGAATTTTTAAAGAACATCCGGAATACGCGTTGGGGCGATATTGAGCAGATGAGCGGCCTTACGCGTGAGCAACTCCGCGAAGCAGCTGACTTGATTGCCCCTAAGCAGAAAATCGTTACGTGCTGGGCCATGGGTCTTACGCAACAGAAAAACGGCGTTATGAGCATTCAGGAGATTATCAATCTTCATTTCCTGAAAGGTGCCGTTGGCATACCTGGTGCCGGGCTCTGTCCCGTACGAGGTCACTCGAACGTACAGGGTGACCGAACGATGGGTATTTGGGAACGCCCGCACAAAGAGTTTCTGGATGCGCTGCAAACGGAGTTTGGCTTTGATCCACCTCGCGAACACGGTCTTGATACGGTTGAATCGATTAAAGCGATGCACGAAGGGAGGACCAGGGTGTTTGTCAGTTTGGGAGGTAATTTCCTGTCGGCATCGCCTGATACGGAGTTTGTGGCCGAGGCATTACGTAAGCAGCAACTCACCGTGTTCATCAGCACAAAGTTGAATCGGGGCCACCTGGTTACAGGAGAAACATCCTTGATTCTACCTTGCCTGACTCACCTCGACATTGACATGCAACGCTCCGGTCAGCAGTTTACATCCTGTGAAAACACGATGGGCGTAGTTAGCCAGAGTAAAGGCGTATTGAAGCCGCTCGACGGCGAAATGCTTAGCGAAGTCGCCATTATTTCGGGCATTGCCATTGCCACTTCAGGCGAACGCAGCAAAACGGACTGGATCGGCTTTACCGAAAACTACGACCGCATTCGCGATTCCATAGCACGGGTTATACCCGGCTTCGATAAGTTCAACGAAAAAATCCGTAAGCCGGGCGGCTTTTACCTGCCGAATGGGCCCCGCGAACGCAACTTTACGACCGAAAACGGGAAGGCAAATTTCACTGTAACCGATATGGTGATGCACGATATTGCCCCGGACCAACTCGTGCTGATGACCATCCGAAGCCACGACCAGTTCAATACGACAGTTTATGATTACAACGACCGATACCGGGGTGTTTATAACGAACGGCGGGTTATTTTCATGAATCCGCAGGATATGAACGAGCGCGGAATTAAAGAGCGTCAGCTGGTAAACATTACCAGTCACTTTGAGGGTCAGCAGCGAACGATCGAGAAGTTTATTGCCATTCCGTACAACATACCGAAAGGAAACACGGCGGCTTATTATCCGGAAGCAAACGCTTTAGTACCCATGGCCAGCGTGGCTTACATCAGCAATACGCCAACGTCAAAGTTTGTCATTATCACCGTCGAGCCGGTTCCTGAACGGATGTCCAGCAACGGCTCGCTGAGTCGAGCTACCGCAGAAGCGTAACGATTTTGAAACATTCAAAGAAGCCCTCATCGTATAAATGAGGGCTTCTTTATTGGACTTACAGGGGTGTTCTCATTGACGCTTAGCGATAGATTACGTTGAAATTCGACATTTTAGCTATCTTTCTTCCTTACGCTGACCTGATACATCCTGACCAATGAGACGCTTCTTCGCTTTAATCTTCAGCTTATGCACAATCGGTACGTATGCCCAGCCCTTTACACCCGCCGAAATTGCCCGATGGAAAAAGCAGGCTAACCAGATAACCATTACGCGCGATACCTGGGGCATTCCTCACATCTACGGCAATACCGATGCTGACGTTGTATTTGGCGTGCTGTACACTCAATGCGAAGACGACTTCAATCGGGTGGAAATGAATTACCTCGATGCTATTGGCCGCCTGGCTGAGGTAGAAGGGGAGAAGGATTTATACCATGATCTGCGAGCAAGGTTGTTCATGGACAGCACGCAGGCCATTGCCATCTACAAGAAGAGTCCGGTCTGGATGAAGAAACTGCTGGACGCGTTCGCTGATGGCACCAATTACTTTCTCTACACCCATCCAGACGTAACGCCTAAGGTATTGAAGCGCTTTCAACCCTGGATGCCGCTGATGTTCAGTGAAGGCAGCATTGGCGGCAATATCAGCGCTGTCTCGGTGGAGCGAATCAAGGGGTTTTATACACACGATCGGTCGACGTCCTGGGGCGAAGATTTTGACAAACGCGAGCGCGAACCAGTCGGCTCAAACGGCTTCGCGATTGCACCCAGTAAAAGCGCTACCAAAAATGCAATACTGTTGATTAACCCACATACGTCGTTCTATTTCCGATCGGAGGTGCAGATGGCCAGTAAAACGGGCCTGAACGCGTATGGCGCTGTAACCTGGGGCCAGTTCTTCATCTATCAGGGCTTCAACGAGCATTGTGGCTGGATGCATACATCCAGTAGTGCCGATGTCATGGATGAGTACCTGGAAACGATTATCAAGAAAGGCAATGCATTTTACTACAAACATGGTAGCGCATTAAAGCCCGTACAGGTTCAAACCGTATCCTTACCCTACGTTAAAGCGAATACCATTCTGCACAAAGATTTTACCATCTACCGGACGCACCACGGGCCGGTTGTGGGCGAACAAGATGGGAAGTGGATTACAGTGAGCATGATGAACGATCCTCTAAATGCCTTATCACAGTCGTTTCTGCGGACGAAAGCTACGGATTATGTCAGTTATAAGCAGGTGATGAAGCTCAACGGCAATGCCTCCAACAATACGGTATTCGCCGATAATAAAGGCAACATTGCCTACTGGCACGGGAACTTCATGCCGAAGCGAAACCCAAAATTCGACTGGAACCAAGCCGTAGATGGCAGCAATCCGGAAACCGACTGGAAAGGCTTACACGCTATTGATGAGATCGTTCAGGTACATAACCCCGCCAGCGGCTGGATCCAGAACTGCAACTCAACACCGTTCACGGTTTCAGGACCCAGCAGTCCAGATAAAGCAAAATACCCAGCTTATATGGCACCCGACGCCGAAAACTACCGCGGTATCAACGCCGTTCGGGTACTCAGCCGCCGGTCTTCTTTTACCCTCGATACGTTGATTGCGGCCGCTAATGATCCTTATCTGACCGGTTTTGAAGAGTTGATTCCGGCATTGGTGAATGCTTACGAAACCGGTTCGGGCCAGGCCGAAGGGCAGTCGAAAGAGTTACCCAAAGCGATTGAAACGTTACGTAGCTGGAACAGATGCTATAGCGCAACTTCCGTCGGTATGACCCTCGCCATTTATTGGGGCGAAGCCATTCAGCGGCTGGCCCGTTCGCGAGTACAACCCGACCAACGGCTGGACAATCTTAGTTTCACGGCCTTTACCATCAGTCGTACGTCTGCACAGGAGAAAGTGAAAACTTTAGCTGATGTTCTGGCTCAACTCGAGAAAGACTTTGGTAGCTGGCAGGTAGCCTGGGGGGACGTAAACCGATTCCAGCGACTGACGGGTAATATTCAGGAAACCTTCGACGATAATAAGCCCAGCATTCCAGTTCCGTTTACCTCTTCAGCCTGGGGGTCGCTGGCGGCTTATGGCGCACGTTCGTATCCTGGCACCAAAAAACGCTATGGCAGCGTCGGAAACAGCTTTGTGGCGGTTGTGGAGTTTGGCAAGAAGGTAAAAGCGCGCTCTGTCATGACAGGAGGGGCGAAGAGTCAGCCAAACTCACCTCATTTCACGGATCAGGCTCCTCTTTACGCTGCCGGTAAGTTTAAAGAGGTCTGGTTCTACCCCGAAGACGTTCAGCAGCATATAGAAAAGACGTATCGTCCCGGCCAGCCCTGACCGAACAGTAGTAGACGCATTGGTCAAACATCTTCTGTTGTTAGCTGACAAATAATCCAATTCTTTTCTGGTTTATACCCATGCAGAAACTGTTTTTTTTCGTTTTGAGCCTGACTATCTCTGTAGCTAGCGCTCAAAATCAGCCGATTCATTTAATTCCCCAACCCGTTGACGTACGTCCTGGAACGGGTACGTTTGCCTTGACAAAAGCATCGGCTATCGTTTATGATGATCCAGCCATACGATCCGTTGCGGAAGGACTTGCCGAAAAGTTAAATACCTCGACAGGGTTTGCGTTTAAAACCAGGCAAGGCAAGTTAACCGCTGCAAGTGGCATTCAATTGAGCTTAAATAAGCTGCCAAATACGCAGCTAGGTAAAGAAGGGTACACGCTCGTAGTATCTCCGAAAGCGGTCATGATCTCGGCGAATCAACCCGGAGGGCTGTACTACGGTGTACAGACACTGCTGCAACTGTTACCAACCGAGATAGAAAGCAAAACGGTGGTGCAGAGAAGCTGGTCGGCTCCCGTTGTGCAGATTACCGATTACCCTCGTTTCGGCTGGCGAGGAATCATGCTCGACGTCAGTCGGCATTTCTTTCCCAAAGAAGATGTCAAACGCTACATCGACGAGCTGGCGCGGATGAAGTACAACACTTTCCACTGGCACCTGACTGACGACAATGGCTGGCGGATTGAAATTAAATCGTTGCCCAGACTTACTTCCGTAGGCGCCTGGCGCGTACCACGTACTGGTAAGTTTGGCCGATTGGATGCGCCTAAACCCGGCGAACCTGCCACCGATGGCGGTTTTTATACGCAGGAAGATATTAAAGAAGTGATTCGCTACGCTCAGGAACGTAACGTAACGATTGTACCAGAGATTGATGTGCCGGGGCACAGTATGGCCGCCATTGCCGCTTACCCCGAATTATCCTGCTCGAAAGACACCAGCACGAAGGTCAATCCAGGCTCAAACTTCTCGGAATGGTACCCGAACGGTACGTTCAAAATGTTTATCGACAATACGTTGAATCCGTCGGATGAGAAGGTGTATGCGTTTCTGGATAAGGTTTTCACGGAAGTAGCGGCCTTGTTTCCCAATCAGTACATCCACGTTGGCGGTGATGAGTGTTACAAAGGTTTCTGGGAGAAAGACCCTGGCTGCCAGGCCCTGATGCAGAAGATGAACATGAAGCATGTAGAAGAACTGCAAGGTTATTTCATGAAGCGGGTTGAGCAGATCCTGAAAACTAAAGGAAAAAAGCTGCTCGGCTGGGATGAAATTCTGGAGGGCGGCATTGCTCCAGAAGCAACGGTGATGAGCTGGCGCGGCATGAAGGGCGGTATTGAAGCGGCTAAAATGGGTCACGACGTAGTGATGACGCCAACAAACTACGTATACATCGACTACATGCAGAGTGACCCTACGCTCGAACCGCCCATTTACAGTACACTACGTCTGAAAACCTGTTACAACTTCGAGCCCGTACCCGACAGCGTCGATGCGAAATACATACTCGGTGGTCAGGCCAATTTATGGACGGAAGCCGTAACAACGCTGCCCTATGCGGAATACATGACTTACCCGCGTAGCTGGGCGCTTGCGGACGTGTACTGGTCGCCCAAAAGCAGACGAAACTGGGAAGGGTTTATTCCCCGCATGGAAACGCAGTTTGTTCGGGCCGACCTGGCGGGGGTGAATTACGCCCGTAGTGCGTATGATCCAATCGTCAGAACGTTGACCACAAAAGAGGGCGATCTTACGGCGATCCTGGAAACCGAAATTCCTGATTTGGATATCTTTTACTCGATCGATGATACGGTACCAGGTCGGTACTCGACTAAATACACCCAGCCTATCAAGATTCCCGAAGGGCCGATTACCTTACGTGTCATAACGTACCGAAATGGAAAACCCATTGGCCGGATGATAACGTTAAGTCGTGATCAGCTCAAGTTGAGAGCAAAACCTGTTCAGTAAGACTAATCTACCGCTGAGCGTTTATCTCAAAAAACCGAACGTCCGCTTTGACCTGCCTGAGCAATTCCCGGGTACGTTCGGGGCGGGCGTCGGTAACAAAAAGCTGTCCGAAAGCTCCTTCGTCCATCAGCCGGATCAGTTTACCGATGCGCTGGTCGTCCAGCTTGTCGAAAATATCATCCAGCAGCAGAATCGGCTTGATCCCTTTTTTGGCTTCGAGGTGGTTAAACTGGGCTAGTTTTAAGGCAATCACAAAGGTTTTCTGCTGCCCCTGCGAACCGAACTTTTTTAAGGCCACATCGCCAATCATGAATCCGTAATCGTCTTTGTGCACCCCCATTGTTGTGCGCTGTAATACGGTATCACGTCGGCGAAAGTGTCGGAACTCCTCCACGAAATCAGGATCGCTTACTTCCGATTCATAAACGATATTAACCTCTTCCCGTTCGTCGCTCAGATAGGCATAATGCGCCCGAAAACTGGGTAAAAACTCCTTAACGAACTGATCACGACGGTCGTGAATTCGTTGACCGATTTCCAACAGCGGAACATCATAGGTATCGAGCATGTCGTTATCAACCTGATTGCGCTCCGCAAACAGCTTAAGCAGGCTGTTCCGCTGCTTCAACACCTGCTGATACATCAAATAATCGCGCAGATAATCCGGATCGAGCTGCGACAATACGCCATCGAAAAAGTGACGACGATCTTCGCTGTGTTCTCGTACAAGATCCGTATCGTTGGGCGCAACCAACACGACCGGAAAGCGGCCAATATGCTCACTGACACGTTCGTACGGTTTCTTATCGGCCATTAACACCTTACGCTGTCCTCGCTGCAAACTGATGGTAATTTGCACAGGCCGTTCGTGCAATTGTCCCTCGGAACCCGTAGCTATCGTTTCCTCAAATATGCCGTCGAGAATAAAATAATCGGCATCGTGCAAAATGCTGAGCGCATCCTGACTTTGGAACGCACTTTTGCTGAGCGCCAGAAAATAGACGGCATCTAACAGATTCGTTTTCCCGCTCCCGTTAGGCCCAACAATTACGTTCACCTGCCGCCCAAACAGGTAACGGCCGTCTTCATAGTTCTTAAAATTGGTCAGGCTCAGCTTTTCAAGGTGCATACGTATGGCCCATAACGCGAGATTGCGTAATTTCGCAGCTGTCTTTGCAGCCAGTTAGTCATTGAGCAGCCTGGTGAACTAACTGTCAGCCACTAATCAGCTTGATGACAAACTAACATTGGCAACAAAGATAAAGCCGGTTTGTTAGGTTAATGAACCTCGCAGACGGTCAACACAGCGATTGCTGATTTATCGAACTCACTCCTCATGGCAAGCGTCAAAGAGAAAACTAAGCAAAACGGCATGACTCCGCAACCTACAAAAACACAGCATCCGAAGGAGCGGTATATGTATTGGTATGAGTCCATGCAGTTGCAACGGAAGTTTGAAGAAAAAGCCGGGCAGCTTTACGGGCAACAAAAAATTCGGGGCTTTTGCCATCTGTATATTGGTCAGGAAGCTGGCTCGTCTGGATCTTATTCGGCTTTAACAAAGGATGATAAGTGGATAACCGCTTATCGTGACCACGGTATCCCACTCGCCCTTGGCTCTGACCCAAAAGCGGTTATGGCTGAGTTGTTTGCAAAGCAAACGGGTTCTTCGAAAGGTAAAGGCGGATCGATGCACATCTTTGATAAGTCGGTCAACTTTATGGGTGGCCACGGTATCGTTGGTGCTCAGATTCCAATGGGTGCCGGTATTGCCTTTGCCGAAAAGTACAACAAGACCGGTAACCTCTGCATCTGTTTCTTCGGCGACGGAGCCGTTCGGCAAGGTGCGCTGCACGAAGCGTTCAACATGGCCATGCTCTGGAAACTGCCCGTTATTTTCGTAGTCGAGAACAACGGATATGCTATGGGAACGTCGGTGGCGCGTACGTCGAACGTAACAGAATTATACACCATCGGTGAGTCGTACGATATGCCTTCGGAGCCGGTTGATGCCATGGACGTAGAAGCCGTTCACGAAGCCGTAAGCCGCGCAGCCGAACGTGCCCGCGCTGGCGAAGGCCCAACGTATCTGGAATTCCGGACGTATCGTTACCGGGGCCACTCGATGTCGGACCCGCAGAAGTACCGTAGTAAAGACGAAGTTGAGCAGTATAAGCAGCGTGACCCTATCGAATTGGTTAAAGCTCGGATCCTTGAGCAGGGAATCGCTACGGAAGAGGAGTTGACGGCTATTGATCAAAAGATCAAGGGCATTGTTGATGAATCGGTTAAGTTTGCTGAAGAGTCGCCATATCCATCTGCCGACGAAGCGTACAAAGATGTTTATATGCAGGCTGATTATCCTTTCCTGAAAGAATAATTTTTGCCAATAACTGTGTGCAAAAGTCCGGAGTTTATACTTCGGACTTTTTTTATGGAACAATATTTATAATTTTAATGTATATACATTAAATGTAATAACATTATTAAAAGAAACTAAACATTTTCAACCAGTTCATAATTTCAACCCTATGGAAACGCTCATTAATGGTCTGCACCACGTCACCACAATCGCTGGCGACACCCAACGTAATATTGATTATTACACCGACATTTTAGGACTTCGACTGGTTAAGAAAACCGTCAATTTCGATGCGCCGGATGTGTATCATCTATACTACGGCGATGAGACGGGTTCTCCGGGATCGATCCTGACGTTCTTCCCCTATGGCAACATTCCACGTGGTCGGAAAGGGGTAGGTCAGTTAACCTACACGGCCTTTTCTGTCCCAACGGCTTCCCTGAGCTTCTGGATGGATCGGCTGCACGCACGTAACATTCCATACGCAGGTCCTTACAAACGGTTTTCGGAAACGTACCTTCGTTTTGAAGACTTCGATGGTATGGGGATTGAGCTTGTTTTCAACGGTGAAGATCAACGTGCAGGCTGGAGTAACGGTCAAATTCCGTTAGAGCATGCTGTACGTGGTTTCCATACGGTAACGCTAAACGAATCAAATCCTGACCGAACTGTTAAGCTGCTGACCGAACTTATGCAGCACACCTTGGTAGGGGAGGAGGAAGGCCGTTTCCGCTTTAAAGCAGGCAACGGCGGCCCCGGCAACTACGTAGACGTGCTTCATTCGCCGAAAGATGTACGTTCACTGCAGGGAGCCGGGTCTGTTCACCACGTAGCTTTCTCAACGGATACGGACGAAACTCAGCTCCTTATTCAGCATCAACTGATTGAGGCTGGGTATCATGTTACGCCCGTGCAGGACCGGAATTACTTTCATAGCATCTACTTTCGCGAGCCAGGCGGCATTCTGTTTGAAGTAGCTACGAACCCGCCGGGCTTTGCTGTCGATGAACCGGTTGCCGAGTTGGGTACCGGCTTGAAATTGCCACCGCAGTATGAGTCTCGTCGTGCTACGTTAGAGAAAGAATTACCTGAAATTATTGTTCGGTAAGCATTACGTATCCGGTAGCGTTTCTCCTAAATGCTACCGGATACGTAGCGATAACTAATCACTGGTACAGCTTATGATTCATAACCCTAACAATATAGTCACCGCCGGAAAACCATTTGAAGAAGCCCATAAGGTGATGGTGATGGTACACGGTCGTGGTAGCTCGGCGCGGGACATCTTATCGCTATCCGAGTACATTGACTCTGATGATTTTGCCTTCGTTGCTCCACAAGCGACGAACAATACGTGGTATCCGCACTCGTTTTTGCGACCCACGGAGGAAAACGAACCGTATTTATCCTCTGCGTTGCAGGTGCTGGTTGGGCTCCGGGCGCGATTACAATCCGATTTCAACGTTAAGCCGTCGCAGATTTACTGGTTGGGTTTTTCGCAGGGCGCTTGCCTGCTGCTGGAGTTTATTGCACGTAATGCCATGGAATACGGCGGTGTCTTTGGGCTAAGTGGTGGTCTCATAGGCCCTGAAGGTACGCCCCGTCGCTATGAGGGCTCATTCGATAAAACGCCCATATTCCTGGGTTGCAGCGATGTTGATTCGCACGTTCCCAAAGAACGCGTTCTGGAAACGGAAGCTGTTTTTCAACGTATGGGCGCGGATGTAACGACTAAACTGTACCCAAATTTTCAGCATACCATCAACGAAGATGAGCTAAAGATTGTTAACTTGCTTATAGCCGGTGCAGCTTAATAACGTATACTGTAACCGGCCCATGCTGAACAATATTGCTTATGAGCCAATACATGGTAGAATTTGATCTTCCGGTCGTAATGGACGAAGGGTTTGCGAACCGCATTCCCGCTCAGCGGCTTAAGGTGGAAGAACTCATGGAAAAAGGGTCTCTGTTATCGTATTCCTTATCAATCGATCGTCAGAAATTATGGTGTATTTTCAAGGCTGATTCAGAGCTGGAGGTTATGGAATCTATCTCCGAATTTCCGCTTATTAAATACATGACGCCTATGATTACCGAGCTGATGTTTCATAATATGGTTGCAGCCCGAATCCCACTCTTTTCATTGAATTAACACAAAAAAGCCCTCCATCCCCGAGGGCTTTTTTGTAGGCGGGCAGTTTTTACTCAATTTTGGCTTGTCATTAAAGGAAGCTCGTTTACCTATGAACAAAAGGAGCCTTAAGTGAGAATATGTCTAACTGAATATTAAACTTTAATATCTGTCAATGCTAATCAGTAGCATACAAAACCAATTCCAACTGTCACCGCTTCTATAGGGTCACTAGTCAAACCGTTCTCCTTCAAGTTATGAAATCTGTTCTGACAAATCTGTTTCTGCTGTTTGTAATGGCAGGTTGTCAGCAGCCTGTACATCCCAAGAAAGATGATTCAGCGGATCTTCAGCATACGAACAAGATGAGTCAAGCTCAACAATGGTTTGATGGCCAATGGCAGTTGACCGCTGTTACAGCGATGGTTTCTAACGCAACGGTACCCAATGTCCGACTGGTAGTTGCTCTCCACCAAAAGCGAACTTAGACTTACCACTGGCCAGCCGCTTTTTGTTCAAACTGTCTACTGTCCAGTAAGCTGGCCAATATACCCCAACTCTGCTAGTTACTCCAATATTGATCCGCTTTGTTAACTTTCAGATCGAATCAATCTCATCCCATCTGCACTGACCAACCCATCGACAGCACGCTTCGCTAGGTTATCTAATTCATCACTCCATTAGGCGACTCACGCCAGTAGGATATTACTGTAAAAAACGTTTGGCTGAAGTCAACATTGCAGCTATCTTATGCTTGATAGCTGCAACGTTGACTTCAGCACCCAGCGCCTGATAGCTGTAAGGCTTTTACCTGCATTGATGGTATGTCTTGGTTAAGCCATCATACCGACTTGTTGCAGTAGACCAACCGTATCCATGATGATCCGGCTTTCAGAAAATAGGTTGTTTCTAACCACATCAATTACTATGCCCCACACTTCAACTCGTTTTTGAGTGGCCGGTATGCCCATAAACTCCCCCTGGTGAGTACCTGTCCAGCTAAATCGGGTAACCACCGTTTCCCCTTCGGCAATTTGTTCATGCACGGTCCAGTTCATGTCGGGAAATCCAGTAAACATGGAATTGAGGGCAAACTTTAATCCTTCTCGCCCCGGCCCCTGGCCCGGGAAGGGCAGATGTTCAATAAAATCTTCGGCGACCAACTCATCAGTTACTGCTAAATTTTTCTTATTTATGACTTCCTCAATAAAGGAAGCCATAAACTTTTTGTTTTCTTCCTGGCTCATATCAATGTAGTTGTTTTCTTTTTTTTGATGAGTCGAAATATATGGACAAATATTTTACTTAATTCTCATCTGATGGTCTGTCATCAATTTTTTGAGAATAAAGATCGGTTCGGCGGATAGTTCCTGATACGAGTATCGTATGTCACTGATTCGAGTATGAGAGCCGGTAAGAAGTGGACAGGAGATTCCCGAATTGGGGGTTTAATTAAACTGTTGCCTTCTGAAAGATATGTAGACAGATTACGATACGGTTTAGGGTTCTTACAGTGAGTGTTGAACGGCTGCTGGCAATGCCAGTAGCCGTTTTTGATAGCTTGCCACACTAAGGGAACTTAGTATGCACTCAAAATACAGAGAGATGACTCCTGCGAAGCACTGGGTGCCCAAGTGGTACATGACAGGATTTGATTGTAGTTAGACTAACGCCTAATCCGAGATTTGAGGCAGATAAATTTATAATCTATAGACGTACTACAGCGAATTTTCAGTAAACAATGCGTCTTCATAGTACAAACGAGCCATATTACATTTGCAATTCCTATAGGCCGCAATCTCCTCAATAGTGTAGATAGAAGTGGAACACCCGGCAGCACTGCTAGCTGGATGTTCTTTTACAACGATCAATCAAATCAGACGGCTTATCAGCAGGACCAGCCCAAGCGTTAGCCGACCAAACATCATCAGAAACACAGGCGTCATGGGGCCGACCGAACTACTCTACCGTCAACTTACAGAGTAGACGATGTACCGGTCGGTGGCGTCCCGGTCAAGGTAAGCCAAGTACTCGATTACGTTCGAAAAAAGGGTCGTGCTCCTGATGGTTACGTTGGCGGACAAACATTTGGTAACTTTGAGAACCCTTACCCAAACGTGATGCTTCTGGTCAGCAGATACGCTATCAGGTGTGGGATGTTAGTCCAAAGATCAACGGGAAGAACCGCGGTGCTGAGCGCTTAATACTGGCTCTGACAACCGCGCTTATTACACGCACGACCATTACAATTCATTCGTAGAAACCAAATGACGCCTAACATACTCATCAGCCAGTCGGAAAGCGAGTTAGAGAAACACTTCTCTACTTCCTTCATTGCTCACATTGACGGCAAGAAAACGCTCACACTTCGGCAGTTTTACGAAGAAATCGCTGACCTGCTTGAAATTTCTGACTTCGGCTTTAATCTGGATGCGCTGAACGATGCGCTGAACGACTTACAGTGGCTCGAAGACGAACAGATTGTTATCTACTTCACAAATACCAATGATTTAATAAGCAAAGAGCGCGATCCGGCTAAAATGGGTAGTGTCCTGAACATTCTGGACGCTACCGCTGAAGACTGGAAGTGGGTTGACGATGAAGACGATCTGGCCGATAAAAAAGAGATTGTAATCGTTTTTGAGGATAGTCCCCGCATTAAAAAGCTGCTCGACCAGGAAAACATCGATTATGCACTGATGTCTGAGCTATAGCGCAACAAATTTCCTTGCCTTGCTGTTACCTATTTGCCGTTGGAATGTTCTTCCAGCGGCTTTTCGTGTTTGACCATTACAACCTGAACATCGCTTGAAACCGGAAGAATTGCTCGGCTTATACGCCGACGATAGTTATACAAAACTGCTGGCCGAGCCTTTTAGCCGTAAACCATCGGGCGAACCACAGCGCCTTCAGATAAAGGGTTTAGCCGGTAGCCTCGATGCCGTGTTTGCCTCCGCCATTTATAAATCCGTAGGCGGCAATCACCTGTATATTTTGACCGATCGTGACGAAGCCGCTTACTTCTTCAATGACATGCAGAACTTGCTGGGTCGTGAAGTGCTACTTTTTCCGATGTCGTACAAAAAGCCCTATCAATACGAAGAAGTCGAAAATGCGAACGTATTGATGCGTGCTGAAGTGCTCAACAAGCTAAACCCGGCCCCGAAGGGTGGGTTACTGATGGTAACGTATCCGGAAGCGTTGTCGGAAAAAGTTATTAACAAACGTTCGCTCCAAGAAAACACGCTGACGATTCGGGTAGGGGAGAAGCTGGATACAAATTTTGTGTCTGAACTTCTTCAGAATTACGAGTTCGAGAAGACCGATTTTGTTTACGAAGCCGGTCAGTTTTCGGTACGTGGCGGAATTATCGACGTATTTTCGTTTGCCAGCGAGTTCCCGTATCGGATTGATCTGTTTGGCGATGAGGTGGAGAGCATTCGAAAATTCAACCCAGAATCACAGCTGTCAACCGATCCCGTCGATTTTATTAACATTATCCCGAATATCCAAACCAAGCTCACGGAGGAAACTCGAGAGCCTTTTTTCGACTTCCTGCCCGACAGCACAACCATTTGGGCAAAAGACGTAGAGTTTACGCTGGAGATTATTGAAAAGTGCTACGAGAAAGCCGAGCAGAGTTTTGCTTCCGTATTAGCCAGCAGCGGAGGTATTCAGGTTGTATCTGACCCCGGTGAACTGTTTGAAACACGCCGGACATTTTTGAACGAACTAAAAGGTTTTCGCACCGTAGAGTTTGGCCGTAAATTTTATTTTAAAACCGAAGGCCGCCAACAATACAGTTCTAAGCCTCAGCCTTCTTTCAATAAAGATTTCAAGCGGTTGGTCGATACGTTGGCCGAAAACCAATCAAAAGGGTACACAAACATCATTGCGGCTGAATCCTTCAAGCAGCTCGATCGCTTACGGACGATCTTCGAAGAACTTGATCCATTCGTGAAGTTTCAACCCATGAACATCGGGTTGCGGGAAGGATATATCGACGATGCCCTTAAAATTGCCTGCTTTACTGATCACCAGATTTTTGATCGCTACTATAAATACCGGGTTCAGGACAAGTTCTCGAAGTCGAAAGCGCTTACGCTACGTGAACTAAAAACACTCCAACCGGGCGACTACGTAACGCATGTCGATCACGGCATTGGCCGCTTTGCTGGTCTGGAAAAGGTTGATCACGCTGGTAATGAACAGGAAGCTATTCGCTTAATTTATCGCGATAATGACATCCTGCTGGTTAGTATTCACAGCCTGCATAAAATCGCGAAGTACAGCGGCAGGGAGGGCGGACCGCCGACCATGAGTAAGCTTGGCTCGCAGGAATGGGAGCATAAGAAGTCTAAAATCCGTAAACAGGTTAAAGACATCGCCCGTGAGTTGATTGCACTATATGCAAAACGCCGGTCAGCGCCCGGCTATGCCTACAGTCGCGATAGCTTTTTACAGGCCGAGCTTGAATCGTCGTTCCTGTACGAAGATACCCCTGACCAGGCAAAGGCTACCAACGATGTTAAAGATGATATGGAACGGCCACACCCTATGGACCGGCTGGTCTGTGGCGACGTCGGCTTTGGTAAAACAGAGATTGCCATCCGGGCTGCGTTTAAAGCCGTAACGGATAATAAGCAGGTGGCGGTACTTGTGCCTACAACTATCCTCGCTATGCAGCATTACAAGACGTTTATGGACCGCATGGCTGACTTTCCGGTCAGGATTGAATACATCAACCGGTTTCGTAGCACTGCTCAAATCAAAGAGATTCTGAAGGGCGTAGCTTCCGGCGAAATTGGTATTCTGATCGGTACGCATCGGATCGTTAATAAAGACATTAAGTTCAAAGATCTGGGGCTGCTCATCATTGACGAAGAGCAGAAATTTGGTGTAAAGACAAAAGACCGCTTAAAGGAAATGCGCGTTGAAGTAGACGTATTAACGCTCACCGCTACCCCGATTCCACGAACGCTGCATTTTTCGCTGATGGGTGCTCGCGATCTCTCTGTCATTGCCACACCTCCGCCAAACCGCCAGCCTGTTACGACTGAAGTGCATCCCTTCAACGAAGCAACCATACGGGACGCAGTTAGCTACGAGATTCGGCGCGGTGGACAGGTGTTTTTCGTTCATAATCGCGTGAATGACATTGAATCTATTGGCAACCTTATCATGCGCCTGGTTCCTGAGGCACGTATTGGCGTAGCACACGGGCAAATGGAAGGCGACAAGCTCGAACGCGTTATGACCCGGTTTATTGAAGGAGAATACGACGTACTGGTTTCAACGAATATTATTGAATCAGGACTCGACATTCCGAACGCCAACACGATTATCATTAATAATGCGCATTACTTCGGTTTATCGGATCTCCACCAAATGCGCGGCCGCGTCGGCAGATCGAACCGTAAAGCGTTCTGTTATTTAATGACTCCTCCGCCCTCAGTTTTAACCGCTGATGCGCGTAAACGGCTTCAAACATTAGAAGACTTTTCTGACTTAGGCGAAGGCTTTAAAATCGCCATGCGTGATCTCGATATTCGGGGAGCTGGAAACCTGCTGGGTGCAGAACAAAGCGGCTTTGTTAATGACCTGGGCTTCGAGATGTACCATAAAGTCCTCGATGAAGCGGTTCAGGAGTTACGCGAAACCGAGTTTAAAGACTTATTCGAGAGTACACCCGGCAGTTTAAAGGTGGCCCTTCCGGATACGGTGATCGAAACCGATCTGCAGGTTGTCATTCCGGAGCGTTACGTATCAAATATCTCCGAGCGATTAGCGTTGTATACCCGCTTGGACAGTATTCAAAACAACGAAGAACTCCAGGCGTTTCGTCAGGAAGTGCTCGACCGCTTTGGCCCTATGCCCGAAGAGGTAGAAAACCTGATCAAAATGGTAACCGTTCGCTGGAAAGCGGAACGATTATACCTTGAAAAACTGACGCTTAAGAATAATATCCTGAAAGGATACTTCGTTTCTAACGGGAATGATGACTTCTTCAAGTCCGACCAATTTGGCAAGGTAATTGACTATATCAAGCGAAACCCTGCCAAGTGCTCGTTGAAGGAATCGAAAGGCCGACCGATTTTCACCCATGCTGACGTAGAATCTGTTGAACAGCTGGATGAGATACTCGGCGCAATGACAAATTAAAAGACGAAAAATGTGCGGTTTTCCAAGAAAGAATGAATATCTCCTTCTTTCTGAAAGTCTTACGTCTGATGTCTTGAATCTATTATCTTAAGTTTGCACTTACGTTTTACACAAAATAGAGCAATGATTCACAAGTATCACCTCAAGCGAGCGGCTTATGTGCTGCTGGCAACGGCAGCCCTGGCATCTTGTAAGTCCAAGCACCCGACCAGCGTGCAGCCAGGAAAGAAGAGTACGGCGACGGGGATTGCTTATAACCAGAAAGACGGTTTCCAGGTCAAGAAGTTTGCGGGCCAGAAAGCAGGACCGAACCTCGTTTTCATTGAAGGGGGCCGGTTTACAATGGGTGCCCTTGAAGAGGACGTAATGAATACGCGTGATAACCGCGAACGTACTGTTTCGATTCAGTCTTTCTATATGGATGAAACGGAGATTGCCAACGTTCACTATCTGGAGTACTTAAGCGCCATTACACGCGACTCATCAGAAGAGGTGGTCAAGGCAGCTCTCCCAGATACTACTGTTTGGGCAAATCCGCTTTCGTTTAACGACTCGTACGTAACACAATATCTTCGCTACCCTGCTTTCCGGTATTATCCGGTGGTTGGCGTATCGTGGGTACAGGCGAGTGACTATGCCGTTTGGCGATCAAACGCCGTTAATAACGAACTGGCTAAAGGGGGCGGTGAAAAGAAAAAAGGCGGTGGTTTTTCGCTGAAACGGAAATCCAAGAAAACCGAAGATCCTGCCCTAGCTGAAGCAACAACCTCTACGGCCCCGGCTAAACCCAGTCTTGAAAGCGGCATGATTTTACCTGACTACCGGCTTCCGACCGAAGCAGAATGGGAATACGCAGCTAAAGCACTTATCGGTACGCAGTACATGGATGAAAACCAGATCAACCAGCGGATCTATCCCTGGGATGGTTCGTCGGTACGTAATCCAAAGAAAGGCCGTAAACAAGGGCAAATGCTGGCGAACTTCAAACGCGGTCGTGGTGACTACGCCGGTATTGCTGGCCGCTCGAATGACGGGGCCATTATTACCGCAGAGATTTATGCGTATCCAGCCAACGACTTTGGCTTGTATAATATGGCCGGTAACGTAAACGAATGGGTATATGACGTATATCGTCCACTGTCTTACCAAGACGTGAACGATTTGAACCCAATTCGTCGGAACGGTTATCTGGATGATGCTAAAAATTACGATACGAAAAACAAGCAGTCGTTGATTGATGATAAACTACGCGTCTACAAAGGCGGTTCCTGGAACGACGTAGCGTACTGGTTATCGCCAGGTACACGCCGATTCCTCGATCAGGACTCAGCTACAGCTATGATTGGCTTCCGTTGCGCCATGATTGGTGTTGGCCGGAATAAGTAATACATCACTTAACGTATACATGAAAGGCCTCCCAGCAATGGGTGGCTTTTTTGTTGTCAGTGTTTTGTGGCTGCTATCGTTAATACGCCTACCGATCGGCAACCCGCCCTTAATAGCTCAATCGCACAGGCTTCAATGGTTGCCCCGGTTGTAAGCACATCGTCGACCAGTACTACGTTCTTGCCTTTCACTTCGTTTTGATCTGATACAGCAAATACAGTTTTTACGTTTTCCCAGCGCTCTATTCGATTTTTGCGGGTTTGGGACGCTTTAAATTTTGTACGTAACAGTACGTCCGTACGCATTGGAATCTCTAATGCTTCGGAAAGGCCCTGTGCGATCCAATCGGCCTGGTTATAGCCTCGCTGCTGCAAACGGGTTCTGTGCAACGGTACGCCAATTATTACGTCTATATCTTTAATAAGATGGCTTTCGGTTTTTAGCTGGTGACCGTACCAGGAAGCTATTTCCTTGACGGCTTCTTTCTGGCCCCTGTATTTAACCTGATGGACGATTTTTTGCGCCACACCCCCTTTAGAAAAATGGAGATACGACGCTATAAAACGCACCGGCACTTTTCCGGCAAGCTTATTGAGAAGATTCTGGTCATACGGCTCTCGATGCTGTCCCGTTTCAGGAAGGTTGATTCGACAAGTTGCACACAAGATTTTTTCATTTGATGTGAGCGATTGGCGACATCCCAGGCATAAAGTAGGATAAAGAAGATCGACAAAATCGTTTACAAGGGTAGGGATAAACCGAAACATGGCTAGTGTTCGTTTAATAAGAGAAAACGTTGTAATTTAGAGAATAATCGATCTAAAGTTGTGAACGAAAAGCCTATAGATGAGTTATGGGAAGACTTACTTAACCAGCTTGAAGCGTTGGTTGGTAAGCGACCCGCCGATCTCAACGCTGTCCTGTTTCTTATTGGTATACAAGAATTGGGTAAAGGGCCTAAACGCTTCTCCAAAGAAGCAAAACAGGATCTTATGCATATTGCCGTTTGCCGCGTGTTAAGTCAATCTGGCTACTATGCTTTTGAGGGATATGATCAGGACGGGTGGCCACAATGGTCCACCCAAAAACCGATTCCTCATGCCGATTTACTAGGTCAGGAAATTTTCCTAAAAGAACATGTTATTCAGTATTTCCAGTCGGTATTGATTTAATCGCTCAACCTGAATTTCTATGAAGCCGTCGGACGCTTACACAGTATTACTTCAACGTATTGAAGAGTATAAAAAACGTTATTTTCAGAATCAGCTCGTAAAAGGCACGCTGTTTTTCGTAGGTCTGCTTGGAACTGGTTACTTGTTTATTAATACAGCTGAGTTTGTTGGGCGATTTAGTTCTGTAGGCCGGGCCGCTTTGTTTTTTGGATTCTTATTAACGGCTCTGATTGGTTTGTATTTATTTATCGTTAAACCGCTGATGAGTTTGTACGGGCTTAACAAACCTTTGTCTAACGATGAAGCTGCTCGTCAGATTGGCACTTACTTTCCGGAGGTAGGGGATAAGCTGTTGAACACGCTGCAACTGCAACGAATAGCGTCTGACCAGAGCGATTTGCTACAGGCCAGCTTAAACCAACGCTCTCAACAGTTGCTTATAAATCGGTTTGCCAGTGCTATTCAGATTAGCCGCAATCGTCAATTTTTGAAATACGCGATTCCTCCGTTAGGGTTGATTCTGGCAATCCTGATTATTAATCCAGCATTTTTTACGAGTTCGTCAACGCGATTAGTCAACTACAATCAGGAGTTTGTAGAAGAAGCTCCTTTTCAGTTTATCGTTCAGAACAAATCGTTGAAAGCATTCCGTAACGAGGACTTCCCTTTATCCGTAAAACTTGTAGGGAATGCCTTACCCCAAACGGTATACGTAGTCGCTAATGGTACTCGGTTCAAACTAGATCAATCAGGTGATCAGTTCAATTATACGTTCGACAATCTTCAACGTAGTCTGGATTTCCATCTCGAAGCTGCGGGTTACAACTCTCCGGATTACAAAGTGTCTTTACTGGATCGGCCCGCTGTCTTATCATTCAATGTCCGACTCGATTATCCGGCTTATCTGAATAAACCCACTGAGCAGCTTTCCAACGTCGGTAATCTTCTGATCCCGCAGGGTACTGTTGTGCATTGGGAATTTGCGGCTGATCACACCGATTCGTTGACGTTACGGTTCAATACGGATCCGAAGCCCCTATCAGCACAATTGATAGATGCCAATACGTTCTCGGTGAACCGTCACTTAATGCAAAACGCTACGTATACCGTGTCGCTCAAGAATAGCCAGGTCGCTGCTCCTTCATCGATTCAGTATAACGTACAAGTCATTCCGGATCGTTATCCACAGATTTCAGTGGATCGAATTCAAGACACGGTTACTTATAATCACATCGCCTTATCTGGCTTACTATCAGATGATTACGGATTTTCGAAACTTCGGCTGAATTACAAGATTATCCGGAATAGTAAATCTTCTCCGTTATACTCGAAAGATATTCCAGTGAGCCGGTCGACTACCTCACAAAACTTCGTTTATAACTGGAGTTTGGACAGTTTGAAACTTGGTCAGGAAGATCGACTGGAATACTTTGTACAGGTCTGGGATAACGATGGGGTAAACGGACCTAAATCGAGTCGGTCGAATCAACTGAATTTTGTGATTCCCACGAACGCCGAGATTCAGAAACAGGTTGATCAGTCTGCCGAAAAAACAGAACAGCAAATTGACAACGCGCTGAACAAGACTCAGGCGATTAAGAAAGAGCTGAACACTATGGAAGACCGGATGCGCACCAAGAAAACATCCGACTTCCAGGACAAGAAGCAGTTGCAGGATATTCTTCAGAAACGCGAGGATCTGATGAAAGAGATTCAAAAACTTCAGGAGCAATTCCAGAAAACAAACGATACGCAGCAACGCTTTGCTGAGAAAAATAAATCGCTTCAGGATAAGATGGAGCAGCTTCAAAAGCTCTTCAACGAATTGCTGGACCCCGAGTCCAAACAATTATATGAACAGTTGAAGCAACTTCTGGAACGTAAGCAGGATGAGAAAGCCTCTGAAATGCTGGATCGTTTGAGTCGCAAAGAACGTAATATGGAACGTGATCTGGACCGTGCGCTGAAGCTGTTTAAACAGATGCAGTTGGAGCAGAAGGTCAATAATGTTGCTGAAAACTTAGAGAAGCAAGCCGAACAACTGGATAAGCAGGCCGAAGAAAGCGCTAAGAAAAACGAGACGACCAATGAGCAACAAAAGCAGCAAGAGAAGTCTCAGGAGGATTTCAAGAATACAGAGGAGCAGTTGAAAGAGATCGAAAAGCAGGCAGAAAAAGATGATCTCAATAAACCGGAATCTTCTGAAGAGGAGCAGAAGGAGATTGAAAAGCAGATGGAGGAGGCCATGAAGCAAATGAAGCAGAATCAGGGTAAAAAAGCTGCTTCATCGCAAAGTAAGGCAGCGAAGTCCATGCGGGCGATGAGCAAATCCATGAAAGAGTCTATGCAATCTGCTGAGATGCAGGAAATGCAGGAAAACATGGATGACCTCCGTAACATTCTTGAGAATCTAATTACGTTATCGTTCGGCCAGGAGCGAGTCATGAAAGATTTCCGGGGAATGAGCTTGCAAGATCCTCGTGTTACCAAGCTTTCTCAGGAACAACTCAAACTACAGGATGATGCAAAAATCATTGAAGATAGCTTGAATGCGTTAGCAAGCCGGGTTGTGCAGATTCAATCGTTTGTGACCAGAGAGCTAACAAATATGAAGTTTTACATGGACGAAAGCGTTCAACAATTGCGTGAACGTCGCCTTAGCATGGCAGCTTCTAAACAACAATTTGCGATGACTTCGATTAATAATTTAGCGCTTATGCTAAGCGACGTATTAAAGAATATGCAGCAACAGATGAATGCAATGGCTATGCCTGGTAAAGGTCAACAAGGCAAGAAAGGCCAAAAGTCGGGTGAGGGAATGGGTGAAATGCAAAAGCAGCTTAATGCTCGTATGAAAGAGATGCAGAAGGGCGGTAAGTCGGGGAGGGGATTATCTGAAGAACTTTCTCAAATGGCTGCTGAACAAGCTATGATCAGGAACATGCTTAAAAAGCTCGAGGAGAATGCAAAAGGGACCGAAGCTGGCAAACAACAAGAGAAGCAAGTTAAGGAGTTGATGGAAAAAATGGATGAAACTGAAACAGATTTAGTGAACAAGCGTGTTAATCCTAACACAATCAATCGTCAGAATGAAATCTTGACAAGGTTGCTAGAGTCGGAGAAAGCGTTAAAACAACAGGAGGAAGATCAGAAGCGAGAAGCAGAAGCAGCCAAATCAACCAAGCGCAGTTCACCTTCTTTTTTCGATTCAACTAATTTTTCTGATAAAGTAAAACAAGTTGAAGTGCTTAGATCAGTTAGTCCTAACTACAATTTGTTTTACAAAAAGGAAGCGAATCAGTATTTGCAACGTTTAGGTAAATAGGGTTTGTCACATATTTAACCGCAGTCCTTGGCACAAAGGACTGCGGTTTTTTGTTTGCCTTTTGTCAACTATATCTTTTCAACAAGTTTTGTCAACTTTGTGAAAAGTTTCCACGTGAAACATTTTTCTAAAACAGAAAAGGAATGCATTCAAGTTATGACGTCATAGTTGTGGGCGCAGGACACGCAGGATGCGAAGCTGCAAGTGCAGCCGCAACCATGGGTTCGAAGGTTTTGCTGATCACAATGAATATGCAGACTATCGCTCAGATGTCTTGCAACCCGGCTATGGGTGGCGTTGCAAAAGGGCAGATCGTACGCGAGGTAGATGCTTTAGGCGGCATGTCAGGTGTAATTAGCGATAAGAGTATGATTCAATTTCGTATGCTGAATCGCTCTAAAGGTCCTGCCATGTGGAGCCCACGTTGTCAAAGCGACCGTAATTTGTTTGCGTGGGAATGGAGAAAAACTCTGGAAGAAAACCGCAACATTGACTTTTGGCAGGACAGCGTAACTGAAGTAGTCGTGAAGGATAATCGAGTACAAGGCGTCAAGACAAACCTTGGTGTTACGTTCTCCGCCAAAGCCGTTGTGTTGACAAATGGTACGTTCCTGAACGGACAAATGTTTATTGGCGAAAAAGTATTTGGCGGGGGGCGAACAGCAGAACGGGCTGCCACTGGTTTAACAGAACAACTGGTGAGTCTAGGATTTGAATCAGGCCGAATGAAAACGGGTACGCCACCGAGAGTGGATGGCCGTAGCTTGAATTATGACTTGATGGAAGAACAATTCGGCGACGAAAAACCGGGTAAATTCTCATACACAAATACACCTGCGCTTCTTAAACAACGAAGCTGCTGGATCACGTACACAAATCAATCTGTGCACGATGAGTTAAAGACAGGGTTTGAGAAATCACCTATGTTTACCGGCCGTATTAAAGGACTTGGTCCCAGATATTGTCCATCAATAGAAGATAAGATCAACCGATTTGCCGATAAGGATCGCCATCAAATCTTCGTGGAACCTGAAGGTTGGGATACCGTAGAAGTCTACGTGAATGGATTTTCAACGTCTTTACCAGAGACTGTACAATACGACGCACTACGTAAAATTCCAGGATTTGAAAACGTAAGAATGTTCCGTCCGGGATATGCTGTGGAATACGATTTCTTTCCACCAACTCAATTAAAGCCAACGTTGGAGACACAGCTCGTATCAAATCTGTTTTTTGCGGGTCAGATAAATGGCACAACCGGCTATGAAGAAGCCGCCTGTCAAGGTCTGATGGCTGGAATAAACGCCCACCGGAATGTTCAGGAAGAAGCTGAATTTACGGTTAAACGTTCCGAAGGATATATAGGCGTTTTGATAGATGACCTAATTACGAAAGGGACTGAAGAGCCTTATCGAATGTTTACATCAAGAGCTGAATACCGGACGTTGTTACGTCAGGATAATGCCGATTTGAGGTTAACTGAAAAAGGGTACGCCATAGGGCTTGCTTCGCAGGAGCGGTATACGGCAATGATCAATAAGCGCGAAGGCTTAGCTCAGTTAACGGATAACATCAAGCTGGCGAAGCTTAAACCGGATGAAATTAATAACTGGCTAGCTACTAAGAACAGTGCTCAACTGCGGGAGAAAAGTAGTCTCTACACCTTGTTGAAACGGCCTGAAATTGAGCAGGAAGACGTAAAGGAATTGCTCTCGATGGTGCCTGAAGTAGGAGAGGTTGAGGACGAGATAATGGAACAGGCGGTGATCGAGATCAAGTACGAAGACTATCTGAACCGTGAAAAAATCAATGCCGAAAAACTGGATAAGTGGGAAAGCCTATCCATAAATCCCGAATTTGATTATGATCGGTTGAAAGCCTTATCGTACGAAGGGAAAGAAAAGCTAAAACGTCTTCGCCCAGCTACCATTGGACAGGCATCACGTATCAGCGGTGTTAGTCCTTCAGACGTTTCTATCTTACTGGTCTACATGGGCCGTTAATCACCTTGTCTCAATCAGCCCTTAAGTCTTATGCGATTTAAGGGCTTTTCTGTAATTATAGCAAATTAACTACTTTGGAAACCGTAACACAATGCCCCGTTTGTAGCGGCACACAATTTAAAAACGTTCTCACCTGCAAAGATTATCTGGTAAGTCAGCATGATTTTGTGATACAGGAGTGCCAGCAATGTAGCTTTCGGTTAACGAATCCAAGACCAGACTCGGCCTCAATTGGTACCTATTATAAATCGGATCAATATATCTCCCATAACGATTCAGGAAAGGGGCTGATCAGTACTGCTTATCGCACTGTTCGTAATTATACATTACGTTCTAAACTCAACCTCATCACTACGCTTAACAAAGGAAAAGGAAGCATCCTGGATGTGGGGTGCGGAACGGGCGCTTTTCTCGAAACCTGTAAGAATGGCGGCTGGCAAATAATGGGTATGGAACCAGACCCGGAAGCTCGGACAAAAGCAATCGATAAACTGAAGGTTCCGATTCAATCCAGCCTAGAGGATATTGATGACGCACATACTTACGATATCATTTCGCTATGGCACGTACTGGAACACATAGCAGATATCGAGAAAGCTATAACAAAGTTGTATTCGCTGCTCTCCGAAAATGGTACGTTGCTGATTGCGGTTCCGAACTCTGCGTCGTATGATGCTATGTATTTTCAACAATATTGGGCCGCTTATGATCTGCCAAGGCATCTGCATCATTTTACACCGTCAACGATCCAGCCTTTATTCAACAAGCATGGATTTAAACTAGCAGATAGAAAGCCGATGCTGTTTGATGCATTCTACATAGCTATGCTGAGTACCAAATATCAAACGGGCAAGACAGATTATGTGAAGAGTGTACAAGTCGGATTACAATCGAACCTGAAAGCTAGGCAAAGCGGCCAGTACTCCAGTATTTCGTATCTCTTTAAAAAGGCACAATAGTTGTACGATATATATATATATCCACAAGCTTACTTACACTCACCATCTAAAGGTCTATTCTAAATTAAAAAAGTTAAATTTTTGTGTAGATAAGTGTGTGAATAACTCGGCCTTGCATGTGGAAATCATGTCTACATCTCGTCTAGAACTTGTGGATCAAATGAGGAGTAATCCACATCAGATATCTGAAGGTCTAGTATTGTGGAAAAACATCAACATGTCAACGATCAGCTCCACACCATTTCCCCAACATAATACGTGCATAAAACTTATTCACTAATCCACAACAAACTGACACACAAATTGTGGATAAAATGTTATTTACTTTAAAATGAATGCATTGCGAGTGGATAAGTAAGTAGAGAGGGGTGGATAAAATCGTATTATTATCCACACAGTAAGAAGGCAAGAGTGGACAACTTATTTATACACATTTCCACACAGCTAATGGTTATAATAACGTTTCTTTTAAAAAAAGATATATATAAAATGTTAATAAGGCTAAAGTGTATTGTCTTGGTGTTGTGCTTAACTATGGGTAACCAGGTTAGGGGGCAAGTCGGCGCAGCTACGTTAGCTGATGAATATTACAAGGCGGGCGAATTTGAAAAGGCCGCTAATGAATATAGCAAGTTGCTCAAATCCGAAGTGACCTGGGGCCGTCTGTCAAAATATGTGTATAGCCTACAGCGGGTAAACAAATCGGATGATGCACTCAAGTTTTTAAAAAAGCAGCAGCGGAGCGATGAATCCAATCGACCGTATTATGAACTGTTAACCGGACAACTGGCCGCTCAACAAGGAGACACAATTCAATCGAAAGCGCAGTATACCGCAGCCTTGCAATCCAGTAAATCTTCGACTGCCAAGCTAGAGAAGCTCGCATCAGCCTTCAACGAAGCCGGAGAAGCCCGCTGGGCCATCCGCGCACTCGAAACGGCCCGAGAGACCAGAAAAGATCCTGCGGCTTACAGTGAGGATTTAATGACGCTCTACCGGTCGACCGGACAAACCGAAAAAGCAATTGATGAGATTATACTGACTGGCAAGCAAAGCGATAAAAAAGAAGCTGTACTTGCTGCGTTGCAGGGGTATATCAACACAAAAGACGAACCGCTGGTAGAGAAAGCGCTCTACAGCAAAATACAGCAGGAGCCAAACGAGCTAGCCTATAATGAACTGCTGATATGGTATTTCGTCCAAAAGCAAAAATTTAGCCGGGCGCTGCTTCAGGAAAAGGCTACTGACAAACGCCTGAAGCTAAATGGCGGACGTGTATACGATCTTGGTATGTTGGCCCTGAATAACAAAGAATACAAAACCGCAGCTGAAGCCTTTGAATACATAACTACAACGTATCCACAGGGACAGCTATATCCATTTGCACGCCGACTGGTCATAAATGCCCGTGAGGAGCAGGTGAAGAATACGTACCCCGTTGATAAACTTGAAATCCGAAAGCTTATCGGCGATTACCAACGCATGCTTCAGGAGATAGGCACGAACAATAAAACGCTAGAGGCATTACGTAGTACCGCTAATCTCTACGGAAATTACCTGGATAGCAAAGACACAGCGCTTACCGTACTGGATTTGGCGATTGATTTGGGCAAGACCGATAAAAACTTTGTGGACCGCTGCAAACTCGATAAAGGCGATATCTATCTGCTTAAAGGAGAACCGTGGGAATCGACCTTACTGTATTCACAAGTTGAAAAGTCGCAGAAAGAAGAATTGCTGGGCTACGAAGCAAAGTTGAAAAATGCTAAGCTCCATTACTACAAAGGAGACTTTGCGGTTTCTAAAGATATATTGGATGTTTTGAAACTGGCTACCTCGCGCGAGATTGCGAACGATGCAGAACAGCTGAGTCTGCTGATTATAGACAATACCGGTATGGATAGTACCGAAGCAGCCATGCGGGAATACGCTGCTATCGACTTGTTGCTGTTTCAAAACAAAACAGACGAAGCTGTGGATAAGTTGAACCAGATGTGGACAAAGTATGCTGAACACAGTTTGGCAGATGAAGTTCTCTGGTTACGAGCCAATACGTATCTGAAACAAGGAAAAAACGCTGAAGCACTTGAAGACTTGAAAAAAATTGTGGCGACTTATCCCACCGATATTCTGGGTGATGATGCTCTGTTTACACAAGGTAAAGTGTTTGAAGAACGGTTAAAGGACAAATCAGCCGCCATGGAGGCATACCAGAAAGTGCTCACCCAATATCCCGGAAGCATCTATGGAGCAGAGGCCAGAAAGCGATTCCGAGCCTTACGGGGCGATACGGTAAACTAAGAAAAACGGCTAAGAATATAATTCTTAGCCGTTTTTCTTAATCAATTAGTCTATGAAACCGTCTGCAATAACGAATCTTTAAATGCATAATACTCAGCGGGAATTCGTATGCTTTGTTTAGAGCGATCCGCAAGAATGGCCAGTCGGTCGGGTACTTCAACCGGTTGGCTAAGTACCTCTTCTACCAACGGCTTAAATTTTGACGGGTGGGCAGTAGCAAGAGCAATTCCGGTGAAAGGTTGAGTATGTTGCTCTTGATATGCCTGGAGACCCATAAGTCCAATGGCGGTGTGAGGACATGCTACGTACCCATATTGATCAAACAGCTGCTTCATACCAGCCCGAGTTTGATCATCATCGAAAAAGTACCCTGAAACGTTATCAACAATTTTATCGTAGTTATCCCCATACAAGTGAGCTAGCCGAACAAAGTTGCTGGGACTGCCCACATCCATCGCATTCGAGATTGTCGCTACGGAATCTTTCGGCGTATAAAGTCCGCTCTTAAGGAATGCTGGTACTACATCATTTAGATTAGTGGCAGCCACAAAATGCTCAACAGGTAAGCCCATTTTTTGCACCATCACTCCAGCGCTTAAATTACCAAAGTTTCCACTCGGCGTACTGAAAACTACAGGTTTGCCATGATGACGTACTTGTCCGTAACCCCGCACGTAATAAAAACCCTGGGGAATCAGCCGAAAAATGTTGATTGAATTAGCGGAGGACAACGATAAACTCTTATTAAGCTCGCTATCGACAAATGCCTGTTTTACAATAGCCTGGCAATCATCAAAAGAACCATCTACTTCAAACGCCTGAATGTTACCGCCCAGCGTGGTTAGCTGCTTTTCCTGCAAATCACTTACCCGCCCGCTAGGATATAAGATGTTCACCCGTACGCCCGGAACATTGTGAAAACCCATTGCAACGGCTCCGCCTGTATCACCGGATGTAGCAACTAAAATATTAACCTCTCTATCATTACGCCTAGAAAAGTAGGACATCAAAGCTGCCATATATCGAGCTCCAACATCTTTAAACGCAAGGGAAGGCCCATGAAATAGCTCTAATACGTTAGTTACACCATCCTCCAGTTCAACTACGGGCGTATCAAACGGCAGAGCACGATGAATCAACTCTTCTAAATCAACCTTGTTTACCTCTTCTCTGAACAAAGACTCACTAATTGCGAAACCGATGTCAGCCAAAGAAAGACCAGCTATATCTTCAAAGAACGTAGCGCCTAACTGAGGCAAAGGCGTAGGCATATACAAGCCTTTATCAGCTGGCATACTATGAAAAAGAGCTTCCTCAATTGTAACTGTTGTCTGCGGACTGTTCGTGCTATAAAAACGCATAGAGTTAGTCAGTGTAAAATCACAAAGTACGGCAAATCAGTCCAATGAACGTGGATTAGTGAAACGAAATGTGGAAAACTTATGTGTAATAGTGGATAAATCAAGCAAAGCGTAAATTTGCAAAAACTAAGCACTTCATTATGTCTTTTGGAATATTCAACGTACCGACTCCGGCTAATGAACCCGTAAAAGAGTACCGACCTGGCTCTCCAGAACGCGAAGCACTTAAAGAAGCAATCGACGACCTCAGGTCACAGGAGATCGACATTCCCATGTACATAGGCGATCAGAAAGTTTTTACTGATCGTAAACTAAGGGTAGCGCCACCTCATGACCATCAGCATACCTTGGGTTACTTTAGCGAGGGTGATGCACAGCATGTAGAACAAGCTATCGAAGCGGCCTTAGCCGCAAAAGAACAATGGGCAAGTTTATCTTGGGAGCATAGAGCAGGTATATTCCTGAAAGCGGCCGAGCTTATTGCTGGACCGTACCGTGCCCGCATCAACGCAGCTACGATGCTTGGCCAATCGAAAAATGCGTATCAAGCCGAGATTGATTCAGCCTGCGAACTAATTGATTTTTTACGATTCAATGTACAGTACGCAACCGAAATTTATCGGCAACAACCCAATTCATCCCCGGGCGTATGGAATCGGTTAGAATACCGGCCCCTCGAAGGATTTGTATTTGCTCTGACACCGTTCAATTTCACAGCAATTGCCGGTAACCTTCCGACATCAGCGGCCTTGATGGGAAATACGGTAGTTTGGAAACCAGCTTATACGCAGGTACTATCAGCAAACGTAATAATGGAGATATTACAAGAAGCTGGCTTACCTGATGGGGTAATTAACCTGATATATGTAGACGGCCCAGAAGCAGGAAACGTAATTTTCAATCACCCGGATTTCGCGGGTATTCATTTTACAGGAAGCACGGGTGTGTTCCAAACAATCTGGAAAGAGATCGGTGTGAACATAGGTAAGTACAAATCATACCCACGTATTGTCGGTGAAACAGGAGGAAAAGACTTTGTTTTAGTACACGAATCAGCTAACGTGGACGAAGTCGCAACAGCTTTGATACGGGGTGCCTTCGAATACCAAGGCCAAAAATGTTCAGCAGCCTCCAGAGCGTATATTCCTTCTTCGCTTTGGGAAGCTATCGAAGCAAAGTTGAAAGAGTATGCCGCCCAGATCAAAACAGGAGGAGTTGAGGATTTCTCAAACTTCGTGAACGCTGTAATCGACGAACGATCATTCAAAAAAATTACAGCTTACATAGATGAGGCAAAGCAAAGCGACCAAGTGAGAGTAATAACTGGAGGAGGTTATGATGGTACAAAAGGATACTTCGTTGAACCAACAATCCTTCAGGTTAATGATCCAGCATACCGTACAATGTGCGAAGAAATATTTGGCCCCGTCTTGTCTATATATGTGTACGACCCAAATGAGTTCGACACTATCCTTCATACTGTAAATAGCACGTCGCCTTACGCACTCACGGGATCTATATTTGCCGCAGATCGGTACGTCATAAATAAAGTTACTAAAGCACTGGAAAACGCAGCAGGCAACTTTTATATCAACGACAAACCTACCGGAGCAGTAGTTGGTCAACAACCGTTCGGAGGTAGTAGAGCATCTGGGACGAATGATAAAGCAGGTTCCTTACTAAACCTATTACGTTGGGTTTCAGCGAGAACAATTAAAGAAACGTTTATAGCTCCGCAAGATTTTAAGTATCCGTTTATGCAAGCAGAATAATTTTTGAAATTTTTCCAAACAAACCTTGCAAACATTAAAACAGACTCATACCTTTGCACTCCCAAACACGATGAGGGACGCTGTTCTATAGCGCATAGCGTTAATTTTCAGCGAGTTATATAAAAAGTTGACAAAAAATAGTTTTAAATTTTCTTCAACTTTTTCTTGACAAACAGTAATAAACGGAGTACCTTTGCACTCCCAAACATATAAGACCAACACCGGTTGGTCTCAATCTCGAAAGAGATCCAGTTCTTTGACATATTGACATCAATAAGTTAGTACAAAAGGCTAATGACAACGTGCCAGGATTTCTTGGCACACAATTATTTACGATGGAGAGTTTGATCCTGGCTCAGGATGAACGCTAGCGGCAGGCCTAATACATGCAAGTCGAACGGGCAGCAATGCCAGTGGCAAACGGGTGC
>NZ_BAAGZD010000006.1:0-196348 GCF_054778895.1 Spirosoma fluminis
GTTAAGCCCCGTACTGCCGATGGTACTGCTGTCACAAGCGGGAGAGTAGGAAGGTGCCACCTGGTGTCATTGTAAAGGCGATAGCCCATCCCGGAAGGGGTGGGCTATCGCCGTTTATAGGGTTTTGTGAAGAAACAGAGTGTATGTGTACAAGCCGTTTTATCATTATTTTGTATCTTGCTTCATATTAAACCCTGTCAGACCGATGGCTCTTTTCAAACTACAAGTAAATGGTAAAAGCTATCAAGCCGATGTTGAGCCTGATACACCACTTCTTTGGGTACTTCGTGATCATTTTGGACTTGTTGGTACTAAATATGGCTGTGGCATTGCTCAATGCGGAGCTTGTACAGTGCATCTAAACGGAGAAGCTACTCGCTCTTGTGTGCTACCAGTATCTGCAGTCGGCACGGGTAAAGTTACTACCATCGAAGGTTTATCGAAAAATGGTGATCATCCTGTGCAACTTGCCTGGGATAAGGTCGATGTACCTCAATGCGGATATTGTCAGGCTGGCCAGATTATGACGGCAGCTGCTTTGTTAAAACGAACTCCGAAACCAACTACTGAGCAGATTGATGCTACCATGACAGGTAATCTATGTCGGTGTGGCACGTATCATCGCATCCGTGAAGCCGTTAAAGTAGCCGTAGCCTCTACAGCAACAACGAAAACCACTAAAGCCAAATAATGATGCAAACCCTATCTAACCCAAGCCGGAGAAATTTTTTGAAGCTTGCGGCTGCAGCCGGGGGCGGTCTGTTAATTGGATTTAACTGGCTCGAATCTGAAGCCGCTACATCGGCGGTGCTGCCTGCCGGAGGAGTTGCCGCAGGTACTGATTTCAACAGCTACCTTTCAATAAATTCTGAGGGGATTATCACAATTTTTTCGCCTAACCCGGAAGTGGGACAGGGGATAAAAACCGCTTTCCCGATTATTGTTGCCGAAGAGTTAGATGCTGACTGGACAAAGGTAGTTGTTGAGCAGGCTCCTTTGGACACGAAAAAGTTTGAACGTCAGGTCGCCGGGGGAAGTGGTTCCATACCGCATTCCTGGGAACGGCTGCGCAAAGCAGGTGCTACGGCTCGATTGATGTTGATGGAAGCAGCCGCTAAACGATGGAATGTGCCGACTTCGGAATGCTTAACAGATAAAGGATTTGTACTACATACGTCGAGTAATCGTAAATTAAGCTACGGTGAGTTGGCAACAGAAGCTTCTCAGGTAGCCGTACCGGCCAATGTGAAGTTGAAAGATCAGAAAGATTTTAAGCTGATAGGCAGTACTGTAAAGAACGTAGATAATCCGAAAATCATAACGGGTAAGCCTTTGTTCGGATTAGACGTTTACCGCGACGGAATGCTGTTCGCCATGATTCAGCGCCCTGGGTTCGGTTACAAGCTTAAATCTGTTGACTCGAAAGTTGCTAAAACGATGTCTGGTATTGTCGATGTTGTTACGTTCGACAATAACGTTGCGGTCGTTGGTAAATCTACCTGGCAGGTAAAAAAAGCCAAAGACGCGCTGAAAATAGAGTGGGAGAAAGCCGATACTCTTGAAAGCACGGCTGATCATAATCGGTTGTTTAAAGAACTGCTCGATAGTAAAGAAGCTACCGTTCGACGTAAAGACGGGGATGTTGATGCTGCGTTTAAAGGAGCAGCCAAGGTAGTCGCTGCTGAGTACCAGTGCCCATTTCTGCCTCACAATCCGTTGGAGCCCATGAACTTTTTTGCCCATGTGCGACCCGATGGGGTAGAATTGATTGGTCCAACGCAGACACCAGAACTGGCCCGTAATGAAACGGCCAAGCTGCTAGGTATATCACCCGATAAGGTAACCGTTGAGCTAACGCGAATGGGCGGTGGATTTGGGCGTCGGTTAAAGGCGGATTACGTTATTGAAGCTGTACAGGTATCGAAGCTGGTAAAGGCACCGGTAAAACTGATCTGGACGCGTGAAGACGACATGACCGGCGGTAGCTACCGACCGGCCGTTCGGTATCGCTTTGAGGCTGCTCTGGACGAACAGGGCAACATGATCGGCTATAAGCTGCGTGGGGTAAGCATTAATGCTGGTAATTCTACTCGCGAAGATAACTTCCCCTCGGGAGCGGTAGACAACCTGCTGATCGATAGTGTTGACCATAAATCGCCAATTACAACCGGTCCCTGGCGGGCTCCAATCACAAATTTCTTGGCCTTCGCTGAGCAATCGTTCATTGATGAAGTTGCGCAGGCTGCTGGTAAAGACCCGGTTCAGTTCCGGCTGGAATTACTCGATAAAGCTAAGCAAAAGCCAGTCGGTGCTATTAAATACGACATCGACCGGATGAAAGGGGTAATTCAGCTAGCCGCTGAGAAATCTGGCTGGGGTAAGAAAAAAAGTTCGGACGGGCGGCCCGTGTCACAAGGCTTCAGCGTCTACTTTTCGCACCGTTCCTACGTGGCGCAGGTGGGCGAAGTGGTGATGGAAAAAGGAAAACCAGTTCTGCAAAAAGTGTATTCAGTCGCTGATTGCGGTGTTGTCATCAATCAGAGCGGAGCCCGGCAGCAAGTCGCGGGTTGTATCGTCGACGGAATTGGGCACGCTATGTACGGCAACATTACGTTCAAAGACGGAATTCCCGAACAGAAGAATTTCAATGAATTTCGCCTGATTCGGCTCAATGAAATACCCGAAGTAGAAGTTCACTTTGTGGATAATGGAATTGAGCCTACGGGTTTAGGCGAACCGTCGCTGCCCCCAGCAGGGGGAGCCGTTGCTAACGCAATTTTTAAAGCAACGGGTAAGCGGTTACGCAGTCAGCCTTTCGTTGAGGAAAATATATTCAAAGGCGTATCATAAAAAACTCGCGTAATGCTTAAACGAAAAGCGCCAGGAAAGATTTCCTGGCGCTTTTCGTTTAAGCATTATGTTCAGATGGTACGTTTACTGAATCGCAACCAGACGGGCGGCCGCCTGAACCGGAGCCGTCGCTATTTTTAGTTGTTTACGTATGCTTCCCTCGGCGGATTTCACCTCAATTTCGTACTCGCCGTCAGTCAGGTCGTTCAAGTGGAACAGAATTGCGTAGTTTTCATGCTTTTTGCCGAGCTTCTGCTGATATAATACCTCGTTTTGCTGATTGCGAAGCAGAATAATAACAGGCGTATCGACTGCCTTGGCGACGGAAAGACGGATCTGGTTATTAACGGTTACAAAAGCACTGGTATTAAAAGACAGCGCCTTTGGGTTAGTGGGGTTCATCAACGTAGCCGTGCTTAGAAGAATTGAACTAACTAGTGTAGTGAATGTCGGGAACATGAGCGTGTAGTGTTTAAAGTCTGGAGACGTTTGGTTGTTTACTGTTCGTTTAGGGTAATCCAAACGTTGTGCCAGTTAGTTAAGATTCTGACTACCAATAAATTAAAAATGCACCACTTCGATACAGTTGTACGTATCCGGACGAGAACTGTTCACTTGCGGACAAACAGGCGTACATCTTAACGCTATCTTTTCCGTCGTGTATACGATTGTGCCGGGCTGGTGAATATCTTTGCCCGCTATGAACACTGAATTGATTAGAGCTTCTATCGAACAGGATATTCCGGCCTTGAATGGCCTGGTAAACAGTGCGTATCGGGGAGATAGCTCCCGGAAAGGCTGGACAACCGAAGCTGACTTACTCGGCGGCATTCGAACCGATGAAGATGGGTTGCGGGCTATGTTACAAAACCCTGCGGCCACTATTCTCAACTATGAAAAGGATGGGCAACTGCTCGGGTGCGTGTACCTGGAGAAAAAAGCAGATGAACTTTATTTAGGTATGCTGACCGTTTCGCCCGAAGCGCAGGCCAACGGTATTGGTAAACAATTGCTGTCGGCGGCTGAGCAAGTAGCCCTTGCGCAGGGGTGCCAGCATGTGACCATGACCGTGATCTCGCAGCGGCACGAACTGATTAGCTGGTACGAACGACGAGGGTATGAGCGAACGGGCGAAGTTCAACCGTTTCCGATGGACAACCCCCGTTTTGGCTTACCCAGGCAACCTCTGGAGTTTATTGTGATGAAAAAAAGGCTTTGATTAACGGAGCTACCCAGATCATTCACCTACTTCGTTCGCTACGTCGTTAACGACCTTATCTACTTATTATTTATAATGCTTCTCCTGCGTAGTAGTCTGTTGTTTGCCTTGATTTTGGTAGGGCAGACAGCCATGTCGCAAACACCCGAACAAAATTTAAAAAGCCTGGGTATTACGTTGTACCCGCCCAGTAAACCGTTGGCTAATTACGTAAAAGCTGTGCAGACGGGAAATCTTGTATTCCTGGCCGGACACGTATCCACTCGGGCCGATGGCTCAGGGATTACGGGAAAGCTAGGGAAAGATGTAACCGTTGAACAAGGCTACGAAGCCGCCAAAATTGCGACTGTAGGACTACTGTCGACGCTGAAGGCTGAAATTGGTGCTCTTAACCGGGTTAAGCGGATTGTTAAAGTGACTGGGTTTGTAAACTCTACGCCTGATTTTGTCGATCAGCCTAAGGTAATTGACGGGTGTTCTGATCTGCTGGTAGCGGTATTCGGCGAAAAAGGCAAACATGCCCGGTCGGCGGTGGGTATGGGATCGCTTCCCTCCAATTATGCAGTAGAAATTGAACTGATTGTAGAAGTTGAGTAAGCGGCTACGATACGTAACAATGGAATGAATACGTACCTGTAACTCATGAAAAAGGAGGTCATAAACGACCTCCTTTTTTCATCCTTCGATGGGATAAACGCTTATTGTTCTTCGCCCCGAATTCTGAATATACCACCCTCCAGCGACTCATCGACCCGAATCTGGCACGCAAGCCGGCTGTCAAAACCAGCGTCGGGGAGGGTGTCGAGCATATCTAACTCGGCATCTTGGGCTGCGGGTAAAGCGTCGAAACCTTCCAGTACCTGAACGTGGCAGGTTGCGCAAAGTGCTATGCCCCCGCAGGTTGCCAGAATATTGTATTCCGACGCTTTCAGCACTTCCATCAGGCTCAGATTGATACCTTCCGGAATTTCTAGAGGCTGGCGTTCGCCGTTACGGTCTTCTACTATGAAATTTATCATGTCATTGCTTGCCGTCAGGTAGTCATTTATCATTTACAATGCATGATTACCTGATGAGTAGTTAGAATGTTGGTACGCCGTTGACGGTCGTGTATTTAAAGCTTAATTTCTGATTCGGATACACGTATCTAAAGGCGCTCTGGCACATCAGGGCGGCTTCGTGGAACCCACACAAAATCAACTTGAGCTTGCCGGGATACGTATTGATATCACCAATCGCGTAGATCCGCTCGACATTGGTCGAATAATCAGTCGTATCAACGGTAATTGCTGCTTTGTCAATATTGAGTCCCCAGTCCGCAATCGGTCCCAGCTTTGGCGTAAGGCCAAACAAGGGAATCAGGTTATCGGCAGGGAGGTTTGTTACGGTCTTGTCTTTCGCCGTGATGCTGACCTCCTGCAGGTGCCCGTTGCCATGAATGCTGGTAATATTCGATTGCAAAACCAGGTTGATTTTGCCTTCTTTCGCCAATTCGAACACCTTTTCAGCCGAATCGGGAGCACCCCGGAACGTATCGCTCCGGTGAACGAGCGTAACTTCCTGCGCTACGTTGGCTAAGAAAACAGTCCAGTCGAGAGCGGAGTCGCCACCGCCCGCCAGCACGACCCGACGATCGCGCAACTGCTCAGGATTTTTGACCATATAAGCTACGCCCCTACCTTCAAACTGCTCCAGGTTTTCGATTTCTGGCTTACGAGGCTCAAAACAGCCCAGACCACCCGCAATCACAACGACCTGGCTATGTACGGCTGTTCCATCGTTCGTTGTGATGATAAAGGACTCGTCGGGCTGGCGCTCCAGCGTTTCTACCCGTTCGCCTAACGTAAAGGTCGGATGGAATGGCTCAATCTGCTCCATCAGATTGTCGACCAGCACCTGGGCATTGATGGACGGATAACCCGGAATATCGTAGATCGGTTTTTGCGGATAAATCTCGGAAAGCTGACCGCCAACCTGTGGTAAGGCGTCGATCAAATGACAGCGCATTTTTAGCAGCCCCGCTTCAAAAACGGCAAACAGACCCACCGGGCCCGCGCCAATGATGCAAATATCTGTAGTAACCATGTTGTTTACGAAGTTCAAAAATGAGGCCTAAGACACCTTTTATACAGCAGTTGTCCCGTAAGCCCCATACTTTAGAACGAGCTAGTGACGTGAATAATTCGAGGGCAAAGCTAGAGTTGAAGGCGCTTTTAAGGATATGATAAATCGTGATGAGGGATAACCGGAGGGAATGATTACGGGACCCAAACGGCAACGGCTATATGTATTTAGGCAGCATCTGGGGTGGTCAGCTGCAAAAGGGCGACCGTACGAATTCATTGATCCGATGGGCAAGTGAGGGCATACAGCAGTGCAGACGACAGGCTGAGGTACCTACCTCCTTGTTTCGTTATATGACGAAAATTATTGTGAAAAATAGCATGAACCCCATTTCATCCTGCACAATAAAAGCTCAAACGAAGCGTTCTAGATCTGTTGTGCTTCACTTACCTCAGCGAATTTATTGCTGAGGCTTTTTTATGCCTAATTTTCGGGACTTAGTTCATCACTATTTTTTGCTGTGGTTAGGTTAAAGCGCGTAGCTGCTTTCTGGATCAATCACACTTCCCCGACGTTTATGAAACCCGCCCTGTTGTTCTGGATATTCGTTTTGATTGGGCGTTCCGCTTTTTCGCAGGTCGTTGCCTCAACGATGTACACCTGGGGTGAAGCGCCGGTCGGAGACCAGACGGGTTATGCCGAACGGATATTCCTGGAGGGAACAGCGAAGGGTTTTTCGGCTCTAAGTCTTCAGGCGATAACGGTGCCCGCCAATCAGCCCGCGCAGCCTGACCAACAGCTTGATGAAGAGGCTTTGCTCATAGTTAAAGAAGGCGAACTGGCTCTGACCCTCGATCAGACAAAAAAAACGCTCGGGCCGGGCAGCGTGGTCATCGTAATGCCCGGTGATTTTTTCCGGATAGACAACAAAAGTACGCAACCGCTGACGTACTACGTTCTGCGGTCCACGTCGAACGAAGTGCCCGATCTGGACTTGTACCGGCTGGCTGGCGGCTCATTCTGGGTCGACGGGCGTGAGGTAGCTCCCGGTTCTCTCAGCCAAAGCAGTATTCGCCCACTGTTCGAGGGGGGGACCATAATGGCCAAACGCCTTAAGGTTGATAGGGCAACGCTTGCTCCGGGGGCATCCGGCAATACGTCCCCAGCCAAGTCCGCCATAAAAGTGATAGTCATAAGGGAAAATTCGGTTCTCGCTACGATTGATGGCGTATCGCACAAGGCGCAGGCGGGTGATGTTGTGTTTATAGGAGCCGACGTAACGTATTCGGTCCAGAATACCGGCCAGGCCCCCTGCACGTATCTGTCCCTCGAGTTCGAATAGCCGCACCAACAGGATTCTCAGTATTTCATCAGCAAGTTCAAGAGTTTACGGTCTAGTTTATGACCGTGCCAGTCTTCGTACGCTACGTCGGTGCGTTTAGAGTCCAGAATACCGAAGTCGCCGATATACTCCCAGAGCGCAAAGCCAATGCCATTGCTCGACAGAATATCGAGCACATCGCCAAACCAGGCCAGAAATACGTCGTGGGGCGTTTTGTTCCAGCTGCCACATTCGCCACAGTGAACACCAACCCCTTGTTTGACTAAATCGATCCAGGGCTTGTAATACGTTTCGAGCATCTGTCGGCTCAGGTACTGATCGCCAACCTGCCCTGGCCATGTAGGCGTCGGCAGATGATCCGGGTCCTTATTAGCCCAGGGCGCTTTGTAGTGAGAAATAATGCCCGGATGATACCCCCGGCAGCTCTGCGCGATGTTCAGATCCGTGATTTCCGGGATGACTGAGTTTCCCACATTGTTTCCATCGGCGATGATGAGATGATTCGGGTTTTCTTTCCGGATCGCCTGAGAAGCCGCCAGCGCCAGTTTTCGATAAGCGTCGCCGGGTACCGAGCTGCGCTTCGAATGCTGATCGTTCATGTCGGCCCGCATACTCGGCTCGTTGAGGAGGTCGAAGCTGATCTTTTGAGAAGAAACATTTTTATACAGTTTTGCCCACATATTCCAGTGAAAACAGAAGGCGTCCAGCGCTGATTGGTCGGTCCACAGGTTATAGGGTTCGTTGAATCCGGCATTGATGCAATAACCAGGAGCGCGGTGGAGGTTCAGACTGACGTGTATTTTTTGCTGATGCGCCAGTTCGACCAACGTAGCGATACGGTCGACAGCCCGCTCGTCAATGTGGTATACTTCGTCGGGCAGAATATTTCGGCTCCGGTCAAAATTGAGGTAGTACGGGTAAGCGATGGGGATGCGAACGAAATCGAAGCCCCAGTCACTCAGCCACTGTAGCTGTTCTTTGGTCGTAGGCCGACGTGTAGACGCTGGGTTCGGCGAAAAGAAGTCCAGCAGGTTAAAGCCTTTCCACTTGGGTAACTTGTTTTTGCTGACCTGCTGAAATGGTAATGCGTGCAGGTCAGCAAATGGTGCACTTAAGGCAGTGGCCAGAGCGCCCGAGGTTTTTATGAATGTTCTTCGTTGCATGTTGACGACAAATTAGCAGGAGAGAAGTAAGCTTTAACCGGAATGATACGTAACGCATACTGGACGAAGCGATCAGCGATCCATCACCAGGCCATCAAAGCGCTCTAATTTTTTCAGCGTAAACTTCACCAGACCCTTTTCCCACGTAAACTTTATCGGCTGACCCGTAGCCATCGAGAACACCTTCGCTGGGTTGAAATCACTACGTACCTGGAACGTAAGGTCGTAGAGCGGTAACGGCGCAAAGTACGTAGTGCCACTGAAGCCGGTGAGATTGACCAGGTGCAGAATCAGTCCATCGGCGGTTTTTTTATCTGCCGTGCCCGGTACATTTTTACGGTACTCCTGCAAAATCACTTCAACACGCTCCGGTGCGTTGGTCGTTACCAGGGAATGGGCGTCGGGCAAAATGAGGTCAATGGCATCCAGAAGCAGATTTTTGTGTTCCTGATAGCCGTGCATATAATACAATCGGCCGAGGTTTATGGGCAGGATAATGTTCTTGCTTGGGCCGTACTGCTTTAGCGCCATGGCCTGATAACCGGTTGGATCGTGGCCGCCAATGATCTCCGGCGGTCCGGGTCGGCCTTTCGCCAGGATCGGCAGATACGTAGCGTCCGCTCCTTTGAAGTCATACAAGCCCAGATTGAACTTCCAGAAAAGCATCTTTTGCTGCCGGAATCGCTTGAACACAGCCTTGTTATCCGGATTGAGGTAGAACCCAGTACCGTCGTGATCTTTAGTCACGACTTTGGCCCCGAACAGTTCAGCCAGCACTTCGGGCTGGTCGAAGAGCGTCCGGTTGGTGGCAATCAGGCTCGTTCCCTGGCGACTGGCTTCTCTGAGCACCCGAACCGATTCGGCGTTGAGGTACGTAATCTCCGGTAAAATCAGCAGCCTGTATTTTTTCAGTTGCTGAGCCAGTTTCCCAAGCTGAGCGTCTTCGATAACGTCGAACGGAATATGCGCTTCTTTCAGCATCAGCTGAATGCCCCGGTATTCCTGCATCGGCTCTCCACTGGGCCAGGAGCCTGGCGCGATCACGGCGATGTTCGCCACGGACGTATAGCGGCCAAAATACGGCTCATGCTTTTTGTGGTAGGCATAAATCTGCCGGATGATGTCATAATTCCGCTCGTCTTCGTAGCCGCGCATATCGCCCATCATACTCATGTCGAGGCCGGAACCATTGGCAATATTTTCATAGAGCCGTATGGCCACTTCTTCGGGTTCAACCGCATTGTAGCGCGACTGAAACGAAATCTGCTGAATGCTGGCGTTGCTGATTACGTGATCGGGAAAGGAGTGCACCGCGTTGTTTACGTTGTCCGAAGCGGTATAGGGCCAGTAGGGCAGGCTCGTGTTCGACTGGGATTCGTGCCGGATGATATCGACGTATTTGTCGGAATAGGTACAGATGGCAATCTGATTACTCTTCGCGTGAACCAGTTCATGGAGCCGTTTTGACCACGCTTCGGTCGTAAACTTTTTGAATTCCTGGTATTTCTGAAAGATTGGATCGGCTTTGTTTTCCTCGACCGGCAGCGTCAGGCCATTACTGTACTCGGCGAAGCGTTTTTTATCATACTCATTCTGGTCGATACCGTGGTATTTGCCTTCGTACGGGTTATTGACTTGGTAGCCGGGCATGTTCAGAAAAATACCGTCGATTGGGTACCGGTTCATCACTTCTTCGATGATGCGGAATGCCCGATCCTGTACGTAGGGCGCGTTGATCGACACGACATACATATCCGTATTGATGATCCGTTCGCCTTTGGGCGATACGTAACACCAGTCGGGATGAGCCTTGAAAATGCTTTCGTGGACACGGCTGAAGTCAAACCGCACAATTACCCGAATTCCATTCTGGTGGCATTTGCTGATAACGTCGCCCAGCATGTTGGGCTTCATGTATGGATTGGTGTAGTGAAAGTCGAGCTGAGTCGGAAAAAAGGCCATAATACCGCCCGCGTTGATCAGCAACGTATTGGCCGAAGCCTGCTTAAGATCTTGCAGCAGTGAGTCCGGATTCAGAGTAGCGGCTTCGTAGGCGGGCAGATTGGTTTGAATAACGCGCAGGTTGTTCTGCTTCCACCAAGGCGTATCCGTCGATTTTTTAGTTGCCGGGTTAGTCTTCTGCTGGGCAATGGCGGGGATGCTGAGAGACAGCAGAAAAGAAAGATAGATACAGACGAATTTACACATAGTAGGTTCGGGAAAAGGGTGAAATTAAGGGTATGTCTTCCTGAAAACAAAGCAGCCTCCCGATACGCAGCCGGGATTGGCCGGATTTTAAGCAGCAAACCCAACCTCATTCTGTCATTAGCAATGGATAGTGTAATGAGAATTAACGGAGCAGTATAAATCTGATTGGGGCAATAGATAACTATTAGTTGGATAGGTTTTTGAGATTTCGTAAACTTAAGCGTAGCTGAAACCGCTAAGCGTTTCCGAAACGAACGAAGTTTCAATGCAGATTAGGAATAAATGGTACTCCGGGTTATGAAAACTAGTCACGTCCGTACACCGTGGTCGATCCATCCACGCAAATCTATTTTGGAGCGATTCGGCTGGTTATCGGGTTTGTTTGTTGCTTTGCTCCTGCTGGCTCGGGTTAGCCCCGGACAAACTTTACCCGCTAACTTTAGCCAGGTAGCGGTGGCGAGTGGATTAGGTGCACCAACCGTTATTGTATTTGCTCCCGATGGGCGTCTGTTCATCGCGCAGCAGAATGGCGTACTACGCGTCGTTAAAAACGGTACGCTGCTTCCCAACCCATTCCTTCAGCTTCCGGTTGAAGCGGTTGGCGAACGGGGCTTGCTGGGCATTGCCTTCGATCCCGATTTTGCCACCAACAATTTCATCTATCTGTATTACACCGTCCCGGCGGGGGCCGCAGCAGTTCATAATCGAATCAGTCGGTTCACGGCCAACGGCGACGTAGCGCTGGCGGGCAGCGAGTCAATCATTCTGGAGCTGAATTCGCTCAGTAGAGCCACCAATCATAATGGCGGCTCGATGGTGTTCGGAGCCGATAAAAAGCTATACGTGGGTGTTGGCGAAAATGCCTACCCGCCCCACGCGCAGGATCTGACTAATTATCTGGGCAAGGTATTACGGATTAATCCGGATGGGAGCGTACCGGCGGGTAACCCTTTTACGGACGGCAATGAAGCCCGGCAACGAATCTGGGCGTATGGCCTGCGAAACCCCTACACGTTGGCGGTGCAACCCGGAACGGGCCGCCTTTTCGTGAACGATGTGGGGCAGGAAGTCTGGGAAGAAATCAACGACGCCACGACCGCCGGAGCCAACTTCGGCTGGCCTTTGGCGGAGGGCGTCAGCACAAATCCAGCGTTTAAGAACCCGGTCTACGCCTATACGCATGGCGGGGGCGACGGAACCGGTTGCGCCATTACGGGCGGAGTATTTTTCAATCCTGCGTCCACTACGTACCCCGCCAGCTACATCGGTACGTATTTCTTTCAGGACTTTTGCAGCAACTGGATCAACGTACTCGATCTGTCGGGTCCGGCAGCGGTCCGATCTTCGTTTGCCACCAATGTGCCCGGCAACGCCCTCAGCGTTACGGTTGGCCCCGACGGGAATCTGTATTACGCAAGCCGCGTCGCCGGTAGCGTTTTCAAAGTGATTTATACGGGTACTGCCTGCCAGACCATAAACGATGGCAACTGGCACGACGCTACGGTATGGTCATGCGGGCGGGTTCCGACGTTGAACGATAAAGCAACCGTTCGGCACGCGCTGACCATTGGTCCGAGTGCAATTGGGCAGGCGCATCAGGTGCAGTACGAAGCCGGTGGGCGGTTGGCGTTTGCCGCCGGTGCTCAGCTTACACTCGGTAAGTGAGGTACGTAGCGCACTAATCTTCAGGGTGTAACAAACAGGTGTTCAGCAAAAAATAGCCAGGAGCCAGCCCGTATAGATTTGTTAGTTCGTTTTCGCATCGCCAAGCACCGTCGACAGAATTTCGTCTACTGAGGCAAAAAACAGCGTGTTCGACTGCGCTTGTAGAATGTCGGCGCGGGTGTAGCCCCAGGCAACCCCGCCAAAGGTTAAAGATGCTTTGCTGGCGGCTTCAATATCCCGAATCTCATCGCCGATGCAAAGGGTTTCGGCCGACGTAACGCCACTTTTCGTTATTACTTTTTTGAATTTGCGCGGTTTGCCGAACAAAGCCGAACCACATTCATAGTGGTTGATGAGGGCAGCATGACGGGGGCCTAACACCCGACGAACGTTTTCGGCGGAGTTCGAACTCACGATTGCCAGCTGAACGTCCTGCGCTGACAGTTGCTCTAACAAAGCCGGGATACCTGCAAACAACGTAATCTGGTCAATATCCTGGGCCATCAACTGAATAAACGACCGGGCCACAAACGGAATCTTCCAGGCAGGAAGCTTACTGTGCTTCATCATCTGACGCGCATCAAGTCCACGTAACTGGTCGACCTGCTCCAGCTCAATTTGTTCAAAATTGTATTTTCTAGCCAATACATTCACGGTGCGCAGGAAATAAGGAAACGAGTCGGCTAACGTACCATCAAAATCGAAAATGACTAGTTTGTAATTCATTGTAGTGTTCACTTGTAATGCTGTGTATTAAAAACGTCTTGAAAGAAAGTAAACAAACTGGCTAACAGGATTAGGCAATATGGCCGTAATAAGCTGAATTAAACCGGAAATAATCAGCTCAACGTAACGTACCAGTTCGGTAAGACAGGATTGATCGGCCACAAAATTATTGGGTTTCTCCCAGACCTGGATAGCTTAACGCGCCCCAATTTCCACGTCAGTTAGTAAACGGTTTTGCCCGTCCGACGCCCGAAACAGTTCAAGTGCCAAAAACGACCATTCTTCACGGGAAAGGTCGAATTCAACCAATATCCGTAGCACGTGCCGGTGGCTCGCTATAGTTTTGACTCATCAATCGGGCACAACCAATCGCCCCCGATCCGATCTGAAAACTAAATCTGCCACAAGGCCAACCTTTAACAACAATCACAATGAAAACGCTATTCGCTTCCTTTCTTATTGCTTTGACTACCAACGCCTTCGCTACGTCTGACGATAAGGCTACGGCTCCAGCTTCGTTCCAGTCCTCCGTGTACGTATCGACAACCAGCAGCATCCGCGTAGCGATTGATAAAGAGAAAGGTCAGACCGTGCAGATTCGATTAGTTGATGAAAAAGGCCGCGTAGTTGCGACCGAATCAATCGCCAAAAAGCAAAGCCAGTTCCGGGGCCGTTTCGACGTAAACAAATTGCCAGACGGCCACTACACGCTGGAAATTACTGATGGTACGTCCGTTGAGACGCGGGGCATTGATGTGGCCACGAACACGCCGACACCCAGTGCCAACCGGGTTATATCGCTCCTGTAACGGTCGGGCCTAGTGTTCCGTAATCGCCAACGTTCGGCGTACCGATCAGACATGATAAGCAGACAGCTACATGAACAAACGCCAGGCAGAGCCGAAACTCTTTACCTGGCGTTTTCTGTGAAAAAGCAGATAGTTCGAAAGAAATAGAAACGAATACGCTACGTACTGCTTCGGAACGTTAGTAAACAAAAGAAGTTCTTGCTGCTTATCAGGCTCCACCGTTTAGCGGGTTTCTCCACATATGCTTAGCTTTGTTGCAATCGATAAACTTTATTTATGATTACTAAAGTATTACGTTTTGGCGTGCTCGTCCTGATGATCGGCTGTAAGAAGGATGATGTCTGTTACGAATGTGTTACAACCACATCCCGATACGTATCGGCGACTAGTCCTAATGCTATTACGCGGGATACGGTCATTCAGTGCGGTAAGTCGAATATGGAACAGTATAAGCTGGCTAACTCGCTGGCAACGCCCGGTGGCGGATCAACCGTTTCCAAAACTGTAGACTGCACCCAGAAACCATAGCGCCGAACCGGTTCTATACGTAGGGTGAACGTTTGGTAAGCATCCGTCCAGGCTGCTCCTGCCTTACCGCGCTCCCGCCATACTAACGGATTGAGGGATGTTTACGTCGGCTGACCGAATTAGTTTGTGGTGATAGACGTAAGAACTTACTACCAGAAGTACCAGGATCAGAAGCGGCAGGCCCATAGTGAGTCCGGCGCCGACCGAAATATGTGAGTAAATGGCCCCAATCAGGTCGAACAGTAAACCAGCGTAGGCCCATTCTTTGAGTCGTAGATAACCCGGAATCAGGATCGCCACAATGCCCAATAATTTCGCTACGCCCAGAAACGGAACCAGGTAGGCGGGATAACCCAGCTGCGTTACGTGTGCAACGGCCTCAGGTGCCGACATGGCATCGAAAACAGAGCCCAGGCCCAGCACGGCTGCCATCAATCCGGTTACTATCCAGTACACTACTTTCGTCGTTTTCATGATCCTTGCGTTTAGTTTTATAAGGCTAAGGTAGGCTCATTTCTGCCCGAACAGGGGGGACAATTCCGGCAATTTGGCGGGGTAATTGCGACACTGAAACATAGAGGAATGAACGGTCAAAACAAGCTAAACGGGGTCGGTCTGGCAGGCAAAATGAACGCATTTTGCTAGTCGCTTCAAACGAAACGAATTGGCTGGTGAGTAATGTAATACGTATCGTAAAGTATGGAACTAACCTATAGATTGGCCCAGGAGTCGGACCTGACCGATATTGTCAGTATGCTGGCCGATGATCCCTTAGGAGCGCAGCGCGAAGCCGTTGATACGTCGTCGCTGGATGCTTACCGACAGGCGTTTAGAATCATTGCCAGCGACAGGCAGCAGGAGTTGACCGTTGTTGAAGTCAATCAGGAAATCGTTGCGACATGTCAGCTAAGCTTTATTCAGTACCTAACGCATCAGGGTGGCATACGGGCGCAGATTGAAGCGGTTCGTGTCAAAGCAACGTACCGAGGGCAGGGGATAGGAACCCAGCTTTTTGAGTACGCCATTCAGCGGGCAAAGGAAAAAGGGGCCCACCTTGTTCAGCTAACGACGGATAAGAAACGACCTGAAGCGAAGCGATTTTATGAGTCACTAGGCTTTATTGCCTCACACGAAGGGATGAAACTTCACTTGTAGGTTCTCTTGACTTGCAGCGTGTGAAATGTGTTCGAATGTCGAATCAGTAAAAATGAGTACTGCTGGAAATCGAAAGCAAACCCATGGGCTACGGTCTACTCAATAGCATGGTAGGTTAGAAAGCGGACGACGGCAAATCCATACGTACAGACAGCTGACCACAGGCCAGTAAATCAGATTTTGGGTTTCACAGAAGATTCTCCTTATAGTTACAATATATTTAGGTCCTGCACCGAATACCTCCCGTAAGGTCTGTTTACGTTGTTTAGTTCTTTCGTTATGGAAACATCTGCCAGCCGGCCTATGCTCTATTTTGCGGTAAGTGAGCCTTCACCGTCTCCGTTAAACACCAAAATGCAAGCCGGAGCGAGTTGGCGCTACGGTTCGTATAAGGTACGTAACCTCAACCATGCCCTCGAGTTTTTGAGTGCTTTTAAATCGCTGGACTGGCTGATTCACCAGGCCTGGGTAATCGATACCGACGGGTTTAAGCTGACCATTCCTCCGGAGCATATTGACGAGCGACTAGTTAATCAAGCGAATAATCTGCCTGATCTTCAGCATAATATTAATAGTATTGTTTTTCATACGCTATATTAAAATAGGGCCTCGTTCAACAGATCCAGTATATTGACTGTTAAAACTAATTCAGGTGTTTAACGACGGACGCTGATGATTGGGCGTTGCCTGGAACGATTGATAACCAGCCGACTACATAATTTTACGGCTTGCTCACCGGGTGAACCGTTTAGACGTCCCGCCACTTAGAAAGCCTCAGAATGGCCGTCGATAGTTCGGGCAGGGTGCTTGCCCGGCAAAAGTTAAAAGAAGCTGAGCAAGACCTGTGGCAGGCGGTCGATCTGGCGGAGTTGGGTACGTTTGTCATTGATCCGGCCGCGAACCGCATTGAGATGTCACCCCGCTTCAAAAACTGGCTGGGCTATAAACCGGAGCCATCACCGCCACCAGCCAGCCGGGGCAGGGTACCGCCTTGTACGTACTTGCCAATAGACGAGTAATCGATCAATGCCAGGAATTCGCTACGTAGTACGTCTAATTAGGGGTTTAAGTTAATCGCTTTGCCGCCAGGCGCGTCTTTAGGCAGCAATCGCTTATCTTGGCCCTTATTCTCGTAGGCCATGATCAAACGAATACTTCCTGTCAGTCTTTTCCTGTTTGCTACGTTGGGCACCCACGCTCAGACCAAATCTGCCAGTGGCCGGGCGCCCTCCCGGACTGTTACGTCGGTTAGTACGTATCAGCCACCTGTGTTTGCCGATGCCGACCGGCTGAAGAAGATTGAAGCGGCCTTTCCCGTTATTGACAAGCTCTTCAAGGACCACGCAGCCCGGCGCAATTTTCCGGCTTTAGCCTATGGCATTGTGGTCGATGGAAAGCTGGTGTATGCCGGTAGTACAGGCTATACCGACGTAGCGAAAAAGACACCGGCTACACCTAAGTCGCTCTTCCGGATTGCCTCCATGACCAAGAGCCTGACGGCTATGGCTATTCTACACCTGCGGGATCAGGGCAAACTGCGGCTCGACGATCCGGTTGAGCAGTACATTCCTGCCATGAAGCAGATGACGTACCTCACCGCCGATTCGCCGTTGATAACGATCCGCAACCTGATGACCCATTCGGCCGGTTTCCCCGAGGATAACCCCTGGGGAGATCGTCAGCTTGCCGATTCGGACGCCGACTTGATTAATCTCATTAAAGGGGGGCTGACGAATTCCAACGCGCCGGGCGTAGCGTACGAGTACAGCAACCTGGGTTTTGCCATGCTGGGCAACATCATCACGAACGTATCGGGTAAGCCCTATCAGCAGTATATCACCGAAACCATCCTGAAGCCATTAGGCATGAACCAGACCGTTTGGGAATATACAAAAGCTCCCGCCGATCTGCTGGCGCATGGATACCGATACGTCGATGGTCAGTGGGTTGAAGAAGCGCTTTTGCACGATGGCTCCTGGGGGGCAATGGGTGGTCTGATTACGTCGATTGAGGATTTCAGCAAATACGTTGCCCTGCATCTGGCCGCGTGGCCACCCCGCAGCGACGCCGACAATGGCCGTAGCGACGGACCGCCCGTTAAACGCAGTTCGGTACGCGAAATGCAGCAGCCGTGGATGTTCTCAGGCCTGTATCCGGAGGCCAAAACGCCTTCGGGAAAGGTTTGCCCTACCACAACGGCTTACGGCTACGGACTAGGCTGGGGTAAGAACTGCGAAGGCAAAGTGAACGTCGGTCACAGTGGCGGTTTGCCGGGTTTCGGCAGCCAATGGCGCATTTTGCCCGAATACGGAATCGGGGTTATTTCGTACGCCAACCTGACCTACGCCGGAACCGGGGGCGTCAACACCGCTGTGCTCGATACGCTGGTGTCGATAGCTGGGTTAAAACCGCGCCAGTTGCCCGTTTCGCCTATTCTGAACCAACGCAAAGCTGAGCTTGTAAAGCTGCTGCCTGACTGGACGAACGCCGAAAAGAGCGGCATCTTCGCCGAGAACTTCTTTCCCGACCAGTCGGCGGAACGGCGTTGGAAAACGCTTCAGGAACTCTACGCGAAGGTTGGACCGATTAAGAAGGTAGGGGAATTAATCCCCGAAAATCAGCTACGAGGCCATTTTCTGCTGGAAGGTGAAAAGGCGAACATCGACGTGTTTTTTACCTTAACACCCGAACATCCAGCCCTTATCCAGCAGCTCGACTTCCGCGAGGTGAAGCCGTAGTTTCGACTTCCTGTCGTGTAACAATGGTCGGCTTGCGGCACATGGTTACACGACAGGGCAGGTATCAAATCCATTTGCAAAGTTGCTGCAGAAGATTACACGCTCCCGATCGCGATGCTCCAACGCAACCCCATCGCGTTGCGTAGTCTGTTGATGCTAAACAACCGCTTGCTGGTATCGTTTTAAGAGAAAGCGAATATCCGTATGAGCAGGGCATTCTTAAAAAACGAAACGGCCGATGATCCGGTTGTGATTCCGGCGCGGGCACCCTTACCGCCCGGTGTTCCAAACTATGTTACGCCCCGTGGTCTCGCCCTGTTGCGAACCGAGCTGAGTGAACTGGAAACAGAACGGGCGCATCGGCAAGCCGGTGACGTGGACGACAGTGACCGAACGCGGCAGCTGGCTGAACTGAATGGACGTATCGGTGCCCTCAACCAGCGTATCGCCAGTGCCAAGCTCGTCGATGCCCACACGCAGCCGCACGACGAGGTTCGTTTCGGGGCAAGCGTTACGTTGCGAACCCGGCAGGCCGGAGCATCGGGCACGACCGCTACCGACGCAGAACGTCAGATCACCATTGTCGGCGTTGATGAGGCTGATGCTGCACAGGGGCGGGTTGCGTTCACGGCCCCCATTGCCCGCGCGATGCAGGGAAAGCGGGTCGGTGATGAGGTGACGCTACGTACCGGACGTGGCGAACAATTCATGGAGGTAATAGCCATATCTTACCTTGAATCAGATCTTAGTTCGCTATAAATCACGTAATTTAGAGGCTTAGTTGCTCAACAAAGTTGCATTGTATCTGAACGCAGAGCTGCAAACCTCCCACTATGTCAGGAACGCTGATTCGGACGATTTTTTGGCTGTTCGCGCTGCTGCCCGGCGTGGCGATGAGTCAGGAGTTCATTCCGAACGGAAGCTTTGAAACCTACGACAACTGCCCCCGTCAGGACAATCTGCTCAGCGAAGCCGCTCCCTGGTACAACCCTAATCAGGCAACTCCCGATTTTTACAATCAGTGTTTTCCAACCAACCAGATTGTGATACCGCCCCGAACCGGGCAAGGGTTAGGCCGCTTCTTTTTCGATCAGGGATGGGCCGAGTATATGGGAACACCGCTGACAAAGCCTTTGGAAGCCGGCGAGTGCTATTTCTTTCGAATGTACGTAGCGTCGGTAACTCCAAACCAATATGTCCCTCAGACGCTCGGAGCTTACTTTTCAGATGCCCCCCTTGTCAGAAAGGATAAAGGGCTGCTGGGCGTGAGACCGCAAATTGTGGATGCACAGTCGAAAACAATCACGGCTCCATCTCGATGGGAGGCCATAACAGGCTACATCAGAGCTTCAGGAACCGAGCGTTACGTAACGATTGGTAGCTTTAATCAACTACCCGCTTTTCTGGGCTTTTATTACGTCTTCGTTGATGACGTATCACTGGTTCCAATCCGGCTTGACCTGGGCAAAGACACTACCTTATGCGGCCGGAAAAGTACATATCTGTTAAACGGAGAAACCCCCGGCGCTACCGAATACCGCTGGCAGGATGGCAGCCGGTCGTCTACATTTTTAGTGACCCGGCCCGGTAAATACTGGGTTACCGCAACGACACCCTGTAAGGTTGTCTCCGATACGATTAACGTCGAATATAGCCTTGATTTTGACCTGGGCCCCGACACGACCCTCTGCAATGAACAGTCCATTACGCTCAGTGTGCCACCCGGAGCCGCTACCTACCGCTGGCAGGATGGATCGTCGCAAAACACGTACCAGGTCAGTCAGTCGGGGCAGTACAACGTACAGGTAACGCAGGCGAGTTGTGTGGTAAAAGATACAATTCAGGTTCGGTTCATTCGTCGGCCGCAGTTGGAGCTTGGTCCGAACAGAGAGCTTTGTGGGGCGGAGGTCTTTACCATCAACCCCACTTATGCCGAAGGGACGTTCAGCTGGCAGGATGGCATTACCTCGGCCGAGCGGGTGGTGAAAAGTTCGGGTGTTTACCGGGCGAGCGTCCGTAACGATTGTGCCACCGTTACTGATTCGGTTGAGGTCGGCTATGGCGACTGTGATTGCGTGATTTACGCGCCCAACAGCTTCACCCCAAATGTCGACGGCATAAACGACGTTTTTTTGCCGTATGGCTGTGGCGACATTACGATTACGTCCTTAGCGGTTTTCAACCGCTGGGGCGAGGTTATTTTCCAGACCAGTACCGAGCCTTTCCGTTGGGATGGGCTGTATCAGAATCTGCTTTGCCCGAGCGGGGTCTATGCCTGGCGGGTCAATTACGACTTGCGGCAACGTAACACCGTGAGTCACAAACAGCAGCAGGGGTCCATTACGCTTATTCATTAGTTTTCGGGGCTACCCGCTAGTATTTTCCACCCCAAAATCGCTTACTAAGGGTGACGTAAACTCCCTCGCAGCTTGCTGTGCCCAATTAAACCAATGTATGAATAAACCTTCGTTGACGCTCACCTGCCTGCTGGCAGGTCTGACCGCTTTGAGCAGTCTGGGCGCTACGCATGCCGGCAAACATCCTCGCCCGGTACCTACCAAAAAGAACGCAATCGCGGCCGCCGACCTGAAATTGCCCGCTGGTTTTGCCGCCACGATTGTGGCCGAAGACTTAGGCGCTACGCGGCACATCGCCGTGACTAAATCCGGCGATATCTACGTAAAGCTGGGAAAGCTGAAAGATGGTAAAGGCATTTACCGTTTGCGGGATACCGATAAAGACGGGGTTATTGACGAGCGCGTTGGTTTCGGCGATTACCCCGGTACCGGAATCTATATTAAAAACGGCTACCTCTACGCATCGTCAAACTCAGGTGTTTATCGATATAAGCTAAACGACAAAGGCGAGGTTAGCAGCCCCGACCAACCCGAGTTGCTGGTATCCGGGCTGCGCGTGAAAACCCGGGACCAGTCGAAGTCGATTGCCATTGACGATAAAGACAATATCTACGTAAATATTGCGTCGGATAATGACGCGTGCCGCGAAGCCGGAACCGGGAAAGGTATGATGCCCTGCCCGTTGCTCGATTCGGCGGCTGGTATCTGGCAGTTCAAAGCAAACAAACCGAATCAGGCCTTTTCTGATGGTGTTCGTTACGCAACCGGCTTAAAGAACGTAGTTGGCCTTGATTGGAACGCCAAAACCAACTCGCTGTTTGTCGTACAGCACGGGCGGGGCCAGTTCCATGACTTTTATCCACAATACTACACGGCGAAGCAAAGTGCTGAATTGCCGGCCGAGACGATGTACGAAGTGCATAAGGGCGATGATGCCGGCTGGCCGTACATCTACTACGATCACATCCAGAAAAAGAAAATCGTAGCCCCTGAATACGGTGGTGACGGCAAGAAAACCGGGGGCGGGAAAACCATCAATCCAGTCGCTGCCTTTCCGGCGCACTTAGGACCAAACGGCCTGCTGTTTTACACGGGTACGGCGTTTCCGGAGAAATACCGGAATGGCGCGTTCGTTGCTTTCCACAGCCAGTCGGCCGAGTTGCACAAAGGGTATATGGTTGCCTTTGTGCCTTTCAAAAACGGGAAGCCGTCGGGTAACTGGGAGGTTTTTGCTGATAACTTCGCCGGAACAGATCTCGTCAAACCAACCGGTCCGGTTCAGCACCGCCCCTGCGGACTGGCGCAGGGCCCCGACGGTTCGCTCTACGTAACGGACGACATGAACGGAACACTGTTCCGGATCGCTTATAAAAGACCGGTCGCCAGCTCAAAAGCGTCGGCTGCGTCGAACAAAAAATAAACCCGCTAACCAGTACCTGGCGGCCGTAAAGCATCAACTCCGAACAGTGGTATAGTGCCTCTGTTCGGGGTGTTGCTTATTTTTGTCCATCAGCATTCTTTCATTCGCGAGTCAACATCAATTCTCATGTCAAGTACAACCCCGATTCGGGTCCTTGTTGTCGGTTGCGGTAACATGGGCGCGTCGCACGCACAGGCGTATCAATTGCTGGACGGTTTTCAGATTTGTGGAATCGTATCCACCGGAAAAAGTAAAGAAGTACTCAACGAAAAGCTGGGGGGCGGTTATCCCCTGTTCAGTGATTACGCCACAGCCCTGGCCGAAACGAAGCCTGATGCCGTTTGCATTTCAACGTATCCCGATACGCACGAAGCCTTCGCCATCATGGCCTTTGAACAGGGTTGCCATGTCTTCATCGAAAAACCCGTTGCCGATACGGTTGAAGGCGCTAAGCGTGTTTTAGAAGCCGCCAATAAGGCCGGTAAAAAACTGGTGGTTGGCTACATTCTGCGCCATCATCCCTCCTGGGAAAAGTTTGTTGAAGTGGCCCGGAGCCTTGGTAAGCCGCTGGTGATGCGGATGAACCTCAACCAGCAAAGCCACGGAACCATGTGGACCGTTCACCGCAACCTGATGAAATCGCTGAGCCCAATCGTCGACTGTGGTGTACACTACATCGACGTAATGTGCCAGATGACCCGCTCGAAACCGCTTCAGGTGAATGCCATCGGTGCCCGGTTAACCAACGACATTCCGGCCGACAACTACAATTACGGCCAGTTACAGATTCGCTTTGAAGACGGTTCGGTCGGTTGGTACGAAGCGGGTTGGGGACCGATGATGAGCGAAACCGCCTTTTTCGTGAAAGACGTAATAGGGCCGGATGGCTGCGTGTCGATTGTGGCTAAAAACGCTGGGGCCGCTGGTAAATCGGACAATGTTGATTCACACACGAAGACGGAATCGCTGCGGGTGCACCGCGCTAAATTGAATCCGGACGATCAGTTTGCCGAAGCTGATACCTGGATTGATATGCAGGACGAGCCCGATCACCAGGAGCTGTGCAACCGCGAACAACGCTATTTCCTGAAAGCCATCCAGGAAGACATTGACCTGACCGATCACATGCAGGATGCCGTAAACAGCCTGCGGATCGCTTTCGCCTGCGACGAGTCAGTGCGAACTGGCCAGCCGGTGATGTTATAACTGACGTAGTTTGTGAATAAGTTGCTGACGGGTGGCGGGGCCCAGCGTCAGCAGCTACGTACCTTCCCATAACACCGGTCGGCAGTGTAGTTGAGCCTTCGGTCGATAACGGCCGGAGGCTTTTTGCTTGTTACTACCTCACTATTCCACTATGCAACTTTTTCCTGCTCAATACTCTACCTTGTCAGCTTCGGCCTTAAGAGACAGTCTCGAAAAAAGCTATGGGTTTCAGGGAATGAACTGTCGGCTTCTGCTCCGGGGTGTCAGCGATACTTATGTGCTGGAAGGGGCTGAAAGCAAATACGTTTTCAAAGTGTACCGCAATGCGCACCGGAGTCTCAACGAGATAAAAGGGGAGGTGGAACTGCTGAATATATTAAAAGGAAGAGGAGCGAACGTATCGTACCCCATCCGTGATCGGAACGGCCAGCAAATCCAAGCCTTTAACGCTGCTGAAGGCGTGCGACATGGTGTTTTGTTTAGTTATGCCATCGGGGAAAATGTGTATGATCTGTCGGACAATCAATTACGCGTTGTGGGCCGGGAAATGGCTTTTAACCATACCATTACGTCACAGATTGACGTACCGCACGAACGTAAGCCGTACACCATTGAGACTACTCTTACCCGGCCACTTAAACTCATTGAACCGGCTTTTGCCGATTACCAGGAAGGATATGCCTACCTCACCGAAATTGCTCAGCAGGTAATCAAGAAAATGGAGTCGTTTGATACATCGATCTTCAGCGTTGGCTATTGCCACTACGACTATCTTCCCAAAAACTTTCATTTCGATCAGGATGATACGTTCACCTTGTTCGACTTTGATTTTGCGGGTAAAGGCTTTCTGGTTAATGACTTGACTTCGTTTCTGGTTCACTTCTTCTTCCACTCGATTTATGGCAAAATCAGCAAAGAGGAAGCCGACCGCCAGTTTAACGTGGCTCTTGATGCTTACAGAGAAGTAAGGCCGTTATCAGACGAAGAGGTTGAAGCCATTCCGTACCTGGGCATCATGTTCTGGGTCTTCTACCTGGGCTTTGCCTACGAAAACTTTGATGATTGGTCGAATACCTTTTTCGGACTGCGGTATCTGCGCGAGCGGGTGGGTATCATCAAACGATTTGCGGAATTGTACTGCCGGTTTTAGTGGTAGATTATACTAACTGAACACCAGATTGACCGTTACGTAAATGCCTGATCCTCCTGTTGGTAAGGTTCCTGTTTTTGCTTTACTTTATGGCTTCCATCAAATAATTTTCTCCTCACCTTCTCCTCTTTTCCGAATATGTTCGCACGCGTTATTCAAGTTCCGCTGAAGCCTGACAGTATTGACGAGGCTACCAATTATTTTCGAGATGCCGTTGGGCCAGCGCTCAAGCAGCTCGATGGCTTTAAGAATAGTCGTTTCCTCACAAACCCATCGACCAATAAATGTCTGATGGTGACGCTGTGGGAGTCGGAACAGCATCGGCAAGACGCCGAAGCCAGTGGTTTTCTCCAGGATGTGCTCAAGAATATGGGACAATATTTTGCCGGTTCGCCAACCGTCGATTATTACGAGGTCGGCGTTCAGGTCATGTAAGCCGGGGCGTTGTGCATGACCTGTGGAACAACTGACAAAGCAGGCTATGACCCCTCTACGCTTTCGCTAACTGGACAATGTCTTTTACTTCGAGGATCGGCTTTGCGTAACCTTTTGTTACGGTGTTGATCATGGCTCGCCCAAGCTCCTGTAACGTAGAGAAGCCCGCCGGGTACACCGCTCGGCCAATGGGGTAAATCCATTCCAGAAACCGGTAATAGCTTTTCACGTTTCTGGCCCCTTCGGAGGCTTTCAGAAACCCTGGCCGGAAGTTGTACACGGTTTTGAACGGCAGCCGCATCAGGTCGTTTTCGGTTTTGCCTTTCACCCTGGCCCATCTAAGCGAGCCTTGCTCGGTGCTGTCGGTACCCGCTCCCGATACGTAGCAGAACGTCATATCGGTGTTGAGTCGTGAGAGGGTCTGGGCGACGTGCAGGGTTAAGTCATACGTCAGACGGTAATACTCAAGTTCTTTCATGCCTACCGACGATACGCCCAGGCAGAAAAAGCAGGCGTTGTAGCCGGTCAACTGGCTCTCGATGGGCGAGAGGTCAAAAAAATTAGCGTGAACTACTTCTTTTAACTTCGGATGCGATACGCCACCCGGTTTTCGGTTAATAATCAGCACCTGCTCGACATCGGGATGCCGAAGACATTCCTGTAATACGCCCTCACCAACCATGCCGGTTGTGCCGGTAATTATTGCTTTAATCTTCATAGCCGCGTATTGAACTAATTGCGTAAGTCGCTCGGTCTAAACAGATAAACAAAACTTTATGGATCGCTCTACTTTGTAACGTGATTTATGGCTAAACGGCTGACGCAGCAATTCTTTGTCTGTCAATCAGCTAGCCTGCAACGATCGCCAACGCACGCTACGTGCTGAAACGCCAGCCTATGAACTCCCTGTTGTATCCTTTGTTTTCGGGCTTGCGTCGGTTATTCCTGGAGGTGTTCGTCTTCATCGGTTCGGATGAGGAGTGCCAGCTTTTTGGGGGCGACTTCACAATAAGCGGCTTTTAACGCGTCGAGCAGCGTTTCTTCGGGAACTTTCGGCAGGCTTACGAGGGTCCAGCCCGATTTGCCCCATTTGTTCGGAACGGGGTAGATAACGGTTTTATCGAACGCACAGAAAAGATCCTGATCCACGGAAGATAGCTTCAGACAGGCCCGCTGTTCATTTTCGTTGAGGGTCGCAACAACCTTTTTCGCCACTTTGAACGACGTAATGCCCGAGTGGGGTTGTTCCGTAATTTGGGGAAGCGACAAAACCAGTTGCCGAAACGTATCAATGTCAACCATATTAAAAGAACGTTGGAGGATACCGGTGAAGCAGGTAAGTGGCATGCAGGTGTAAATAGCTGATCGCTGCCAACCTCTGCTTCGACCGGAAGATAAGCCGGAAAACGCGAATGGCCTAGCAATGAACATATAATGTAAACGCGCTGTAGACATTAGCCTGCGGAACTCCAGCCCAGGAGAATACCGGGCGGGCAGTGCCCGAAATTTACGGCGACGTTGTATATTTAAAGCTTAATCCCGTCTTACGCAGTTCCATGAAACGACTTTTTCTGCTCTTATTAGCAGCCGGTCCGGCTCTGGCGCAGTCGCCAGCCAAACGTCCGATCAATTCCTCGGATGTGTATCGTTTGCAGACTATCAGCGATCCGCAAGTGTCGCCCGAAGGTGATTGGGTAGCGTTTGTCCAGTCGTCGGTCGACAAAGAGAAAGACAAGCGGAATGCCGACATCTGGATGATTAGCTGGGATGGCAAGCAGTCAGTGCAGTTAACCAGCAGCCCCGATGGGGAATCGTCACCCCGCTGGAGTCCGGATGGCCGGTACCTGTCGTTCATTTCGGGAAGAAACGGTGAGAAAAATGCGCAGCTCTGGCTGATGGATCGGCGCGGTGGTGAAGGTAAAAAGCTAACCGACCTGAAAGGCGATCTGGAAGGCTACGAGTGGGCCCCCGATGGTAAAAAAATTGCCCTGGTCATTCGCGATAAGGACTATTCCGATTCGGCGAAAAGCAAGGTACGGACGCCGTTTGTGATCGATCGCTATAAGTTTAAGGAAGATATGAAAGGCTACCTCGATCGGCGGGCCGCGCATCTGTACCTGTTCGACGTAGCGGCAAAGACGCTGGATACGCTGACCAGGGGACAATACGATGAGGCCACGCCGGTTTGGTCGCCCGATGGGCAGCGCATTGCGTTCAGCAGCAACCGCACCTCCGATCCGGACCGGAATGAAAACACCGACATCTGGGTCATTGATGCAAAGCGGAATGCGGCTCCGAAGCAGCTGACCAACTGGCCGGGACGTGACAATCAGCCTGTCTGGAGCCCTGATGGGCAGCGCATTGCGTACGTACGGTCGACGGCGTCTACTAATTTCGTCATGTACGATCAGCCAATTCTGGCGGTGGTATCGAGTCAGGGCGGAGAGCCGACATTGCTGTCGACGTCATTGGACCGGCCGGTACGTAACCCGCACTGGACCGCTGATGGACAGTCGATTGGGGTGTTAGTCGACGATGACCGCCGGACGTATCTGGGAACGTACTCGCTGGATGGTACACTAACCAAACTTGGCCTTGGCGACCGGGCCTTCTCTGATCTGGAAGCGCACCCAAAAGGCGGCTGGGCCACGTTGATGAGCGAGCCACAACTACCGACGGAACTATATGCGCTCGAAAACGGAAATATCCGTCGGCTGACGACCATTCAGGATGCGTTTGTAGCGCCTTTGGCTCTGGCGTCGGTGGAAGGGTTTACGTCGAAAAGCAAAGACGGTACGCAGGTGTCGAACCTGTTGTTTCGCCCGGCCAATGCCTCGGCTGGCCAGAAACTACCGACAATTATGTTTATCCACGGTGGACCCGTATCACAGGATAACTTCGCTTTTGACCTGACTCGTCAGATTCTGGCGTCGGGCGGCTATGCGGTTGCTGCCGTGAACTATCGGGGCAGTAACGGGCGCGGACTGGCGTATTGCAAAGCGATTTATGGAGACTGGGGAAACAAAGAAGTAGCCGATATTCTGGGCGCTGCCGATTACCTCGTTGCTAAAAACATTGCGGAGCCAACGAAGCTGGGCATTGGTGGCTGGAGCTACGGCGGCATCCTCACTAACTACACCATTGCGACTGACTCACGTTTTAAAGCGGCAGCCAGCGGGGCTGGTAGTTCGTTGCAGACGACGATGTATGGCTCTGATCAATACGTGAACCAGTACGAGAACGAGTTAGGTTTACCGTGGAAGAACGCTGAGAAGTGGGTCAACCTGTCGTATCCGTTCTTTAAAGCGGATCGCATCAAAACACCGACGTTGTTCATGGGTGGCGAGAAGGATTTTAACGTACCGGTGGCTGGCAGCGAGCAAATGTATCAGGCGCTTAAAACGCAGGGGGTATCGACCCAGCTCATTATTTACCCCGGTCAGTACCACGGTATTACGGTGCCAAGCTATCAGAAAGACCGGTTCGATCGGTATTTACAGTGGTTTGATCAATACCTCAAAGCACCGGTTGCTGCGTTACAAACTCAGAAATGACAATCTGACGTAGCGTAAGGCATATACCCCTCTCGTTGAGTACCCCTCCCAACTTCTCCTTGTAGGGGAGGTTGGGAGGGGTACTTTATAACACCGGTTTAATGAAGAAAATGGTGCGTTCCTCTTCCCGAAAGCCGACTTTATTATGAAACTCGGCGCTGGCAACGTTGTCGAGCAAGGCGTCGGAAGCTAACTCACGGCATCCCTGCTCGCGGGCCCATTGTTCGGCTCGCTCAATAAGCTGCCGACCGATACCTTGCTGTTGATACGCTGGTCGAACGTAAAGACCTTCTACGAAAGCCACGGGTTTGTGGGTAGCTCCCGGTACGTAATCATGACGAAGTGAAAGATTCAGAAAACCAATCGCTGTGCCCGACTCGTCGCGAACGATAAACGCTGTCTCCTTTGGCGATTGGGCAATGGCATTTGTTACGTCCTCCATTTCTTCAGGTTCGTAATCGGGCCACAATTCAAGGGCTAGTTGTAGCCAGTCGTATGCGTCGGTTTGGGTTACAGGCAGAATGGTCATCGGACTATCTGGTAGATTGATACTCGATTTGGCTGGTCAAGATAGCGCATCGGTAGCTTAGCTCATCCAGTTTTTTCGGAATGGTCTGCCAGTCGGCGCGTAAGTTCGCTGAATGGTTAACGTAACGATTCCAGCTTCCGGGCTTTTAGGTGCTCTGCGTCTTTTAGCCTCCATATTGTCTGGTTGGCCTAGTATATGTTTTTTGCCGGAACTGTCCTGGAGAGTAGGCAGTAAGACCTTGTAGTTGTTTACAGCGGTTGAGTGTATGTCGGTATTCTGGCTTTATCGGTGCCTGATCAAGGATGGCAGTAAGCAGAATTAGGTGGTGAAAGGTAGGTCGGCGGCAAATATTTAGTTATTTTGGGACGTCTTTTGGCGCAACCCTGACCTGACGGTTGTGACTTATCTTGATTATCCCAAACCGAATACCCTAATGAAAAACAAGGAACAGGAGACATCCGGTAACGCGGCCTCCCGGCGGTCGTTTCTTAAGACCCTTGGTATTGCCGGCACTGCGGCAGCCACTGCTCCGGCTGCACTGGCCGAGACAAAGGCTTCAGCCCCTCAGTATTTGAACCTGATAAAAAGCCACGCCAGCACGGCTGCCAACGAGAAGGTACGTATTGCCCTCATCGGAACGGGGGGAATGGGCATCGGCGACACGCAGACGGCGCTGATGGTGAATGGCGTTGAGATGGTAGCGGCCTGCGATCTGTACGATGGTCGTTTACGGCGGGCGAAAGAGCTTTGGGGCGATGGCCTGACCGTTACCCGCGATTACCGCGAACTACTGGACCGGAAAGACATTGATGCCGTTATCAACGCGACAACGGACCACTGGCACGAGAAAATCTCGTCCGACGCCATGCGCAAAGGCAAGCACGTATACTGCGAGAAGCCGATGGTGCAGAAGTTCGAAGACGGCCATACGCTGATTAAAGTGTCGAAGGAAACGGGCAAGGTGTTTCAGGTGGGTAGCCAGTTCGCCAGTTCGATCATTGTGGCCAAAGCTAAAGAACTGCTGAAAGCGGGCGATATTGGTGAACTGGTATTTGCCGAAGCGCAGTATGACCGCCATAGTGCAATGGGAGCCTGGCAATATTCGATTCCGCCCGATGCTTCCCCGCAGACGGTCGATTGGGATACGTACCTGGGTTCTGCCCCAAAACGTCCCTGGGATCCGCTCCGGTTCTTCCGCTGGCGGAATTATCAGGATTATGGGACGGGTATCGCCGGAGACTTGTATGTACACCTGCTCACAACCCTGCATACCATTACGGGCTCGAAAGGGCCAAATCGTGTGTATTCCAGCGGAGGAACGCGCTATTGGAAAGACGGTCGCGACGTACCCGATATCCAACTGAGCATTTACGACTATCCCAAAACGGCTGAGCACCCCGAGTTTAATCTCACGACCCGGTCCAACTTCGTGGACGGTGGGGGCGGTGGCTACCTGGTTCGTCTGGTCGGTACCGAAGGGGACCTGTCGCTGGGCTGGGACAGCCTGACGGTACGTAAGAACAAGTTTCCGAAAGCTCCGGGCATGTCGGTCGACAATTTTCCGAAAGACCAGAAAGAGCTGTTCATTGCTGAATACAATAAAATGTATCCGCAGCATTCCGAAATGGAAGGGCCGAAAGAGTTCAAGTATACCGTGCCTAAAGATTACAAAGGAGACCGGTACGAGCACTTTGTGAACTTCTTTAATTCGGTACGCGATAACAAACCGAATATCGAAGATGCTACGTTCGGCCTCCGTGCCTGCGGGCCAACGCAGTGCGGCAACATGAGCTTTGCCCAAAAGAAAGTGGTGAGCTGGGACCCCGTCAGCATGAAGATCGGGAACGCGGTTTAACCCCAGTCAATACCAACGAACAGCGCCTTGTGAATCTCATAAGGCGCTGTTTGCTTTATTAACACCAGAAGTAAACGTCCGATAACAATCATTTTCAGCAAACGAATCGTTCGGAATGCGGATTGGGTTTGATAAAAAGCTACCGCTATCCCTATTTTTGTTTTTCACGCATCAGCGAAGTGCTACGTGTGCTTCTCCACCTGACGCTGACCCAAGCTTACCGAAGACAAACGCCTGATAATGTTTCTAGACAAGATTAAATCCGCAGAATCGGGTGTGCTGCTTTATGGCATCACGCCACCCAAAGACAGTACACCACCTGAACGAGTCGCCGAGATCGCTCAAAAAACCGCTGAACGACTCGCCAGCCTAGATATTGATGCACTCGTGGTGTATGATGTACAGGATGAATCAGCCCGGACGACAGAAGAAAGGCCTTTTCCGTTTTTAACAGCGCTTGATCCGCTTAGTTTTGCTTCCGGCTATCTGGGGGCTTTACCCATTCCCAAAATAATCTACCGCCCTGCCGGTAAGTTTACTGCTGAAGAGCTAACGGATTGGCTGGAAGAAATTCACGAGCACCGCTTTTATCCTGTTTTTGTGGGCGTTCCAGCCCCCGACTTTCCGGTAAAAACCAGCCTTGCGCAAGCGTACGAGATCTGGCGCAAGCACCAGGATACGTCTGTTATTGGTGCCGTAACGATTCCTGAACGACATAATCTGCTGAACGACGAGGATGTCAGGATACTCGATAAGATGAGTTGTGGGGTATCGTACTTTATTTCCCAGTGTGTGTTTAATCTTGACTACGCCAAACAGGTCGTTGACGACCTGTCTCTCCGCTGTAGCCGACAGCAGACCCCACCACCGACGGTCATTTTCACGCTTACCGCCTGCGGATCGGTAAAAACGCTTCACTTTATGGAGTGGTTAGGTATTCACGTACCGGATGAATTGAAGGAAGAGCTAAAGGTGTCGGAGGATATTCTTGAGAAATCGGTCAGGTTATGCTTTGATATTGCCTCTGCGCTGACCACGTTCTGTATCGAACGCTCTATCCCTTTCGGCTTTAACATTGAAAGTGTTTCTATTCGGAAAGCAGAAATCGAAGCTTCTATCGATCTGGCAAATCGAGTAGGGCAGATGCTTAAGGATAAAGGCGTCAGGAAGTCGGCTGGAGAACGTGAAGTAGCGACTGTTAATCCGTTGTAATGATTGTTGCGTTGACATGATAGGCGATGTCATAGTTGGGAAATAGGGAAAGACGCAGGACCAACTTTTCATGAAAAGCTATACAGGGGGTTTGAAGGTCAGAACCCATTTAGAGCTTTTTGCATACACAATTCCTTTGAGAAACGGCAGCGTTACGTTCCTGCTGCTCCGCTATGCCGAAGTGCTCAACGAACAGGGTAAAACCGCCGATGCGTTGCCTTATAGCAGTTTGGTAAAAACGCGGGCAAAACTCCCTGATCTGACCAGCACCAGCCAGGCCGATGTACGATGACATCAAAAAAGAGCGGCAGGTAGAGTTTCTCTATGAAGGCTATCGCTGGTTCAATCTGGTACGTACTGGACGGGCACAGGTGGTGATGAACGCCCACTACGCCAGTTGGATGATTTTGAGCTTGTTTTCCCGATTTTGCAAAACGAAATCGATCTTAACCCGACACTGGTCAGGTAAAATCCCGGCTATTAAACCAACCGAACACACGCGAATTACCTATGCGGAAACCGACTAAATCAGGCTTACTTTTCTTTTTGCTGATCAGTGTTTTAAGTAGAATGAGCTTAGGCCAGGCCCCGGAAACATTTGAGTTGAAAATGGGCGACAGAGTGGCTTTTCTGGGTAATTCGCTGATGGAAGATGACGTACAGTATGGCTATCTTGAACTGGCCCTAACAACGCGGTTCCCGAATCGGAACGTAACGTTTCGAAACATTGGCTGGTCGGGGGATAACGTATTTGGCGAAGCGCGCAGCTACGTAACAACACCGCCCTCGCCCTACGAACTGCTCATTCAGCAACTCACCAATACCAAACCCACGGTGGTGTTTCTGGCCTATGGCGGGGTTGAAGCGCAGGATGGCGAAGCTGGGTTAGGCCGGTTCAAACAAGGATTGAATCGATTGCTGGATAAAATTGATTCGCTGGGAGCTCGAACGGTGTTAGTGTCACCGATTCCGGTGTTGCTGCCCACGTCGACAAACGTAACGCAACGGAACGCGGCATTGGAAACCTACGCGTCGGCCATTGCACAAACGGCGGCTGAACGGAAAAAACGATACGTTGATCTGTTCAAACCAATTCAGGAAGCTGCCCGACAGGCGGTAATTACCGACGACGGTATTCACCTCAACGGAACGGGTTACTATTACCTGGCTACGGCGCTGGAGAAAGCACTGGGGCTGCCTACACGTAATGCCGGAATTACCATCGACGCTGCAAAAAAGACGGTTGAATCAGCCACCCCGACGAAGTTGCTGAACGTTGATGGATCGGGGGCGAACGTAAGCTTTATTGTCGATGAATCGTACCTGCCGCTGCCAGCGCCGAAGCAGGATGGAAAAGCCATAGCCGTTGATAACGGACGGAAACTGACGATAACGGGTTTGAAAAAGGGATTTTATACGCTTACCGTTGATAACGACGAGGTAATTACCGCTTCGGCTAAGCAATGGGCCGACGGGATTACGCTCCGGCAGGGGCCTTCGTTTACGCGGTCGGCCGAATTGCAGACACTCATCCAGAAAAAGAACGAACTGCATTTCTTCCAGTATCGTCCGCTCAATCAGACCTATATAATCGGTTTTCGTTCCTACGAACAGGGGCGTCATAAAAAAGGGCTGGAAGAACAGAGCTACATCATTACGTGGCTCGAAGGGCAGATTGCCGCCACCAACCAGTCCAACCCCGCAACGTATCAACTTACTCAGCTAAAGTAACCCGCCATCATGCTACGTATTCGTTCCATACGACCCTTAGCCTTACTTCGTAAAAGCCTGATCATCCCGGCGCTCGTGCTGACAACGGCGCTGGTCAATCAGGATAAAAACGCCGACGTACCCGATCCTGATGTTCAGAAAGAACTCGAATCGTTCAAGGTTGCCGAAGGGTTTGAGGTGACCTTGTTTGCTGCCGAACCGCTGGTTGCCAAGCCGATTCAGATGAACTGGGACGCCGAAGGCCGGTTGTGGGTGGTGAGCAGTACAGCCTATCCGCACCTGAAAACAGGCGAACAGGCCAATGATAAGATTTTTGTGCTGGAAGATACCAATGGCGACGGTAAGGCGGATAAGTCGACCATTTTTGCCGAAGGTCTGCTCACGCCAACGGGAATTTTGCCCGGCGATGGCGGGGTTTATGTGGCCAACTCGACCGAAATTCTGCATTTTGCCGATACCGACGGCGATGGTAAAGCCGACAAAAAGCGCCGGGTTCTGAGCGGTTTTGGTACGGCCGATACGCACCACCTGATTCATACGTTTCGCTGGGGGCCAGAAGGGAGTTTGTATTTCAACCAGTCGATTTACATTTACAGCCACGTCGAAACGCCGTCGGGCATCAAGCGTCTGGAGGGCGGTGGGGTCTGGCAGTTACGTCCTAACGAACGTGAACTCGATGTATATGCCAAAGGGCTGATCAATCCGTGGGGGTTGCAGTTTTCGCGCTGGGGCAATTCATACCTGACCGATGGTGCTGGTAGCGAGGGGATTAACTATGCCTTTCCCGGCGCTACGTTCGTAACGGCACCGGGTGCGGAGCGAATCCTGCGCGGGCTGAATCCCGGACAGCCCAAACACAGCGGACTGGATATCATCACCGGAAAGCACATGCCGGATGCCTGGCAGGAGCGATTGATTACAAACGACTTCCGGGCCAATCGCATCAATAGTTTTAAGCTCGAAGAACAGGGCAGTGGCTTTGTGTCGAAACAGCAGGACGATCTGCTCTGGACCAACCACGTAGCGTTTCGTCCGGTCGATATTTCGATGGGCCCCGATGGGGCGATCTATGTAGCGGACTGGTACAACCCCATTATTCAGCACGGCGAAGTTGATTTTCACGACCCGCGTCGCGACCAGCAGCATGGCCGTATCTGGCGGATTGTGGCGAAAAACCGACCACTGGTGAAGAAGCCAAATCTCGTAACCGCGTCCGTTGCTGAATTGCTTGACGCACTACGCCAGCCGGAAGACTGGACGCGCTTGCAGGCCAAACAAACGCTGAAACGTCGGCCCTGGCAGGAGGTTATTCCGGCGCTGGATAAATGGGTGAGCGATCTGGACAAAAACGCGGCTGATTACGAACACTTGTTGCTCGAAGGGCTTTGGACGTATCAAACGCTTAACGCCGTTAACGAATCGGTGCTCCGTTCGCTGCTCAGTGCCAAAGACCACAATGCCCGGGCGGCTGCGTTACGTGCCTTTCAGCTGTGGCATGGTAAACTAAAGGATGAATCGACGTTGATTTCGAAAGCGGTGCAGGACCCGCACCCACGCGTTCGGCTCGAAGCGGTAGTGGCGCTGCGCAAGGTCAATTCGGCAGATGCGGCCCGTTCGGCCCTGACGGCACTCGACCAGCCGATGGATGAGTTTCTGGATTTTGCCCTCTGGCAAACCGTTCGTGAACTCGAACCGAAGTGGGCCAGCAAGTTAAAAAGCGAACCGGACTTTTTGGGCGATGGTAAAAAAACAGTATTTGCGCTTAAATCGGTGAGCAGCGCCGAAGCCGTTGCACAACTGGCGCAGCTTTATCAGAAAGGTCAGGTGCCCGAAGCGTATCAGAACGATGTGCTGGGATCGATTGCTAAATGGGGCGGGGTGGCTGAACTGAATACGGTATTCGACATGACCGTTCAAAACGCGCAGGACAAGCAAACCGCGGCTCGGTTGGCTGCACTGGCTGATGCCGCCCGCCAACGGAACCTGAAACCATCGAACGGGCTAAATCGTATTGCTGATTTTTTGGGCAGCAGCGATGAAGCGGTGGCTGCCAATGCGATTGGGCTGGTGGGTTTGTGGCGGATGGACGAGTTGAGCGACCGACTCGTTACGTTGGTTCGCCAGGGCGATAAGCCTGTTAGAAAAGCGGCTCTGGGCGCGCTGGCAACCATCGGTACTGATAAAACGCGCAAGCTTCTTGTTGATATGAGCGGCCCGAAAAATGCGCCCGACTTACGGATGCTGGCTACGGCGCAGCTGGTGTGGTCAGATCCAACAGAAGCGGCACGTATCGGCAGTGATTTGCTACGTACCCTCCCCGCCGGAACTGATGCAACCGACTTGTTTCAGGCGTTTTTTGCGTCAAAAGCTGGCACGCAGGCCCTGGCCGATGCCATAGCCGCCAGAAAGATTTCAGAGTCGTTTGCCAAAACAGGCCGGCAACTGATGGTGCGCGGAATGCCCTGGAACCGGCAGAAAACCGATGAGACGCTGGCGTTGCAAAAAGCGCTTGAGAACTCCGGTGGTACGTTGCCCATGGAGCGCATGCCGCAGCAACTGAACGATCAGGAAATCACGTCGCTGGCCACTCAGGTTCGGCAATCGGCCGATCCGATGCTGGGCGAGAAAGTGTTTCGGAAGCAGGAATTGCTTTGCCAGACCTGTCACGCCATTGGCGGAGCTGGCGGACGCATCGGGCCGGATTTAAGCAGTCTGGGCACCAGCTCTCCCATCGAAACCATTATCCGGTCGGTGCTGTATCCAACAGTGTCCATTAAGGAAGGTTACGAACTGCAACGTATCGTAAAGAAAGACGGTACCGAAATGATGGCCTATCTGGTCAGTAATGGTACGTCGGAAGTGGTGGTGCGGGACGTATCGGGCACGGAAATCGCCATCCCGAAAAACCAGATCACCACCGTCGAAAAAACGCCCGGTTCGCTGATGCCTCCCGGCTTAACGGCTGGTCTTGACAGGCAGGAATTTATCAACCTAGTTGGCTTCCTGTCGAAAATTGGCGAGTCGGGGCAATTCCGCGTACCAACAACCCGGCTTGTCCGGCGCTGGAACACGATCCCGGACAGTAAAGACCTGGCCCGGAAAGTGGCGCAGGATGCGGGTTACGTAGCGAAAGACAACGGTAAACTACCGACCATGCCCATTTATAGCAACGTGTCAGGCGGATTGCCCGTCGATGAGCTTCCGGTCGTGGAGGTAAGTCCGGGCAAACGCTATAGCTTTGTCCGGTTCGATATGGAAGTGGTCAGCAAAGGGAATGTCGAACTGGATTTCAGTTCGACCGTGGGTGTAACGGCCTGGGCTGGGCAAAAGCCGTTGAAAGTGAGCACGAAAGGCGTAACGGCGGACCTGCCGCAGGGAATGCAGACCATTACGCTGGCCATCGACAGAGCGCAGTTTAAAGGCGGGCAACTGGCTATTGAGCTTCAGGATGCCCCGCAATCGCCCGCCCAAATTCGACTCACTATGGGACGCTAGAAGCCGCTACGCTTAACTGGTTTTTTGCGTCTTGCCCTTAATCCGGCGTGCTCAGCCCTTCGACTCAATTTCGAGCAGGGTTCTGCGGGCGGTTGTGTTGCTTATGTTAAAGGTTTTGATAAGTTCATTTTTCGACGGAATCGGGTCTCCTGGCTTCAATTCTCCCGTTCTTATTTTTTTTCGATACTAGTTTCACTAAATGCGATAAACTCTGCTTTTCCTGTTGTCAGGAGATTTTTATTTTCTATCCAGTTTGATCACCAACGGAAGCAAGTTTAATACGTTAATGGGTGCTTCTGTTTAACGGGATCGTTTTAAGAGGTATCGGTAGCTGAAAGTAACGAATATTGGGTTTAAATGCTTCCGAGCAGGACCCGACTACCTGAAGTGCGCCCACATCTGAAATGCGAACGTATTGATTTGAGTAGCCAATCCAAGATTTGTGCCTTTGAGGTAGACAGCGAACTAAACTTGATAAACTATGAAAGCACAGTTGACACTGGCGTTGTTGTTCCTGATCGGGGTAGGTGCATCGTTTAAACCAATTAAGACAGACGTAGACGGGGCCTGGCGAATGACTGACGCAACCGGAAAAACGGTGATGCTGACAATCATCGATAACTACCTCATGCAGACGATCTATGAACCGACTCGCTTTATTGGTACGCGAGGAGGTGTCTGTCAACGGAACGGCGATGCCCTAACGCTAACCGTTGAATTCGATTCGCAGGATAGCAGCCGGGTCGGGCAGGCGGAATCGTACAGGATTGGCCTGCAAAACGGGAAACTAACCATAACGGGTCAGGCCGGTGCGCAAACGTTTACGCGCGTTGACGAGCCTTCGGCGCAGACACCCCTGGCAGGCTTATGGCGAATCACGGGTCGGGCGAACGAGACCGGACAAATCACGGCTATGCAGCGGGGTGCCCGAAAAACGATCAAACTCCTGACAGGCAGCCGTTTTCAGTGGGCAGCTATCAATCCACAAACCAAACAGTTCTCGGGTACTGGTGGCGGTACGTATACGTTTACGAATGGGCAGTATACCGAAACTATTGATTTTTTTTCCCGCGACAACAGCCGGGTTGGTCGTTCGCTTAGCTTCACCGACAAGGTAACCGGCAGCGAATGGACCCACACTGGCCAGAGTTCGACCGGCGGACAGGTTAACGAAATCTGGACCCGCGAACCAACCGGGAATACGCGTTGATCAGGGGCCGAATATAAGACGCTGACCCGGATTGATTAGGGGTACTCGGTAACGATTCAGGCGGTAGGATTGTCAGTTTACCAGTTAGTTAGCACAGTTCAGCAAAACAGTTCTGGATGTTTATAGCGGTTTATTCCAATTTTGGCCGGAATTAATGAAAAACAGCGGCTATGAACGTCAGTGCCTATCTCGAGCGGCTTCACTATACCGGGGTGGTAGATACAACACTGGAAACTTTGCAGAAACTGCATTACCAGCACTTGTTAACGATACCTCTCGAAAATCTGGATATTCACTACGGCCAGCCGATTGAGCTGGACCGAGATACGCTGTTCGATAAAGTAATCACCCGAAAACGGGGCGGTTTCTGTTACGAACTCAACGGCCTTTTCTACGAACTCCTTCGAACGATTGGTTTTCAGGTAAAGCGGGTATCAGGCCGTGTTTATGAGCCGGGCAAAGGCTACAACAACGAATTCGATCACTTGGCGATTATCGCACACATTGATGGTACGGACTGGCTGGTTGATGTTGGGTTTGGTCGTCGGTTTCCACTACACCCGCTGGCGGTAACGTGCGATGTGCCCCAGTCCGACAGAACCGGCTGCTACGTAATCACAAAACACGATGACCAGTACCTGGCCGTCCGGCAGAAGGATGAAGCCGGAAACTGGATTGCCGCGTATATTTTTTCGCTGACGCCACGGGCGATTCATGAGTTTGAAGCGATGTGCCACTATCACCAAACTTCGGAGCACTCGTATTTTACGCAGAACATGTTATGTACGCTCGTTACACCCCAGGGCCGCATTACGTTAACGGATAATCGGATGATGATTACCGAAAACGGACGTATCATCAGAAAGGATGTGATAAACCGTCATGCCTTTGAGTATCTGCTGGAAACGTATTTCCTCATTCAGTTCGATTCCGAAGCCTGCCGTTTGCAGGGAATAGCGCCGAAAAGATGATTGGCGCTACGTTGCCTGGGCCCGAAGTTGTATAAGCGTACTAACATAATCTCATAAAACAGGCAGCCCGAACGTACCGTACGTTCGGGCTGCGCAATTCAGGTGTGGTATTCAGAAGCTGTCTGACAAAGGTTACTCAGCCTGCATGGTGATCAGGCGCTGTGGCTGCCGTGAGGTCATCAGCTTCACCTGCTTGCGGATGCTGCCCTGAGCTGAGCGGATTTCGATTTCGTACTGACCGTCGGCGAGTTCGTCAACGTTGAACAGAATAGCGGGTTTGCTTTCGTATCTCGGAATGAATCTTTCGTACAGAACATGGTTCTTCTCATCCCGCAAAACCACGGTAAGCTGCTCGGTTGTTGGCTTTACAACCGATAACCGGATTTGGTTTTTAGCGGTAACAAAAGCGCTGGCGTCGAACGACAAACCCTTTGGATTGGTAGGGTTGCCCAGGGTGGCTGCTGATACTAAAATAGCGCCGATCAGATTACTCAGTACTGTGAACATGATGGTAGTGTTTTAAAGGTTGTATTTGTTGTGTTTGATACAGGCAGTCAATCAACTGCTCAATGCCAGTGAGCCAAACGCTGTGCCAATTTAACTGTCAATTGACAATCAGATAGTTAGCTTTTTGGGGCTGTGCCAAACTTGTACGAAACCGGACAGGCGCTGTTCACTTGTGGACAAAAGTAGCGGACAGTTGATCGTAGCGAAAAGCAGATAAGTACGAGTCGCCGGAAATAGAAGATGAAGCGTAAGAAAGCAACGCTGACTTGAAAAACGAACCATTGCTCTGTCAGAAATTGCTAATAATCAGTTATTTATAATTGAAAATTTGTCTGTGTATAATGCAAAAGCCGCCAGCATAGTCTGGGCGGCTTTCGTAAAGCGCTTGAACAACGTGAGTTGTGAATACAATGCTGACGCCGTGGCGAGGCCCAGCGTCTCGTTGCAAATGAGGTGGTTATATTGGATGTTATCCAGAATTCACCTTAACTAAAGAACATTACCTGTTCGCAATGAAAGCGATCTCCTGCGATGCGTGGGTGGCCGGATCGGTTGCCGAATAGTTGAAGATGATCAGGCTGCCTTCTACATCCGCAATACGTACGCCCTCAGCGTAAAGGCCATACTCTCCACCTTCCTGCTTAATGGCCAGATCATCGAGCGAGAACGTAACGTCTTCGTTGCCCTGAGTCTTTAGAAGAAATGCCAGATTAAGCGCTGCCTCACCCGCTTTGGAGAGTTTAACCGTACCGGACGCCACCGTCTGGCCGTTATCGACCATGGGCAGCGTGGAGAAATTCACCTTAACGTCACCGCTGGTGTAGCGAAACGAACTGAGTTTGTACGTGCCTGTAAATTTATCGGCAAGGGCAGTTGACTGGGGTTGAACGTCGGTGTCTTTCTTACAAGCTGCAAGTGAGGCAACTACGAAGAGGAGTACTAACAGTTTTTTCATAGCAATCGTGTATTTGTGTTTACGATTGCAAACATAGCCTGACCCGTTTGGCAGACTAAGGACAACCCGGCTCAGTTGTTGATTTTACGGGTTCAGTCGTTCATAGCAGTCGCCGGACCGGTGAAGCGAGTCAATGCTAAAGCACCACTTCGGGCGAAGGCTCTTCGGTTGTCAATCGCTTGCTCCGATACTGGATGGCTCGCTCGCCGATCAGCAGCACCAACAGGCCGCTGATTACGCAGGCCGTCATAACGCCGACCATCGGAAGGGCCGTATTGTTGTGGAGTATACTGACTACGCCCGATACCAGCGCTCCAAATGCCATCCGAAAGCTGCCCATCAGAGCCGCGGCACTGCCCGCGTGCCGCACGAACGGAGCCAGCGAAAGCGCCGACGCATTGGGATTGCTCAGCCCCTGACCGCATAAAAACAGAAACAGCATCCCAATCAATCCATACAGCCCATACCAGCCTGCCCACACACCGATAATCAGCAGTACGCCTACCGCCGACTGATACAGCAAAACAGCGTGTACAATCCGCTCGCTGGTATACCGCTTCAGCAGGAAGTGGTTCAACTGTGTTGGGCCAATGATACCCACTGCCAGAAAGGCAAAGATCCAGCCGTAGTGCTGCTCACTTACCCGGTAAATTGTCATGAACACATCGGGGGAGCCAGATATATACGCGAAAGGAGCCGAGGTCGCCAGGCCACCCGCTAAGGCATACGTGAGAAACTGCGGCTGTTTGAGCACCATCAGGAAATTGCCTAACACGGCCTGCGGTTTAAGCGACAGCGACGGATCGGCTCGTCGCCCGTCGGGTAAAAGGTAGTAGATGGCCACCAGAATAATGGCCGTAATAGCGGCCAGGATGATGAATATAGAATGCCAGCCAAAGGCGACCGTAGCGTAACCACCCACCGTTGGTGCAATCATTGGCGAAACGGCAACAACCAGCGTGAGCAGCGAAAAAACCTGGGCCGTTTTATCGACGGGAAACAGATCACGGACCAATGCCTGAGCCGCTACCAGGCCAACGCATCCACCCAAAGCCTGAAGCAACCGCATCAGAATCAGGGTCTCGATAGAGGCTGTTGATGCACACCCAATTGATGCCACCAGATAAACCGCCAGACCGGCATAAAGCGGCAGCTTCCGGCCATAGCGGTCGAGCAGAGGACCGTACAGAAGCTGGCCCGCCGAGATACCGACCAGATAGGCCGTTAACGATAACTGAACCTGAGCAATGGAGGTGTGCAGACTTTTCGCAATAGCCGGAAAACCCGGCAAATACATGTCGATGGAAAACGGACTGATCGTAGAGAGAGTCCCTAAAATCAGGATAATGACAAAATGCTGCCGACGGGTCATGAACTGCAAAAAAGGTACGTACTCGTATAGACGCGCAACCAAAAGCGATTGTTCCTGACCAACCCGAATGATTTACTTACTGAGTATACGGCTAATGGGTGGTGGCCTAACTAACTCCCAGCCTGCTTATTTCAGCGAATAGAGCGGTAGATGTTCGCCATGAAGTGCTTACTTTTAATGTCGCGACCAAGTAGCTGGTACGTCTATACGCAGGAACCTAACTAACCCCCTTATACGCTCATGAAGTCATTTACCCGTGCAGCCATTTATACACTTGCTACGTCGACGATGTTGGCTGTTAGCCTGGCAATGATGCCTGAAGTGAAAGAGCCAGTCGGCATTGGCGTGAAACCGCCGAAAAGCGCTGAGGTCCTGTTCGACGGCTCCCGCAAGATGCTTGACGAGAAATGGACGTACTGGCAAGGTCCCCGGCTGGCCGCTACGCTGCCCATCAAATGGGAGGTCCAAAAAGACCCAACGGGGAGTGGGATGGTTTTAAATACCAATGACCCGGCAGCTGCGGGTGGTAAATACGGAGCCGCTGATATTGTGACCAAAAAGCCGTACCGCGATTTTCGGTTGCACGTCGAATTCTACATCAGCAAAGCAGGCGGCAATAGTGGGGTTTATCTGCAAAATCGCTACGAGATCCAGGTCGTCGATGGCGACACAACTTCGCACGGCATGGGGGCTGTTATCAACGAATCTCCATCGCCGTATTACGCCTACAATGGCATTGGCAAATGGAATGCTTACGACATCCAGTTCCGGGCGGCTCGTTTTCAGGATGGCAAACGTACGGAGCCCGCTATGGTCTCGATGTACTTCAACGGCAAGAAAGTGTATACCAACCAACGTATCAATCAGGTATGGGGTGGGCCAAACTCCGGCATCGATGGCGGTAATGACGGCGGCAAAGGCGTTACCGATACGCCCGGCGGCCTAAAGCTACAAGCCGAAGGGCACGATGTCTTGTACCGCAACATCTGGATCAAAGAGATGGACTTCAAAAAGGCTGATACAGATTTTTAGGTAAAGTCAAGAATGCTTGAGCAACCCGCTTATAGTGTATGTTCACAAGAGCACAGGCAAGTTACTCTACTATATCAGCGTGCAGATAGACTTTCATGATATCGTTTACTGAGACAGTGGGCGTTGCATAGGGTATACCATTGCGGCCGGAAAACTCTACTAAATACTGATCCCGGGGGCCTGCATCAACAATGACACCAATTTCACCCCGGCGAAGATTGAATTCTGGTAGCGGCTTTATAAGTGCAATTGTGTCGTGCAGTTTTAGAATGTCCATGTTAGCAGTATCAGTAATTAATTATGTAACAACTTGTCAGCCGGGGAAAGTTTTCATTATCATGGATAGTCCAACTTGTGCGTACAGTAGCCGTTTTGTTATTATATGTCATGACGAAATCAACAGCGTATAATTTGCCATAGCTGTTACAACCTCCGTATTCCGCAGGATTTAACAAAACGGCATTTAAAACAGCTGTTTTAAGAGCTTCCCAGTTCGCTAACGTTATACCTAAGGCTACATAAAACACTTTGGCTTTATGCTTACCATATGGGTGATTTGGATTTAAGCAGTAACCTGTAAATTTAGAATCATCGGCATAAGCACGTTCAGCAAACGGTAGAAGCATATTGCAAAATAGTTGATTTGCTTGAATCGTTCGTATTCAACTGTCGAAAGAATGGCTCACACTGATTGAGAAAGTATAACTTTGAAGTTGCTGACAACTTAACTATCGCCCTTGCATATACACTTAATGAAACTCTCGTCACTTTCTTTATTCCTCTTACTCTCCTTATTCACTAGTCAATCTCCGGCGCAGACAGTTGCCAAGCTCAGTCAAATACGCGTTGAGGGAAATAAGTTAGTTACGGCCGATGGCAAGACGCTTGTTTTTCGCGGACTGAACGCCAGCGATCCTGATAAGCTGGAAAAGAGCGGCCATTGGGATAAGTCTTATTTTGAAGAAATGAAACGCTGGGGCGCAACCCTCGTCCGGTTTCCGGTGCACCCGGCCGCCTGGCGGAACCGGGGGAAAGCCCAATACCTTCAACTGCTGGATAAGGGCGTGAACTGGGCCAGCGAACTTGGTTTATACGTCATCATCGACTGGCACAGCATCGGGAATCTGAAGAACGAGATGTATCAGAACCCCATATACGAAACCACACAGAAAGAGACGTTTGAGTTCTGGCGCACGATAGCCGATCACTATAAAGACAATTCGACCGTTGCCTTCTTCGAGCTATTCAACGAACCAACGGTGATGGGTGGTAAACTGGGCACCTGTAGCTGGGATGAGTGGAAAAAACTCATGGAAGAGACCATCACCATCATCCGGGCTAATGGAGCCAAAGCTATCCCACTGGTAGCTGGTTTCAATTGGGCGTATGATCTGAAAGAGGTAGCGAAGAACCCGATTAATGCCGAAGGAATTGCCTATGTGAGCCATCCGTATCCCATGAAACGCGAAAAGCCGTGGGAAGACAAATGGACGGCCGACTGGGGATACGTAGCGAAAAAGTATCCGGTCGTGTTAACGGAAATCGGCTTCTGCGGGCCCGACGATAAGGGCGCTCACGTACCGGTAATCAGTGATGAGTCGTACGGCGATGCCATCACAAAATACTGCGACACCAACGGCATTTCGTACGTAGTTTGGGTATTCGACCCGCAGTGGGCACCCATGATGTTTACGGATTGGAACTACACACCCACCCGTCAGGGACAGTATTTTAAGAAGGTAATGCAAAAAAGTAGCAGTAGTCGTTAGGTCATTCGTTGTCATCAGGCGTCATTAAAGCCTGTTTATAGTGACTATCAATGATAGCAAATAGCCAATGGCTAATGACCAGGCTGTTTGTCGCAATACCCCCGTTCATTGGCGGATTTGACCTCCTTCGCTTGCATGTATAGCTGGTATCTTTGTTTAGTCGCTAACCAGAACAGTAAACAACATGCAAACGATCACAACATTCCTGACGTACAACAATCAGGCGGAAGAGGCTGCAAACTTCTACACCTCCATTTTCCCCAATTCAAGAATTGTGCGCGTCACTCATTATGGAGAAGGGGCACCTATGCCGAAAGGAAGTGTTATGTCTGTTACCTTTCAGTTGGATGGGCAAGAGTTCTTTGCGCTAAACGGTGGGTCTTATTTCACCTTTTCGGAGGGTATATCTCTCTTTGTCGATTGCAAAAGTCAGGCAGAAGTAGACACGTATTGGGAAAAGCTTTCGGAAGGTGGCCAAAAAGGTCCGTGTGGCTGGCTCAAAGATAAGTTTGGTGTTTCGTGGCAAGTCGCTCCGTCTGCTCTGGATAACTTGTTACAGGATGAAGACCCCGAGAAAGCCCAGCGCGTTATGACCGCTATGATGAAGATGTCGAAAATCGACATTCAGCAGTTAGAAGAAGCATACTCAGTTTAAACAAACTAGTACAAGTAGTACTCCGCCGTATTCTGAAGCTAAGAATGGGGCGGGGTATTTTGTTTTCTATAACTTCAAATTATGCTAAACGAGAGCCGTAAAATTGCAGTAGTTCTCTGTAATAAATAATTGTTATTCAATTGGTTATACTTTGATAGGGTTAGAGATAAGGGCCAGTTCGCCATCTGCTTACGGATACGCTGCTAAGACCAGGCCTGAGCGAGTGTCATCAAATAAAACAACGGGTGATTACCGGCTGGGGGAGTAGCCAAATCGTTTTTTGAATTCGGCAGAAAAACTGCTGACGTTGTTATAGCCAATGTAATCGGCGGTTTCCGAAACATTCATGACCTTCCCGGCCAGAAGCTGCCGGGCTTTCTGCATGCGGAGGTGATGAATATGGCCGAAAACGGTAGTATTGAACAACGTCTTGTAGCCCTTCTTCAATTTAAACTCATTCAGGCCAAACTGATGGGTGATCTGAGTCAGCGTAAGCGGTTGGAGGTAATTTAATTCGATAAACTCCCGGACAGCGCTTAGTTTCTCTTTATCGGCTCGATTCCATTGAGTTTTGGCCGGAAGCCGACTGGCCTGCACTATGTGATCAACCTGTAAGGCAAATAACTCCAGGAGTTTAGCTTCAATAAACAGGTACCGAGTGAGACCCTGGAATATGCAGTTTTTAACAGCACAAATGATTTCGGCCATCCTTGGCTGCACTTTCAGTTGGTTGGGAGAGGCAAAAAAGACGGCTTTGCGCTCCATGCTCTCAGCCACCCGATCTAACGCGCCGAGTTCAGAGGAACCAATCAGATTTTTGAAAAAGGCGAGATTGTACGAAATCTGAAACGCATCGAAGTGACCCGAATGAATAATGTGGTCAGCCTGAAACGTGGGGTTGTACTGGAACCCATGCCGGTTACGCTTGAAATCGACGTGATTCTTAATGTTTGAGAAGCGGGACTCGATACCTCCACTCAGGATATACGCCGAATTTACGTCCTCAACCGGCTGCGTATCGCACAAAAGCAACGGACGCTCCGAACGAATTGAAACCTGCATGAGCGCCATGTTCGGCGTTATGACCTGACCAATGCTGCCGACCGCCAGATTCGGTTCTTCAAACGTCATAACGGCTTCGGTATACCGGTCACTGCTGTGGACCAGCCGCTGATCCACACGACTGAAAATACTATCCCAGTTGTCAGTAACAAGTTTATCCATTTAGCCTAAATCGTTATCCGTTTTCCCTAAACTGCTGAGGCTTAGGAAGGACCAACTTTGCATAAACAAAGAACAACAAATTCGAACAAAACAAAAACAGATTTTATGCAAGCGTTAGCGACTTCCTCGTCAAATCAAAATGTACTCATCCACGTACTGTCTTTCGTGTTTTATCCGACCGGCGTCTACCGGGTCTGGACAAGAGATCATGCCCTTTGGTTACGTTTACTGTACACGTTAGTCGGTTTACCTGTGTTTCTGGTCGTATTCACTTTCCTGAGCATCATCACGTTTGCCGTGTTTCTGCCTGACCTGGACATGAGTATGGGTGACCGGAGCGATCGAACCATTGTGAATAAAGAAGGAAATTACGCCAGCACCTTCCTGAAAACGGCCCACGATACAAAAGGAGCGTATGAACTGGTGCGGGTCGAAGTAGAGCCGCATGGGGGGAATGGCTGGCACTACCATAAAACGTTCGATGAGTTTTTTATGGTTGAACAGGGCGAAATGACCATCGGGCTGGAGGGGACAGAACTTAAACTACATCCGGGCGAACAGGCATCGGCCAAGAAAACCCAGCTGCATTTTTTTCAGAACCAGACCAATACAAAAGCTATTTTGATTGTAAAAACAACCCCAGCCCGCGGTCTTGAGAAGTCGGTACGTATAGCCTACGGCCTAGGGAATGATGGGCAGTTCAACGGGGAGTTGCCCAATAACCCCTGGCATATGGCCCTGCTGCTGGGGTATAGCGAAACGTATCTGGATGGTATCCCTGCCTTCATTCAGGAGCCGCTGGTGAAAAGCCTGGCGAAGATTGCCCAGTGGAAAGGGGAAGATAAAGACCTTAAGAAGTATTTTGAGTAGTATAAATAAGTTTGCTGACGCTCAGCCCCGTAACGACGGACCACGCGTCAGTAACACTGCGTGTCAGCGAATACTTAAACAACACAACCTCACCTCAGATAGTAAAAAAGGGTGTTTGCTTGCTTCTGTTCTCATGAATCGAAGCTGTACATACTCGCAACTACGACTGGTTAGTCGTTTCGTTTATTCACTCTTATTGGTGGGCGCTTGTCATTTGCTAAGCTACGGGCAGGAGGGTGGCACGAAGGCCGGAAAGGTAGAACGGATCAAAGTACATGGGAAAGGGCTGGAGGGCAATCTGGCGGGTGACTCTCCTGACCGGGACGTATCCATCTATCTGCCGCCGAGTTACGGGACTGATAAGAACCGTCGTTATCCGGTCATTTACTTCCTGCACGGTTTCACGGACAGCGATGATAAATGGTACGGCTTCACCAAACACTGGATCAACCTGCCCGCCGTGGCCGACAAAGCACTGGCCGAGGGAAAATCGAAAGAGTTTATCATCGTGACGCCCAATGCTTACAACCGGTTTTTTGGGAGTATGTACTCGAACTCGGTGACGATTGGCAACTGGGAAGATTACGTAGCCAGTGAACTAGTCGCCTATATTGACAAAAACTACCGCACCATTCCGCAAGCCGCCAGCCGTGGACTGGCGGGGCACTCAATGGGTGGCTATGGCACAATCCGCATCGGGCAGAAGCACCCCGAGATCTTTTCGAGTCTGTATCTGCTGAGCCCCTGTTGTATGATACCGGCTTCGAACGGGACGGGTAACGCCGATATGGCTGCCAGGATGGAAGGCATCAAAACGCAGGCCGACTTAGAGAAAGCCGATTTCTTTACGAAAGCCATGTTTGCGTCGGCGGCTTCCTGGTCACCAAACCCAAATAACGGGCCCTTTTACGTCGACCTGCCCACAAAGGACGGCCAACCCCAGCAAATGGTGATCGCGAAATGGACGGCCAACGCCCCGCTGGCAACTCTTGATCAATACATCGGCAATATTAAACAACTGCATGCCTTAGCCTTCGACGCGGGTAATAAGGATGTTAGCATTGCCGCCAACAACAAAGTACTGGATAGTGTGCTGAACGAGTACAAAATTCCGCATACCTACGAAGAATACGAGGGCGATCACATCAACCGCATTGGTGAACGTATCGAACAGAAAATGCTTCCGTTCTTTACAAGTAATTTATCGTTTGAGCCGGTGAAGGTGGCAAAGAAGCGATGATTAAATGTTGCTTATCTATACCGGGTTTGACATTTTTTTTTAAAGCTTCCTCATTAGTAAGGGAAGCTTTTGTTTTACGTAACCTCAACAGGTAAAACAATTTCTCCAATTGATTTTTTTGTTACTTCCTCAATTTTATCAATATTCGCTTGGATATGGCTAAGGTCGATACGGTTAAAATTTAGATCATTCTCTGTATAAGGATGTTTGACTAGCCAATGTTTAGCGACCTGTAAATTAGTTGGCATTACCTTGGTAATGAACACCCCCGAAACGTTGCTATATGAAGGAGTTGAGTCTTTGGCAAAAAGGCCATCATAGCTTGTTTGAAACTTTTGACATCTATCGTTTCTGTATTCAAACGGCTGACTCCTTTTACTTCCGAATAAAGCATCGTATACATCCTCCGTATAAGTTTGCTTAATACTCAAAGAATTTATACAAATAATGTAAGGCTTATCGAGCGTCCCATAGCGGTAGGCTTTTGCTTTGATAGCATCTCTAATCGCTTGATCACTACCACCAACATAACTTCCTCCTAGAGAGGAGATAATGGGGCGAGTCAAATCGAAATCTACTTCCCCTAATGATATTGATACTCTTATATCTTCGTCATTATAAGTTATATATTTTTCAGGCCAATAAGTATTTGTATTTTTATTCGAAGCATAAGATTTAGCATGTTCGTCTATGATTTTTTGGAAGTGATCTCTTATTTTTCTTAATCTAGCTTGCCTGGAAGAAAGGAAAATTATTTCTATAACCTTTATTCCATAACGTTTTGAATCTATTGAGTTTAGAGCATCTTGAATAACATCTTGTCTGCTTTCCAATAATTTTTCTTCCTTTGATTTATCATGTGATACTCTGGCTTCTAAATAGATTTCTAATGATCCTTTCTTAGCTAGAAAGTCAGGATTTTTAGTTGAATTTGAAATAGTAGGGTGTACTAATAAGGTAAAGCCTTGTCGAAAGAACAATTCATGCACAAATAATTCGAAGAAAGCTGAGTCAAACTGTGATTTGAAATCGCCTTTTAATTGTCTTTTGCCTGACTCTGGAAATCTATTATACCATTCGTTTAACTTTTCTCTAATGATTGCAAATTTCTCAATAGCCGAGTTATCGTAAAAATCGTAGGTGTCATGCTGATAGTTTGCATAGTTGAAATTTGTCCTTTCTTTATCTTCAAACAACTTTTCCATGTTCATTATACCGCTGATTATTTGAGAGGTTTTATTTTTGTTTACAGAATATATTTCAATACTTATTTGAGGATATCTGAATAAGATCTGGGCTAGCCTTGGTTATTAGTTGATTATCATCAGCTCGACTGCTTTAAATTACAAGAAAACTGCTTTTCAATCAACAGCTGAACAGTTATGGCATTTTTTACGGGTTTGGTATCTATCGCGGCCTTGCTGTATGGCATTGGCTGGGTTGCACAATCCGATTATTTCTTGTTCATTCGGAACGATATACTGTTGGCAACTACGGCTATGTTTGTCCCGATTGGACTAAGCCATTTACGTAAACCCGAACAAATGATGTACATGGTGCCAAAGTTCCTGCCTAGTGCGCATGTGATGGTGTTGCTATCGGGCATGGTCGAAATTATGTTAGGAATTGGTCTATTGTTTGCCGAAAGGCGTACGCTAGCCGCCTGGGGCCTTATCCCGTTGCTGATCGCCTTTTTCGGCCAACATCAACGTTGCTATTCATAACCTACCGCCACCGGGCGGCTTACCGGATAAGCCGTGGTATATCTGGTCGCGGTTGCTGTTTCAGCCGGTGTATATGCTCTGGATTGTGTACGCCGTCTGGATATGTAGTGGCTAACTACTGTTGTGCCAATTGATAAGCTATGTTGTTACGTAACAGTGTCCTGCTTGCATCCTAAAGCCGTTACGCTTTATCTTTGTGCCAACAACGACTGATTTTTCTTTACAATGTGAAAGTTAAGTAAGCAGGATGGTCGAAAACCATCGCCCGTTCCGACCTCATAGAACGGTTTGGCAATCTTTCTTGTCAACGTATCACGTACAACGCATACGCGTATCGTGACTGCACTTAACATTATGTAAGCCACTTCATTTCTCCAGCGAGCACAGCTAGCTTGCTCCATACACCAGATCGCCACGTCTGTCAGGGCTACCCACTGCGGGCCGCGCCTTGCGGGTTTGTTGCTATCTGCGTCTCTCTTCTTCCCATTCGTTCATCCGCTTATCCATTAGTACAATATGAGTATTGTCGCTAAATCACTCGCCTATATCCATCCCGATCGAGAGGTGTTGTTTCATCATATCGGCCTGACCATACCAACGGCTACAAAAGCCGCTTTGGTGGGCAACAACGGCTCCGGGAAATCAACTGTACTGCAACTGGTAGCCGGACGGCTGCAACCCGCCGAGGGCGAAATTAGCCTATCGGGTACCGTGTATTACGTCCCCCAGCACCTGGGCCAATACGATGCCAATACCGTAGCGCAGGCATTGGGCGTCCAGGAGAAGCTGAATGCATTGCACGCCATTCTCGGTGGAGACGCGTCTTCTCAGTATTTCGTAGATCTGGACGATGACTGGGACATTGAGGAACGGGTACAAAGCGCATTTGCTTACTGGCATCTAAAGCACATTGATCTCGCCCAGCGCATGGACTCGTTGAGTGGGGGCGAGAAAACGAAGGTATTTCTGGCTGGTATAGCCATTCACGAGCCGGCTATTGTCCTGCTGGATGAACCGTCTAACCATCTGGATTCGGCAAGTCGTGATTTACTTTACGCGTTCATTACACAACGTAAGGAAACCATGCTGGTGGTCAGTCACGACCGCGCCTTGCTCAACCAGCTGGACATGACATTGGAACTGAGCAAAAGTGGCATTGAGGTCTACGGCGGAAACTATGATTTCTACCAGGCGCAGAAAGAAGGTAAACTGGCGGCCTTGCACGATCAATTGGACGAGCAGGCGAAAACCCTCAAACAGGCCCGGCAAAAAGCCAGGGACGTAGCTGAACAGCGACAGAAACAGGAGATACGGGGCAAGGCGCATGGTCAGAAGCAAGGGCTGCCGCGCATTGTTGCCGGTGGACTTCAGCGCAAAGCCGAGCAGAGTACCGCTAAACTGAAGGACGTGCAAACCGATAAAATTAATGATATAACCGATCATCTTCAGCAGATCCGGTCGCAGATTCAGGAACATCTTGTACTAGCGCTTGACTTCAGGAAGTCAGATTTGCACAAGGGCAAGGTGCTGGTGAAGGCCAAAGCAATCAACTTCGCGTACAGCGAACATAATCTCTGGCCCTATCCTCTAACCTTCCAGATTCGCTCGGGCGACCGAATCCGAATCACCGGGAACAATGGCTCCGGTAAGACGACACTGTTAAAGTTGATGACGGGATCCTTGCAACCGTCGGAGGGAACGCTTTTTCGGGCCGATTTTCAGCCGGTGTATATCGATCAGGAGTATTCGCACATAAATAACCAGCGTTCTCTTATTGAACAGGTCGAAGCGTTCAATTCGCGCTTGTTACCCGAGCACGAACTGAAAACGCTGTTGGTGCAGCACCAGTTTCCCCGCGAAAGCTGGGATCGGTCCTGTGCGGGGCTTAGCGGTGGCGAGAAAATGAAGCTCCTGCTTTGCTGTCTGGCTGTCAGCACGGCCGCCCCCGACGTACTCATCCTCGACGAGCCCACCAACAACCTGGATGTGCTGAGTCAGGAGATACTTACCAAAGCGATAAAAGATTTCAACGGTACGGTCCTCGTCATTTCGCACGACCAATACTTCGTTGACGAAATCGGCGTCGATTCAACGATTCGATTGTAAATTGGAAAATTACGTGTTGCGTGGTGTTGCTGACGCGTCAGCAACACCACGATCAAGCACACAACAGCTACTTCGCCTTATGCACAGGAATGCCTCCGCTAAATATCTGTTTCCACTGCCAAACGACTTTGCCCTTGTCGCGCTTTAAGCTGAAAAGCGGTTTGTTAATATCCACTCGGTCTTTGGCGTGGAAAGCACCGTCGGTGGCGGAGCGGTAATACACGTCTAAGGTTGTCGGTGTGCCGGTGGCTACACACTCCAGGGTATAGAATGTCTGGATACCTTCGGCATGGACTTCACATACATTCATACCCCTGTACTTGTCTTTTACCCGAATGGTATATGTTACGCCTTCCTTGTGCTCACCTGTCCATTTACCCATCCACCCGTCGGTTTGCTGAAAGCCAACAAACACCATGGCCATTAGCAGTAAGCCTATAACAGAAACTAACTTAGTCATATCGAAAACGTGTTTATAGATCGCGTTGTGGAATACGCGGTCAGGACCGCAAAAAGACATACACCATAAAACCGACCAGAATGGATTCTATGATCCAAACCGACAGCGTATTGTTGTGGGTCATACGGCGGACTACCCAATGAAGGCCGAGCGCACCAGCCATGATGGGAATACCAAACAGAAATTGCAGGATGTTATTGTCTTGCTTGGGGTTAACGAACCCGTATCCGATCATGATAACGCCCATGATGGCCACACCGATCAAGGGCGTGAGCAGATTGAAGAACTTTGAAATATCCATCTGTACGAGAAGTAGTTGAGTAGAAGGATATGCATAAGGCTCTGTTCACTAGCGGTCTAAGAGTTAAACGGGTGTCTATTTTCAACAGCAAACAATGACTATATGTTTTGAGCAGATACCTTCCCGGCTGGTTATGAACGTGCTCTGTTGACAACTCAAACGGCTTTTTTACCAGTTGGGTAAGCTTGTCTTTCGATAGGATAGCATTACTGATTTGGTTTGTGGTGTCTTCTGTCGAGAAGGCGTAGCCGCGCTGCCTTGAGATACCACGCGAGGAGAGCGGTCAAGGGATTCCACTTAACACGACGCGTATGCTTACGAAACAAACCGCATCATTTTTGACTGTTCTTTTTTCACTGGTACTGATGGGAGCCGTTACGTCCTGTAAGAAGGATGAGCAGAACCAGCCGGAGCCAATGCCACAAATCAGTATGGTCCTTATCAACGGTAAAGAGTATGCTACCGTTACAGTCGGCAATCAGATTTGGACGGCAACCAATTACGAGGGTGCGGGTGGTGTAGCCTACAGAGCTACGAACGAGAAACCCGAATATGGACGCTATTATACCTACGAAGAAGTAAAAGCGATTACGCTGCCCAGCGGGTGGCGGTTACCAACCGTACAGGATTACAAACGGCTTGCCGAAAGCCAGGGACTGGTCTTTTCGGACGATCGGGCTACGGGTCAGGTGGCCAGCAGGAAACTGGTGTCGAAAACCAACTGGCGGACAGTACCAGGTACGAACGCATCGGGTTTCAATGCGTATCCGGCGGGTTACATGTTCAGAGGGGCCGATCCGCTCGATGGCGACATCAGCGAGTTCTGGACGGCAGATGGCCATACCTTCAGTATTCTGGAAAGCGCCAACGGTAAAGCCCACAACATTATGTTTTACAAGAACAGCGACGATCCGGAGTACCGCTTCAACGTACGGTTTATTAGAACGAACTAGTTTAACATTGACACCTCAAGTGCCAGTCTGCCAACAGTCATAACCGGGAAATGGTATGATGAGACAAGAAAGCTGTGCGTGCAGTACGTATACCTGGAGGGTTTCGCTCCAACGCTTTTCCACGCAATACGTCTTCTAATCAAGTTCATTGGCTACGACGAGAACAAACGCAAAAAGACATGTTCAGCAGGTCGGGAAAAAGGTATGAAAATAAGTGAAAAATAAGCGCCGACTTGATTCAGGACACACAATAAAACGTAGTATCGCCCGTTTATAAAATAATTGATTTGGCGAAAGCCTCATGGTTGTCAACCGTGAGGCTTTTTTTGTGGCAAGTTTGATCGCCTGCCTGATTTCAACTTAGTTTGTTGCGCAATGACCGTTAGTTGAAACGTGCTGATTGTACTCCGGTTGCGTTATATCTAGTGTTCTTCTCCCTTTTCACCATTATGAAAACCTGTTACCTTGCCGCCTTCGCGTTTTGCCTGTCCTTCTTTGTTAGCTGCTCCCAGACTTCGAAGAACGAAACCACAACGTCTGAGTCGTCGGTCGCTGAGGCCGAGTCGAAACCGCTGAAAATAGCGCTGGAGCTAACCGATAATAATTATCAGGATCAGGGTCGTTCGCGCTCGGTGCTAACCCTGACCAATACGAGCGATGAAGACCTGCCCGCTACGGGCTGGAAGCTCTTTTTCAACGGGGGTAATCCGGCCAGCTTGGATTCAACGGTAGCCCGTGTAACCCATTTCAATGGTGATCTCCATTACATCAGCCCCGGCCCTAAGTTTGTGGCTTTGTCGCCCGGCAAATCGACAACGATTGAGATATTAGGTGGGCGGCTTCGGAACAAAACCGATTTTCCGGCTGGCTTTTATCTGGTGCTGGATAAAGACCCGAAGCAGGCGTTTCCGATAGCGGTGACCATCGGGTCCGGCAAAATCTTTGAGAAGTCGGATCGGAGCCTGGCCGAACGAACCTACGACGAAAACGCAGCCATAAAGTCTATTCCGGATACCCAGTTGCCGCCCGTATTTCCAACCCCTGTTACGTATCAGGCGCAGGGCGCTCCCTTTGTTCTGGATGATCGGGTCGTTATTGTAGCGGAGCAGGTATTTACCCCAGAAGCTCAATTCCTGGCCCGGAACTTGTCGACCGCACTCGGTAAGGAGCCGGCTGTTCAGGCCCAGGGCTCCGGAAAAATGATTACCCTACGTAAAAATGCGGCAATCGCGGCAGAGGGCTATGAGCTTACTGTGAGCCAGACTGGAATAAACGTATCAGCCTCTACCCGCGCGGGTATGTTTTACGGGCTTCAGTCGCTGTATACAATGCTTCCGGCAACGGCTCTCTCCGGCAAATCGGGACCGATCAGCTTGCCCGGCGTTGCGGTGAAAGATGCACCCCGGTTCGCCTATCGGGCACTTATGGTCGATGTAGCCCGTAATTTCCAGCCGAAATCAGAAGTTCTCAAGGTGCTGGACGTAATGGCGTTATATAAGCTGAATACGTTTCATTTTCACTTTAGTGACGACGAAGGCTGGCGGGTCGAGATGCCTTCCTTGCCTGAACTAACTACTGTAGGGTCAAAGCGAGCGCACACCGTTGATGAGCAGGAAAGCATAGTGCCGTCCTATGGATCGGGGCCTGCTACGGATAATCGCGCGGGTACCGGTTTCTTCAGCAAGGCCGATTTCGTCGACATTCTGAAGTATGCCCTTGCCCGGCATATTGAGGTAATTCCGGAGATTGAGTCGCCGGGACACGCCCGGGCGGCTATCAAAGCGATGGATGTCCGCTATAACCGACTGCTGAAAGCAGGAAACAAAGCCGACGCCGAACGCTATCTGCTGCGTGATCTGAACGATAAATCGGTTTACCGGTCGGTACAAGGCTGGAGCGACAACGTAATTGACGTATCGCTGCCGTCGGCCTACACCTTCATGGAGCGGGTGGTCGATGATCTGCGGGACATGTATAAGGAAGCCGGGGCACCGCTGAAAACGATTCATTTTGGGGGCGACGAAGTCCCGGAAGGCGTCTGGGCGAAGTCGCCGTCTGTGCAGAAGCTAATTGCCGGGAATTCTGCGGTCAAGAACACCGATGATCTGTGGTATTATTATTTTGGTAAGATCGACCAGTTGCTCAAATCCCGTGGATTGTTTTTGTCGGGCTGGGAAGAGATTGGTCTGAAGAAAGTCACTCAGAATGGCAAGGTCGTCTGGGTGCCTAACGAAGCGTTTGCGTCAAAGAATTTCCGGGTCAATGTCTGGAAAAACAGTCCGGGATCGGGTGCCGAAGACTTGGCTTATCGTATGGCTAATGCGGGCTATAAAGTGATTCTGACGGGCGTTACGCATCTGTATTTAGATCTGGCTTATACTCAGTCCTCGCAGGAGCCCGGTCAGTACTGGGGTGGCTACGTGGATATTGACAAGCCGTTTTACTTCATTCCCTACGATTACCTGCGGAACCTGAAAGATGATGCTACTGGAAAACGGATTAGTCCGTCGATGATTAAAAGCCGGGAAGCCATAACGGAAAAAGGCAAGGCAAATCTGGTGGGTATTGAAGCACCCCTCTGGGCGGAAACGAACCGAACACCGGAGCAGTTTGAGTACAAGTTGTTGCCAAAACTGTTAGCCGTTGCGGAACGGGCGTGGGCGAACGACCCTGCCTGGGCAACCGAGAAAAACGACACAAAGAGCGAGCAACTCTATAACCAAGCGTGGTCAACGTTTATCAATACTGTTGGCAAGCGCGAGTTGCCCCGCTTGGCTGTTTATGCGGGCGGATTCCTGTACCGTGTACCCGCGCCGGGCGTAAAAGTTATGGGCGGAAACGTAGCGGCCAATGTGCAGTTCCCCGGCATGACCATTCGGTACACGACTGATGGAACGGAGCCAACGGTGAAAAGCGCGGTTTATAGCAAACCCATTGCTGCGAATGGTACTCTTAAATTTAAAGCATTTACTGCCTCAGGCCGATCTGGTCAAACGGTGATAATCAGTGAGTAAGCAGATACGTAGCTTCTTGTCCCATCCGCTCTTTTCAAAAAAAGCGGATGGGACTTTTTATTTGCTGCTGCGGTATATTTTCAATGCTGACAGCTTCGTATTTATTGCCAGAAAAGCCGACACAGCAGTCCGCTGTAGCTGGGCGGTTCGTCAGCAATATCCTGTCTATCAATTCGGTAAGGTAGGCGCGGTTTACGGCCTCTCCACAAACTGAACACACAGACACTGCTACTTTTTTAAGACGGTACGTATCTGTTGGTCAATCGTATTGTACGTACGTCGCGCTTCGGTCATTGGTACGCCAGTAGCCATTTCGGGACGTTTATGCCCGGTAGCGGTAAGCCAGGCGTTTTTCATTACGTTCTGCCGCTGGTTAACCAGGCTCAGAATTTCGGCGCCCTGTGGTTTGTCGGCTAATGCTTCCTGAATCGACTCGGCAGTGTCGACCTTTTCGCCCAGATACAACAAAACCGGCTTGGCCATCAACCAATGACCCAGGTCACCCGGATGGACCCCGTCTTTTGCAAGTTTAAATGCTGGGTCGGTTTTGCGTTTATCGTCCAGGTAGCGGGTCATGGGGAAATGAATATCCGCCACTTCCCAGTTAAGCGAGTCTCGCTGAGCTAATAACCATTGGGCATAGGCATCCAACGTCCGGTTGTAGCCCTGGGTGCCCAGCTTCGGGTCGTCGTGCACGGGTTGCGTCAGGAAAACGATCTGCTTCGCGTTGGTTTTCTCCAGTTCGGCGTGCAGCCATTTCATTCCATTCTGGTAGGCGTTGAAGCGTTCATCATCCAGCGGCATATAAATGCCATCGTTCATGCCGTAGCAGGCAAACACTACGTCCGGATTGGTCTGCGCTAGTACCCGGTTGAGTCGTTCGTGCAGATCGGGTCGGGGAAATCGACCATCGGCGTGATTGGGTTCGCTCAACCCCGAAACCGTCTCGCTGGGCAGACCAACATTGATGAATTCGTACCGCTGCTTTGGATGGTGAGTAATCAGATAAGCCTCAATGTCGGACACATACGTACCGGCATAAGTTATGCTGTTGCCCAGAAACAGGACCCGTTTGGTCCGTTTGGGGAACGGGTTGGCCTGCACCCCGACCATAGCACAAAGCAGTACCAAAACAACGAGGGTTGTCTTTTTCATCACGATGGGATGGTTGTTGGTCGACGTGGTTAGCCCTGTTTCGGCTTATCGAAAAACTGCCGCATAAAGAGTAGCTGGTACGTAATGGCACTGTTCCAGTACGCCCAGTTGTGGCCACCCGGACGGGTAATGTAATCGTGGGCAATGTTACGTTCCAGCAGCTTGTCGTGGAGGTTGTTGTTAACCCGAAAGAAAAAATCCTCAGTGCCGCAGTCAATCAGCAACGACAACGCTCCCGGCGTGAGCAGGTGAAGCAGGTTGATCACCGTGTTCTGCTCCCAACGGTCAGGGTTTTGCGCGTAAGTGCCCAGGCGTTTAGCGATATCCCAGTTGTTGGGAAATGGCCGGATATCGACTCCACCGCTCATGCTGCCCGCTGCGCCAAACACGTCCTGATGCCGGAAGGCGAGGTACAATGCTCCATGCCCCCCCATGCTCAAGCCCGTAATGGCGCGCCCCTGCCGATTTTTGATGGTCTTGTAATGGCTATCCACCCACGACACCAGCTCATTGGCTACGTATGTCTCGTAACGGAACGAGGGATCGGCGGGGCTGTCGTAATACCAGCTGCCGAAGTTTCCGTCCGGGCAAACCACAATGACGTTGTTGGCATCAACGGTCTTGTTGAGGGCGGGGGCTTTCCTGACCCAGTCGGCATAGTTGCCGCTGTAACCGTGCAACAGGTAAACCACCGGAAACTCGCTGCCAGTGGTATAGGAGTCGGGCGTAACGACCACCGCTTTGATGGTCTTTTTCATCGACGCGCTGTACGTATCGACGGTATCCACTTTGGCCGCCTGAGCGCGGCCGATTACAAACAATATGCTAAAAAAAAGTAAGGCGCGTTTAAGCATCATTTCATCACAGGTTTGCTCGTCGGTAAAGTAAACGGATGGCTCTGTGTTTTTAAAACGACTGGCCCACAAAATTAAGACTATAGAGAAGCCGTTGGCGGGATTGGCTTCTTCATCGCCCACCGGATAGACTCAGGAGTGTTGAAAGCGCTTCCCCCAGAATTAACCCCTGCTTCTGATGAGTTTTGTCCCGGTTCGGTTGAATAGATTTCCGGCTGTGTCACAGGCTCAGACTGGTTCGATCGGCCTGTTTAACCGAAGGCTATGGGCTACCCATTTGAACAGCGTTTAAAATTAATTAAAGCGTTTTGGTTCTGAATGGGTTTTATACTAAAGACAAACTATATGGCTAACCAGGATAAGAAAAACAAAAATACCAAGAAAGCGGCTACTAAGCCCGCCAAGACTGCCGGTCAGCCTGTTCTGCCCAAATACGCCCGCAATGACTCGATGATGACTCCTCCGGATCTGTCCCCTCAGGCAAAGAAAAGCCGGAAGTAAAGAGCGGCTTGTCCATGTAAAAGCTAATTGATTAACCTATCTGTATGCCTACTAACACTCTGGTTATTGTCACGGGTTATCGGTCGATTTCCCCCAAGCCTACTCGAAAGGCTTACCTGAACCATACCGAGGAGGTGGCCCAAGAACGATTTTTACTCGACCACCCTGGCATTCGGGATATCAGAGTAGTGAGTGTTCTTTTTGAAGATGAATTAACGATCCGGGATAACGGGGACATCTCGGCCTATTAAGAGTTGTGGCCCGGGCATTTCCCTATTGATAGAGAGTCCTCAGGCGTCTGATCGGGCCGTAACTCTTTTCAGGATACCTTTCCATGATTAAGTAAGTGGTATGACTTGTTTGTTGGAAAGCCAACTCTTCGACAAAAATCCCGATTGGTGCGACTCGTCCGTTGGGAAAATTACAGGAGGTGTAGCTTTAGGCATTAGGTAGTTAATCAGAATTACTACTAACAAAGTACCAAGCACATAGCCTATCATTTTAAGTCACTTCTTCATACAAAACGAGCTGGTCAAGTATGCACTAAAAGAGCGAAGCATAAACCTCAGCAACTGTCTGACGCTAGGGTACACACTTTATGAATTCTTTTGCTGAGCCAGTGGATACCTTGGACCTTTAATCAGCTAGGCCCGTAATTACGTGAACACCTTTTTCGATGACCACGTTAAGGTTCTTGCCAAGCCACTGCCGCAGGTCAATACCGGCGGTTTCATTTACTGTCGGTATTATTCCCTTGCCCAACACAGGACCCTGTAAAATGCGGACCGGCACACGGCAGATGAAGCCCCCCGGAGTCTGGGTGAAGAGGTACTCAAAGATAATTGTCATCGTCGGTAGGGCTTATAAGGTGGCTTGGTATTGACGAAGCTGATTGTTTCGCTTATTTCCTTCTAACTTTTATTGAGTGGTGCTGGCGGCTGCATTCGAACCCGACTCACGTCAAACCTGAATTTGTCAATGACCATTGGTTTATTATGAACCAACCCATGAAAGTGGGCTTCAGCCTGCCAATTTAGGCCTGTGCTAACGGTCCGTTTTCATCGCAGCTTCACTAGGCAGCTGAACGTTCATTCCAACAGCTGCATCCTCTAGATGTGGCCTTATAACGATGGTCCGTACATAGGATTAGCGACTTCTGTAGGGCTGGTATCGGGGTCATGGTTATGCTCTTCGCTGATCACGTAGACCTCAATAAGCTGTGTATGGCCCGGCAATACCCGTGGTTGCTGTTTATGCATCGGATGATTAACAATCATATATGTTTTAGCGATGCTCCCGGCTCGGTCTTCAATAAGTAGTATCGTTTTTCCCTTTGTAAAACCAACCAGTGAACTCGTTTTCGTATCCGCTGACAGGTACTGGAAAGTCGTACATTCCGCCGTATCGTAAGCGTAAAATCGTATGGTATATATCTCGATCATGATCTTGTAATGATGATTGGACAGGCGTTATGCACCACCTTTGATAAGCTAGCAAGAACTACTTTCAAGAGGAGCCTTTCCGGCGCTTCCTGGGTAGCGAAGCCTGAATGATCGCCCAGGCGGCTAGCTTAAGCTGCTGGTGCAGGGCCTTGTCACGAGGTATGAAGGTTGTACTGCGCAAGGAGTCAGCCGTTGGCTTAACTTCCCAATACAAGAAATCTGAGGTATCCGGAATAGATGTATAAGGTGGATTAAGCATGGCAAAGAATGGTTTAACGAGTAATTTGATGACTACACAGCCTGCCTAATCATTGAGCGGGCGGGCCGGATATTCTCCTTGTTTCAAAGGGTGATGACAAACCATTCCCTTCAATAGGGGATGGGGCGTTCAGCTTGACTGGACTGCTCATGTTTAGGTATGTCAGTAGCGCTGTCTACTCTGGGACATACCATCTTCATGTTACTGCTTTTAAAAGGTGCCGATCGGTTATTAGCTAAACACTCACCAGCGTGAAACGCTTTATTTATTTTCTGCCTACAGCCGTTGGCCGGATAATAAAACAAGGCACTCAAGGTGTAAGCCATACGAGGTAACCGTCGAAGACCGACTTTTCCAGCATGCCCACACCCTGATTGACGGCCATACAGCGCGTGGCCGATGCTTGGCTTCCAAGGGGAAACCGGACTGCTGGAGCGACAGTAAATGACCACTAGATTTTCAGACATAGTCAGAGTAGGTTACCGATGTTCTCTCACCGCTCCAGCGGCCTGGCTCAAAGGTGCTCTTACTATCAGCTATGTCTTTTTTCTTGTACTCGCATTAAGCCATGTTCATGCAATTTAGATTCTTTAGTCGGCGGCTTTGTTTGGTAAGCGGAGTAAGGGAAGAAAAGGTAGCCAGCGCGCCAAGGCAGATGAATATCAAAGAGCGAAAAGCACCTGGTGCAATCTCTCATTTGCATATTGAGGCAATACCGTGCAGTTGACTTTGTTAAATTGGCTGGGCCAGACTAGCTGTTCGGCTCGGCGAAGTAAACTTCAATGATGCGGGGAGTTATCGACACGACCCGAATACCGCCGTAGCGGTTTTGTTTGGTCAGTTTGAAGAGGTAGATGTCTCCTTTCTGGTAGTTTTCGATATCCGTAGCGGTATCGACAGTATCCTCCCAGTAGATTTCAAAAAGATTGGGCCGTCCTTTCACCCATGTTTCGATGGTTGCGGCTGAAAATTTGCTTTTGTTGAACCGGACCGGTTCCAGCTTATCCGTGTTACCCACTACGTGAGAGAGTTCCTCCCACATGTTATAGACCGATGCTAGTTTATTAGCATGGTATAGATTAAACGTAGTCTTGTAGGTGTTTGCCGCTGCCGTATTGTTCAGAAAATTAAAGCTGTAGGGCGTCCCGGTAGCAATTGAAAACATCGTTGGAATTAGTTTAGGACTGGTGCCTGCCGGATAGGTTGGCCACGTAATCCGCCAGGCTCGGCAGCGGGTGTCGGCAAACCACTCATTAGCTGGAATATAAGTCTGCTCAATAATGGTCGGGGCGGGTAAAGATGGTCCGTTGATGATCGTGCCTCCCAGCACTGACTGTCTGGCATTGGCCGCGCTCGGATTAGTTGTCGTCGTGGGTTCCTGACGCATGATCGACTCGGGTTCGCAGCTGCAAAAGGTAATCAGAAGAAGAGAAAATGCGGTTAACTGTTTCATTGGTTTTATGTCTGTACTGATTAAAAAATTGTTTTGTTTGATGCCACAAAGGTGGCGGATGGAGCAGGGGTGAATCCATACAAACAAGTTTGTATTTCTAATAGAGGGCCGTCTTTGCACAGGCCAATTGATTAGCAGCAGGAGGAATGCAGATTGCCTTTGAATTTTCTTCTGCTACTGGGTATGGGTAAGTCCCTGTCAATCCGGTTCCGGCTGTATGTTGGGGTAGTTCTCTATTTTTATCCTGATGGGCTTGCTCCACAAAATCACTGCTTCCTGAACTCGGCGGGAAATGAGCCGTACGGGCAAAATAGTTGAGCCGTAGAAGAAACGGCTTCCTGTTTTGCCGGCTGATCTTTGTGTCATGAAAAACAGCACAAAAATTCAGTTGGGCCAAAACGGCCCACTCGTTTCGAAACTTGGTTTAGGCTGTATGCGCATGTCTTCGATCTGGGGCGGTTCTACACCCGACGAAACAGAAAGCATTGCTACAATCCACGAAGCTCTGGATCGGGGTATCAATTTTTTGAACACCGGAGACTTTTACGGAGCTGGCCATAATGAACTGCTGATCGGTAGAGCCATTAAAGGCAGGCGCGACGATGCCTTCATCAGCGTAAAGTTCGGCGCCATCTTTCACAATGGTCAGCCGATAGGAATGGATCTGCGCCCGATCGCCATCAAGAATTTTATTAACTACTCGCTGACGCGTCTGGGTATCGACACCATTGATCTCTACCAACCTTGCCGGATGGACAATAGCGTGCCGGTGGAAGATATCATCGGAACGGTCGCTGACCTGATTCAAGAGGGTAAAGTGCGTTACGTTGGCGTATCGGAAATTACGGCTGACCAGCTTCGCCAGGCCAACGACATTCACCCCATAAGCGCGTTAGAAATTGGCTATTCCCTGGCCGACCGTCAGATAGAAAGCGAACTGCTGCCAACAGCGAAGGAATTAGGCATTGCCATAGTGGCCTTCGCCAATACGGCCGAAGGTTTACTGACCGGTGAACTGAAAGCCCCACTCCCCCAGAACGATTACCGAAACCACTTTTTTCGTTTTCAGGGCGACAACTTACTGCATAACCTGGAAAAAGTCGACGTATTAAAGCAACTGGCCAGCCGCAAAGGCTGTACACCAACCCAGATGGCGATCGCCTGGGTGAAGGAGCAAGGCGATCAGATTATGCCGTTAGTTAGCATGAGTCGTCGGGCGCGTTTGCCAGAAAACTTAGCCGCGATGGATATTGTCTTTACAGAAGATGAAATGAATACGTTGAATGCTACGTTTGCAATTGGTGCTATACGTGGCGGCACTTACTTACAACGTTAAATGACCAGTCCAGCCGAAATTCTTCCGGGCGTGATTTTCTATTCCTACCTCTCCGCTGAGCGGAAGGAGAAAGTCTGTTTCTGGAACCACCACACCTTAATATTGCAGGCTTCGGGACAGTTCACCCTGGAAACCGCCGAACAGAAAATTTCGATGGCCGGGGGTGGAATGCTGCTGATTGGTAAAAACCAGCTGGGTACGCTCACGAAAACACCGCTGCCCGGCGGAAATTATGAAACCATCGTGATATCCCTGCAGGAAGACCTGCTGCGTAAGATCGTCTTGGAAGAGAAGCTCGAAGCAGACCAGAAATACATCGGGTCGCCCAATAGGCTGATTCCTTCCAACGAATTCCTGCAGGGATATTTTCAATCTATAGTTCCCTACGCCCGCAGCTCAGGAGCGACGATGACAGACGAAATGGGAATCCTGAAAGTGAAAGAAGGCGTTAAATTGTTACTGCTTGCCCTGCCGGAACTTCGCAACTTCTTATTCGACTTTTCGGAACCGCACAAGATCGACCTAGAAAGGTTTATGCTTATGAACTTTCACTTCAACGTTCCTATTGAGAAATTCGCGCAACTGACCGGCCGCAGCCTGGCAGGTTTCAAACGCGATTTTAGGAAAACATTCGGTGCTCCGCCCCGTCATTGGCTGCAGGACAAGCGGCTGACGCAAGCAAAGCACCTTATCGAAACCAAGCACCAAAAACCTTCGGCCATTTACCTCGACCTGGGGTTCGAAAGCCTGTCGCACTTCTCCTATTCATTCAAGAAAAAGTTTGGCGTGGCACCTACTGCCCTGGCGTACGCTCATTCGGCAAAGTGATCTGTCTGTTCTATGAAACAGCCTCTAAAGCGACGAGAGCTGATCGAACTGCGTAACTGCCAGATTGAGTCGAATTAGGTCGCAACTTTTATTCACTCCAGCGACCCCGTCACCAACCAACGTCTCAGCTTGGGACGGGATTGAGTAGGTAGACTTTGCAGAAGCTGATTATTTCTCGACCTCAAAGGCGAGCAAGACGTTGCCGGGTAGTTCGCCAAAGCTGCCGTAGCCCGAATTGACGAATAACATTCCGTCGGCTACTACGGGCGACGGTCCATCAATCGATCCGCCTTTTCCTGGGATGCCATTAACGGGTTTATATTCTTTCACCGTATCGTAATCCCAAAGGATAGTACCATCCGTTGTTGAATAGGCCCGGATATGGCCATCCAGCGCACCGGCAAACACAATGCCCGGAATAACGGTTGGGGCCGCTGAATTGGCTTCAATGCAGCTTTTCTTGTCGCCACACGAAGGTGCCGCCGATTTCCAGACAACTTTACCCGTTCCGACCTCTAGAGCAAACATACCCGGCGAAGGCTGCACGAGCGAATCAAGCCTGGGGTTAATACCGAATTTATTGTCGGCATTCGCAGCATAGACCAGCTTGCCGTCAGTGGCCATACCCCAGTGAATACCACCCAGCGCTCCCCCTTTACCAATTCGGGTTTGCCAGATAACATTTCCATGCTCAGGTGACAAGCCATAGACAATACCCGACTTCTGGCCTACCACCAGCAGATCATTGCCCGACGGCTGTTTGACCAGGATTGGAGCCATACCAAAATCGAAGTCCGGGCCTACCTTTTCGGGACAGTTGGGGCTATAGGGACAGGCCAGATTCCACGTATCGCCCTGAGTGGCCTGAAAGGACCAGACCAGCTTACCCGTTTTGAGGTCAAGCGCCTGAATAGCGTCGCTGGTGGTTGTGGCCGGTGCGGTGTAGTTCTCGCCTGTTCCGTAATATAGCAGTCCGCGTTTGGCATCGACCGTTGGGCTGCTCCACACAATAGCGCCCGATGGCCCATAGAATGGCTGCCCGGTTTTCTTTTTACCCGTGACCTTCGCTTCTTCCTGGATAACCCGGTGCCGCCATTCGATTTTACCGGAATGAGCATCCAGCGCGACGATTTCGCCCGACGACGAGCAGCAGGGATAGGAGGGGTCTAACACCGATGCAACTTCAATGGAGGTCAGTGGTACGTAAACCATATTGTTGTGCACCGCTACGGAACCCGTAACGCCGGACTGCGGGTGTTGCCCGGCTTTGCTTTCCCAGCGTAGTTTGCCCGTTCTGATGTCGAGGGCGTAGACGTTCGTGTTATTGTCGGCGAAGAACGCTTGCAGGATGTTCCCCTGCCTGACCACCGAAATTGCCCCGCGAATGGCCGCTTTCGCGCTAAACTGCCAGCCTATTTTGCCGGTGGTTTTATTCAGGCAGTACACATCGCCAAACTGGCTGCCCACAATCAGCCAGTCACCCACGATAGCCGGTTTGCTACGTACCTGATTGGCTTCGGGAAAAGCAAAGACCCACTTAAGTTTTAGCTTACCTACCGTACCTGCCGAAATGCCGGCCTGCTGCACTGTGCGATAGCCGGTTCCTTCCAGATTACCGCCCCAGCCGGAATGACGAACGAGGTCGCTTTTTCCGGCTGGCAGGCTAAATGAGCTATAGGCTTCTTTGGGCAATGTTGTTTCGGTTAGCTGCTTACCCGTCAGCCACCGGACGACGGCTTTCCGCTCCTCATCGGTCATGTCTTTGGCCTGTACCCGCATTTTGCCCGTTTCTAACGCGGATAAAATGGCTCGGGGAGGCATCTGGGCCAGCACCAGGTAGGCGGGCGCTCCGACACCTGCATCCGCTTTGTGGCAATTGTTGCAGGTCGACATATACAGTTTCTGTCCGTCTACTCGTTGGGCCAGGCTCAGCGGAGACGCCAGCAGCGACAACCAGGCGGCTACGTAGACGCGCTTTAACCATACATACGGGGAGGATGAACTGGGCAATGTCATTAGTTATATGTAGTTAAGTTAAGGAATAGGGTATTCAGCCGAGCAGCCGTGTCAGCCTGCATCGGTTGAATAAAGGTAGACTGCCCAGGGTAGAGGCCTCAAGACTTTATGACGAACAATGGATTGGCCGGAGTGAAATAAGGAATATCAAGGACAAGCGGAGGAATGAGCGGATTTAGCAGACTTGCTTTAAACTCGTTGCCTTAAGCTGATAGATAACACGTTAACCTGCCATCAGGCCACTGAGTTAACGGATTACGCAGGCTCGGGAACCTCTGGCAAGCGTATTCGTAAGGCGTTTTCTATGTTAAGTAAATATTACCAGACCTGACCCCTGCATTATGGATTTGTTAAGATTGGTCAAGCTAAAATTATCTTTCCATGACCTCTTTTAGCTTTGTACAACTAAAACAAAAAGGTTGCTGGTGTTTCCTGATCTCTCTGTCCCCAAAAAGCTTTTCTTCTGCCTGCTTATCAAGTTTTGCGTTGTAAATCCTGTACTTGCGCAGACATCCCTGACTTCTCCAACGCCCGAAGGATCGTGGCTGATCGGAACCGTAGTCTTACCGGGTGGATCAGACAGATGGGGTGGCTTTGCCGAAGTACAGGCACGGAGTAACTCGCTGTTTCGTGAGTATTTTTACAGAGAGCTAAAGGGTGGCATAAGCTACGACGTGGGTCGCAACTTCACCTTTACGCTGGCGGGTGGTCATTACGCTACGTATGATTACCAGGATTTACCGGCCGGACCGTTGAACACGGAGCGACGGCTATGGCAGCAACTGGTCATCAATCAGTATCTGTCCCGAATTAAATTCGAACACCGCTACCGCATTGAGCAGCGGTGGTTTACCTACCGCGATGGCTCGCATCCGTACCGGAACCGTATCCGTTACCGCCTGAACACGTTTCTGCCGATCAACAACCGGACCATTACCGAGAAGACCTTCTTCCTGTCGGCCTACGACGAACTGTTTCTCAATCCGAAAGGCCCTACGTTCGAGCGAAACCGGCTGTACGCTGGCGTTGGTTATCAACTCGACAAAAACTGGATATTGCAGGCTGGCTGGGTGAACCAGACCAACTACAATCCCGCTACATTCGAACGAGGGGTGTTTACTCCACAGTCGGCATCTGGTAAAAACAACGTAGTGCTGCAATTGACGTATCGAATTGGCCATCGGAACAACGCAGCTGCACCCGCCGAAAAATTACCGTCGCAGCCCGACTAAGCGAAGCCCTAAAACTGAGTTTTTAAGGCCAGGGTAGGGTAGACCTGAACGCGGTTTTCGGTCGTCAGGGTGTGGTAGTATACATTGATTCTTGACCCTACGGACAGCGTTTTCGAAACGTTGAGCCATACCTGCGGATCGCCGAAGAACGCAATTTTTTTGCCGCGCTGCCCAACTGTAAAATCTGTACCCTGATTCCGGTTTTCGCTCCATCCAACCAGACTTCCTGCTACCAGAAGCTTGTACTGAAAAAAGCCTTTTCCAAAGTAAAACGTAAATTGTGCGTCATGACTTGGCTTTGCGAAGGCATTGTACCGATACACAACGCTGGTACTAAACCAGGCCCCCTTCCACTGAAAGGGATAGGCTACGCCAGCGCCAAATGAATTGGAGAGGTAGTATCCGTACGAGGGTGGGGCAACGCCCAGGCCACCACTGTAGGTCAGCGACAGATAAACAGGCGGCCGCCAATAGCGTAGATTTTTAGAAACCTGCAAAAAGAGCTGGCCGATATTGCTATTTTCGCCACTGAAGTCGGTTTGCATTTTCAGCAAGAATGAGCCTGTAGAGTCGTTACTCCTGAAATATTCGTAGGTGAGTGAGGCAAAGTTCCGTTTGTTCAGACTCGGATCGATGAAATGCCTGAAATCGTAATGAAGCTGGAGTTGCTGGGCCTGAACAGACAAAGCGCCAACGAGTGAGCAAAGCAGTAATGCCGTTTTCATAAGATAAATTGCCGAAGCGACGAACGTTTCAGCAAAGCTTCATCTAGTAGTATTTAATGGGCGGAATTAGAGCAGAAACGTTGCGGAAATCACGTTTCCAGCTTGTAAGCTTATTCGGCTTGGCGCATAGATAGATGACATTTGCGATATGGACGAGTTAGACCGACGGGCGTTCGCCACTTTGTTTACCGCCGTAGTTGAGAAATGCTTCGGTCATCCGCTGGATAGTGCCCTCTCGGAAGCCGAAAGCAGACACCTCAGCAATGCGATTGACGAAAACACAGGGTTGATTATTGGTTGGCGAAGTATTAAGAACTACGCCATCTATCTGCTTAATCCGGATTCCGGACGACAGGAAAATCCTTCAATAGCTACCCTCGATACGTTGGCCCGTTACGTAGTCGGGGCTCCGGTTACGACAGAAGCAGAGCGGAAAAGGAATGAAGACCATTACCCGTACTGGTTCCGGTATCGCGAGCAGGCAACTCCGTCAGCCAGGCCGGAATTAGTTGGAACAAAAAGGCGGGATAAGGTGCCAATCGGTTGGCTCATTGGCCTGGTTGGGGTGGCCGTAGCTTGTCTTTTTATTGTATTCAAGAAACCAGAATTAGAACAATTTACCGACGATTTTCACGCAATCGACGAGTCCTCACTTCAAGAAAATGGCTGGTTTGTACACGCCAAAAACGAGGCTTTCTGGCGTAGGAGAGGGGAATCGCCAGAGCGGTTGACGCTGTTTACGCTCAAAGGAGATAACTGGCATAAAACGGGTGAAGCGCCCCAAATTCAGAACCTGTTGGTTCGGAGCATTCAAAACGACTGTTTCCGAACAGAAGTACACGTTACTGAGTTTGTGCCCAGCGCCAACTGGCAACAAGCGGGTATCGTGTTACTGGAGGACACAACCTTTACCGGAAAAAGTATTCGAATATCGCTTTCCTACAACGATTTCTTTGGGGGTTATGTCAAACCGGGCGAAATTCTGGTTCAGGCGGTCGCTTCGTATGGCAAGGGATATGCTAATCTGGAGGAAATCACTCATCAGCCTTTATTTTCGTTACATAATCCTGGCGACCGACGTCTGGCAGTGACTAACCTGAAACACTTCGCGTTACGGGTTGAAAAGCAGGGGCAAAAGTTTCGGTTTCTGTACTCAGCCAGCCCCGTTGAGGACTACTCATTCAAAGAAGTAGCCCGGTATGAATTTGGCATTACACCAAAATTCGTCGGCATTTTTGCCCTGAAAGGCTTCGTTGATACAACCGGCGTGTTGCCAGTGGCCGTAAAATTCTTCCGATTGGACGGTGTTAAATGCGAATAGGCGTTGCTTTAATGCTGACTGATCAGTCATTGTAATTGCTGACGCCTATCCCCATAACGACAAATACTTCAACCCCTTACAGAAAATAAGCGGGTGACCCCTTACTGAAACTGCCGGTTGATCTCGCTGAGCAGGTAGGTTTTCGGGTCGCTGAAGTATTCCCAGAACATTACACCCGCCAGGCCGTGTTTCTGTACGTAGCGACACTTGGCTTTCACGGATTCTTCGTCATCGTAGGAGACAAACCGCTTCAGGTCGGCATTGTAGAGATAGGGCGCTTTGGCACGTTTGTCCCAGTAGCGTTTGTACGAAGGATTCGTCAGCAGACTGTCTTTAATAAAACTGTATCCCCCGCCCCGTTCCACTTTCGCAATGGTGCGTGGCTGAGCTTTGGGGTCGTTGTTCTGTAATTGCCACGCCCGGCCGTAGAACGCGATGCCGAGTATAAGCTTTTCGGCAGGTACCCCGGCCTTCTTGTACAGCTTTACGGCACGATCACCTGATGACTCGTGATCGGCTTTACCTGATGGATAGAGGTTGGTATGATGACCGGCCAGCGGACCTCCCGTGTAATGGTCGTACGACATGACGTTGATGTAGTCGAGGTACTGCTGCGCCTGCCCCATGTCGGTATGGGTGAAGATTTCGTTGAAACCGGGCATAGCCGTTGTCACCAGGTAATCTTTGCCAGTCTGCTGTTTGAGTCCATTCAGCTGTTCGCGCATCGCTTTAAACATCAGCGTAAAATTCTCTTTGTCTTCGGGACGAAACACGTTGTCTTCGCCTTTCATGCCCGGGTACTCCCAGTCAATGTCGATGCCGTCTAACTGATACTGCCGGACAATATCGACCGCTGACGCCACAAAGGCTGTCCTTGACGTATCGCTCAAAACGGCGTCGGAGAAGTTTTCGCTCCAGGCCCAGCCGCCGATTGATATCAGAACTTTCAGATCCGGATTACGTAGTTTAAGATTGTTGAGCCGCCGGAAGTTGATGGAATCCGTGGCGAGGTTGTGCAGCCACGCCCGATTCTTTTTGATGTCGACGAAGGCGTAGTTGATATGTGTCAGTTTTTCGGCGGCAATCTGGTCGACGTCGACCAGGCCGCGATAACCGCCGACGTAAGCAAGCACAACAGGTTTAGGCTTTGGTTTGAAGCCAAAGCTAAGCAGGGCCGCAGCCGACAGAATGACAAGTAGACGTAACGATCGAAACATAGGATGGAGGTAAATTGATAGGTTTAGGTAGTATTTAGAGTAAGTACAGTAAAATTTATCAGGCGCACATCAGCCGCTTAAAAATGCATCACCAGCGTTTAAAAACGGCTGTTCATCTGCTTAAAAATTTCGTCGATCTCCTGCCGCGAAGCCATCCGGTTCCGTTCTGACGTACCGTAACCGATCTCTAACGCTCCGGCATCAAGCCCTTTCATCATGGCATCGGCAAAATCGCCTACCGGTACGCCAAAGGTATGCAAACCCGTGCCGCCCAGATCGGTGTTAACCGCGGGCGGTACCAACTCGATCACCTCAATGGAGGTCCCGGCTAATTGGTGCCGCAGCGATATAGTGAACGAATGCAGGGCTGCTTTGGTCGCACTGTAGATGGGGGCAAAGGCGCCGGGCACAAACGCCAGGCCAGACGTTACGTTAATGATTGCGGCTTTGGGTTGCTCAAGAAAATGCGGAATGAACAGGGTCGACAAATGCAGCGGAGCTTCCAGATTAATGGCAATTTCCTGCTGACTCTGGCTCCAGTCCGCCTGGTTTTCGGCGAGCTTCATTCTGCGCTGAATGCCGGCATTGTTGATCAGTACGTTAACCTGTGGACACTCACTACGTACCCAATCGAGCAACGCTGCCCGCTCGGAGGCTTGCCCTACGTCGCACTGATGAATTTTGAGTTGAGGGTACTGCTGCTGGGCTTCCTGCAATTTGTCGATCCGGCGTCCGCAGATTACTACGTCACTACCGGCCTGAAGAAATCGTTCGGCCAGTGCCCAGCCAATACCGGAGGCTCCGCCCGTAATCAAAACGCTGCTTGCTGTACTATCCATAAACGTAGCTACTATCCTTTAGTAGACTCTCAACCGTTTTACTTTGTTCGCTAAACCGGCAATATTGTTTTTATCGTTTGTTTTTGAACTGCGTTCGTCGGGCAGCTACCCGTTATTATACGTTCTCAGCATACTTTGTCAGGGCTTTTTAGCCCGAAAATTACCCGGCGTTTCTCCGCTAGAAACGCTGTCGCAAACCACCCGGTTATTGTCGCAATTATACGCCTACAGAGCCCTGAGGAGCTAGTATCTTTGCTAGGTAAACTTTAAACAACAACGCTCATGGCAACCAAAATTTTTGTTAATCTGCCCGTAAAGGACCTTAACCGTTCTGTTGACTTCTTCACCCAGCTTGGCTACTCGTTTAACGCGCAGTTTACCGACGAAAACGCTACGTGCATGGTTATCAGCGAAGACATATACGTGATGCTTCTGGTCGAGAAATTTTTCAAAACCTTTATCAAGAAGGAAATTGCCGATGCAACGAAAGTGACGGAGTCCATTATTTGCCTGTCAGCCGAAAACCGTGAGCAGGTCGACGAACTGGTTGATAAGGCCCTGGCCGCTGGCGCAACCCAGTCAAACGAAACGCAGGATCAGGGTTTTATGTACTACCGCAGTTTTCAGGATTTAGACGGCCACCTTTGGGAGATCATGTTTATGGACCCAAGTGCCGTTCAGCAACCTCAGGAAGAAGCGGAGGCTGCTGCCTGAATGCAGCCTGAAACGAGATGGTCAAAACGCCCGGCGTTCCGAGAGTATACGGAACGCCGGGCGTTTTTAATGCAAATAGAAACGCGTTACCTGTCGCTAAAGAACGAGCTAGCTACTGTTACTACGTTGTGCGTGGTTCCTAAAACAGACGGTAGTGAAGTAGATAAGGACTGATCTCCCTGTCTAAATTAGCTCAATCTTTGTCATTCCCAAAGCACGACCGGGCCGTTTTTTATGGCGTATCAATACCAACAGTGTGAGCATAAACTTGTAGATCAACTACGTCGCCTTTGAGTGAATCTGTTGCTCACCTCTTTAGTTTGATTGCTTGTCCTGAATTGAATCAGACGATTAACTGAAAATTGTTCAGTAGGGAAAGAGCCTCGTTACTTTTGGTATCTGTTACGCCTGAGCTTCTGAGCCTTCAAGGACCGATTTAAATTGACCAATTACTGTAGCCATGAAAATTCCTTTTTGGGCAGGTCTAGCTGCGCTGATCACCGGCGCAGGGATCGCATTAGGGTTGAATACTATCCTGCCGGCAGCCGCTGTCAGGCCCAATGTAGTGTTTATCCTGACTGACGACCAGGGCTGGGGTGACCTGAGTCTACACGGCAATCGGTTTGTCGAAACGCCCAACATAGACCGCCTGGCCCGCAATGGCGCCCAGTTCGACCGCTTTTTCGTCAGTCCGCTTTGCGCGCCTACCCGCGCCAGCCTGCTTACGGGTCGCTACCACCTCCGCACGGGCACGGTTTCGGTAACGCAGGGCTGGGAGCGCATGCGTAGCGCTGAACTCACCCTGGCCGAAGTGTTTCGCCAGAACGGCTATGCCACTGGCTGTTTTGGCAAATGGCACAACGGCGAACACGCGCCGGAAGACCCGAATGGACAAGGATTCGACGAGTTTCTGGGCTTTTGTGCAGGCCATTGGAATAACTACTTCGATACCGACTTGCAGCAGAACGACCGCATGGTACCCACGAAAGGATTTATCACCGACGTATTGACGGATGCCGCTTTGCACTTCATCAGTAAGCATAAAGCCCGGCCTTTCTTCTGTTACGTACCGTTCAACGCCCCCCATAGCCCCCACCAGGTGCCCGACCGGTATTTTGACAAGTATAAGGCCAAGGGGCTGGACAATGAGCAGGCCAGCATCTACGGCATGGTTGAAAACATAGACGATAACGTGGGGCGGTTGTTGGTAAGACTGGACCAACTGGGGTTAGCCCAAAACACGATTGTTGTGTTTGCGACCGACAACGGTCCCAACGGCCACCGGTTCAATGGCCAAATGAAGGGCATCAAAGGGTCTGTCGACGAAGGGGGTGTGCGCGTACCGTTATTCATGCGCTGGCCGGCAAGGATACGGCCTCAAACCCGAATTCGACCCAATACGGCCCATATCGATTTACTGCCGACGCTGGTCGACTTGTGTGGGCTGCGCTTTAGACCCACCAACCCGATCGATGGCCGAAGCCTGGCAGACCTGGTGTTGGGCAAGGTCGATACGCTGCCTGACCGCCTGCTGTTCACTCACGTGGCCGGGATGAGCGCGGGCCGACTGCCTGCCCAGCCAGGGGCAGTTCGTACGGCTCAGTACCGACTGGTGCGCCAAAAGGAACAGACTCAATTGTACGATATGCTGGGCGATCCGTCGCAATCAACTGATTTGGCGGCTATCCAGCCCCAGCGGGTGCAGATGCTGCAAGCGGCCTACGACCGCTGGTTCGGGGAAGTTTCCCAAACGATAAACTCTTCCCGGCCAGTGCCGGTGGCAGGCCGACGGGTGTTGTTGCAGGCACCGGAGGCTCATTTTTCGGGGAACATACGCTACAAACAGGGCAATGGTTGGGCCAATGACTGGCTGGTAAACTGGCGGTCACCCGCCGATTCAATTTGGTGGGACGTGGAAGTAGAGCGACCAGGGGTCTATCAACTGAGCCTGCAGTACACCGCTGGAGCTGCCGCTCTTGGAGCGCTATTAACTCTTACGGCCGGAAATCAGACGCTGCAACAAACCATCCAAACCAGTTTCGACCCACCCCTGAAGCCCAGCCCCGACCGGATTCCCCGGAAAGAAGTGTACGAAAAGCCCTGGGCCTGGCTGGCGTTGGGAAAACTTACCTTGTCCAGGGGGAATCACCGGATTCTGCTACAGGCGGGATCGGTCCCGAATGGGCAGGTAGCAGAATTGAAAGCACTATCGCTGGTCGGCTCAGAGTGATCCGCTTTCGGTTCGTTCATTTTCAGCTGTCTGCTATTCGTCGCTGAGGTTCAGGATTTCGTCGATCAGCCAGCGGTTGTTACGTCGTACAAGCCGGAACTCGTACGTAATAAAGAGCGTACAGGTTACCGTTGCCTGATTTTTTGCGATCGCTACGTCGTTAATGGTAAGCCGGTTCAGCGAGTCCATCTGCTCGTCGACATCCTGATTCAGCATTACCAGATCATAGTCGAATCCGGTAGGTGGGCCTTCGTTCTGACGCGCTAACCGGAATCCTGCGTCGCGTTCCTTGAAATACGTCCGCCAGTCGTTGAGGTAGCGCTCGGTTAGCCCGTTGCTCTTTTTCAGGTAAGCGAGATACTGCTCGCTATTTTTGAAATTCACGGAATAGCCCCTGACCTCATCCTGATTGACCAGATCAATTCGGCTCACCGCCCCAAGGTTCTTTTTGTACCACTGTAGAAACGCAACTACCGATTGGGCCGCCTGAGCCGAGTCACTTGCCGGTGTTAGTGCAGCGACTTGGTTTTCGCTGACATCGGCGGCTACTCTGCGTTCGCAGCGGGCGCTCGTCAAAACGATAGCGAGCAGCACGAACGTGTGCAGAAGATTTCTCATGACTAATTGCTACACCTCGAACGGTAATTCGTACTCTTTGGCGATGATCTTCGAACTGCGCGTTTTTACCTCTACTTTCACTTTAAGCGGTGAATCCAGCACCAGGTAATTTTTTACGAACTGATCGTCGTGTATCATCCAGGAATAATCTTCCAGCAGGTACTCACGAACGCCTTTTTTCGAGGCCTGATACGCCCAACGCTCGGTGATCAGGGGTTCGTAGTTGATGGTGTTGCCCATGTACAGCACCTGAATGCCAGGGAGCGATTGGTTGCCTAATTCAGTGCAGCCCAGGACTGTGATACGTAATGAAGAGCCATCTTCGAGATCTTTAACGGCCCATTCGTCGATCATCGTTTTTTCGTTTGCCATGGTGAACAGAAAAGATAAAGCGCTGGCAAACAGATTATTTTTTACCAGCGCTTCGTTAATGGATTAATAAAAGAGGAAGGATAGAAAAGCTTAAGCCACTGATTTAATAACATTAACCGTTGCTTCCGCTTTAGGATCGGGACCGTACTGGTTTGGGCCTTTGGTACCTTCGCTGATGGCCAAGATGAAGTTATAGATCGGGATCAGCGCATACCACCATTCTTTGTCGAGATCGTGCATGCGCCGTACGCAAACGGCAATGGCTGGTACCAGAATGGCTAAGGTGTATATTGTATTTGCGTAGGCGGCAGCCGTTTGAGAAAAGAGACCAATAGTGAAGCCGATGGCGAATGACACTCCCACGTTTACCAGTACGAAATACCAGTATTCGCTCCGGCGGGCGCGGCCTTTGAAGTCGGCGTATTTTTTCAGAACGGTCAGGTAGTGGGTAATCGGGTTAGGGGAGGTGGCCGGAGCCGATGCGGAATTTGGGAACGTGTTCATTGGTATTGTTTGGTTGTTTAAGGCCAGCTGCGTTTGTGAGCAGTGGCTGGGTTCTTTAATGAGTCAAAGTTGCAGTTGAGAAGGAGGGAGGTCAAAAAATAAAGTAGCGAATGGTGGTCAAAGCCGGATGAAAGGCCATGAATAGCGATACGAATCGTACAGGATCAGTCCGGCCGATTGACGGTGATCCAGTACGACGTAGTTAAACGGAAATAAGCCGGGAAAGCGGTAGCGGGAGCAGAGTAGTAATCCGACCTGCCGAATACTCAAAAGTCCGGAAGGAAGTTCTTAAAAAAAAGTACGTTTGGCGTCTCTAAAGCACCTGTATAACATTGGTGGACAGTTCAGTAGGCCAGTAATTGGCTAGCTTAATTTACCGTACTACGTATTGTTAGAATGGAATCGAAACGTGTACTTGGCGTGGCCTTAGTTGGCCTCTTTGCGTTTGTCGGCACGATCTTCATGGGTGTTGCTTACTACACCTGGCAGTCGACGCAGCAGATCATGAAAACCGGCGTTAAAACGCGGGGCGTGGTCGTTGACACCCGTTACAACAAGACCAGCTCCGGACGTACTACGTCGACCCAGGCTCCGGTCGTGCAGTTTACGACGGCTGCGGGAAAGTCCGTTACGTACTATTCGCAGACCTATACCTCGCCCCCAAGTTTTGAGATCGGAGAGACCGTAACGTTATGGTACCTGCCCAATGACCCGCAGACGGTCACGCTGGAGGGATTAGACGGGTTGATATTGCCGATGGTCTTTGGCTTTTTAGGCGGTATATTTTCGCTTATCGGGTATCCGTTGCTGATCAGCTCGGTCGTGAAAGGATTCAAAAGTTAACGGGCTTTGTAGGCTAATCGGCTCAATTGGTCGAGCACCGATAGACCATCGCCACCCCAAGCAGCATTGATTACCTGGTTACGAACGGCTTCCTGCTGGGCAAACAAAATGAATAAATAGGCCATGTCGGCGCGACCAATCTGGGTCGACAACGTAATAGGAAGGTCGTGGGGGAACAATTGAATCGGTTTGCGGCCTTCGGGCTGGTTGCGCAGCACCCCGGCTCGCACAATCGTGTAGGGTAAGCCGCTTTGCATGACGACCTTTTCGGCTTCGAGTCGCCAATGAATTACGTTGGTTTTTATCAGGTTGAGCAGGCTGATGAACCACGTCCGGTACTGAAGTCCAATCGTGCTCATGTACACAAAACGTCCCCGGAAACTTACCTTTCGGGCCGCATCCAGTGCCGCTACAAGCCCTCCATAATCAACCGCACATAGTTTAGCTTCACTGGCGAAACCGGGCGGAACGGCAGCCGTGAACAGAATGGTTTCGACACCCTGAAACGCCCGGTAGAAAGCCTCGTTGGGTGTGGTCAGGTCGCCGATAACGAGTTCAGCGCGGGGCTGGCCAAACAACTTCCGGGCTTTTTCCGGATTGCGGGCAATGATACGGATGGGTTGATTGGCGAACAGGAGCTTTTGCGCGGCTTCGTAGCCCGTTCCTGCCGTTGCACCGAGGAGTAAGGTTATACCAGTCATGAGCAATTCGTTGTCTGAACAAACTTACCTTCCTGGAGAACGGAAACGTAAGGTTACGCTAAGGTGAGCGGTTTCGATGCCCGATGAGAACGACGTTAGTAACCGTAGCTATAAGGACTGTGTTGCCGTCAGGATGATAAGATATGGACAACGCAATGCGATGAAAGACACGTATTCGATCCCATATTTAACTCTGGTTCAACTCCGCTAAGGATTGGCGCATGTAGATTGATTGGTGCCGAAGAGCGCTTTAAATTCGTTCTCCATTCGAGCGTCCGGCGCTACGTACTGCACCTTCGGTTTGATGTGATTCCATCAGCCGTAGGCCATCAGCTCAACCCTGGCAAACGCGAGTTGATTGGGGGAGTCAAATGTCTCTCTGAACTCCCTATTCAGTTGCTCCGGCAGGCCGCTTTGCTTTTTCTGCTCGTTGTGAAGTTGCTACCACGCGTATACAGAGCTGGATTGTAAGTGCTTTGGTAATCGCATAAGTCCGTTGCCCAGGTGAAGGTAGCCGAAGCTGCCTGATGCCTACCTGGATCTGGTACCGAATCGGCTTGTTTAACGCCGGAGCATTCCCACAAAACCAGCACAAGGAAAAGGCTGACTCTAATAAATACCCTGGACAACGTACTACGTACTGACCGCAACCGGTGGACAAGCGAAACCGTAATACCCAGAAACGAGACGTACCCGCTTCGATTTTTGAGTCGTTTGTTAGCGGTTAACGTATCGGGTTGACCATTCTTGACGGGCCCGGTTAACCAACCGGACAACGGTAGCCAACAAAGCAGTAAAATAAACGGGAGTGGTGCCAGAACGAGCATGGGTGTAAGAAAAGATCAGTAGGAGTTGCTTGGCGCAAACTTGATCTTACTGGCTCCTGCACCCAAAAATTTTGCGCCCAACGACGCAGCGCAAGCAACGAACCGGTTGAATCAGGAGTTCGATTGTTTGCGTGCCAACAGCGAAGAAATGACCGTTAATCCGTAGCGCTACAGCAGCCAGAACTCGGCAAGGTACACCAGCGCGCCCGCTATGTAGCCTATGAACGCGAGCCAGCTGATTCGGCGCAGATACCAGCCAAACTCCAGGCGCTCCATGCCCATTACGGCTACTCCAGCCGCAGAGCCAATGACCAGAATGCTGCCCCCCGTTCCGGCGCAGTACGCCAGAAACTCCCACAGCTTGGCGTCGGTAGGGTAGATTTGCAGATCGTACATCCCCATTGCCGCGGCTACAATCGGTACGTTATCGACTACCGCCGAGGCTAAGCCAATCAACAGAACGATGAGGTCCAGATTGCCGATGGAATCATTCAGCGACTGAGCCAGGCCACGTAACAGGCCCGTAGCTTCAAGCGCACCAACGGCCAGCAGTATCCCCAGAAAAAACAGGATGCTGGGCGTATCGATTTTGCTGAGCGCGTAAGCCGCTGAATAACGCTGCCGATCGGTTTCGTCTTTGTCCTTGTGAATCAACTCGGATACTACCCAGATAAAGCCCAGGGCCATCATCATACCCATGTAGGGCGGCAAATGCGTTACAGTCTTGAAAATAGGCACCCACAGCAGGCCACCTAGTCCGACGGCCAGCATCAGTTGTCGGTCGCGCCGGGCTTTGGGCGTTACGTAGGGGCGGCTGATGCCTTGCTTCGCCGTGGCAACCGAGGCTTCCGTTTGGGCTTTGTACATGAAGGTCAGAATCGCTAACGGGACCAGCAGCGACACTACGCTCGGAATAAACAGGGTTGTGATGATGTTGATCGTAGTTACCTGTCCTCCAATCCAAAGCATGGTCGTGGTTACGTCGCCGATGGGGGACCAGGCACCACCTGCATTGGCGGCAATGATCACCATGCCCGCCATCACTTTCCGCTGGTCAGGATCGCGCACCAGCTTGCGCAGCACGGACACCATCACGATGGAAGCCGTGAGGTTGTCCAGAATCGCTGACAAAAAGAAGGCTAAAAAACTGATAATCCAGAGCAGAACGCGCGTGTTGCGACTAGCAATTCGATCGGTAAATATAGTGAAGCCATCATGCGCATCGATCAATTCCACAATGGTCATTGCCCCGATCAGAAAGAACAGGATTTCGGAAATTTCCGCCAGGTGTTCCCCTAACTGTTGGCCGACTTCCTCAACATTCTGGTCCGTCAGGGCATACACTGTCCAGCAGATGGCCCCTGTTAACAAGGCCGTGGCCGCCTTATTGATGCCAATTGAATGTTCAACCGTGATGAGCAGGTAGCCCGCAATAAAGAAGAGAATTAAGGTCAGCGTCATGGCCTACAGAACTGGATCAGCCCTAATTTTGTCATACAAATGATGGCAAAGAACCGGTTTATTATCCAGATTTCCTCGCTTGGACCCGACGGCATGGCGCTGTTTCCGTTCATTCTGGTCCGTCAGCCGAACCCCTCGCCTACCTTGGTAAACCACGAACGGATTCACCTGCGGCAACAGGCTGAGCTGGGTATTCTGCCCTTTTATGTATGGTACGTCCTGGAGTATGTGGTTCGGCGGCTCCGGCACCGCGACCACTACACGGCCTACCGGAACATTGGTTTCGAGCGCGAAGCCTTCGCGAATGATAGCGATCTTACGTATCTGCAAAACCGGCGATTGTGGTCGTTCTGGCGGTATGTATAAGCCTGATTTTTAGTCTTCGGGCTCAGCTTTGTAGCCGACTACCCCGGCCATCACCAGCAGGGACGACAGCACAACAATCAACATCGGGATGCCCGCCCGAAACCCCAGCAGCCTCAGGTCTTCCGGAATATTCAGGTAGAGCAGAATTGTGGTCAGGCCGCGGGGCGCGATCCACAACAGCGGTCTCGACGGGCCGCGATACGTTGTTTGCAGGGTAACCCAGCGCCAGCCAATAATGATGGCGATAAAGATGCCGCTTACAATCAGGGCATCGACATCAATGAGTTCCTGAGGCACGGCCGCATACCCGAAAAGCAGGAAAAAGAACGTCCGGACAACGAAAGCCCCTTCGGCGGTCAGGTTCTTGAGCTGCTCCAGTTCTTTCTCGAACAGATCATTTTTAAGAATTTCGCTCAGTCGCCCCCGGATAAACAGTTCGGTATTGTTCAGAAATAAGCCGAAAATCAGGATCAGCAGCAGGGACGACAGGTGGTAAATCTCGGCCAGTGCGTAGACCAGAAACAGTACGGATATAATGGGCAGGAATTTAATCCGGTGATTGATTCGCCCGATTAGATACAGCAGCAGAAAGCAGCAGCCCAGCGAAATGAACGCCATCGCCACCGTATCGCGCGTAAATGACAGAACCGCCCCAAAGACCGAATCACGGCTTAGCAGCAGGAAATTGTAGGCCATTACGCCTAGAATGCTGGCAAACGCTGACTCGTAAACGACAAATTCGTACTGCCTGAACGACAGGTTTGATACGCTCGGAATGGCCACCGCACTGCTGATGATGGAAAACGGCAGCGCGGCAATTAAGCAATGGTAAAACGAATCATTCAGAAGTAAATACAGAACACCCGCCATTAACAAGGTGCCACCAATAATCGATAGCAGCGAGGCCAGCAACGTTCGACGCAGTACCCCGAGTTTCTCCGCGTGAAGTTCCAGATCCAGCCCCCCTTCCAGCACGATCAGAATAAGGCCCAGCGTTCCGAGCGTCGGCAATATGGCGTTGATATACGGGAGCTGGACATCAAAATAGTTCGTTGCCTGGCGCGTCAGCATACCCAGTACCAGCAGCAGCAGGACCGACGGTGTTTTGAAACGGCTACTGAATAAGTCGAACGCGTACGAAATCAGTACTGATAAGCTCAGTACAATGATTAAAATCGAGGAATCCATGCGGCAAGTTAAACATTATCGTCAGCACCCGACAGAAACGCAGAACGTAATCAACGTAGTGAATGGCGTAAACTTACTGTGTTGTACGTCGCACCCGATGCGTCCGGAACCGGAGTTACAACTAACGTCCCTACCTATTCGTCAGACTTAGCGGGCATCAGGCAAGAAGGCGTTTTACGCGACCTGGTTTACCGTTGAACACCTCATGGCATCGCTCATCCGCTTCAATGTCTGCTTTTTCTGACGAAGCGCTTATCTTGCCACTTTCGCTAATGCCTAGTTATGACTGCAACTTTGTTGACCAATACCAAAATTTCATGAGACATTCCACGCTCACTCTCTTTATGGCGTTGATCGTCGGTGCCGTACAGGCCCAGACGCTGTATATGCCACGTAACATCAAAAAGGCGTACCAGAAAGGAACCCGCTCGATGGATGGCCGGCCGGGGAAAAATTACTGGCAGAATACAGCCCGCTATGCCATCACCGTCACGGCGGCCCCGCCCAGCCGAACCGTTCAGGGTACCGAAGAAATTACGTATATCAACAACAGCCCTGATACTTTACAGGGGCTGGTATTCAAGCTGTTCCTGAACAGCCATAAACCGGGCGCTATCCGACAGAATATGTTCTCGGATAAATACCTAACCTCGGGCGTCCATATCGACAAGTATGCCGAAAATGGCGCTCAGAAAACCTGGCAGGACGCGGGCAATGCTACGGCAAAAGGCGTTCGGCTGACTAAACCCCTGCTTCCCCGCGATTCGGTTAAACTATCGTTCGACTGGCATTACGACGTATCGGTGGAGACAAACCGGGAAGGGGCGCTCGATTCAACGACTTTCTTCCTGGCATACTTCTATCCGCGGGTGGCCGTTTACGACGATTACTATGGCTGGGACCAGACGACCTTCACCGAAGCCCAGGAATTCTACAGCGACTTCAACGACTATACGGTGAACGTAAACGTACCGAAGAACTACATTGTCTGGAGCACCGGCGATTTGCAAAACGCGGATGAGGTGCTGCAGCCAACCTACGCCCAACGTCTGCGCGAGTCAATGCGCTCAGACTCCATACTGCACGTAGCAACCCTTCAGGAGGTAACGGCTGGTAACGTAACGCGGCAGCAGAACATGAACACCTGGCGCTGGAAGGCCAGCAACATTGCCGATATTGCCCTGTGCCTCAGTAATCACTACGTATGGGACGCGTCGAGTGTGGTGGTCGACAAAAAGACCGGTCGACGGGCGAGTGTTCAGGCTGCTTTCCTGGACGACGCCCAGGATTTTCACCAGATGGTCCGCTTCGGCCGGCACGCGCTGGACTGGTTCTCGACTAACTGGCCGGGTGTTCCGTACCCCTATTCGAAAACAACTCTGGTGCAGGGTTTCGCTGATATGGAGTATCCGATGATGGTTAACGACTCCCCAACCAATGACCTTAACTTCTCACGCTTTGTGGCCGAGCATGAGATTGCGCACACCTGGTTTCCGTTCTACATGGGCATCAACGAAACGCGGTACGGGTTCATGGACGAAGGCTGGGTGACGGCGCTTGAGTACCTGATTAGCCAAAACAACTTAGGTACCGAAACGGCCACGCGAAATTTCCAGCAGTTTCGGGTTGCCTACTGGAGTTCCGATCCGTCGGCCGAAGAGGATCTACCGATCATAACGCCGGCTAACGTATTGAGTGGAGCAGCCCTGGGTAACAATGAATATGGCAAAGCCGCTATCGGGTATCTAGCCCTAAAGGAGCTACTGGGCGACGCCCTGTTCAAAAAGGCCCTGCACGAGTTCATGAATCGCTGGAACGGCAAACACCCAACGCCCTGGGATATGTTTTACAGCTTTAACAATGCGTCGGGCAAAAACCTGAACTGGTTCTGGAATAACTGGTTTTTCAGCAACAATTACATTGATCTGGCCATTCAGCAGGTAACGACTTCGGCAACGCAGAGCACCATTATCATTCAGAACATCGGCGGTTACGTAGCGCCTGTCGATGTAGTTGTACAGTATGCCGATGGCGCGAAAGAAACCTTCCATCAGACACCCGCTATCTGGCAAAGCAATCAGAGTCAGGCGGTGGTGAAGGTGCCTACCAAAAAGAAGGTGCAGTCTGTTCGTTTGGAAGGCGGCATCTTCATGGATGCTGACACCGCGAACAACACTTGGAAAGCGAAGTAAAGAGACATTTCGTTTCAAAACATAAGCTCCCAGATGTGGTAGCCATGTCTGGGAGTTTATGTTTTGGATTGGTTTAACGAGCGTCAGCAAATAGTATAGGCGACCCGCATTAGCTCAGCACTATATTGGGGTCGTCTTCGTAGGCCGATCCGATGATACAGAGGTGGTTGAGGGTTTCGGCAAACAGGCTGTACACTAATTTCAATCGCTCCACATCCTTAATTACCCCAACGACCTGAAAGGTCAATAGATCAACGTTTTCGGGAAATGGCGTTGATAGCCAGCCGTTATCATCTTTTACCTCCAGGCCGATCTCGGGTTGGGCTTCGATTAACGCCCGTATTTTGGGGTTGGCAAACAACAGCCGAAGTTTGTCCTCATCGTTTCCCTGGATGATAAACTGTTCGTCAAATTCGGGATACCCCAACTCTACATCCTGCATACCCAGCCACTTGCCGATTCCGCTGAAGAAACCGTTCCGGTATATTTTGAACCAAAAGCCGTCCTTGTTGACATAGGGTGCCCGCATCCGCGTGTACGTAGTGGTCACTTTCCCGGTCGACACGGTATATGTATCCAGCGTAACCGTCCATTCGCCAACTGTTGCCTGTACTTTACTTCCTTTCCAGAAACCGCCATCCACAAAATCTGCGTGTATCTCGTCGGCGAGTTGGTTCCACACCTCATCCTTGTAGGGACCAAATAGTTTTTTCAGTATGCTCATAGCCGTAGGCGTTGCGAGGGAACCAGGGTTTAGGAGTCAAAGCTCAAGTATACGCAGCGCTCGTTGATTTCCGAAAAAGCTTATGGATTGAGTTGTCAAACTACGTCATTCACTGGATGAAAATTAACTTGTTAGAAACGTCCGTTAGAGGAAACGTAACGTTTTCGTAGCCTTACTGTAAGGTCAGGTTGTCTGTCTCGATCGTGATATATTTGTGTTAAGCGCGCATGGAAGACCAGTTGTGTCTCACGACTTAAAGATCACTGACAAGCTTGGTTTATACAGGGCGTTTGGCTCATTTATTTTAATTTTAATTACAGAATGCGCTCTCTTATTCAGGCCATTACGTATCTTTATCTGGCAGGTGCTTTGCAGGGGTTTTGCCTGGCTCTGCTGATTGGCTTCAAGAAAACCAACAATCGCGTATCGAATCGTCTGTTGGGCACTCTGGTATTTCTGTTCAGCTACAACACGCTGTATTATTTCTTATCCTACCATCAGCTTCTGCAATACTATCCGCATTTGTATAAAACGTCATCAGGTGTTTTCCTGCTGTTTGGGCCGCTGGTTTATCTATACGTCTGGTACTCGCTGCACGGCCAAACGCGGTTTCAGTGGAAGCATCTGGCTCACTTCATACCTTGGGTTGGCTTACTCTTCATTGTGTTGCCTGTCATCGTTCAGTCAGGAGCCGCTAAGCAGCAGATGGTCATTCAGGAGAGTCAACAGCATGGCCTGTTGCCCGCTAATCCGTATTTCCTGATTTCGGACGTTATCATGACGGGTTTGTTGATGTATTATGGGTATCGGATGTGGCAGTACGCCCAAAGCAGTACTCCTGATCAGGCGCGGATGTTACGTCGTATTCTCTTGTTTTTTGCGGTGTTTGCCATCAGCACGGTCATATATCGCGTCGAAGTAACTCTCGGCATGGGGTATTATAACCTGTTCGGGCATGTCACCCGTATACTGTTCACGGTGGCGGTCTATGCGCTGGCGTATACGGCCTTTCAATATCCCGATACGTTAATTCCGAAAGCGAAGCCAGCGAAATACCAGAAATCTCCGTTAACCGATTCGGCCAGCCAATCCTTAGCCGACAGGATCAATCAGTATACCCACGATCAGAAGCCTTATCTGCTGCCCGACGTTAGCCTCGACCAGTTCGCTACGGCACTGAATTTACCTCCTCAGTACGTTTCTCAGGTGATCAATGAACAGGTTGGGCAATCGTTCCCCGACTTTATCAATAGCCGTCGGATCGAAGAAGCGAAGCGGCTGTTGCTGGGCGATGAAAAGATTACGGCCATCGCTATTGACTGTGGTTTTAATAACCGCGTCACCTTCAACTCAGCCTTCAAGAAGTTTACGGGACAAACCCCGTCCGAATACCGGCTGCAACACGCAGAAACGGCGAAAAACGTGTAAAGTATTGCCAGTTTTTACATGAATACGCCGGTTACGGGCTTGCTTTGGGCAGACAAATGCTCTTGAACCGTATGTATATAGTTGACAAAGGTCGTTGGCAACGGCTGTCCTTATCCCTTCTCTTTTTTGTGCGGGTTTGTTGAATGTCGGCTTTGCCCAAAAGAAGCCACTCGACTGGTCGGCCTATGAGTTTTGGCAGAGCTTTACCGAGCGAAAAATAAGCGCGGATGGGAACTGGTTTTTGTATGGCGTCGGTCCACATGAAGGTGATGCAGAATTAGTCGTCCAATCATTTGATGGACGTAATAAGCAGATTTTTCCGCGAGCGTACCGGGCTACGTTCACGCCGGATGGTCGACACATTTTATTCCGTGTCAAAGCTCCCTTCCCGGCAAAGCCATTACCAGCTAGCGGTTCACAACCCGATACGGTTGGGGTACTGGCTTTGGCCACTTACAAGCTAATACTGCTGCCAGGGGTGAAAGACATTAAACATCCAGAAGCATCTGGTCGATGGATTGGCTACACCCAAAACCAGCCAACTCTGTTAGCGGCTGCCCAGCCATCCGTAACAACCCTAGCTCCACAGTCTACCACGAAAGGGTTGCCTCTCGTGCTGCTCGACACCCAAACCGGCCAGTCCCGAACCTACGAGGGTGTCAACGATTTTGTGTTTAGTAAACAGGGCGAAGCGCTCGTATTGAACGTAGTGTCAAAGCAAACGCCGACAAGCTCGGACATTGTCCTGATCAATCTGACAAAGAATACCAGGGACACCATTGCTCAAAATCTGACGCAGGTACAATCAATAACATTCGACTCAAAGGCAACCCAACTGGCGTTTATTGCTGCGACAAAAGATTCCGAAAAGGCGGTTGAACTTTGGCTTGCTAAGCTTGGGGGTGGCCGGGCTGAAGTTATAATTGATACGCATGCAACCGGTCTAAAATCCGGCTATATCCTCAGCGAGAGCGCAACGCTACGTTTCAGCAAAAGCGGGAATCGACTGTATGTCGGGGTAAAGCCACAACAAGCCATCCGTAAGCCCTTAGAGGGTCCACAGCCCAAGCTAACGCTTTGGCATTATCAGGAAGATTATTTGCAGCCGCAGCAGGCCAAGCAACTCGATCAGGAGTCGAAACGAACGTTCATGGCCGTTATGCACCTGGCAAACCGGCGGCTAGTTCAGTTAGCTGATGCAGATTTGGAAGATGTTCTGCTCGATAATGACGGCGATTCGGACTACGTTCTTGGCGTTACCACCAAGGGCGGACGCTTACAGGCACAGTGGCAGGAAAATCCCAGTCAAACCGCTTACCGCGTATCAACGAAAGACGGCTCCCGGACGCTGATTCAGGAGAAGGTAACGACCACGTTCGCCATTTCGCCCCAAGGTCAATACGCGCTGTGGTATGATCCGCAGGCGCGGCATTATTTCACTTGTCAATTAGCAACAGGGCACGTTAAAAATATCTCCAGCGCCGTATCGGAGCCGTTGTTCGATACGAGCTATGAAGCTCCCGGTGATCCGTCCCCTTTCGGCGTAGCGATCTGGGAAGAGGGTGACCGGTCTGTGCTGGTTCATTCCGAATTCGACATCTGGCAGCTTGACCCAAAAGGGCAGACAGTACCCGTTAACCTAACCCACGGCAGGGGGCGTAGCACGCATACCGTACTCCGATACGCCGACATCAACAGTGAAGAGAACTTTATTCGCTCAGGTGAAGAGCTGATATTACCCGCCTTCAATCGGAGAACCAAGTATGCGGGCTTTTACCGGTTACGATTCGGCAAGTTGGAGCCGCCTGCCGAGCTAACCATGGGTCCACATTCATACTCTTTTCCTGGCATGTCGAAAGCAAAAAACGCTAATCGCTACGTGGTTTCTCGGGGCGATGTCAACGAGTATAATCTCTACGCAACGACCGACATCCGAACGTTCCGCAAAGTCTCCGATCTTAATCCGAAGCAGCAGGAATACAACTGGCTAACCGGCTCGCTGGTGCAATGGACATTACCGAACGGCACGCCTTCCGAAGGCATTCTCCTGAAACCGGAAAATTTTGACCCGACGAAAAAATACCCGCTCCTTGTCTGGTTTTACGAAAAAGACTCCAATGGACTGTTCATGTACCGCACACCGTCACCCAGCGGGTCTATTCTGGACATGCCCATGTTCGTGAGCAACGGCTACCTGATTTTCATTCCTGACATTCATTATACAGACGGCGAACCAGGTGAGAGTGCTTATCGATCGGTTATGTCAGGGCTTGATCAGTTAGCGAAATTTTCGTGGGTCGACACGACACGGATGGGTATTCAGTCGCACAGTTGGGGAGGCTATCAGGTTAGTTATATCATCACGCGAACGAACCGCTTTAAAGCGGCTTCGGCGGGCGCTACAGTTAGCGACATGGTCAGCGCCTACGGTAGCTTACGACGCCGGTTGGGCAGCAGCCGCCAGTGGATATACGAGCGTTCGCAGAGTCGGTTAGGGGCTACATTATGGCAGAACCCCGATCTGTACATTAGGAACTCCCCAATTTTCCGGACCGACAACATTCAAACACCCCTGTTGCTCCTCCACAATGAAGGCGACGGACAGGTGCCGGTCGAACAAAGTATCGAACTTTTCATGGCTCTCCGCCGGCTCCAGAAACCAGTCTGGCTGCTGCAATACGAAGGTGAAGATCATATGATGCGGAATCTGACGAATCGAAAGGATTTGTCCCGCCGTTTTCAGGAGTACTTCGATCATTACCTGAAAGGTACTCCAATGCCCCGCTGGCTTCAAACCGGCATACCCGCAGCGTCAAAAGGCTTTGATTTAGGGTATTAGTTTTTGCTAAGGATTGAGAGGGCATTTGAGCTTAAAGGATGGGCGCTGTTAGTTCACTCAGAAGCAATGGCCCTCGCGGGAAAACGTATACCTTTGGCCGCATGGAAACACCAACCAATCTACCGCTACCCGACGATGAGCCATCCGACTCGCAACGCCGGTTGGATGCCGCCAATGATTTTCTCGAAACCTGTGACCGAATCAACACTGGTTACGAAAGTGGATTTTACTGGGAAGATACGCAGCGGGCGCTACGTATAGCCGCTGGCCTGGAAAAGTGGCCTGCTTAGTGACGTAGTGTCGGTTTTGAGAAACGGACACTACGTCGCTAGCTTATGGCAATTTCCTGGCTTGCGCTTCGAGGACTAGGCGTAGGTCGGCGGTTTCCTGCGTTACGTGGGCAAACGTACCTTTTCCCAGCTGCGTTAGTTTTTTCAGACTCTGGGCGGTTTGTGCATTCCGGCCGAACGTAAAGACCGTCAGAGAGATGTCCTGCTGCGCGTTTTCGCCAATCAGCTCCAGCACTTCATTGCTCACCGGAAACTCACCATCAGTGGCCAGCACAATGCGGTTGTTGCCCGCCCGGATGTAGTTCTTATTCGCGACTTTATATGCTAGCCGAATGCCTTCGTTGCCGTCGGTATCGCCCGTCGACTGGAGTTGATCGATTACCTGGGCAATCTCGTCGGCATTCGAGCCAGAAGTTGGCCTTAAGGCAACCTTAGCTTTCCCTGAATAGACAACCACAGAAATCTGGTCTTCCGGACGTAGCAGCTTCAACAGCGATTTAATGGATCGCTTGAGCAGCGGCAGCTTAAACGGCGAATCCATCGAGGCCGATACGTCCAGCAGCAGGACCATGTTGTTGGTCGCAAACCCGTTCAAGGTCGGGCTTACGTCCCGCAGATTTGCGCGATCTACGTATACGGTGTCGGTTCGCGTCCGCTCTACATACACCGTATCGTGCTGAACCGACTTGCCATTGGTTGGCGGTATCGCTGGCTTACGATCGGGTAGGGGGGTAGGCGTCTCGGACGTACCATTCACTACGGCGGGAGTTGTGGTTTCGGTCAGTGGTTGCTCTGGTCGCTCGGCTTTAATCGCAGTCGATGGCGTTGATTGGCGGAAAATGAAAAGGTCAGGTTGCGTAATTGCTTTCAGCAGGCCTACCTTAGCCAGTTCGCTGAAGTTGTTGTACTGGTAAACCAACTGGTTGTTGTAGAAGTAATAAAACTCTTCGTACGGATGCCGCTGTTGCGTAGCCCCAACAAAAGCCGGTTTTACCTTCTGCGCCATATCGGCAAAGCGCAACGAATTTTCGGCCAGGTCTTCGTAGGGCGTATACGGGCATAAGCCATTGTTACGTCCGTAGCGTTGCAGCCCTTTCAGGTTTTGATATTCATTCGCAATCAATGCTCGGGCATCAACCTGTACCTTGTCGACTGCGGGTAACTGAGTGGCTTCATTTTTCAGATACGCCTTGATACCGAACAGGATCTCTTTGTTTTCGTCCAATGTTTTCAGTAACGCCTTGCCCGCCACAGACCACGAACTGCCGGGGTCAGCCCCGGGGTAGCTTTCATAAATACGCCGGACATCGGTGTACAGTCGTTCCTTTTTCTGGTCGAACGTATCGAATAGATACAGGTAGCGGTCCAGGATTGCATCCGAGCGTTTCAGATGATCGTCAAGGTATTGTTTCTCGCTTGTATACCGGATTAGCTCAATGCTCAGGCCATCCATCTCGTTCAGCATCGCGATCAACACCCCGGCCTGGCCATTGATCGAAGCCCGATACGGTTGCGGAATGTGCTGGCTGGCACTCAGAAGCAGTTGGTATTCCGACTTAGGCACTTTAAAATCTTCGTGCGAATACGTTAGGTTCGCTCGTCGTCGGCCGCTGGCCGGATCGCGGTAATGTTCCGCCGACCACTGGTAATTCCGCAGGGTCAATTGCACAAGGTGCATCTGCCGCAGCGACTCGTTAATGAACTCTACGTAGTCATTTAGGGCCTGGAACGTAGCGACAGGAGCCGGTGCATCAGCGGGTTTAATGGTAAACGCGGCCGGACGAACGTCTTTAAACGGCTCGGTCTGGGTTGATTTCTGAGCCGCAGGGACAGGCGGCTCCAACGTGAACACCGGGCAGAACCTGGGGTAATTCAACAGCCGTTTAGCCGGGACGCTGTAACCAACGAACGACTGATACGTAGCCAGCAGGTCGCCGTTGTAATAATTAATTAAGGACAAATACACCTCGTTACCATGCCGCGACGACTGTTGAGCCGCAAACGTATGATCGTCGACCGCCCGGCGCTTAACGTCCTGGAGTGACTGCAAAGCCGATTTGAACGATCCGATCATATCCGACGCCGGGTACTCAACCGCTGTTCTGGCTTTGCCTAACCCGGCCAGTACTTTTTCATCCGCCAGCATACTCTGCTGGACAAGCTCAACCGGCCATTGGGTTTTGACATCTTCGTCCAGGTAAAACGTTAACGTATCCAGCAGTTGTTTCTGGCCCGTCAGCACCTGCTCCATCTCCTTTTCGCTGTACAGATAGCCGTTGGTTGGCAGGTAAGGCTGGTAGCGCCGGTAGACCCGCTGAACCTGTTTATAAAATCCTTCTTTTTCGTTGCGGAACTGCCCAAAGAGCGCCTGCATCTCCCGCATCAACGCATCGGACTGCTTGAGGTTATCGCGCTGGTAATCATTAAGGCGAACGTAGGTTTCCAGTGCCTTACCCGTCTGATCGATTTTATGGAGCAATTGCCAGAGCGACTGCGTACTGGCCGTCAGACGTTGTTTTTCGGTCGGTGTCAGGCCGCTGACGGTCAGAGCCTTCTGGTAATAGTATTCCTCCAGCGGTCCCGACGAAGGCAGCCGAAGCCGGTAGTCGCTCCGCTTTTTGTATTGTTTGACCTCATTCTGGTACGTCTGAAGCATCCTGAATCGGCTGAGCAACTCGTCAACCGATTGATTCATGAACGCTACGTAGTGATTCAGCGACTCCTGAGGGGATTCCTGAAGCGAGTTAGTCGCTACGAACACGGAAGAAGCCAAGAGTAAGCAACAAAAAAAAGTCTGCATAGACCAAGTAACGAAATAGTAATCAACTCATCTAAAAGCGATTTAGCCAGCGGTTTACGGCGTAATCAGCTTATTAAACACTTCGGGCTGCTGTCTTGTCTCTTGGCAAAACAGCAGCCCGAAAGTCGCTTGTCCGAATGGGTTAACCAACGAAACTTACGTAAGCCGTAGCTTATAGTCGATCAGTGGTTTGTTTCGGATGATTAACCGTTAGAAGTAAGCTTCTTAGCGTTGCGATACAAAATCGCCGTAGGTAGCACACTCGCGGTGCATTTCAGCCTCGAACTTCGTTTGCCCGTAGTCGGTCGACAGTTTCGTAAAGTAATGCCCGTACTCATCCCGTCTTAGCTTTTCGACCAGAGCTTTCCAACCGGCTTTATCCAGATCAATGAAGCCCCGTTTCACTTCTTCAACCGCCAATCGGGTTGTCAGCTCGCTCTGTTCACACTGAGCGGCCATAAAACACGCTTTAGCGGCCAGTTCCGGTTGGCGAGCCGCTTTTATAGCCTTTTCAAAAAATGCTTTGGCCGGAGTTGTTGAGTAATACGGATTACGCATCAATTGCTGGCCCGCCCGTTCCAGTTCGCTTGGTTTATTATTCGCCTTATACAGCGTCGACAGCAATTCGACCGAACTCCACGAGCGCTTAACGAGTACCCACGAGTTGCCAAACCAGCTTAGGTTGTAGGCTCCGCAGCCCAACTCATAATATGCTTTAGCCGCTTCGTCGCCGGACAGGTGCGTTACCTGCTCATTTAACTGCGCCATTCGCTGGGCGAACTGAACGGGATTATAGGCATTCGTCCCAGTCGTCTGGCGTTTACTGGTCGGAACCTCGAACGGGTTCTGCGTGAAGTAACTCACGAACGGCTCCTCTTTCCACGTTTTAGGATTCACCTTACCGAAGGCCGCAGCAGCATCCGCGTAGCGATGTTCAGCCAGCAGTCGGCGGCCCAGTAAGGTATACAGATAGTCCGGCGTAAAGCCCGTCAGTTTTAGCAACCGTTTGTCGAAATCAGTAGCCGTAGGCGCTTCCGCGAACGTAACAACCTGTTGTACCGTTGTCGCCGACGACGAATCTTCGATCACGAGCTGATCCGTGTTGAGGTCTACGTACCCTCCGCTTGTGTTCAGCTGCGAAGCCGTCAGCATAGTCAGCAAAAAGGCCTTGGCTGCGGCCGTTTCGCTGGTTGACTTCGCTTTAGCGCGGCTACAGCCTTCCAGCCACCCACCTGTTTTTTCATTACTCGCTTCCGCCAGGTATTTTTGGGCAAACTGCTGACAGACCGTCACGAACGCGTTGCCGAACCGGAAATTTTCGGAGTTGCCAAATTCTTCCAGATAACCGATCAGCTTCGATTCTGTATCGGGCGTAATATGCTCAGTCTGTGCGGCTAGCAAAAGCATGCGTTGTAAGGCGATCTGTTTCTTTAAGGCAGGATTAGTCGTCGGGGCCTGAGCCGCTTTATCCAGCGTTTTGGCTGATTCATCGAAGTCTTTACTTAAATAGGCAATGTAGGCAGCCGCCGTGTACCAGAAGGCCGGATCGTTTAACTGCTCATTGGTGGCCGCTTCCAGAGCAAATTCGCGTAACTGATCGCCGTAGGTTTGCGAGGTTTTCTTTCGATCTTCAAATTTCAACGAATCCCGGTCGCTGGCTTCATCATAGCCGTATATGGGGTTCGACTCCGACAGGAAGAAGTATTCGTTCCGGTTGATTTCCCGCGCCATAATGAGCTCGATAAGCGGATTTTTGGGCGTTAACTTCACCACTTCTTTCAGTAACGGCAAGGCATCCTGCTTGGGTTGAACCGCGCAGAGTGCATAAATAGCCGCCTTCTCCTGATCGTTCCGGGCGTGTTGAAGCGCTCCTTCCTGAAAGTGGATACCATAAATGCGTAAGCTGGCTTCGGCCTGTGGTCGTCGTGATGGGCAGCGGTCAAACACCTGCGCAAATTCATAAATCGCCCGCGCGGTATCACCGGTTGAGAACGTAGCGCCTGCATGGCGACACAATGCCCAATCGCTGATAAACGTCTTTTTCGGCAGGGACACCACCAGTTGGTCGTATAGCGTTCGGCACTGGGCGTAATTGCCAATCTGATCAGCCAGTTTTACCGCCTGAAACGCGTACCGTTCCTTTAAAAACGGATCGCTAGCTGACTCGTAACCAGCCTGGGCCTCACCAAGCAGTTGCGTTAATCGGGCTGTGTCCGCCGGTATCGGCGTCCATTGATCTCCTCTAGGGCTTGCCTGATCAGCGTTATGCGCCAGTTTCAGGTAATCCAGCGCCGGTGCATGGGCTTGTTTCAGGGCTGCGTTAAAGGCGTTGTCAGCGGTATCGTCAGCTTTATACAACGCTTTAGCGACCGCAGTCATCGGCACTTTTTTGCCAGCATAAGCCGCCCAGGCCCGCACATTCTCGTCAATCAGGAGCGTATCGTCGCCTTCCCGGTTTAGCTCATTCGTGTAGTCGTACAACTGCGGAGTAAAGAAATACAGCCGGTCTTGAGGCTGTGCGTTGCTGCTCTCCGGCTGAAAAAAACTCAGGAATTCGTTTTCGTCGAATAAGCCGGGACCACAGGCAAAAGCCAGGAGAATGCCGACGGATAAAACCGCCTTACGGAGTCGGCCGGAAAAGAGTCTGGAGGTAGTCATGGGGATAAGCTGAAAGAACAGTACTATCGAGGTGGTATAAAGCAAACGTAAGGGTTGGATTCCGGATTCGGGATAACAGCTGCTGCTTCGCTTCACGTAATTGTTGTTGGGTACAGGCTTCCGCACGAAACAGATCGCCGGCCCGTACCGAGAAGCCAAAGGCTGTTGTATCACGACTGGCAACGTAGCGGTTTGTATCAGGCTGTTGTTTGAGAAAGGTTTTCTTTGCCAGTTGATCCTGCCGAACGCCATTCAGAATCGTCAGAAAACGGCCATTTCGATACACAATTGTCCAGGTAAACAAGGGCAGTACAACATCCAGCGGTAAAGGATATTTTTCCAGAAACCCTGTATACCGACTGGCGACATCCAGATCAAGAATCGAATTACGGGTGTTCGGGTCTTTCCAGTCGACCATGTTGTAAAACATCAGCATGCCCCGATCGACCGGCGGTATGCCTGTCTGGTCGGTGTATTTAACCTGGTGCAGCCGAATTGTTGCCGACAAGGGAACGCGTACCTGCTGCTTCACCACACGTAATAAGGCGAAATACCGGTCACGGCTTTTCGGCGACCAATCGCAATCGAGCTGCACTTCACGGACGACGATCTTATTCTGACGGGCAATCTGCTGGATTTTCCTGACTATGTTTCGGCCAAGTGCGGGTACATCCTGGTCGGGTACGTTCAGCAGGGTTCGATTGGTGATGAATACGACTGGGACCACCGTTAATCCCGTGGGCCGCTCACCAAAGCGTACCACGGACTTTGGCAGCGGTTGGCGATTACCGGCGTCCCAGTCGACATCGAAGAAGCGAAGGTATAGCTGATGAACGCCAAGCTGAAATAGAACTTTTTTTTCGGTCAAATTTGATTCGTAAACGGCTTTCCAGTGATAAAAAGCCCGGTTCAACTGCTTCGGTGCTTTGGGTTCCGAGCACGTCATACACCCATAACTCACGGCAAACAGTACGAGCCAGACGAACGGGTCAGCCGTTCGTTTATAGGTTATATTGCCGGTCTGACTAGAATTCTTGACCACACTACGTATATCTGAACTGATTTATACCTTAATAATTTGCCAGCCGACCGCATCGCATGAACGTTTCGGCTGGGCCGCTAATGATTTAGCCGGTTTCCTCTCAGAAGTCGGTACTACTGGCTTTAAGTTCAGCACAGGAAAAGGCCAATAGCTACGTTGACTATAGCCATTGGCCTTTTCCTGTGCTGCAAAGCAAATTAAGCAGGCTGACGGATTAAAAAAGAAACGTATCAGTAGTTGTAATTAGCGTTTGGATCGGGGTAAATCAATCGCCAGCCGTTTCCTTTGCCAGATGCCTGAAAGCCACGCTCCCAATGGGTAACGCGGCTTTTAGGCATTCGTTAATAAATTTGGGTAGAAACCGATTTTAACAACAAATCGGCTTTACGGATGCAGGACTAATGAAGTTACTGCCCCATATTAACCGGTATTTCTTCGCGCCGTTCGAGTTGCTTCAGTACGTCCTGCCGATCCGGTAACGCGGGACGAAGCTTTTTTTCCGACATGCGGTTCCACTGATCGCCACGGTGCTTGTTGCCCGGCTGGCTGGCATTGCCGTAACTTAACGATACCTGCGCCCGCACTTTATCACCAAATTCGGTGATGGCAACGTAGGTGTCACCGGCTACGGCTCGATTCTTACCCTTCTGTTGTCGATCGGCCATAAATTGAATGGTTCGATAGATTCCGTACTGCTCGGAACCGCCATTTGCCGGAACATCCTGACCAGCCGAACCAAACCGGTTTGCCTCACCCCATTCAACATCCAGTCGGCCGTATTGCTGACGAACCTGGCCGGCGGCTTTGATGAGCAGTTCAACCGCCTGCTGAGGATTTTTCAGCCCGTCGGGTGTACTGACCGGCCGCTGTGGGTCCCAGCCGACCGCTGCCATACCAGGATTAAACTGGTCGAACCAGGCCGCGAACAATACAGCTCCTTTGCTGCTCGCATTGGTGGTTCGGTCCCAGGCTTTAAGTACCGAGGCCGCTTCTTTGGCAACCGGATCCGCCTGTTGATCCACAGCCGTCAGCAAATCGTCGAGAAAGCGGTCGGCGGCTTCCATACCCGTGTTTAGTTTGTAGCCGACTAACTCGTCAAACGTAACCGATTTGTCGTCTTTCAGCAGATTGATGGATCGCTGGGGCCGCAGACGTAGCGGAAACCCCACCGGCGACATATAGCCTGGAAACGACTTGGGGTTCAGCACGGCTGGAAACGTACAACTCCAGGGAGCATCGTTGGCGTTCTGCACGAATCCGGCGGGCGGATTAAACACCCTGGGCAAATCAGCGTACGGGTGTGTCTCGGTCCAGATAAACTTCGAGGCTGCCCCATCGACGGTACCCTGCCAGAAACGCCAGTCGCCTTCACTTCGTTTTGGTACGTTTCCTCCGAACAAATACAGGATGTTCCCCGCCTTATCGGCATAGATAACGTTGAACATGGGCAGCTGCATGCGCTTCAGGGCCGTTTCAAACTCTGCCCAGTTGTGGGCCTGCGCCATGGCGTGGTGCTGAGCCGCCATGGAGGGATTCTCTAAACCCGCGAAGCGTAACGCGTACGTTTTCCCGTCCTGACTGGTCATGACCGGCCCGTGCTTGCTGTAGCGATAGGTTAGGGGCTGCTCGCTGAGCTGACCGTCGGGCTGTCTGACCTTCAGATTGACACGTTTTTGCGCAAAGGTCTGCTTAACTCCGTCCAGTACGTACCCATCCCCCTGTAAGGTGAGCAGGTAACGGTCTGAGGCATCGATGGTATTGACGGTATGCGTCCAGCCGAGATTATTCGTAAACGCAATGTTAAGCACCGGCTGGCCCACCAGCGAAGCTCCATACGCCATAAAATCTGGTCCGTTGAGATGCGCTTCAAAAAAGAGGAAGAAGCCCTCCCACGGTAAATGCGGATTCGCCATCAGCAGGGCTTTGTTCGAAGCCGACTTCGACGGCGCAATGGCGTACGCATTCGAGCCAGGTGGCATTAACCGAGCGGCCCCGGCTTCATTCCCCCCGATGAATTCCAGACAAATTACCCGGCTTATGTGGGCCAGTACGTCCGGCCCCGTGATGGGCAGCACCCGTTTATAGTCTGCTCCGATAGCCTCCGGGTGCGCCTTCGCGTAGGCGTTCAACCCCTGAACAAAACTATCCAGACACCGCCGGTAGCCGGTTTCCTGCAGCTGATAGTGCTTCTGCGCTCGTTCGGGGGTCTCAAAGAGCGTCACAATTTTGTCGGAGTCGAGGTATTCGGCTCCCCAGTACTCAGCCGCCCGGCCCCGTGCCTGCCCGTAAAGCTGAAGGAGCAGGTTGGCGTGGTTGTGCATTTGGGCGTAGCCGAAGCCGTAATACATCGCTTCGAGCGTTTGTCCGTAAATGTGTGGGACCCCATCGTTATCCCACAGAATTTCGACTTTGGCTGATTGGGTAGCCGCCGAAGGAGAGTGTTGAGCCAGCGCCGGGACCAGACTCAGTAGTAACAGACAAGCAATAAGCAGTTTCATAAGGTAGAGAATAGCAAATCGTACGTAGTGATTAATAGAAACTGGACGTATGCAAAACAGAATTATTTCGTCTCCAGGTACTGAATTGGACTGGAAGCAGCCGCTTTGAGGGCTTGACGCAACACGGTCAGACTCGTAATAACTACCGTCAGTCCCGCTGTAGCGGCCAGCAACCACACGTTCAGGTGAATACGGTGGGCGTATGACTGCAACCAACTCGTCAGCAGCCACCAGCCCAGCGGAGCGGCTACAAGGAATCCCAGCGTCAGTAGCTTACCGAATTCGCGGCCAAATAGCCAGAGCAATTGTCGGGTTCGGGCACCCAGCACCCGCCGAACGCCAATCTCCTTGGCTTTGCTCTCAGCCATGAACGTTACGAGTCCGTACAAGCCCAGACAACTCATGCCAATGGCGATACCGGCAAACACCTGCACCAAAGTTGCTCCTAGCCGCTCGGTTTCCGCAAACGTCAATAACAAATCGCTCAGCCAATCTGCGCGGTACACCTGATCGGGCAGAACTTCATCCCACACCTGCTGGATCGCCTTTAGGGTCGTGGTCGATTGATTCGGTGCGAGTGTCAGTATGGCCATCCGGCTGTGGGGCAGATCGTGAATGAGCGTAACGGGCAGCATCGGGCTGTGTAAATTCCCACTGCGAAAGTCCTGTACCACCCCTACGATTGTGCGATCAGCATCTTTCACCCGCATTCGTTTTCCCACAATTGCTTGCACCGTGGTGCCTAATTGCGTTACCAGCGTTTGATTGACCAGCACTTCTCCGCCAGTCGTGTCCGTTACGTGAAAATTTCGCCCAGCCAACAGCGTAAGGCCAAACACGGACAAATACTGATCATCGACGGCCCGGACGCGGGTTTCAAACGGTTCGGGTTCGGTAGCCGTATGGTAGCTGAACGGGCTTGGGCGGTTGTAGGGCGAAGCGGGTGGATCGCTCCCGAAACTCACCTGTTCAACGCCCGGCAGGCTGAGCCAACGGGCTCTCAATTGGCTGAGTGGAACGGCTCCTTGCTGGGGAAGCCAGACGGACAGCCTGTTGTCGTGCTGGAATCCCCACGGAACGGTCTGCATGTACCGAAGCTGCGCCGTTATCCCCAGTGCTCCCATCAGGAACAACTGAGCAACTACGTATTGACCGACAACTAGCCCCTGCCTTACCGGAAAGGCTTTACCAGGCCGGGTAATTAGTCGGCCCGCCAAAGCCCAGGAGGGCGTAATGCCGGATAAGACCAGCGCCGGATACAGCCCCGCCAGCATAATAACGCTCACGACCAGACTCACAAACCAGAGCATCGCCCTGGGTTGAACTAAATTCCAAAGTGAAATATCCGGACTAAGCATCTCGACCTGACTTGCCAGCGTCTGGTTAATGAGTGGCAACGTCAGTTGGGTTAGCAGCAATGCCAGCAACACCGCGATCAATGTAATCTGCGCCGTTTCTAGCAGCAGTTGCCCGACTACCTGTCGACGGGTACCACCAACCGCTTTTCGAACCCCTATCTCGTGGGAACGCTTTACCATCCGGGCAGTAGCCAGATTTACATAATTGATGCAACCGGCGATAACCAGCAGCACCCCTATGCCGATCAATACGTATAGAATTGAGCGTGGAGCCGTTCCGCTCCGTTCGTGGTTAAGGTCTTCAAGAGGAAGTGCGTGATACGTAAAATGAGCGACTTCGCTGGCTGGCAGATATTTCCGGCCAATAGCGGGCAACACGCGTTGCAACTGCTGAGCAGCTGCGCCCTTCCGTAAACGAACAAAACACATCGCTTGCAGTCCCTGCCAATCCTGCAACGCAATTGGCCCCTCCAGTACCGGTATTGTGGCGTATGACACCAGCGCATCGTAGCGAAGCTGGGTGTTGGCCGGGGGATTTTTCATAGTGCCCGTTACTGTAAGATTCGTCCGGTTATCCAACTGCAGTGTCCGCCCCAGCGGTCGTTCTGTACCGAAATACTTCTGGGCGTATCGTTCAGTAAGGACAATTGTATTCGGGGCACTCAGCGCTGTTTTCCGATCACCGCTTACCCATTCAATACCGAATAAGTCAAAATAAGAAGGTTCGGTAAAGCAGATATTGCGGGCTTCGCCAAACTTCTTCGCCCAGCCTCCTTTGCCGTCGGGTACGCTAATGGTACGTCCGAAAAAGGTCTCTAACCGGACGGCACATTCTACAAACGGATAGTTACGCCGGAGTACCTCGGCCAGCGGACGGGGCGCGGCATCCGTTGGCATCACCTGTTCACGGTTCACGTCGGTAACAATCCAGTATGACCGGTCCATATGCGGGTGATACCGATCAAAGCTGAATAGGTAGTTGACAACCAGAAAAATGATCAGACCACTAGCCAGACTGACCGCCAGGCCACCAATGCTAATCAGATTCAGGGAGCGGTTTCGCCACAGGTGACGCCAGCTCAACCTCAGGTAGTGCGCAAGCATGGGAGAAGAGTCAATTACGTAAGCGGATCGATCAGGAAAACGATACAAGTCGCTTAAGCCCAGTGAGGACGAACCCGGCGGGGTCGACGCCGAAACAGCCAACGCGCACTAATTGCCCCGAATACACTCGCCAGGCCAACAAGCCATACGGTTCCAAACGCCTGTAACGGCACTGCAAACACCTGACACACCCACATCAGGCAAATTATCAACGTCACAAAGGCAAGGATACTGGCTTGCTGCCATTGCTGATATTGGCCGGGTCTTGACCGGCGTTTGGCATATCGTCTGGGGGCTAACCGGTTAAGCAAGGCAGGCAGAGGAACGAGATGGAGAACTTGCTGGTAGGTTTGTTTCAAGTGGTCAAGCGCTTGGGGGCTGGCTTCCTGCAATACCCGCTGCAAGGCAACTTCATACGACTCGCCACCGGCCATCAGGTATTCGATATCAAGGGCTAAATGGTCTATCAGTTCGGCATGTAAGGCCTGCTGCAGGCGATTACGGCGCAGGGCCTGATCCAGTTGATGGAGCTGTGTTTTGGATAGCTTTTTCATGGATAACGGACTAATTAGGAATAGAATTAAATACCAGACGGTTATTAGATGAGAGTCGCAGCAAACTTATACAGGTGATGAACTGCTTCAGTGGGTTTACCGGCTCAGCAGCCGAATCACTGCCGGGTGGCGTCAGCATATAGTATGTACGGAGTCGGCCGTCAGTTTCCTCGATTTGCGTTGTCAATACCCCCTCGTGCGCAAGCTTGTGAAGCACGGGATAGAGCGCACCGAATGTAAGACTTATCTGGTCTTTACCAGATGCTTTTACGCCCTGAGTAATCTCGTAGCCATACATCCGTCCGCGTTGCGCCAGTAACTTGAGCACCATTAATCTGAGTACATCCTGAACGACATCAGCTGAATCCATCACGGTTAACTAGTTAAGTGAATACGTAGCAAAAATATATAAGAAAATTATATATACAAGAAACACTAATTTTTTTGTCTCGGGATCGGGGCTGCATGTTACACCACTGGGCTTCTACTGCAGATCATCGGAGCGAGTCATCGCTCAGGTTACTTTCAATACGTCCTCTAAGCGAATGATTTCATAAATTGATAAAGTAAGACGACCATTTGAGTGACAGCACTGACAGCACACCTCATAATGTCTAAGTCCCCGGTGGGCGAATCAAATAGAACGCTCGGCCAACTGGCAGATTGATTTAGAGTGACCCGGCACATTACAAAACATAAGTGTTGTTCAGGAAAGGGCATTAAAAATGACGTTGCGCGTCTTATTTAGACTAAATCTTAGTAATTTGCAGCCCATTAAGCGATTATAGGTATCTGGCCGTTTAATAACCTACGTATTCTTTGTATTGACCCTATGAAAAAACTAGTAAGTGCCATTCTGATCAGTCTTGCTTTCTCTGCTCAGGCGCAGAAAAACGTCCTGCTCGACCAGTCATTCTGGCAAAATAAGCCGGACGTAAACCAGGTTAAGGCCGAGGTTGAAAAAGGCAGCAACCCGTCGCAGCTTAATCCGGCAGGGTTTGATCCCGTCGTGATGGCCATCAATGCCGGGGTGCCCAACGAAACGGTACAATACCTGCTGGCGCAGCCGGGTAACGAAGTGTCCAAGCTGACGCACGATGGTCGTATCTATATTCACTGGGCGGCCAACCGGGGCAACGTCGAACTGATGGAACATCTGCTTAGCAAAGGATCGAAGGCTAACCTGGAAGATAATCACGGCATGACTCCGCTGAATTTTGCCGCGGCTAGTGGTCAGTCCAACACGCAGGTGTATGACCTTTGCCTGAAAAACGGGGCCAACCTCAAAAAAGACCTCAACCACGACGGAGCCAACGCCCTGCTGATTGCCATCGCTAATGACAAAGACCTGAAACTGACCGACTATTTTGTGTCGAAAGGGCTGGACCTGAAAAGTACGGATGCGACCGGCAACAACGCTTTCAGCTACGCGGCCCGGGGCGGTAGCATAGCGACCATGAAAGCCTTGCTCGAAAAAGGCGTACCGGCGCAGGATAACGCATTTATTATGGCCAGCCAGGGTTCACGGCGGGGGCCTAACTCGCCGGAGGTGTTCCAGTACCTGGAAAGTCTGAAACTAAAACCGACCGTTACCAACAAAACCGGCGAAAATGCCCTGCACGCCATTGTTCGTCGGCCCCGCCAGAACGAACTGATTCAGTATTTCCTGAGCAAAGGTGTTGACGTGAATCAGGCCAACGAAGAAGGAAACACAGTATTTATGAACGCGGCTGCCTCTAACCGGGACATGTCGGTGCTGGAACTGTTGCTGCCGAAGGTGAAAGACATTAATCAGGCTAACCAGAAAGGCGTAACGGCTCTGGCGATGGCCGTAAAAGGCAACTCTCCCGAAGCGGTAAGCTTTCTGATCAACAAAGGGGCCGATGTTAAAACAACCGACAAAAACGGCGATAACCTGGCGGCTTACCTGATCCAGTCAAACCCGGCCGCGGGTAGCGCGCGTGGCGAAGGCGGTTCCAGTACGGATGAGTTTACGGCGAAACTGCAACTGCTCCAGGACAAAGGGCTGGACCTGAAAGCCCCGCAGAAAAACGGCAATACGCTTTACCACCTGGCCGTTGCCAAAAACGACCTGTCGCTGCTGAAAAAGCTGGAACCACTCCAGCTTGACGTGAACGCCCGCAACAAGGAAGGCATTACCGCTCTGCACAAAGCCGCCATGGTTGCTAAAGACGATGCCATGCTGAAGTACCTGCTGTCGATTGGCGCGAAGAAAGAAATTCCCACCAGCTTTAAAGAAACTGCCTACGATCTGGCCAGCGAAAACGAATCGCTGTCAAAAGGCAATGTATCGCTTACTTTTCTGAAATAAGGTATGTCTCGTTTGCATAAAATTGGCCTGCTGGCACTGGCCCTGTTCGCGGGACGTTCATCGGCTTCGCTGGCGCAACAGTCGGGTACGTCGCAGTACAAATGCATGATTCAGATGACCAACTACATGGGCGAAGGGGCCTACGTTGTGGTGTCGCTCATCAACGGAAAAGGCGCTTACGAAAAAACCCTGTACGTGCTCGGTTCCGATAAAAAATGGTATCCCGACCTGAAAGAATGGCACAAGGCGCTGGGCAAAAAAACGCCCAACATCAGCGCTATTACCGGAGCCTCGGTGGCCGGTGGCGACCGGAGTGTGACGGTGCTGGACATCGACAACTCGAAACTCAATAAAGATTACAAACTGCGGTTCGAGAGCGCGGTGGAAGACAAGAAGTACCACGTAAAAGATCTGGAGATTCCGCTGACCACCGAGGCTCTTTCGGCCAAAACCGAAGGCACTGGCTACATCCGTTACGTGCGCTTCAGCCCCAACACCGCCAACTAAGTTACCCTAGCGGAGCTACCCGAATTAACCGGAGTCCCATCGCATGACTATTTCTGTTTGGAGATACAGCCATTTAGCCCTGGCTGTATCTTCTTTTCTTTTATTGGCTCTGGCATCCATCACGGGCATTATCCTGGCGTTCGAGCCCGTCTCGCAGAAGATGCAGCCCTACCGGGTGGCTAACTTTTCGGAGCTTACGCTGGCTCAGACGCTGCCCGTTCTCAAACAGAGCGGTCAGGAAATCAATGAACTGAGTGTGGATGCCAATGGGTTTGTGCAGGTCAAAGGCAGCGATGCCGACGGCAAAAACCTGACCGCCTACATTGACCCGCAAACGGGCAAGATTCTAGGTAAACCTACCGGGCAGAGCGAGTTTTTCCAGTGGGTAACGGCCCTGCACCGTTCGTTGTTTCTGAAAGAGACTGGCCGGTTTTTCATTGGGCTGACGGCCTTTCTGCTGTTGCTCATTACTGTTTCGGGCACCATGCTGATTATTCAGCGGCAGCGGGGGGTGAAGCGGTTCTTTACCCGAATCGTGCGCGACAACTTTGCCCAGTATTACCACGTAGTGCTGGGTCGGCTCTCGCTCATTCCCATTGTCATTATTGCCCTGTCGGGTACGTACCTGTCGCTGGAACGGTTCGAGCTGGTCAAGTCCGGGAAAAGTACGGCCACCATCGACTTCGACGCCATTCGGTCAACGCCGGAACGGAAGCTGGCCGATTTTGCCGTGTTCAAAAACACCCGTCTGTCGGAGGTGCAGAGCGTCGAGTTTCCTTTCTCGGAGGATGTGGAGGATTATTATACGCTTACACTCAAAGACCGCGAACTGACGGTCAACCAGCTCACGGGCGATATTCTGAGCGAAAACCGCTACCCAACCGCCGTGCTGCTGACCAGCCTGAGCCTGAACCTGCACACCGGCCGAACCAGTGCGGTCTGGGCCGTTATTCTGGCCATTGCCTCCGCCAACATTCTTTTCTTTATCTATTCCGGGTTTGCGATCACCCTCAAACGGCGAGTCAACCGGGTCAAAAACAAGTTCGGGCCCGACGAGAGCCGGTTCATTATTCTGGTCGGATCAGAGAATGGCAGTACGTTCCGCTTTGCTCAGCTCATTTATCAGCAATTGCTGAAGCAGGGCGAAAAAGCGTACCTGACTGAGTTCAACAAGTACACCGTTTTTCCCAAAGCCGAGCACCTGATTGCGCTCACGGCCACTTACGGGCTGGGCGACGCACCAACGAACGCCACCCGGTTTAGGGCTTTGGTTGAACAACAGCCGCAGTCGCAACCGGTTCGGTATTCGGTGGTTGGTTTCGGCTCCTATGCGTATCCCGACTTCTGCAAATTTGCGTTCGAGGTGAATCAGCTGCTTTCCAGGCAGTCGTGGGCTGTGCCATTGGTCGATATTTATACCGTCAATGACCGGTCGCCGGAGGAGTTTGCTTTGTGGGCCGAAGCCTGGTCGCAGCAAACTAACGTACCGATGGCGGTTTCGTCGGATCTGCTGAAAACGCCTGCCCTCAGGCTGAATACGCTGACTGTAGCGGACAACACCCGTGCTCCGCAGTCCGACGGTACGTTTCTGATTCGCCTGCAGGCTGACCGCCGAAACCGCGTTACGTCGGGCGATCTGCTGGCGATCTACCCTGCCAACGATCATCGTGAACGACTTTATTCAATTGGTAGGCTCGGCAATGAGCTTCAGTTGAGCGTACGATTACATCCGAACGGCTTGGGATCGAGCTTTTTGCACGAGTTAACGCCTGGCCAGACCATTCAGGCCCGCATTGTCAGCAACGAGCATTTTCATTTCCCCAAAAAAGCGTCGGTGGTGGTTATGATTGCCAACGGTACCGGTATCGCTCCGTTTTTGGGTATGATCGACCAGAACAAACAGCAGATACCCTGTCACCTGTACTGCGGCTTCCGCGCAAGTTCGTCCTTTACGCTCTACCAGGATTTTCTGGAAGCGAGCCAAATCATGAAGCAGTTGAGCAGTCTACACCTGGCTTATTCACGGGAGGGAAACAAACAATATGTCAGTGACCTGCTCAGCCGCGATACAGACTTCATCGCCAGCGTACTGTCTCAAAAAGGCGTCGTGATGATCTGCGGATCGCTGTCCATGCAGAAGGACGTTTTGGCCCTGATTGATACAATTTGTCAGACCCGATTTGGCCAGAGCGTTAGCCATTACCAATCGCATGGCCAGATCCTGATGGACTGTTATTGATCAGTACATCCGTACGGCAGTGAACGGACAGCAGAGTAACGGGTTTTCACAATCTCCGCTGTTCCAGGCCTAAACCTGGCGAAGCGAAAATCTGGCCCTCGTCGGTAATCAGGATATAGCTGTAGGCCGGATACTTTCGGATCAGTTTCAAACCGGCCTCCTTGCCCAGTACCATAATCGACGTACTGAATCCATTTGCGGTTTCGGCGCTGGGGCCAAAGACCGTTACGCTGCTGACGCCCGTGGCTGGGTAGCCCGTTTTAGGGTTAATAATGTGAGCATACCGCATGCCGTTGAAAACCACAAACTTCTCGTAGCTCCCCGACGTGACTACGGCTGGTTTTTTTAGCGGCACAATGGCAAAAATCGTGTCTCTGTGGAGCGGATTCGTGATGCCAATCGTCCAGTCGCTGCCGTCGGGCTGTTTTCCCCACGTACTCATGTCGCCCGATCCGTTCACAATCCCGGCTTTTATACCTCGCGCCAGCATCATAGCGCGACAGCGGTCGGCTGCATAACCTTCGCCCAGCGCTCCGAAGCCGATCTTCATGCCTTTCTTACGCAGGAAAATCGTTAAGTGTTCGCGGTCGAGGACAATGTTCTGATAGCCCACGTTCCGAACCGAATTTTTGATAGCCGCAGGACTGGGCATCCGGGTCATTGATCCGTCGAATTTCCAGATGCGGTCCATGGCGGCAAAGCTGATATCAAAAGCGCCGTTGGTGATGCGAGAGAAGCGTAGTGCCCGCTCGGTCAGGGCCAACACTTCAGGATCAACGCGCACCGGGGCAATCCCGGCGTTTTGATTGACCCGCGAAATCTGCGTATCCGTTTTCCAGTCCGAAATCAGGTTCTCAATACGTGTCACTTCGGCAATGATAGTATCAATGTTTTGTTCGGCCGTCAGGGAGTCGTTCGCGACGATGGTTATATCGAACCGACTGCCCATCAGCTTAACCGTACGTTTACGTAGCACTTGAGCAGAACTGCTAAACCCGGTTAGAAGCAGCAGTAAAAAAAACACGTTATTCATGCCACAAAAATCGGGAATCTACGCCTGATTGCCAGCTGTTTTGTGCGTAAGGACTGGCCTTATTAAGTTGAATAGAGCATTAGGCTGTTAACCAGAAATCTTATCTTTCATTTCCTCAATGGCTGCTGAGGGGAAATCTCTGCTAGACTATTGCAGGTCTAGCGGACCTTTGCCTGAATCGGTCATGATTTCTGGATGAAAATAATTAATCGTATTCCAGCCATCAACCGTCTGTGATCCGATGGTTTTACATTTTTATTCGCAAATCAATTGAGTAAGGCAGCACCGTATTTATTGCCTTACTCAATTGGGCTGTTAAAATCATTAGTTTAGCATTTCTATACTGGTTTAGTACCTGAAACATAAGTTCATGAATCCTAATTCGCCGTTTGCCGATCAGTTTCCGAAGGCGTTTTTTTTAGAAGAAAAGCCTAGTCCGGTCTTCACTCAGTTGCTAATTGCAAATCGTTGGATAAGTCCGGATGAGGAAGTCCGTTCGGTTCTCAAACCGGGTGAAGGCAATATGAACGTAGTAGTCCGGGTAGCGACAGACCGTCAGACGTTCATTGTCAAACAGGCCCGACCATGGGTGCAGAAATACCCGCAGGTACCCGCCCCTATGGAGCGCATCGAAGTGGAAGCCCGGTTCTATGAGCAGATTGCCGGTGATGCTACGTTAGGCAAGTTTTCGCCAAAATTAATCGGGTTCGATGCCGACAATTACCTACTGGCGCTGGAGGATTTGGGGTCAGGAACCGACTTTACGTTTGCCTATCAGCCTAGGCTGACCATCAGTTCCAACGACCTAGCATCGTTAATGGAGTTTCTTTCGGCCCTCCACGCTATTCGTATGAGCGACGAAGCAACGACTTTCCCAGAGAACCGGGCCATGCGCTCGCTGAACCACGAGCACATATTCAGTTTTCCGTTCAGACAGGATACGGGGTTCGATTTGGATAGCGTTGAGCCAGGCTTGCAGGCCCTTTCGTTACCGTATAAAACCAATTCAGCCTTAACCGATAAGGTTACTCAACTGGGACAGATTTACTTACAGCCAGGCGCTACGTTGATACATGGCGATTATTATCCGGGTAGCTGGCTCAAAACTACATCGGGCACGCGCGTCATAGATCCTGAATTTGGCTTCTTGGGTCGGCCTGAGTTTGATTTAGGGGTAATGCTGGCCCACCTGAAACTAGCCCGGCAGGAGGAGTCACTGGCAAAACAGGCTCTCAATCAGTACCGGCCAACGGGTGATTTAGAACCTGCCTTGCTGCAAGGGTTCATGGGCGTTGAAATCCTGCGCCGACTCATTGGCTTAGCCCAACTTCCACTTTCCCTCGATTTGGCACAGAAAAAAACGTTACTCGATGAAGCCGCTGACATGGTGTTGAGTGCTTAGGAATGCACCCAACTAACGGGCGTTCTTCAGTGATTCGAGGAGAATTTCCTCGAAACCGGGTAAGGTTTTGTAGGCATACGTAGCACGCCATTTGGTGTCTTTGTAATCGTAGGACACTTCCAGAAAGGGTTTTTCCTTTCCATTGGCGAGAGCCCCCACCGTAGCATCGTTCGGCTTGCGATTGATACGTACCGGAATGTCTTTATAGTATTTGAAGTACTCCGGATGCGTCAGGTAGCCGAGGGGAGTCGCGTCGTAGGGAATGAATCCCTCTACCCCAAACAATTTTTTGGCTCGTTCCTGCCACGGCCGTAGTTGTGCATACACCCACTTGTCGCCTTCGTTGGTAGAGTTAGCCATGAAGTCGATGTCCGTTTTCCCCAGCAGGGTATAGGCGCTGCATTCAAATCCTGATAAAACGATACGTATTCCCGCGTCGAACAGCACGCGGAAAGCTTCGGGGTCGCGTTCGAAGTTGTAATCACCGACGGTTATTTTTTCAAGCCCGGGACGGAATGGGAGTCCGGGGGTTCGGCCGGCACACACAACCACTTCCTCAATCTGAGCAGCCAACTCCGGGTGATTTTTTACAACCGTCGCTACGTTGGTTACCGGGCCAATCGCCAGCATAGTCAGTTTTTCTTTCCGTAGCGCATCCGCGATAGCTCTGGTCGCTTCGTTTTCCACGCCGGTATCCTGGCCCGAATCAGAGCCTTTGTAGACAGGAATGTCTTTACCGGTCTTGTTATACCAACCCAGCAACTTTTTGGCCGTATCATAGCCGTAATCGACGTAGGTGACCGTACTAATGCCCATCAGTTCAACTTTATCAGCCTGACGCAGCGCCATCATCAACGTAACACCATCGTCAACCTCGCGGGGTGCCCGTTCGGGAAGGCCAATCATGAGGTCAGTATCGAACCAGACACGTCGGGGCTTGGTAGGTGGCTGAGCCAGCGTGGTCGTGACGAGTAAACAGAAAAAGAGAATCTTCATATAAATAATGAAATTGATTGTGGTTAATGTGAATACCCTTAAGGTCGCCTTTACCCCTAAATCCCCCGAAGGGGACTTTGTCTAATCACGGGTCAAGTCCCCTTTAAGGGATTTAGGGGTGTTTGGGCTAAAAAACATAACGGGCGCCAAACTGAAACTGGCGCGGTGGAGCCGCCGACCGAACCGTAATGCCTGATCCGCGAGGACCAAGCTGAAACTGATTCGAAGAACCCCGCACTACGTTAAAGCCCGAAATATTCTGCGTATTCAGCAAGTTGTAAATGTCCGCCGATAATTCGAGCCGGGGCCGACCAAATAAGGGTACGGTATATTTGATGGACAAATCGACGGTTTTAGCCCAGGGAAGCCGGTCGTTGTTGCGGGTCTCGCCGGGTTGAATATCGGAAGGCAGACTATAACTCTCGCTGTCGCCGTTCAAATCCGTAACGCCCCCGTATTGTTTTGCATCGGCCACGCGGGTAATGGGCAGGCCACTTTGCAGCAGTACGGTAGGCGTGATGACCAGGTTTCGGAACGGATAATAGTAGAAAATACCCGAAAAAACGTGCCGTCGGTCATTGTCATCGACAACGTATTCGGCTACGAAATTATTCGAATCCTGCGCTCTTGTATTAACGCCCGTGGTGTTGCTCTTGATGATCGACAGATTATAGCCCAGGCGATACGCGAATTTGTCGGAGCCCTTTAGTTTTTGAAACACGAAGTTGGCAGCCCAGTAACGGGCATACCCATCCGTACGGGTTTCGAAGATATTACGAGAAATCCCCCGTAAGGTATCCGTCCCGTTCACAACCGCATAAGCCCCCCGCCTGTCCTGCCGAATCGGAATCGGGCGCGTCAAATCAGCCTGCGCCACGGTTCGCACTTTTACATCGGCCGGATTGGTATTAGCAAGAGAATACGGAGATGCTGCGTTGAGATTATAGATGTAATAAAGGTCGTTGGTAGCAACATGAACTAAATCAACGGAAAATAGGGTGTTAGGCGTTGGTTTATGTTGGAAGCCAAGCGAAAACTGATGGGAATAGGGGCTTTGAAACCCATCGGGATTCATAATCCGAAAATTGTTGCTGAACTGCTGGTCGCGTCGAGACTGAAGTTGCGCGGACGTTGGTCCGTTCAGGTACGTAACGGGCGTTGTGGCGCGGGCATTCAGGTTTCCGGGGAACGTAACCTTGTCCAGGTCGGCCGATTGCTGTAAAATCCCCAGCCGTTTCAATTCAGTTAATTGCTTCTTGAAATCAGCTCCACTGTTACTGAACTGGAGATTATCGCTATAGACCGTATACTTGATCTTATCGTAGAACACACCATACCCACCCCGAACAACTGTCCGGTCATTAAACTGGTAATTAAAGGCAACGCGCGGAGCAATGTTGTTGTAATCTCCTTTTGTGCCGCCCCCTTTGGTCAGGTTGTCGTAATCGTAACGCAGGCCAAACGTCAGGTTCAGGTTTGGCTTAGCGGCCCAGAGGTCTTCGGCATATATGCTTACTACGTTCTGGCGCTTACCGAATGTAGTAGGACGCAGTTCAACATCGTAGGTACGGACCTGCACATCGCGCGGGATGTCGGTTACGTCTAAAGTCGATCCTAAATTTTTTACTTTCAGCGCATCGAGCTGCGCCTGCGTCAATTGTACATCATAGGTTCCATAGGCATTGGCTCCGCCCAACAGTGCGTAGTCAGACGTAATGAATTCGGCCCCGGCCTTCAGGGTATGATTACCTCTTCGAAGTGTAAACTTCTGCTGAATCTGGTCGGTATTTTCGATGTCATCAAAAATGGCTCCGCTCTGCCCAATGGTAGCGATCGGAACGCCGTCTGGGCCCCGTACTGTTGCCGAGGGGTTAGTCGGATTAACGGGCTCGCGGTAGTTCCAGCGGTAACGCGAATGCTGGTAGTTGGTTTCGCCGGTTATGTCCGGTCCGCCGTTGCGGTTTCCAAGTACATACGCGTTTTTCAGGGCAATCAGATACGTCCGGTTTTTTTGCGCCGAAGCAGCTGAAGGAAATAAAATTCCACCTTCCAGACCCCCGCCCTGCCGGTCGATATCAAATGAGCCAATGTTAGCCCGTAAAGAGGTTTTAAACCGGTTGCTCCACACCTGATCGAGTTTGCCCGAAACATAAGAGAAATGGTTACGTCCCGTCACGATTTCGTTGATGCCCAATGCCGGAACAACCAGGCGGTTATCTTTTTTGTCGAATGTCTGCTCTACATCTACATAGAAGAATGTTTTGTCTTTTTTGAGCGCACCGCCTAAGGCAAAGCCAAGTTGGTGACGCTGAAAACCGTCTTTCACCGAATTGCCCGATAAATCAGCCGTTGCATAGCTCGACGGACTGTCGATAACCGAACCGGGCCGAGTCAGGTAATAGGCTTCGCCAGTAAGCTGGTTCGAGCCCGAACGCGTCGTTACGTTGACAACGCCATTGCTGGTATTCCCAAATTCGACCGAATAGTTATTGGTATAGACGGTAATCCCCTCGGCAAAACCCACTGGCGTATTAAACTTCATGTTCCCTAAAAACCGCTCATTGTTATCCATACCATCAATGAGATAGTTGGTATAAATGCCGTTCAGGCCGTTAATCGCTACGTTGGGTGCTTCCGCATAGCCCAGCGTTGCCAGTGTAAGGTTTGGCAGCCGGTAGAGCGCCCGGGTTATATCGCGGCCTTCGAGGGGCAATGCCTGAAGTTCCCGCTTCGATACCAGGGCAGATACTTCAGCATTCTGATTGTTCAGACGAGCCAAACGCCGGTCGTTGATTACTACTTCTTCGAGTGTACTTTCCCGTCGGAGGGGTAGTTCAAGCGTTACGGTCGTTAGTGCCCCCGATTTGATAGCAATATCCGATACTTCTTCATCGGTATACGTAACGCCGGGGCGTGTGAAGACCCGGTATCGACCTGTTGTTGCCAGATTGCCAAATGTTGCTTTTCCCTGCTCGTTGGTTTGAACAGAATCTAGGGTTCCGCCAGTTTTATTCTGAAGATACACCATCGTTCCGCCCACAGGTCGGCGAAGCAACAGGTCGGTTACGGTTACTTCGAGCTGGTTTTGCCCCTCCTTATTTTGCCCATACACGTGCGGTATGAGAAATACACAATTTAGAAAAACGACAAGTAAGGGGTATTTCATAAAGAAATCAGGTTGATAGTAAACTGGGAAAAAGCGCATAGCTGCACTGAAAAAGAGCAATTTATAGGAAACGGCAAACAGTGTTTTGCGTAGACATACTTCGGGACTTAAAACCCTCTAAATCTTCCAAAGAGGACTTTGTCCGCAAGTGAGCCAGGGGATTTGGACAGCGTCTAGGCGAATGGAGGGGAACGGCCGGAAAGACGGCGGAGGACGATAGAATCAGATTCGGCAATAAGGAAGGCCAGTGAAAATGTAGTACTGGGGAGTAGGGCCTCCCGAATGATCATTAGCAGGCGACTTACCGCCTGACCCGACCACTGCACAGACGTAGCGTCGATACGTTGGTTAAGATCAGAACGGGTGGGTAACTGGGTAATCAGACTGGAGTGTACTATGAGATAGCTGCGTAGTGCGTCGGCTAGCTGTTCGGTTTGCCAGGGCAGTTGTTTCAGGGCTTGTACATCGAATTGGTTCCGCGTTATACCAAACAGGTACACCCCACCCCGCCGGTCGAAACCGATAGGCAGTTGGTTAGTCGACAAACTGATGGCGGCCCTACGTAAATCGGAAATGGCTAAATCGGGGCAGTCATTGCCAATACAAATTACCTGCTCATATCCTTGTGCAAAGGCGGCTGCTAATGCAGCACTGATTTGTTCGCCAAACGCGCCCTGATGGGTAATAAGCTGGTGCGATTGCAGCAAGGGTAATCCACTAGCGTGAACTTTTGCCTGAGTCAGCCGGCGCAATGTCCGCCAGATGGTGGCTGAACGACGCGATACCGTTTTGCGTCCCGATTCAATGGCATCGGGCAGGGCAAAAAGTAATACGGCGGTCGTTGAGCAGGACATAGCGCGTCAAAAACTTGACTATCGATTATATACGAGTTGTCGGAGAAAAAAGTTTTTACGTCCATCAGGGAAGAAAAGACATTTACCGACCTGCGTTCTAGTTTGGTTCTACCGACAAAAATGATGTTAAGATAGCTGGTCAGTGCGTGAGTAGTGCAATAAAAAGGTATCTTGTACAAGGTTTAACCGCTATTTTATGCCGCTGTTTGGTCTTTTCTGGGTACTGTACACAATGGTCGGATCAGCGATAGAGCCGATTCCTAAAATCAATGGGGTGAATTTTGTGGCCCCCGTCAAAGCTGTGCCGGAATCCTGTCTGAAACCACTCCAGACCATCAATGCAGAATGGGTAGCCCTTAATCCGTATGCCTTTTGCCGGAAAGGGCAGCCAGATGTGATGTATAATGTTGGTCATCAGTGGTGGGGTGAGCGGCCAGAAGGCATAAAAGCCTGCGTTGAGTACGCACATAAACAGGGAATAAAGGTGCTCATCAAACCACACGTCTGGGTAGAAGGTCAGGGATGGGCGGGCGATTTTGCGCCGGATAACGAAGCCGACTGGCAACGCTGGGAACAGACATACACTCAGTATATCCTGACACTGGCCGATTTGGCCCAATCCACCAGGGCGGATATGTTTTGTATAGGCACTGAATATCGACGCGCCACCCAGAAACGCCCTGCGTTCTGGAAGCGACTTATTCACCAGGTACGTAGCCGGTACCATGGGCCACTGACCTATGCCGCCAACTGGGATGAGTGTGAAGTTGTATCCTTCTGGCCGCTGCTCGATTATATCGGCGTCGATGCATATTTCCCTTTGTCTGATAGTTCAACCCCGACGGTTGCCGAACTTACAACGGCCTGGAAAAAACCGGCCCGGCAACTGCAGGCGCTGTCCCTCCGCTATCACAAACCCATTCTGTTTACAGAATACGGGTATCGAAGTGTGGACCGTACCGCTGGCAAACAATGGGAATTGCCCGATAGCTGGAAATCAAAAGGAAAGCCCAATATGCTGGCCCAGCAGAACGCCTATTCGGCGCTGTACCAGACGGTATGGCAGCAACCGTGGTTCGCGGGTGGGTTTCTCTGGAAATGGTTCGACGACCATGCCAAAGCCGGTGGCCCGGAAAACGATGATTATACTCCTCAACGTAAACCTGTAGAAGCCGTAATTCGACAACAGTACAGGCTTTGACCGACCTTATCAGCTGACAGGCCGGACCCTGGAAATCCCAGCGACTTCCATGCTGTACTTCTTGGTTCGAGCGGTATCGGCTTGGGCATTTTGTCCGTATCCAGCAAATGTTATCGGCACCATCAATCCCAGACTGACGAGCACAGTTCGGAAATAGACTACGTTCATGGTTGGATGCGAAAACTATTGTTTCCAAGCAAAATAGGGCCTGGATTGGTTTGTCGCGATGATTCCGAACCGTTTTCAAGATTTAAGACACCCCGCGGGCAAACCGCCGAACAAATCCCGCAACCAACGCAGGACGAACGCACAATGTCCTGGCCGCGTTGGGCGTACCAGCGCACGTCGATGCCCATCTCGCAATACGTCGAGCAGTTGCCGCAGGAAATACACTGACCCCCGTTTGTGGTGATTCGGAACCGGGACTTGAATCGTTGAACCAGTCCCAGATAAGCCGCCAGCGGACAACCGAACCGGCACCAGACCCGGCTTCCCAGAATGGGATAGAAACCCGTTCCTACCACCCCCGCAAAAATAGCCCCAATAGCGAATCCGTAGACCGAACGGATGCCGTAGGTGTCCAGAAAACCAAATAGCGACGTCTGTCCGCTCAGATACGTATACAGCACGAGCGCAGTCATCACAACGGCAAATACCAGTACCGAATGCACCACAATACGTTCCAGTTTCCAGGCTCCCAGCCGTTTGTCAGACAATTGCCGGTAGGGATCACCCAGCGTTTCGGCCAGGCCACCGCAGCCGCACACCCACGAGCAGTACCAGCGTTTGCCGAAAAAATAGGTCAGTATTGGCACGCCAATCATCCAGAGCGCCGTTCCCCAGATAAGCAGAAAGGCTCCAAACGTACCCGCCTTAATTTTTTCGTCGATGCGGTAATCGAAGTAAAAACTGTAATCCAGCGGCCATATACTCTTCAAATCCTGCGCGGGCTGATGAAACAGGGCCAGTAGTTCAGGAATCAGAAAGGCAAAGGCGGTCTGAAAAAACATGACCGAAACGGTACGTAGCTGCTGGTAGCGACTATGCCGGTATTTAATCAGCATCCGCACACCCATCACCAGAATCACCAGCGTGTACAACGTACCATACACGAACCACTGACTGGCCGGGCCACCGTTCAGAAACCGGCTCAACGGATCGAACATCAAGACCCAGTTGGTTATGTGTTCGGGGAAGAAATACAGCAGTACGTAGAACCCAATCAGGAAGGTGCCTGTGATGATGCCAATCCAGCCCCTATTTGTGGCTGGGTTATGATAAATGCCCCCGTTTTTTATGCCGGGCAACTCCCGTCGGGTGGGTAGAATGTAAAAGAACGCTCCGCCGATGCACAACAGCACACTCAGCCAGAAAAACAGTTGACTGTTATGGGGGAAAAAACCAACGCTGGCCGCTTTCGTGACCGGAAAGGTATAGTCCGGGATTTGGCGGTTAGTCTCGTTACCGCTCCGGCGTACCGATTCTTTATAGTCTTCGTTAAGCCGGGCGATAGCAGCCCTGTAATCTCCGACAAACCCGAACGATGACGCATACACTTTTCCCTGCATCTCCTTCGTGGCCGAACGGACCGCTTCCAACTGCTCTTTGCTGACCGTTTCGCGCAATACCTCGTCCGTCAGCACGTATCGACTCAGCGAGAGGGTGCCAATAAATAGGGCGAACCCAATCAGGAATGCCGTTAGGCCAATACGTTGCCAGGTGGTTAGCATAGTGATAATAAGTTAAAGCGAATCGGACCGCCGACCGGCCGAAAATAACCGAGTAATCCAGCCTTTCCGCTGGTCCGCCGGTCCGGCAGGTGCGTGACCGGTCAGTTGGTCGGTATAGGATTCTGAAAATTCTGGATTGAAATCGGCCTGACGAAACTGGCTTAATACGTTCTTGAAAGGCGTCCGCTGCTGAATCCAGCGTTCGCAAACGGCGTGACGCAGACGAAGCCCGAGCGCATGAATGCCAACGACGGACTGGTCAGTTTTCCGGTAGTTGATACGTAGACACTGTTCGCCCGACGGGTGCTCCCAGTAATACGTCTGCTCGTCGTCGGTACGTTGGGCGTTCAGGGTGCCGTACGTCTGGTATTCGATGTCGAAAAACTTGGCTGAGTTGAAAAACACACCCGGTCGGTAAGCCGTTCGAGTACCACAGAGCGTTCGGGCGAGCGTTTCGCCGTGCATTCGACCTGTATACCAGATTTGTTCGATGGGTTTGCGCAGGGCTCCGTCTGTACCCGCTATGGGTTGCCGGAATTCGTTGCAATCGCCAATTGCGTACACGTCCGCTACGTTAGTTTCGAAATACTCATTGACCAAAACCCCTTTCCCCAGTTCAATACCCGAGTTTTTCAGGAATGCTACGTTCGGCGTAACACCGATACCCAGCCCCAAAAACTGGCAGCGGATTTCTTCGCCTGCTTTCGTAACTACTGCTCGCACCCGCCCAGACGTATCAGCTAGCACTTCTTTTAATTCAGTTTCAAGCCGGAGGTCGACACCGTGCCGGAGCAAATGACGACCGATTAGCTTACCTTCTTCGGCGGGCAACGTAGAACTCCAGTAGTGTGAATCGCGAACCAGCATCGTTACGGCTATATGTCGTGAACGTAGCATTTCAGCCAATTCAACGCCAATAAGTCCACCGCCGACCACCACCGCCCGGTCGATGTTTTTGGTGAATTGCTCCATCTGTTCCAGATCGGGCAGGCCGTATAATCCCTGCACACCAGCGGCTGTCAGGCCGGGCCAGTCGAACGTAGTGGATACCGAACCGGTAGCCAGCACCAGTACGTCGTAATCGAGCCATTGCCCACCGGCCAGCCGGATTCGTTTCGCCGACGTGTCGACCTGTTCGACATAGCCATGTAGCAGTTCGATGCGATTTTTGGCCCAGAACCAGTCCTCATAAGGCTTCGTATGCGCGTAGGTCATGTGCCCCATGAAGATGTACATAAGGGCTGTGCGCGAATAAAAGTGCTCGGACTCGGCCGAAATGACCGTGATACGTACCCCCGAATCCTGCTGACGAACGTGTCGGGCAGTCGTGATGCCGGCAATGCCGTTCCCGATAATAACTAGGTGCTTCATGGCTGCCGGGTTTAGCAGCGAACTACTGCTCGTTGAGATTCCAGTTGTAATCCAGGAATTCGATCTCGGTCTTATCCGAAATTTTCGTGTTGGAATATTTATTAACCCACTTCTCCACCGATTGTCCGTTGCTGTTCCAGTCGCCTTTATACCAGTCGAAGTATTTCGAGAGCTGGGATTTGTCTTTACCTACTTTATTCTTGGCCGGATTATTCAGAAAGTCGCGGCCCTGGTCGTCCATCTGCGCATCCAGTTTGTCGGCCATATACGCTTCATTCCGTAAGCGGGGGCACGATATGGACGCGCAAACAAGGGTAAAGTGAATGCGGGGGTCATTGTATTTTTTCCGCAGCGTACCGTGCTCAATGTTATCGAGACTCATCTTTTCGCCACCAATCGTAAAAAACTTGGCGGCCCAGGGCGTAGTCACGAACGGGATCTTGATTTTTGAGCCGATGTCTTTGATGCTCTTCACCGGATAATGGTCCAGAATGAGCCGGATGGTGTAGGCGTTATAGGCATTAATCCAGTAAGCCATCTGCTCATTCTTGCTCCACGAAGCAGCCGGTGCATTTTTGCTGAGCATAGCCAGGTAGTCATTAAAGACCTTCTCCTCTGATTTGAAGCCTTTATAGTTGACCAGCCCTTTATCGTTGACGTATTTCTTCAGCAGCCGGTCAAAGGCACTATGGTCAACGGGGGCGCTACCGGCGTAGGTCAACGTAGTTATCAAAAGCAGCAGGCTGAATATAGTCGTTAGGCGAATGGTTAACTTGCTCATTTCATTACAATTTGTTCGTGTGAAGATATACGCCGTAAGTGGTCGAAAGGTTTTAAACTGAACTAATCCCAAACTCTGTCCGACATTTTTTCGTATGGTATAGGAAGCAACCTAGTTTCTAATGCTCATCGTCTCACTGTTTTCGGCTTTACTCGTTACCGCTCCGCCCGACAGTGTTCCGAAGGCATTCAGTCTGTTGCCACTTCCACTCATCTACTACACCCCCGAAACCCGGCTGGCGTATGGTGTGGCCGCTACTGCTACTTTCCGTTTTCGTCGCGACATGGCCGTTTTGCGTTCAGATACGTCCGGGCAGGCCAGAGCGGCTGTTCGGCCATCGCAGGTTACGCTGGGCTTCGCCTACACGCAGAACAAGCAGATGCTGTTGTATCTGCCATTCCAGATTTTCTACGATCAGGACAACTACTACGTCAACGGCGAGGCCGGGTATTATCGCTACAGCTATTTTTTCTTTGGGGTTGGGCGGCAGGAGGTTTCCCGTGAGTTGTACGGCGTGAATTTTCCGCGTATCCGTATCAATGCGTTCCGACGCATAAGTCCGAATTTGAGCCGAGGGAAGCTATTCGCTGGTATTCGGTATCAGTACGAAGATTATCAGGTAACCAGCGTTGAGCCAGGTGGATTGCTGGCTTCGGGCAGGGTGCCGGGTGGTTTAGGGAGTCGATTATCCGGGGCTGGTCTGGGGGTGTTCTATGATTCGCGCAATGTCATTTTCTTTCCGGCCAAAGGTGTCGTAGCCGACATCGCCTATCTCAATCAGAATCAGGTATTAGGCAGCAACGTCCGCTTCGACCGCTATACCGCCGACGTATCATCCTATCATTCGTTGAGCAATCACGCAATCTTAGCAGTTAATTATTTCGTAAGTTTTACAACCGGTACGGCTCCCTTCAATGCCATGTCGTTGCTGGGAGGTACCAAACGAATGCGGGGCTATTACGAAGGTCGGTACCGCGACCAGAACGTAGCGTTGTTACAGACAGAAGTTCGGTTCGACCTGTATAAACGGCTGGGCGGGGTAGTTTTCGGGGCTGCTGGCATCCTGGGCGACGCGCAGTCGGTGCTGCGTCCCAGCGAACCCAAACTGGCATATGGAGCCGGGCTAAGGTTTACCATGAATCGTCGTGACCACCTTAATATCCGACTGGATTACGGGCTGGGACGACAGTCGAGCGGTTTGTACCTGACGATAGGAGAAGCCTTTTAAGGTAGGGGAGTGTTGTCTGGTGCTGATAAATGTGGTATGTTGCTTACTTATGCATTGCCGATGACGTTCAGTATTATCATTCCTACGTTTAACGAAGCTGAATCAATTGGCCAATTGGTCGGGAAACTGCTGGCATTTGGTGGCACTTCGTTAGTGGACGTACTGGTCATTGATGCAGGAAGCCCTGACGGTACTGCCGATTTAGCGCAAAAGGCCGGTGCTACGGTCAGGCAATCGCCCAGACCGGGTCGGGCCGCTCAGATGAATTTTGGCGCTACGTTGGCGAAAGGCGATATACTCTATTTTGTCCATGCCGACGTCGGTATTCACCCCGATTTCATAACGGATATTGAGCAGGCGGTGAAGGCTGGTTACGATGCCGGTTGTTACCGATTTCGCTTCGATTCTGATAAAGTTATGCTTCGATTCAACAGTTACGGAACCCGTTTCCCGGGGCTGATGAGTCGTGGGGGCGACCAGACTCTATTTATGACGCGTGCGCTATTTGACCGTTTAGGCGGCTTTGACGAATACTACACGATCATGGAAGATTTTGATATGATTGTCAGGATTCGCCGTGTTACGCGGTTTTGCATCATTCCCAAAGATGTGATGGTATCGGCCCGGAAGTATGATACCAATAGTTGGCTGCGGGTACAATTGGCCAATCTTACGGCCTTTTCGCTGTTTTTTATGAAGGTATCGCCGAACCGGATTGCGCGTACCTATAAAGCGATGCTGCATTATCGATGATGAAACCAACGGTGCTATTAACCGGAGCGAGTGGTTTTTCGGGGGCTCACCCGACCCGCGAATTGTCAGCGCGTGAGTACCGGGTAAGGGCACTGATTCGGAATGGACGTAGCTGCTCAACGCTGGCCGACCTCTCCGTTGAGTATTATGCGGGCGATGTGTTGGATACGAAATCGCTGAAAAAGGCCGTTGTGGGCTGCGATGCCAGTATTCACGCAGCGGCTTTAGCGCAGATAAACCCCGCTCGTCGTTCAGTTGTCCGGGCAGTCAATCCGGCCGGAACAGAAAATCTGATTGAGGTTGTCAAGCGTGGCAATATTCAGCGGTTCGTCTACATCGGAACGACCTGCCTATTTGGGTTTGGTACGAAGACCAACTCGCTAATGGAATGTATCCTTTCGTCGGAAAACAATACGGATCCGATTATATTGATAGTAAACGAGCGGCTACAGAGCGGGGGCCAGACACCCGTTGGGGCCGCCATTGACGAAGCCGTAAACGGGCTCAAACGATATAACTATACTACTCAACGTGGTCGAACTCATTAAGTCAATCGATACAGCGGAATCTACCGAAGCAATATTATCCGGTTCACCTGGCACCCTTTCGGAATTTCCCGGCAAACGAAAACGTAGTGCGAGCGCGATTGCAGGGCAGTTTGCCGGAAAAGTAGCAATCGTTACCGGTTCCGAATCGGGCATCGGCAAGGCTACGGCACGGGCGCTGGGAATAGCCGGAGCCAAAATAATTTTGAACGGGCGCACACAAGAGCGGTTGACGCAGACGGAGAACGAGTTGTTGCACGAAGGGCTGGACGTAGTGAGCTGCCTGGCCGATGTAACCTGCTTCGAAGACTGCGAACGCCTGGTGGCTACTGCCATTGATACGTTTGGCCAGCTGGATATTCTCATTACGAATGCCAGTATTTCCATGCGCGCTTATTTTGCGGATATGAAGCCCGACGTGTTTCGGCAGGTACTCGATAGTAATGTATACGGAACGGTATTCCCCCTAAAAGCGGCCCTGCCTTATCTGACCCAAACTAAAGGCGTTGTTACGTTCATCTCATCAATTTCGGCGCTGAATGGTATGCCCAGCGGCTCGGCCTACTGTGCGGGCAAAGCGGCTATGGCAAATCTGGCCCATACGCTACGTCTCGAACTGGCCCACACGGGCATTCAGATAGGCGTGGTACATATTGGTTTTACGGAGAACGACCCCGACAAACGGGTGCTCGATGCTACCGGGCAACCGGTGCCCATTGCGCATCGGCCTCCCCGCTGGCAGAAAAGTCAGCGGGAAGTCGCTCAAATAATTCTGAACCATATTCGACGACGACGGCAGCGGACAGTGATTTCGGCACTGGGCAGGCTGATTGCACTCGTACATACGCATCTGCCCCGGCTAGGCGACTGGATTGTGCTGACCTCCATTCGGCGGTTCCGGCACTTTTATGAGTGACTAGGGAATCTCGACCCATTAACCATTAGGGATCTGCTTTCTGTATTTCGGGTTGTTTGCGGGCACGACTGCGCCACGGATAAACCATTTGTCCGAAAAATGAATTGGGCACCTGGTTCGATCCGGGAAATCCCAGCCGAAGGGTACTCTTTTCGTATGGAACATGAGCCGTGCCGAATACATAGTCCCACAGACTGAGTGTTATTCCGAAATTGATGCCTGCGCGGCTGTGCGCCGGTAAGTCTTCGGCATGATGCCACAAATGCATCTGCGGACTGTTGAACACGTAGCGTAGCGGACCGATGGGCAGATACATGTTGGCGTGGTTAAGATGCCCAATTGCCAGCGTAAACAGGTGGACGATAAAAAATTCCTGCAGGCCAAAGCCAATCATCGCCAGTGGAATGTACTCCAGTGTCCGGTACACGATTGTTTCCATCCAGTGATACCGAAAATGGGCGGCATATCCCATCACTTCCGTCGAATGATGAACTTTATGAAACTGCCATAACCAGGGCGAATGATGCAGCAGTCGGTGAACGTTCCACTGAATGAAATCCCGAACCACAAATAAAAGAAGCAGTTGCGCCCAGCCGGGCAGCGACGCTACGTTGAGGGCAACGATGTTTTTGATACCAAAGAGGCCCAGAAAATCACTGAACGCCTTCACCCCTACCTGCGAAATCGCATTATAGGCAATCAGGGAAAACAGGAAGTAATTGAAAAACAGGTAGAATGTATCGAGCCAGAACCCTTCGCGAAAAATGGGCTGATTTCTTCGCCAGGGAAACAGCAGTTCCAGCACCCAGACCAGCAGTGAAATGCCGACCAGGGTATAAAAGTAATTCGGCCAGCCCGGTTGCGTAATTTCCCGAAACAGGTAGCTGGCATAATCACCGTACCCCTGCAAAAAGGTCTGAAAATACTCCATCATGGCTTAAGGCTTATTTATAAACTTTCTGTCCCCGTTGCAGCCACTGGCCCCACGACGGACTATAGGCGTGAACCGAATCGGTCTGGCCTTTGGCATTCACCACGGGATAGCCCCGGTTGACCCACTCAAAAATGCCGCCGTACACGTTTTTAACCTGTGTGAAGCCCTGGTCGGCCAGTTTCTGGGTTATCTTCTGGCTACGGTAACCGACCGAACAGTAGACCATGATCGGCTGATTTTTCGGTACGTTGTCGAGGGCACTCAAATCCAGTTTTTTGTACCCAATCGGAATCGCGCCTTTCAGGTGACTGACTGCGTATTCACCGGGTTCGCGGGCGTCGAGTATCAGCGCATTTGCCTGATGCTGATGCAGTTCGTCGGCAGTAACGGCTGGCACCGACTTATTGAGCATACCGTGAAGCAAATCATCGAATTTTTTGTCAGCTACGTATTGCGCCTTAACCGAACCGGCGGGCAGTGCCAGCAGCATGAACAGATGGAACCAGCGTTTTATCATTATTCAACGGGTAGTTTGCCTGTACCATACCGATAACGCTTACTTGTCCCAATACATTCAACATACGTAAAGGCAATCGGTGAGGTATCATCCTCTTTGAGAAATCGGGCAGGGGCGACTTCAGGTATTGAAGACAGAAAGGCAACCGATTGCCCGTCTGTTTCGTTAGTATTTCGTTAACTGCATTTATGTATGCCCGCTGAACACCTTATTGTTTTCGTAAAGAATCCGATTGCTGGTCAGGTTAAGACACGTATCGCACGGACGGTTGGCAATGCCAAAGCCCTCGACGTTTATCTGCATCTGCTACGTTACACTCAGCACGTAGTACGCGATTTTCCGGGTCGCTGCGCCGTGTATTACGGTGATTTTATCAATCCTGATGATGGCTGGAATGACTTCGACAAATACAGTCAGTCGGGCGTCGATCTGGGCGAGCGGATGAGTCAGGCGTTTGGGGAGCAGTTTGCCGCTGGTGCCGGTAAAGTGGTTATTATGGGCAGCGACTGTTTCGACATAACTCCTGATCATATTCGTAATGCGTTTGCCGCACTCGATACCGTCGATGTGGTTATCGGCCCGGCTACCGACGGTGGCTATTATTTGCTCGGTATGAATCAGCTTCAGCCTTTTTTGTTTCAGGATATGCCCTGGAGCCAGCCTGAATTAGGGCAGTTGACGGAACTGGCTCTTTTGCAGCACGGGTTAACCTACGCCCGGCTCGACGAACTAACTGACATTGACGAGTGGGCTGACTACGAAGCCTATCTTCAGAAAACCAATCTGTCATTGTAATACGGAATCAACTATTTTTCTCCTTTACTGCCGCACTACGTTTGAACCAGCCTATTATTGTCGCTATCATTCCCGCCTTCAACGAGGAAAATTCAGTTGGGCAGGTTGTCCGTGAAATACCTGCTGAACTGGTGCAGGAAATTATTGTTGTCAACAACAACTCCAACGACCAGACTGCCGTGCAGGCTTCCCGCGCTGGTGCTACGGTGCTGGATGAACGTATTCCGGGATACGGTCGGGCGTGTCTGCGGGGCATTGCCTACGCAAAACAACGCCAGCCCACACCCGACATTGTTGTTTTTCTGGATGCCGACTATTCCGATTTTCCGGCTGAAATGCCTCGTATCATTGCCCCAATTCTTGACCAAACCGCCGATCTGGTAATTGGGTCACGGGCACTGGGGAACCGGCAGCGTGGTTCCATGACTCCTCAGCAACTCTTCGGAAACTGGCTGGCTACCCGGTTGCTGCGTTGGTTGTATGATGTCCAGTTCACCGATTTGGGGCCATTCCGGGCGGTTCGGTTTGATACGTTGCTGGCGCTGGACATGCAGGATAAAACGTATGGGTGGACCGTTGAAATGCAACTGAAAGCCGCCAAGATGCGGTTCAGAACAACCGAAGTACCCGTGAGTTATCGTAAACGGATCGGTCACTCAAAAATTTCGGGCACAATTAAAGGCACGGTACTGGCAGGCTATAAAATTCTCACTACCATCTTTAAATATTGGTAAATATGTCACTGAAAATACATTAGATTGTTTTTTGTCATGCTGACCCAGGAAGCATCTTCGAAGCAATTCATTTATCTATCTAGGATGCTTCCTGCGCCAGCATGACAAAAAACGCTACCAGAGAATACGCTAAACTAATTGTGCTTGTTTTACATAGTCTGCTAGCTATTGGATAGGGTCTGAGGGTTAGCTATACACTTGCCCATATCTGGGCGTACCGAAACGAACGTAGCACCGAACGTGACTGTTCTACAGCCATGATAACACCGTTTCGGATTGGCTGGTTGTTTCTTTCGCTGGCATTGTTCACCCTGATGGGATATGGGCTTGTCAGACCGCAATTCAATCTGCTGATCCTGTTGTACGGTCTTGCCTTCTGGGGCTATGTTCGGATTACCCGACCGCTGTGGGCCATCGCACAACAACCAGTACGTTCGCCTATCGAACTACCCGAACCAGACCGATTTCTGTTTCTGGCCGCCGTTCTTTTCCGGGTTGCTCTACTGGCTGTAATCCCTAACCTATCCGATGATTACGTTCGATTCGTTTGGGATGGACATCTGGTCGCCAATGGCTACAACCCGTATCTCTACTTACCCAGCCAGGTTATCCATACGCCTTTGGCAACAGCAGCCGGATTGACCGAATCGCTGTATACGTCTCTGAATTCACCTGATTACTTCACGGTTTACCCGCCCGTCAATCAGGCATTATTTGGGCTCGCGGCCTGGCTGTTTCCACATGATCTGCTGGGTAATCTGATTGCGCTACGTTTCCCGATTCTGCTGGCAGAAGTTGGTATCGTAGGGTTGCTGCCGATACTCCTGCGTCGATTCGGACAAAACCCAAATCTGGCCCTGCTCTACGTTCTGAATCCACTGGTGATTCTGGAACTGACGGGCAACGTTCATTTTGAGGCCGTGATGATCTTCTTTGTACTATTGGCAGTCTGGCTATTCGTGCAGAAGCGATGGTTTGCCTCCTCCATGCTACTAGCCCTGGGCATTGCCACCAAACTTTTGCCCTTCCTTTTTTTTCCCTTACTGATCCGGTACATAGGCTGGAAGCGGGGCCTGGCTTACGGTTCATTAACACTGGTTCTTACAGCCGTTTTGTTCTTCCCATTCATCGACGCCGACCTGGTTCGAAACTTGTTTTCAAGTTTACACCTGTATTTCCAGAAGTTTGAGTTCAATGCCAGCATCTACTATCTGATTCGGACAGTCGGCTACGTGATCACCGGAAACAGCATCAGTATAGAAACTGGCATCGCCTTGTCTATCCTCATCGTTATTGGTACGTTAATTATCGCCTTCGGAGATCGTTTATTCCCGGCGTTGACGAGTCTGGCAACCAGAATGCTGCTGACCATGAGCCTGTACTGGCTTCTGGCTACTACGGTTCATCCCTGGTACTTAACCTCACTGGTAGCCATTACAGTATTTACCCCATTTCGGTATCCGTTAATCTGGTCGGGGCTTGCTATCCTATCGTATGGGGCCTACCGAACGTTTCCTTACAATGAAAACCTGCTACTTGTGGGCTTGGAGTATGTGATCCTATTCCTTTACGGATTGTATGAGTGGCAACAGGCGAAGAGAGCCATAGTGACTACATAATTTTGATTTTGGAAATGAACCGATTTAACGTTCATCTGCTTCTACACCATGCATACATGATTTTACTCTGAAGTATCTTCAAAATAAGCTTTTACTCTTGTATAAGCTACAGAGCAAACAGGTTCTTGACAAGGCAAGAACCTGTACTAAGCAAAGTAATTGTTCAGAAAAAGCAACCTTTTCGTGAACGGCTTCAGATACATGATAGAGAAGCCCGCCTGATTGCCTGCCTGGCAAGCTACCCAGATTCTGGTTTCTTTCCAGTTCTCAAACCCAAAGGGCGACCGGGTTCTGTAGGCGGGATAACAAAGCCTATGCTTCTCGATGACTTATTCTAACCGTTGCCCATCCTTCAACAGCACCTCCCGAAGTTTTTGATAAGGCAAACGCTGGGGAGATACTTTATTCTCCAGCGATAAGACAGCCGCTGTCGCAGCCGACTGACCCAGGATCATAAAGACGGGTTCCATCCGGATTGACCCAAAGGCGATGTGCGAACTCGATACGCAAACCGGTACGAGCAGGTTATTGCATTCCTCTTCTTTGGGCAGAATCGATCCGTACGCGATTGAATACGGCCGGTCGGGGTGAACGCCGATGTCGCCTTCGTTCTGCACAAAGCCGTCTTTTTTAACGTATCGCTGGGCCTGGTGCGCATCGAGCGTATAGGAACCCATGCCAATTGGATTTGGTACGGTGGTTTTGCCGAGCGCATCCGCTTCTTTCATCACGAATACACCCAGCATACGCCGGGCTTCGCGGATGTACAACTGGTGAGGCCAGCCGCCATTGTCGACGAATTCATCTTTGGGCAGTCCCCACTGCTGCATCTGCTCCCGAACATCAGCCGGAACGCGTGGATCGTTCTGGAGGAAGTACATCAACCCCTTCTGATACAGTTCATGCTCTTTAATGATCTGGCGTCGGCGCTCATAAGTCGCTTCGGGATAATCATAGTTCTTGCCAATGTAGTCGGTGCTGAACGGACCGTGGTTGTTCGTGTCGGTTTTGCGGTTCGGAATCGGGTCAAACTTGTTGAAGGTTTCGCGCCAGCCGGTGTCGAATACTCTTCCCAGTAACTCATACCGCGCCGGATCGTAACCTGCGGGCTTTGGAAACGGAATGCGGTTATCGGGGTGGTTGCTCAGGCACATGCGGAAACAATACGCCTGAATTTTGTTATCGCCCGCCCCGTACTCGCCGGGCAGATTCGGCGATACTTCGGGAAGCAGACCGCTCTCTGGATTTCCGGCAACTTTGTAAGGGCTCACGTTCGATTTGAAATGGTGCCCGTGGTGAAATACGTCAGTTTGTACACCGTTCCATTTCTCCCCATAAACACTGTTCGCTTCGCGGCCAACGTGGTAACGAATCCCAGCGGCTGCCATCAGATCGCCCTCGTACGTAGCGTCAATAAACATCTTACCTGCGTAGACAGTCCCGCTCAGCGTACGAAATGACTGAATACCACCCGACTTTTTGGTAACGCCTTTGGCCGAGCGGTCGAGCCATTCGTCGCGGTAGATCTGAATCTTGTTTTCGCGAATGAAATCTTCAAAAACCTGTTCGGCAGCATGGGGTTCAAAAATCCACATAGTACGCGCATTGCCATCAATGGCAGGTGTTCCCTGGCCTTTGTTGCCATACTCTTCCTTTTTTTGCCATTTCCAGCCTGTCGGTTTCTGATAATGCTGGTACAGGCGCTGGTAGAACTGGCGGGAGAGGCCGCCAATTACTTCTTTATTACCCGTATCGGTAAAGCCCAGTCCTCCCGCGGATAAGCCACCCAGATGTTTGTCGGGCGATACAATGATCACCGACCTGCCCATTTTCTTAACCTGCACGGACGCTGTGACAGCGGCTGATGTACCGCCATAAATAATAACATCGGCCTGCCGCACCACGGCTTTGACCGGTAACGCTGGTCTGTGAGCAGCGCGGTGGCCCGGCAGGATCAGCAGTAAACCCAGGAGCCAGCCAGCCAGCAGCCCATGTCTGCCCAAACGAGAAATCAGTACTGATACAGAATGTGCGAAAAAAGTCATAGAACAGGTAGGTAAGTAGGTTATGAAACAGTTACCAGTTTCTGAAGATAAGCGGGGTAGTTTTTACCGGCATCATCGCCTTTGGTAATGCTGTCGCCCAAACAGACGATACGGTTTTTTAACAACTGATTCGTTGCCAGAAACAGATAAATAGCCACGGCCATCGTACGGTAGCCTTCAGCCGTAGGATGGATGCCGTCGGTTTTATTGCTGTTTACCTCGTTTTTTAGCAGACTCCCGGCTTCCAGGCCAAGGTTACCAACTTTCTCGAAAATAGGGTACATGTCCAGTAAAGGAAAGCGATGCTCTGTGGCTACTTTGCGGATGGTGTTATTTACGTTTGCTTTTCGGGCCGTATGCCCTTCGGGCTTGTAAAAATCCGGGTCATGGCGGGTCATCAGATACGGTTCGTAAACGGGCAGAATGGTCATCAGCATGACCTGGCTTCGGGCGGCTACTAGCTTCGTGCAGATGGTTCGCAGGTTTCGCTCGTAGTCGGCAAGCGGCACGTATTTCCGGCTGTTCATATCGTTGGTGCCGATCATCAAAATTGTCAGGTCCGGGCGTTGCGCCAAACAATCGGCCTCAATCCGAGCCAGTAAATCGACGGTGTTATTGCCACCAATACCCGCGTTGATAATAGTTGGCGGTTGCTCAGCCTTAGTCGTCAGTTCAGATGCATATAAGGGCGCGGCCGCCGTAACGGCTAATGTGCTCTGCAAAAAGGTTCGACGTTGCATTAGAGGAGCGATCAAACGATAGAAAAGGTGATGCCGAGCCCTTCGACCCGACATCACACGTAGCTAGTAGCTTAATACCCTGGATTCTGCGTCAGTTGCGGATTCACGTCGCGCTCCGTTTGCGGAATAGGGTAGAGGATATGAGTTGCAGGGACAACAATGGTCGGATTCTGCGCTTTAATAGCCTCAACGAGCCGACCCGTGCGTGCCAGGTCATACCACCGGTGCCCTTCAAATGCTAGTTCCAGACGGCGTTCGAGCAATATCGCATCGCGGAATTCGGCTTTCGTTAAGCCGCTGAGATCGGCCAGACCAGCCCGTTTGCGAATCCGGTTAATGGCCGCATACGCATCCGCCGTCGGACCATTTTGTTCATTTAAAGCTTCGGCATACATCAGAAGGACATCCGCGTAACGTAGTATCGGGAAGTTGTTGCTGCCTTCGGCATTCGCGGTTGCCGATGGGTCCAGATACTTATAGACGTAGCAGGGGAAGCTGATGCTGGCCGGAGCCGCGGGCGTACCCGTTGCCGAATACAGTTTCAGCGTTACGTCCCGCCGTTTATCGGCAGCTGAGTACGTTTTGTACAGATTTTCGGTTGGAGGATCATCGCCGAACCCGGCCACCCCACTGACCCGATCGAACGGTGGACGCATATATCCTTGCATCCAGCTCCCTTCGTTAAAGCCACCACCCAGGGCCTGCATCTCGAAAATGGCTTCTTTGCCATTCTTGTTCGCAATCAGGAATACCTCTGGATACGTAGTCCATAAGTCGTACGTTCCAGCGTCGATTATCTGCTTCGCTTTTGCCGCGGCATTGGCCCAATCCTGGCGGGTCAGGTAAACCTTAGCCAGGAACGCCGTTGCTGCGCCTTTGGTCGCGCGCCCAATATCGGCTCCGGTGTATTTCGCGGGTAGGACGTTTTCCGCTTCCGTGAAGTCCTGAACAACTTGTTTATAGACATCATCAACCGAAGCCCGGCTTACGTTCAGGTTATTGAGCGACTTGGTTTCCTGGACGACCAGCGGCACTCCGCCGAACAGCCGAACCAGCGTGAAGTAATAGAACGCCCGCATGAACTTGGCTTCGGCAACGTAACGTGCTTTTAAGGTCTCATCCATCGGAATGCCAGGAACCCGTTCTACAACTGCATTTGCCCGGTTGATACCCTGGTAGGCCGTTGACCAAATCGACTGGAAGGTAGAGGTCGCCGGGGTGAATGTATGCTTATCAAGGTCGTTTTTCGCCTGGTTAGCCGTCGATCGTCCGCCACCCCATTCCGAATCGTCGGTAGCCTGGTCCTGCAGAATCCACATGACCTGCGCGTACATATTCGAGTTGTTCATGGGGTCGTAGACGCTACTGACAGCGGCTCGGGCATCTTCGGCATTTTTGTAAAAGTTATCGGGCGTAAAACTCGATGCCGGAATCTGATCCAGCACCTCGCAGCCGGATACAATGAAGAGAGAAACAGCAAAAGAGACAAAGAGCGAAAGGCTTCGTCGGGGGCTTGGGGTTGCTATTGGTGGTAACTTCATGTCTATTATTCGTTAAGGGTAATGGAAGAAAGCGGCAGGAGCAATTCGCCAGAATGAATTGCTCTTTCTTTCATTCACTCTTTAGATTAAAAACCAACGTTAAGGCCAAACATCAGGGTTTTAGCGGCCGGATAGCTTGCGTAATCGAAGCCCTGACTGCGGCTGTCCTGACCAAACCGGTTCACTTCCGGATCGTAGCCTGAGTAGTTTGTCCATGTTGCGAAATTCTGAGCGGTCGCATATACACGTAACGACTGAATCTTGAGCGTTTTCAGGACTAGCGCGGGCAGGTTGTAAGCCAGCTGGATATTCTTCAGCCGCAGGTAAGAGCCATCTTCAATTTGTCGGGTCGAAATCCGGTTCGCCGGGCGAGTGGTCGATGCGCGCGGGATGTCAGTATTGGTGTTCGTGGGCGTCCATCGGTTGAGCATGTCCCGATCCTGATTATTAGTACCGTTCAGGTATTCCAGCTCGAAGCGGTTGGCATTCAGAATCTCATTCCCGTAAACACCCTGGAAGAAAACCGTTAGCTCCAGTCCTTTGTATGAGAACGTATTGTTGAAGCCACCGATGAACTTCGGTTGCGCACGACCGATAATGGTCCGGTCGTTATCGTCGATTTTCTTGTCGCCGTTCAGATCGAGGTATTTCCGATCGCCCGGCTTGCGGGCCTGTGCATCGACCAAAGCCGCCAGTTCGTCGGAGGTCTGGTATAACCCGTTAGTTACGTAGCCGTAGAACGACCCTAAGGGCTCGCCGACCCGAATAATACCGGAGTTGACATTTTGGGCGATGTTGGCCACTTGTCCGGCAAAAATCTGCGGAGCCCCGCCGATGTCAAGAACCTTATTGCGATTCAGCGCAAAATTGATGTCGGTATTCCATTTGAAAGCTCCATCGATGTTTCGGGACGAGACGCTCAGTTCCAGGCCCTTGTTTTCGACCCGCCCCAGGTTCTTGATCGCGCTTGTATAACCCGATGTGCTCGGCACGGTGACGTTAAGCAACAGGTCTTTTGTGCGCTTCACATACGCATCTGCCGTTACAGTGATTCGGTTGTTCAGCAAGCCGAGATCAATACCAAAGTCGGCCTGCGACGTGGTTTCCCACGATAGATCGGGATTGGCGATCTGGTTGGGCCCTATGCCGGTTGCCACCGTATTGCCCAATACATAGTTCTGGGTGGCCAGCAACGAATAAGCGGGGTAGTTACCGATACCATCCTGGTTACCCGTTAAACCGTAGGTGGCGCGAAGTTTCAGGTCGCTCACGGCCCGGACATCTTTCATAAAGCTTTCTTCGGATACCCGCCAGGCTAAAGCCGCCGATGGAAAGTAACCGTATTGCTTGTTAGCACCGAAGCGTGATGAGCCATCGGCCCGGAACGAAGCAGTGACCAGGTATTTGTCTTTGTAGCCATAATTGACGCGAGCCAGGTACGACTGTAAACCCCAGGTACCAATGCCCGACGAAGGCGTGAGCGGTACTGATCCCGCGCCCAGGTTGCCAGTGTTCAGGTTGTCGTTGACGAAGTTTCTGGCTGCGGCCGTGCTGGTTTCCACTCGATACGCTTGTTGGGTGAAACCGAGCAGGGCACCAATCGTATGAACTGTATTTACCGTCCGGTTGTAAGTCAGCAGGTTTTCGTTCAGCCAGGTTACGGCCTGACTATTGTACAGCGAACCGACTCCACCCTGCGACAAGCCACTCGATACGCTCCGGGGGAGATAACTATCCTGTTTCTGCAAAATGGCATCTACGCCCAGCAGCACTTTCAGGTTCAGCCCATCGATGATCTGGTACTCGCCAAATACGTTGCCGAACGTCCGGAAGGCGGTGTTACGGTTCTTGCTGTCGCGGGCCAGGGCCACCGGGTTATCGGCCGTAAAATTCAGCGCCGGGCTAGTCACCAGATACGTACCGTCAGGGTTGTAGACGGGAAGAATCGGCGGGAATTGCAAGGCTGCCATGGTCACCAGACCGGCGCTGCCCAGGTCGCCATCCGTGCGCGATTGGTTCGAGACCGTGCGGTTCACCGTCAGACTATTCCCGATTTTGATTTTGTTGGTCAGCTTGCGGTCCAGGTTGATCCGGAACGAATACCGGTCAAAATTCGAGTTGACAACGATCCCATCCTGCTTAAAATACCCCCCGCCAATGGCGTATTGCGTACGCTCGTCACCGCCCGAGATCGACAGTTGATAGTTCTGGATGGGGGCTGACTGGAATATCTGGTCCTGCCAGTCGGTGCCCTCGCCGAAGGCATTGACCTGGTCCTGACTATAAACAGCTGCCCGGCCTTCGTTCGTGTTGGCGTCATTTACGAACTGAGCGTACTCGCGTCCGTTCAAAACCGGGTATTTCCGTCGTACCTGCTGTACACCATAATACGTGTCGAAGTTGATAGTTGACTTGCCCGCCTTACCCCGTTTGGTCGTAATGATAACCACGCCGTTCGCGCCACGAGAGCCATAAATAGCCGTAGACGACGCATCTTTCAGGACCGAGATCGACTCAATATCGCTGGGGTTAAGCGTGCTTAATACGTTAAAATTCGAACCGCTGCTGGCTCCGTCGTTCTTGAACGGGATGCCATCGATAACGTAGAGCGGTTCGTTATCGCCCTGAATGGAGTTGCCGCCCCGAATCCGAATGGTTGTGGTGCCGCCGGGAGCACCCGAATTTTGCGTGATCTGTACGCCAGCGGCCCGTCCCTGAAGCGCCTGGTCGAGCGAGGCAACGGCTACCTTCCGGATTTCTTCTACCGGAACCGTTGCCACTGCGCCGGTGAGGTCGCTCTTCTTCTGCGTACCATACCCGATAACAACCACCTCATTCAGCGAACGCGTGTCGGTCGCCAGTTGAACATCAACGGTTGTCCGGTTGCCGACGACAACTTCCTGGCTAACGTACCCGACAAAGCTAAATACCAGCACCGCCTTGCTGTCCGGGACGCTCAACTGATAGCGCCCGTTGGCATCCGTTGTTGTGCCGCGTGTTGATCCTTTCACCACCACGCTCACTCCGGGAAGCTCTTCGCCGTTCTCAGCCGCAACGCGACCAACGATACGTACATCGGCCAGTGCGGATTCCGCCGGTAAGGTAAACGGTAGCCCGGTTATCGAGGTTGGGGTGGGTAGGGGAGCCGCGGCCGACGTTGTGGTAATAGGCTCAGGCGAGTCCGTAACGACCCTGATCGTCGTCTTGACCGGCACAATTAAATAGGCACCTGACTTTAATTTTTTGAACCGTAAACCCCGAGGCTTCAGTAACGTATTCAGGTTTGCCTCCAGTCGGGCGTTGTAATTAATTGGTTCAGCTGGCTTCGTGGCTGTTTCGGCGATGACCGATTCTTCAAACAGAATATCAGCGCCGTAGTGCTGCTTTAGCTCAAGCAGGGCTTGCCGGAGTGAAAGCTGCTGGGACGTAGTGTGTTGGTTAAGTTTACTGGGTTGCCAGCTGACCGTACGGGTTTGCACCGACGCCAGGGTTTGAGCCGTTGTTAAATCGTAACCAGCTACCACGAGCCAGCTGACGGTTAGGGTAAAGGGTAGGAGTTTCCTCATTGGTTAGTTGTTTTATCGGCGTTTTGAAAAAAGACAAGGGTTTGATCGGCGTTCGTTACGTGTAGATCAAGCAGCTCAGCGAGGGCTTCGGCCAGTTCCTGTGATGAACCCGCCCGAATTGTGCCGGTCAGCGTTCGACGCGCCAGCTGAGGATCGCTGCATTGAACCGTTACGCCAAACACATCGTGTATCTGTCTGAACACATCCAGCAACGGGGTATTGTTGAATACGAAATGCCGGTACCGCCAGCCCGCGAAAGCGACGGTGTCGGTTTGGTGGCGGAGTTGTACGGAGCCCAGGCGGTCGAGAGATACGTAGTCGCCGGGTTTCATGATCAGGCTCTGCGGCTCCTGTTTGGCGGATGTATAGGCGAGTTTTACCTTCCCGCGCTTGAGTACAACCTCCGTATTGGCTTTCCGATCACTTACCGAAAACTCGGTGCCTAAAACTTCAACATCGACGCCAGAGGGCAGCTTGACCACAAACGGTTGATGGGTGGCCAGATGCCGGACGTTAAAGACCGCATCGCCGGAGAACTGGACCCGACGCGATACCCAGCCATACCCCCAGCGGGGCACACGTAGCGTCGACTGACCATTCAGGGCAACGGTAGAGCCATCGGGGAGGTTAACGGTTCGCAACTGCTGTTTGGTCGTTACAATGGTGCGGTAATTCCAAACGTCCTGCGTGGCGTATAAACCAGCAAGTAAGCCGGCTAAGCCAACAACGGCTGCGGCCCATTGCCAACGGCGTTTGTTGCTGAGTCCCGGCTCGGGCCGGTGAACGTGCTGGAAGGGAGAAACGGCCGGAGCCGGGTTCGCCATCCGTTGCTGGAGCCGTGCGAGGATGAGGTCTGAGTCGGGTTTATACTGCGGATAGCTGCGCTCCCACTCGTCCAGCCACTGGAAAAATTGCTCCCGGCCGTCAGGGTGGGCCAGCCACTCGCCAATGACTTTCTTCTGGAGCGACGTAGCCTGGCCGGCAAAGTAGGTGTACACCAATTCTTTAGTTGGTTGCATGCGTGTTCGAGTATCTTGTGGAGACTATCCTAGCGTGATTAGCAATAGGACCGTTGAGATAAGCAGGTGGCTCTGGCGCAGGACCGACCGAACGGCCGTTAACGCCCGGAGCAGGTGATTTTCGACTGTCTTTGGCGTTAGCCCAAGTTCATGGGCAATCTCTTTGTACGATTTGCCTTCGAATCGACTCATCAGAAAGACCCGCTGCCGCTGGGGAGACAGCTGCTGGACCGCTCGTTCAAGCGTCTGGTAAAGTTCATCCTGTACCAGAAGATTGTCGGGCTGTCCCGATTCCGTATCGGGTTCGTTGAGGTCAGGCTCCTCGGTGCCTTGCCGACCTAATTCCCAGCGAATGCAGTTGAACGCCCGATTCCGAACGGCCTGGTAGAGATACGCCCGGTAGGAGCTGGTTACGCGTTCATACTGCCGATTGGCGTAAAAGGAATAGAATAGGTCCGCTACCAGATCTTCGGCCAATTGGCGATTATACACGTAGCGAACGGCGTGGCTGCAAAGCGGGGCAAAGTAAAGCTTAAATAACAGCTCGCAGCCGTGCCGCGGGTCTTGCTCGAACGCTTTGCGCACAAAAAGCTCGTGGTCGATTTCGGTCGGCACCGACTGACCAGACTCTGGACGTAAAGCTGGCTTATCGCCTGGCGGGGTAATCAGAAATGGATTAACAGACATCTGGGAAAGGGCTCACAGCTATAGGACAAGTTTACCCGGCTAAATCCCCCAATGGTAAAGACAAATTTTTGCTGATATAATGCAAAGTGTCTGTATATTCGACAAAAGAGACGTAACAAAACTCTCTTCCTTGCCAAAACGCGATCAGGCAGTTACTCAACCTGGTCCGCTTTATGGAATCATTACGTTCAGAGTTGACCTGACCAAGCCCAAACTGATGAAGAAGATAGCCTTAACCTTGTCCTTGGCGTTGACGTTCTGGCTGTCCGTACTGGCGCAAACTACTCCAGCCGCCGACGAAGTAATTGATAAATACATTGCCGCCATTGGTGGGAAAGATGTGCTGTTGAAAGTGCAGGACCTAACCACGTACCTATCGAGCGAAATCGAACGGGAGCACATTATCATTACCTGGAAGCAGAAACTTCCCAACAAATTTTCGATGGCTATCAACATCAACGGTATGGAGATGATGATGCGGACAGGTAATGGATCGAAGGTGGCTATGGGCGGTATGCAGGGAAGCCGTACCCTCGACGGTCCCGCTGCGCAGCAGATGATTCTGATGAATATTATTTTTCCCGAGTTGCATTACACTGAAAACGGTGTAAAAACTACGTTCGTTGGCTCCGAGAAAGTAGAGGGTAAGGATACGTATAAATTAAGCCACGCGACCGCGGATGGAGCCACTACGTGGACGGATAACTTCGACGTAACAACTGGCCTGAAAGTGCAGTCGGTTACGAGTGGCCAATCGCCACGAGGTCAGATGACTACTACGTCCTTGTATACCGATTATAAAGACGTAAACGGCATAAAGTTTCCCATGACGATCGTTCAGCAATCGCCACGCGGATCAATGACCATGTCCGTCGATAATGTGAAAGTGAACAAAGGCATCAAGGATTCGGAGTTCAACGCCAACTAACGGGGTTTGCTCATAGGGCTAGCTATACGCCCGTATCTGGTTTTACGTCGTTACCATCAGTCTGACCTTCTACGCGCTCGGTACTTGCCGGAGCCGCCGGGGCCAGATTGTCGCTGACAATCATGGCCATCACCAGGGCAGCAGTAATAATCATCAGATTAATTGGACGTAACGACGCAAACGCGCCAACGCCAACCAGAACAAGGGCAATTCCAAAGCGGGTGACAATGCCGCGAACGAAGCTAGGATGAGGAGGGCCTGCCTTAAGTGATGTCAGGCTGATACCGGCTTCCGTTAACAGATAAGCAGCTACGGAACCCGTTAATAGCCATTGCGTCTGCTGGGGTAAATCATCCTGGTTGGTGGCCCGCACCGCGTAGGTCAGGCTAATGCCTACCAGGGTTAAAGCAATGGTCAGGGGTAAGTGCAGATAGAGCCACAGGGTATAGAACCGGGCCGTACCGCCTTCGCTCACCTGCCGCACCGCATCGTCGTCGAGCCGGTCGAAATAAGCCCACCACAGGCCAATGATGATAATGCCGCCTAAGACCGTAGCCGGAATCGTTTCTGCGTTCAGTCCGCTGGCCATCAGACCCTGCGTTGCTCCGCTTACCGATTGCCCGAGCACAAGCAGCGTAAACAAACCGTACCGTTCGGGTAGATGCCGAACGTCGGGTGGAAACTCCCGGTGGAGCTGCCCGCCCGTCGAGGTTAAGGGAGTTCCTAGTTCAATGAGCAGGGCCAGGGCCCAGACTCCGTATTTATAAGGAAGCGGAACGAATACCGAGCCAATCCAGAGCAACGCCGAAAGAGAAAAGCCAGTGGCTAAATGCTTAATGTAAGGGCGGGCTTTGGGCACGTAATACCAGGCCCGGCCGTATTCGGCCAAAAGTATAATCCGCACCACCGAGTACGTCAGCGCGTATACCGATGAACTGGCTTCGGCTCCTTTGGGAACCGACGCGGCCAGCACAATCAAACCGAGTAACTGAAGACTCCCCAGAAAGCGGTGCGTTATATCCTGTTCGTTGTCGAAACGTGTGGAATAATGCGTCTCACCATTCCAAAGCCACCAGACAGGAACGTATAGCAGGATGAACTGGCCAAATTCTTTAGCGTCAAACGAGGTCTGCAACCGCTGCGCTAACTGCATGATAATGACCGTAAACACCAAATCATTGAGCAGTTCAGCCCAGGTTGTGCGTCGCGTTCCTTCCTTTTCAAGCGAACGCAATTGAGGTATGGCTGTTGCAGATGATGACTGGTCAGGCATAGGACCGCTGGTTTGCTGAAGGAGAGTTCATGAGATTCATGAAAAAGCAACGGTTTGTAGACTCATTTTGCTTAGCCAACCGCGTTAATTCCGACGGTAATCGAATTTCGCTGGTGATAATTGACCTATAAAGCACCTATAGAAGCCGCGGAGAACGGTATAACCCTGATTGCCAAGCCTGACCATCGGCCTACGGACTGGGTTTGCATGGAACTGCCAGTGAAGAAAAAAGTACCCAAGCCGCAATACAAGAGAACCTGTAGACGGTGTAAAAAAACGTCTACAGGTTCTTAATAAACTCTTCGAGGGCGTTCAGGTGGTCGGCAAAGGCCTGACGGCCAGCATCGGTAGTAGAATACGTCGTGTTTGGCTTTCGGCCGATAAACTGCTTCTGAACCGCTACGTAACCCAGCTCTTCCAGCGACCGTAAGTGCGTAGAGAGGTTGCCGTCGGTCAGGCTAAGCAGTTCCTTCAGCCCGTTAAAACTCATGGAGTCGTTGACCATCAGGACCGACATGATGTTTAGCCGCGCCTTGCTCTCAAATGCTTTGTTAAACTGAGCCAGCAGGTCTTTCATGCGGTATTACGTTCGTATTTGAAGTACATCGCCAGGCCATACGCAATGTGCAGGATGCCGAAGCCAATGGCCCATACTAACAGGTTGTATCCCGGCAAAAATAAGGAGATTAAGCCAAGCACAATTTCGCAGTAGCCCAGTGATTCGACATCCCGGAGTGTGTGCCGACTGCCGTTTACTAAGGCTAAGCCGTAAAAGATAAGGGTAGCCGGGAACGCCAGCCAGATGATATTGTAGTGCAGAAGCGCCAGGCAGAAGACTCCCCCCGCTGCCAGCGGAACGGCCATAGCCCAGACCAAACGCTGGGAAGACGTATTCCAGACACTTAAGCCCTGCCGACGTGCTTTCCGAACCGTAAAATACGTTCCCAGCAGCAGAGCCGCCACCAGAACGGCCAGAGCCACCAGTACCAAAAATTGTTTGATAGCTGCATGGTCGGCATCATCGTAAAGCTCCAGCCGGTCGTAACCGGGAATGGTAAACCAGCCGGTACGTAGCCGCATGTACACAACCACCGCCCCCGTGAGCGCAACTACACCGGCCGAAACACCCGACAGCCCGCTTAGGGAAAGGAACTTGGAAGAGCGCTCCATCAGACTACGGATCTCGGTCAGCGTCTGTAGATGTTCACGCGATTCGTGCATGAGTTTGTTCGGTATAATTTGATAGACAAGATCGTTACAATCACTTTTACAGCAGTTCCAGCAGAACCAGCAGTCGTCCGCCTATGATGACAATGCCGATAATAACTGCAATCACAACAACCATTAAAACGGCCCCCGCTGATAAATCTTTAATGGCTTTAATTTGGGGATGGATGCCTGGCGATACAAAATCGCATAGTTTTTCAATAGCGGTATTAAACGCTTCGGCGGCCCAGACAATCCCAACCTGAGTGAGAATAATTGCCCATTCAACCCGGCTTAGCTGAACCAGTAAACTCACTAAAATAATGGCGATGGCAACAAGCAGGTGAGCCTTTGCATTGTTTTCATAGCGAAATAAGTCAATAATCCCCTGTCCCGCATACCGAAAGCTGCGGAATACTTTCCGGATGTTAATCATGGAGCAAGCGCGCTGAACGACCCGAAGGTAATGTATTCAGTTCAGGTAACGTACCAGACAGAACTTCCGCAGGTTTGTTTTCTTCCGTAAAATCCGGCTGGGTTGTTCGTACATTGGCTAAAATCGACTCCAGAATCGGCAGCATATCATTCAGAGTCCGGGTCTTGATCAACAGATTCCAGACAGGCTCAAACTTTTTCCAGCCACCCGTATAGAACAGGTGTTTCAGCTTGTGTTTAAGTGACTCGTGCGCGAAGCTTGATTTGAGGATGTTCAGCCAGCTATAGAACGATTGATAGGCCCAGTCATAGCCTTGTTCCAACTCGTCCGGAGCCAACCGCGCCGTTTGGTAAACGACGTGCCGAGTGTCATACAAATCCCAGTTTCTTGTTAGGATTCGGCCCTGTGCCTCCATGGTTTTAAACAGTTTTGTGCCCGGATAAGGCGTCAGAATATGATACGTGGCAGTGGTGATGGCGTTCTCGACACCCCAGTCTACGGTTCGTTTGAATACGTCCCGATCGTCTTCATCGAGGCCAAACACAAAACTTCCATTGATCAGAATACCCAGCGAGTGCAGCCGATTAACCGCCTGCCGGTAATCCTTCGCCAAGTTTTGTTTTTTGTTGCTTTGCTTTAGATTGGCCGCCGAAAACGTTTCGAAGCCCACAAAAACGCTACGTAGCCCGGCATCAGCTGCTTTCTCGATCAGGTTTCCGCGGAGAATGGAATCAATCGTGGCCGCTCCCTGAAATACCCGGTTCATGCCCCGCATACCGTCGAAGAGCCCGCTGGCAAATTTAGTATTGCCCAACAGGTGGTCATCGAGAAAATAAAGATGCCTGCCCGGAAGCCGCTCAATTTCGGCCAGGGCTTCGTCCACCAATTGCGTATAAAAGGTCTTGCCGCCTTCAAAGAACGCGTCCTTGTAGCAAAAGTCGCAGTGGTGTGGGCAGCCGCGCGTAACAACCAGAGAATTAGGCACCAGGTACCGATTACGTTTAATTAAATCTCTTCGGACAGGCGGTAGATTGTCGAGGGTTCTGCTGGTTGACCGGTACGTCTTTTTAGGCTCTCCCTTCTGGAAGTCAGCCAGGAACTCGGGAAAGGTCTGATCGCCCGGACCAAGAAAAATAGTGTCGGCGTGAGCAGCCGCTTCCTCCGGCAGCGACGTTACGTGTAAACCGCCCAGTAAGACGTAAGCACCACGACTTCGGTAGTGATCGGCAATGGTATAAGCTCTATACGCATTGGTGATGTAAACCTGAATAAGGACCAGATCGGGGTAATCATCCAGTTGCAGCGTCTCTACGTGTTGATCCTGCAACTCAACTTCGTCGTCAGGAGATAGATGAGCGGCCAGCGTTGCCAGACCGAGTGGCGGAAACAGAGAGTACTTGATGGGGCGCCAGAAGGGGCTTTCAGCCTCGGCCAGAGCGGGTAGGATTAGCTTTACTTTCACGATTTTGTCAGCTATACGTAGTCATGCGTATCAGTGGCCGTCCGATAACCTAAGTCTTACAGACGAGTACGTATTGTTCCTCAGGCTAATAGCCGCGATTTTGGCTGCTCTTCAGCGTCGATGTACCAATAAAAGGCGATGTATAACACGACCAGCACGAAGCCATAGGCTAACGTGAGCTTGATGCTCAGGTGATCGTGGTACGATTGAGAAATGGCCTGGACGAGCATGGACGGTTTAGTTAATACGTTCCAGCTATTCCAGCGCCCAAAGCGACCCAGATAAATGCCAAAGCCGGATAAAACCTGACCCGCCAGCATCAGCATCCACGTCAGACCGAAGCCGAGCAGTGGCCGAAGCATTCGGTGGGCAATGAGCATCGAGTATAAGCCTGCCAGCAAACCCGTCAGTGCGAACAGAAACAGGGTGATGGTATCGAACCAGAGCAACTGCGTCGGAGTGTGTTGAATATGATACAGGTCGGTGATGATGTAGGGCGCGTTCGGCAGAAAAGCCAACCAGACCGCTAAACCAGTAGCCAGCAGCCACGGACTTAAAAAACCGGCCGTTCGCAAATCGCGCAGTACCAGTACTACGCCCAACGGAAAAAACGCCAGAAACAAGTTCCAGGTCAGCATCACGAAAAACCACCAGTTGCCGGTTAGTAATCCGCGCGTGGTTACCAGGGCAAGCCCGGCTGCGGTAAGCCCCGTTAAGGCAATGAGCCCCCGACCGAGTACCGGACGGCCAGAATTACTGTTTAGCAAGGAGTGCAGGGCGTAAGTGAATTGGTTCATAATTTAAAGTACTTTGTTTTGCAAAGTAAATGAAATAATAAAACGTCAATCAAGGTAGACCGACATTTTATTATTTCATGGCCTATATCTGCCGAATTGATCAGACAGGCTAGTGACTATTCAGCGGTTGCCTGAGCGGACGTATCACTGGTGTAAAACAGCCGTATCAGTTGAGAGGCCTGGTGGCCTGGATCACTACTCAGATTATCCAACTCGTCAAAAGCGGCAACCTTTTCGGGTTGGTCATAAAAGATGTCTTTAAGGACATTGGCGGTAATAGCGTGAATAGGAGAGTCCGCCTTACGGCTGAAATAGTACGTTATCAGCGAATTAGCGTTCCGGCCGATACCCGACAGGTCTGTTGGGCGGCTGTATATATAGATACGGTCGGTGTGTTCAACCCGGTATAGTTCGCCAGTAAAACGACGGTAATCTACGCCTGATTTACGTTCTCCCCACAACTGTGCGGCCGGAATTTCGACGTCCTGATTGTCGGGCGTTACAATCTTAACGGCTGGTTTAAATAATTCGTCACGCAGGCGATAGCCCGTTTGAGCGTTGTCGAAACCGTCCGTTATCAGATGGTGCTTAAAATCGGTGGCCGACAGATAAACGCCATTGTCAGGCATATGAACGAAACTGGACGTTGTCTGAGCGGTACTCAGGAAAGGCAACGTAGTAAAAGCGGCCAGCACTAGGGTTTTCATTTTATAAGAACGATTAAGTGAAACATGAAAATGGTTTACATAATTGTGCTTCATCCTGAATGGTGCTATCGTGTTCGCTTTACAGACGCAAAGGTTGGCTGGCGAGATTAGAATCAGTTCAGTTTTGCATTAACAAGTAGTTAAAAGTGGAGAGTTTATGAATAAGCGTCGGGGCAGGTTGCAAAGACTGTTTGCCAATAAGGGTATTAATGTTTCTGCCCGGATTGCTTTATCTATTTTTGTTCCGAAATGGCCGAAGCGGATCGCTATTGTAATTACCGCTCGTGGTCACTCATAAAATTGGGCCGCCTGTAAACCAATACAGCGCCTTATGCCTTATTGGGATATGAGCGAAACGAAGAAACAATTTCAAGACCTACCCGCCCGCCGTCAGGAACAACTGATGGCTTTTGATCGGCTGCTGACCATCATGGATGAACTGCGCGAGCAGTGTCCCTGGGATCGTAAGCAAACGCTGGATAGCCTGCGTCACTTGACCATTGAAGAAACGTATGAACTCTCGGATGCTATACTCGAAAACGACCTGTCCGAGATTCGGAAAGAGCTGGGCGACATTCAGTTGCACCTGATTTTTTACGCCAGGATCGCTTCGGAAACCGGTGCCTTCGACGTAGCAGATGTCCTCAATGGCGTCTGCGAAAAGCTCATTAGCCGTCACCCGCATATTTATGGCGATACTGTAGCCGAAACCGAAGAGCAGGTAAAAGCCAACTGGGAGCAGTTGAAGCTGAAAGAAGGTAACAAATCGGTACTGGGGGGCGTGCCGACTTCGCTGCCCGCTCTGGTTAAGGCGATGCGTATTCAGGAGAAAGCCCGCGGGGCCGGTTTTGACTGGGACGAAAAGCAGCAGGTCTGGGAAAAGGTAGAAGAGGAAATGCAGGAGTTTAAAGCTGAATTTAACGCGGAAACAGACGAAGCCATCGACGTGCAGCGGGCCGAGGGCGAATTTGGCGATTTGCTGTTTTCACTCGTCAACTACGCCCGCTTCATTGACATCAATCCGGAAACTGCGCTCGAACGCACGAATAAGAAGTTTATCAGGCGCTTTCAGTACATTGAAGAACAGGCCCGGGCGAATGGGAAAGCGTTGCGGGACATGACCCTGGCCGAAATGGATGTGTACTGGAACGAAGCCAAAACGAACTGATTGCTAAATAAAGGCACCTAGGTTAGTAATTTCGTCTATTTAAGCGTGTAGATAACGTAACGACAACTGTATGAAAATAGCGTTTATCACGGATATACATTTGGGTGCTGAAGGCGAAAAGCCACAGGAAGTTGATGTACGGCAGAATTTTCTGAATGCGCTCGCGTTTCTTCCGCAGATTAAACCCAACTGCCTGGTCATTGGTGGCGACATCTGTAATGCAGAAGGAAACCGTAGTACGTACGAGTGGGCAAAAGAGCAATTGGACAAACTGCCGTATCCGTATTATGTGATTGCCGGTAACCACGATGACTCTACTTTGTTGGCCGAGGAGTTCAACCGAACAAACTACTTACACGGCGATGAATTGTATTATGCAATACCGCTTGAAGGCCAGCCAACTCTTTTTCTTGATACCGCCAAAGGTATAATGTCGCCAACCCAATGGGCATGGCTGCGTGAATTTATGTCGGCCTTACGAGACAGCAACGTACTGGTATTTATGCACCACCCGCCTGTGCCAGCCGACGTTACGTTCATGGACCGCCACGATCGCTTCCGGCAAACCGACCAGTTTCTGGAGTTGATCAAGGACCTGCCGTGCCACGTAACGGTTGTTTGCGGACATTACCACGCCGACAAAATTGTACAACGCGGCAATCTGCTCGTTTTATTAAGCCCGTCTACGTTCGTGCAGCTAAGACAGGACACGACCAATATGGTCATTGACAACCACCGTGTGGGCATCCGCGAGATCAACCTCACTAACCACGGCACCAACAGTACGGTTCACTATCTCTGAACCGCACAGGCGGCCCTGCGGGATTGACCTGATTCAACTTGATTAATCCGATCTTTGTGTAATCGTAAGAATCAAGTTAGGTCAGCTTACTCCTGCAGGGCCGCCTGTGCGGTTCAGAGCTTATCTCGCTGAATAATTCGGCGCTTCTTTCTGAATCTGAATATCGTGAGGGTGGCTTTCGCGCACACCTGCCGAGGTAATTTTTACGAATTTAGCCTGTTGCAGAGCTGGTATATCGATGGCTCCACAGTAGCCCATACCAGCCTTTAAACCACCAACCATCTGGTACACAATCTCAGAAACGTGGCCTTTGAACGGAACCCGACCGACGATACCCTCGGGAACAAGTTTTTTGATGTCGTCTTCGGCATCCTGGAAATAGCGATCCTTAGAGCCGTCCTCCATTGCTTCAACCGATCCCATACCCCGGTACGTTTTAAACCGCCGACCCTCGTACAAGACAACTTCGCCGGGGGCCTCTTCAGTGCCCGCCAGCAGCGAACCGATCATGACCGTACTGGCTCCGCCCGCCAGGGCTTTGGTAATGTCGCCCGAGAAGCGAATACCGCCATCAGCAATAATGGGTACTCCTGTTCCCTGTAAGGCTTTTGCCGCTTCGTAAACCGCCGTTAACTGGGGCATACCAATACCGGCGATGATCCGTGTCGTACAAATGGAGCCTGGGCCAACCCCGACTTTCACGGCATCAGCACCCGCATCCGCCAGCGCTTTAGCCCCTTCGCCGGTGGCTACGTTTCCGGCAATGACCTGTAGTTTGGGAAACTGCTGTTTAATGCCACGTACCGCGTCGATTACACCCTTTGAGTGGCCGTGGGCGGTGTCGACACTGATCACGTCAACGCCGGCTTTTACGAGCGCTTCAATACGTCGGGTCAGGTCGGGCGTTACGCCAACGGCGGCCCCCACGCGCAAACGACCTAATTCGTCCTTACAGGCGTTGGGGTGGCTCTTTTTCTTAAGAATGTCTTTGTACGTAATAAGGCCAACCAGGCGATTCTCTTCATCAACAATCGGAAGCTTCTCGATTCGGTATTCCTGCAGGATGCTCTCGGCCTCATCCAGGGTTAGCCCCGTAGTGGCCGTAATGAGCTTCTCGCGGGTCATTATATCGGTAACCGGCTTCGACAAATCGCTCTGAAAGCGCAGGTCGCGGTTGGTGAGGATACCCACCAGCTTCCCGTTTTCGTCAACGACCGGAATGCCGCCGATCTTGAACTCGCGCATGATTTTGAGTGCGTCGGCCAGCGTAGCGCTTTCGGCGAGCGTGATGGGATCAATAATCATCCCACTTTCTGAGCGCTTCACCCGACGAACCTCATCGGCCTGCGCTTCCACACTCATATTTTTGTGGATCATACCGATACCCCCTTCCTGCGCCATCGCAATAGCCAGCGCTGACTCCGTAACGGTGTCCATTGCCGCCGAGATGAGCGGAATGTTTAGTTGAATTTCGCGGGTAAGTTGGGTAACAGTACTTGTATCGCGCGGGAGAACCTCTGAGTAGGCAGGCAGCAGCAGTACGTCGTCGTAAGTGAGAGCCTCGTAAAGAAACTTACTGGTATCTAAGCTCATGGCAAATAAACAGGTGGTGTTATTTGCCGGACAAAAGTACGGAAAGTTTCTGAGTTTTCCCTATTAAAAATGCAGCTACCGCCAGGTCAAGGCTAAAATGCGTCTAGTTTGATGCTTATAGCCTTGCCGTCGTCGCCTACCGTGAACTTGCAATCGCCGAACTTAGGCGCCGACATCGTAGGACGGAAATTATTACTGAATCCGTAAGGTTCTTTCGGAATACCAAACACCCGTTTATCCATTTTACCGTTTCCGTTTTCATCATGATACACGGCTACAGCATAGTCGCCTGGTTCCACGGCGAACGTTGTCGAAACACTATTCGTCTCAGCGTCTAGCTTTCGCCCTTCCATTGGCTTACCTTGTGGGAAATTAGCTCCCGGGCGAAAGAGCGCAACGTACACCGCTCCTTTTGAATGACGGACGTTTTGAACGTCAACTTTAAGGTTGGCTTTTTTAGGGGCTTTATAAGCAGGTTTGTCAGCTAAAAATAAGCTAAGTGCAGAAAGCAAAATGAGCATAAACACAATCTTTTTCTAAAAACGGATTTATTTTGCAAGTATGATAGCCCAACCGACACCTTCCCTAAGACGATGGATCACCAAACCTTTCCCCGAATCAGCGGAGCAGCGAACTGCTATCGAATCATTAACGCATTTACTTAATATAAGCCCATTCCTGGCTGCTTTGTTAGTTCAACGGGGTATTCATTCCTTTGAAGAAGCCCGGGCGTTTTTCCGGCCTGAAATCGGTCATCTGCATCCGCCGTTCCGGATGAAAGACATGGACCGGGCCATCGAGCGCCTGAAACGGGCCATGAATCCAGATCAGGAAGAAAAAATTCTTATCTATGGGGACTATGATGTAGACGGAACAACCTCGGTAGCGCTGGTATATGGCTTTCTGAAGAACTATCACGCAAAAATAGATTATTATATACCCGACCGTTATAAGGAAGGATACGGAATTTCAACGCAGGGTATTCAGTGGGCTGCCGAAAATGGCTTTACGTTAATTATCGCTCTCGACTGTGGAATTAAATCGATTGAGCGGGTAGCCGAAGCTAAAGCGCTTGGGGTTGATTTTATCATCTGTGATCACCACCGTCCGGGGGCGGAGCTGCCGGATGCCGCGGCTGTCCTTGACCCAAAACGTGAAGATTGTCAGTACCCATACAAAGAATTGAGCGGTTGTGGTGTAGGCTTTAAATTGCTACAGGCTTTCTGCCACCAGGCTAATATTCCGCTGGATAATTTATACCCGTACCTCGATCTGGTTGCGGTCAGCATTGCGTCGGACATTGTGCCGATCACGGGCGAAAACCGGATTATGGCGCATTATGGGTTAAAATACCTTAACGCGACCCCCCGAACCGGTTTAAAGGCGTTGATCAAGGTAGCGGGCTTTAAGAACGAGCTGGACATTACGAACGTAGTGTTTGGACTAGGACCCCGAATCAATGCTGCCGGACGAATTCAGCACGCAAAAGCCGCCGTGCAGTTGCTGTTGGCTGAGTCGGAAGAAGAGGCCGACAATTTTGCCATGGCGATCAACAAGCACAACAACAGCCGCCGGGAGTTTGATAGCAGCATTACTGAACAGGCCCTGGCCATGATTCGTCAAAATGAGGCAATGGTTCAGGCAAAAACAACCGTGTTGTACGATGCAACCTGGCATAAAGGCGTAATCGGTATTGTGGCGTCGCGCTGCATTGAGCATTTTCACCGTCCAACCATTATTCTGACTCAGTCGCACGATAAAGCTGCCGGGTCAGCCCGGTCGGTACCGGGTTTTGACGTGTACGAAGCGATCGAAGAGTGCGCTGAACTGCTGGAGCAATTCGGCGGTCACACCTTCGCGGCTGGCATGACTATGCCGGTTGATAACATCGACGCGTTCCGGCAGAAATTTGAAGAAGTTGTTGCCCGGAAAATCAAGGAAGAACACCTGACACCGCTGGTAGACATTGACCTGCCCCTGGATTTCAGCGAAATCAACGACAAGCTCGTTCGGATTGTGAAACAAATGGGGCCGTTCGGGCCACATAACATGCAGCCAGTCTTTATGACGGAGGATGTGTATCTGGCAAACGAGCCGATCATCATGAAGGAAAAGCACCTGAAAATCAGCGTGCACCAACGGAGAACCGGCCATACGCTAACTGCCGTCGGGTTCGGCATGGCGCACTTTGCCGATCAGCTTCGGTCTGGACAGCCTTTCTCCATTTGCTACCAAATCGAACAGAATTTCTTTAATGGAAATATGTCGCTACAATTAATGTTAAAAGATATTAAATGCGGCAATTAGTCAGCAGTCGGTTGTGTTAGACTGGTGATTGACTTACAGAACGAATGATTCTCAGAACGGAAAACCTAATCAAAAAATACGGCTCACGACTCGTCAATAACAACGTATCATATCAGGTTGCACAAGGCGAAATTGTGGGGCTGCTGGGGCCAAACGGAGCAGGAAAAACGACCTCGTTTTACATGGCGGTTGGTCTGGTCAAGCCTAATAGCGGTAAGGTATTCATCGACGATATCGACGTAACCGATCTGCCGATGTACAAACGGGCGCGGTTAGGGTTAGGCTATCTGGCGCAGGAAGCCTCCGTGTTTCGCGATTTATCCGTGGAAGAGAACGTACTGGCGGTGCTCGAAATGACGGATATGCCGAAGGCAGACCGGAAAGAGAAGGTTCAGGAGTTGCTGGAGGAGTTTAGCCTGACGCACGTCCGCAAGAGCAAGGGGAAAGTGTTGTCAGGTGGTGAGCGTCGACGTACCGAAATCGCTCGGGCGCTGGCTGTCGACCCTAAATTCATTCTGCTCGATGAACCGTTCGCCGGTGTGGACCCGATTGCCGTTGAGGACATTCAGAGCATTGTCGCCAAGCTGAAGCATAAGAACATTGGCATTCTGATCACCGATCACAACGTAAACGAAACGCTGTCGATCACCGACCGGGCGTATCTGTTGTTCGAAGGAAAAATCCTGAAACAGGGCACGGCCGAAGAGCTAGCCAGTGACGAGCAGGTCCGGCGGTTGTATTTAGGTCAGAACTTCGAGCTGAAACGGAAGGTCTAGAAGGGATACACATCAGCAAAATCTTATCAAGTCGAAATCTTCAGACTTATCTTACCCCAATACTTCACGTAACACGGGCAGCGATTTCACTTCGCCGATCGAGTCAATGTGAATTTGATAATACGCCACCAGCGCGTCGAGTAGTTCGTTGCGGGCGGAACGTGCCAGCTTGATGGGTGTGCCAAACGGTTGCCGAAGCATGGTGTTCAAGGCTGTTTCCATCTCATCATCGGGCAGAAACGGGTACGAGTTCTCACGGAGTTGGTTCTCGAACTCACGGGCCGTCTCGGGACCAAACCCCAGAAAGAACGACAGTTTCAGGAGAAACGCCAGGTGAAAGTTTTCGTAGTTGGTTTGCGCTTCTTCCAGAAACAAGACCGAGTCGATCAGAAAGCGGTACAGAATTGGGCTGCTGGCTTCTTCTTTCAGCACTTTGTTCAGAATATCCGTCACGAAAATGGCGATGGTCGACTTGCTTACCTCGAACGGCAGACTCTGAAACGGATGGTTCGTTTTCACTTCTGAAAGTCGATGCAGATCCCGGTCGTTTTTGTAATAAACGACCATTTCCAGCAAGGTCAGCGGTTGAAATAGCGCAATTCGGTTGCTTTTGCTCTTGGCGCTCCGAACGCCGTTAACAATGTAGCTTTGCAGGCCGAACTCTTCGGTATAAGCGCGGGCAATAATGGATGTTTCGCGGTAACGGATATAGCTGAGGGCAATACCCCTGGTTTTTTGCAGCATCGTAACGAGGTAGTGAATTACCTAAGATAACGCTTTTTGTCCAGAAAAGTCGTCGCTTTACTCTATAATTGCCGTCAAATCCTTAGTCATTTATGAAACTGTACAAAACCAGCGCTGGCTTCATTGTCGAATCTAATAATCAGTATTACCCGGTTCAGGCGACCGATTGGGACCAACTCGTCAATCAGGACAATTTACACGAAGTATTAACACAAGCGATTGCAGCCTCCAGTGCATTGGAGGAAGGTGCCAATCCGATAGCTCAGGGCTTACAGGCCCCTATTGGCCGACAGGAAGTCTGGGCGTCGGGCGTTACGTACCTGCGCAGCCGCAATGCGCGTATGGAAGAATCAAAGAAATCAGGGGGCGATAACTTTTACGATCGTGTTTATGATGCCGAGCGTCCGGAGTTGTTTTTTAAGGCTACACCCGAACGAGTAGTCGCACCCGGAGCGGCTGTTCGAATTCGTCAGGATTCGACCTGGAACGTACCAGAGCCCGAATTAACCCTGTTGATTACGTCGTCGGGCAGGATTGTCGGCTACACCTGCGGCAACGACATGAGTTCGCGAAGCATTGAAGGCGAAAACCCCTTGTACCTACCCCAGGCCAAAACGTACGACGGTAGCGCTGCGCTTGGACCATGCCTCTACGTACCGGAAGCCCCGATTAGCCCGGACACGCAAATACAACTGGAAATTAGTCGTGACGGCGAGGCTGCCTTTACCCAAAGCATTGCCATCAGTCAGATGAAGCGTCAGCATACGGAACTCGTATCGTTCCTGTTCCGCGAATGCTCATTTCCGAACGGCTGCTACTTGATGACGGGTACGGGTATTGTGCCGCCTGATGACTTTACGCTTCAGTCAGGAGACGTTGTCCGAATTACGATCGACAGAATTGGTACGCTGGAGAACCCGGTTGCTTAAGGAGTCATTTTACAAAACAGGCTGACGAATGGCCCTTGGGGGAATGTTCGTCAGCCTGTTTGTTTAACCAACCGTTACGTCGAGATTATCCGAATCCCGGCTTTTACGTCTGCTACCTTTTCGCGCAGTGCGTCCATCGTCGCGTCCATCACCGTTACGTGTCCCATCTTGCGAAAGGGCTTGGTAATCGCTTTGCCGTAGAAGAACGGAAATACACCCTGCATGGCCAGTAACGTCTCTAATCCTTCATAGACTGCCGGGCCGGTGTGACCGTCTTCGCCCAGGAGGTTTACCATAGCGGCAGGCTGATAACTAGTCGTGTCGCCGAGTGGATAATTCAGGATCGCTCGCCAGTGCTGCTCAAACTGGGACGTTACGTTAGCCCGCATGGTATGGTGACCACTATTGTGGGGGCGCGGTGCCACTTCGTTAATCAGTACGTTGCCCGATTTATCCAGAAACAACTCAACCGCCAGCAAGCCTACAATGTCAAACGCTTCGGCAGTACGGCGGGCAATGTCCTGCGTGTGATTGTTAATCTCGTCAGAAATTTCGGCGGGGGCAAACAGGTATTCCACCAGATTGAGTTCAGGATGAAACACCATTTCTACCGTCGGGAAGGTCTGGATTTCACCACGCTCGTTACGCGCGACGATAACAGCCAACTCTTTTTCGAAGTCGACGGCTTTTTCCAGAACGCCCGGTGCATCGAACGCTTTATCCACGTCAGCGGCAGAAGCAATGCGCTGAACGCCCCGGCCGTCGTAGCCGTCGCGGCCGAGTTTGTGAAATGCTGGTAAAAAGTCGGTATGCTGCCCTACGTCGGCGCGGTTGTCCGTCAGGATAAAGTCGGCCGTTGGTAAATTATGGTCCCGGTAGAATTGTTTTTGAAGCCGTTTGTCCTGAATTGTGCGGATCACCGACGGCTGCGGAAAGACCCGTTTGCCTTCCCGTTCGAGCGCTTCGAGCGCATCGACATTGACCCGCTCAATTTCGATAGTCAGCACATCAACCGTTTGCCCGAATTGATAAACGGTGTCATAATCGGTGAGTGAGCCTTGCGTAAACTGCGTGCAGAGGTGGCGGCAGGGAGCTTCCGCGTCAGCGTCGAGGATATGTACCCGAAGGTTCCAGTCGATAGCGGCTTGCAGGAGCATAAGGCCAAGCTGCCCGCCACCGAGAATGCCAATTGTAGGTGTCAAAAGAGCGAAAGACCGGTTCGCCGGTACGAAAAAACGTGAAAGAATAAGCAAAGTTATCCATTCACGCTGTTGCTCTCTCGCTCTCTCGCTCTTTTTCTAGTTCCGCTTCGAAATATCCGAGCCGCCCGATTCGCTTTTGGCGAGCACCTTGGCTGGGCCGTAGTAATAAATATCTGAACCACCCGAGGCTTTCATACTCAGCTCTTTGGTCGCGTTTACGTAGACATCTGAACCGCCCGACGAGTTCGCGTTGCAAATCTCGGCGGTTAGTTTCCGCGCATCCAGGTCAGCTCCACCTGATCCGCTCGCGTTTAACGTACGGGCCGTTCCCTGTAAAATGGCATCAGCTCCCCCCGAAGCCGACACATTGAGCTCATCGGCCTGTAGGTCTAGCTTTACGTCCGAACCGCCCGATGCTTCAAGGTTCAGATTGTTGAAGGTCAGTTTGTTCTGTCCAAATACGTCGGCTCCACCCGTGGCTTGCAGATTACTTAACTGCTTAAAGGTCAGGTAAGCTTTTACGTACCGGTCTTTACCGAAATTCATTCCCCAATTCGTGCCTTTCCGGTCGATGTACAGGCGCAGTACGCCGTTTTTGACTTCTGATTTAACGTCCTCTTCCTCAACTCCTTTCACCTCTAACGTCAATTTTTCTGAACTTCCCTGGGTCAGATAGACATCAATACCACTGGTAACACTCAGCCCGGTAAAGCCCGAAACGGCCCGGTCTTTTTTCCAGTCGCGGTCAGCGGTCGTAAAGCCGGTCAGCATAACTAGCGCTAAAGCAATTGCTTTCATAATGGAGAAAGGTTTGTTCTGATGTGAAGATGTGAAAAAACAGCGTTACGTTGCATGAGCCGGAAAAAATTATGTCCGGTTTCGAGTGAGCAACTGTCCAGTATCGGACGTAAATTTACCCAATGGCCGAGTAAGCATTTCAAAATCAACTAGTTTTAAATCTGGCACGACACTTGAACCACGCAGTAAAATAGAAAAGACTTAAGATATTCGATTATGATTCAACTTCGCAACGTGTCAAAGTACTATCCTGCCGGGTTTGGCCGGGTTTATGTGTTACGTAACGTCAGCCTTGATATTTCCCAGGGCGAGTTCGTTTCCATCATGGGGCCATCCGGCTCCGGGAAGTCTACACTGCTGCATATTCTTGGTCTGCTCGAAGAACCGTCGGAGGGCGAATACCTGTTTGACGATGCGCCGGTGCAGAAGCTCTCGGAAAAAAGACGTACCGAGCTTCACCGTACCCAGATCGGGTTTGTGTTCCAGGCGTATCACCTGATCGACGAACTGACGGTTTATGAAAACATCGAAACGCCTTTACTCTACAAAGGGCTGAGTGGGTCGGAGCGGAAAAGCCGCGTGGCCGAATTGCTCGATCGCTTTAACATGGTGGCCAAAAAAGACTTGTTTCCGGCTCAGTTATCGGGGGGGCAGCAGCAACTCGTGGGCATCGCCCGCGCCCTGGCGGCCGAGCCTAAAGTCATTTTTGCGGATGAGCCAACCGGAAACCTGCACTCCGATCAGGCCCGCGACATCATGGAACTGTTCCGCGAGCTAAACCAGAAAGATGGGGTAACTATCGTTCAGGTGACGCACTCCGAGATCAATGCTGAATACGGAAATCGTATACTGCGCCTGAAAGATGGCTGGCTGGAGTCCGAAGTGTTAGGCACACAGGTGCAAAGCTAGAGCAAGCTGGTTTCGGTAAACAGCTGCCTGATCTGTTCCCCGAATGCCTTTGTAAACTCGCCCTGGAATAGCTGGATGCCCATCACATTGGCGGCAAAAACAACGTCGGCATTAAGTAACGTATCGGGCAGGAACAAGCCTTCCTGTACGTTCGGGAACGTATTGAGCATCTGCCTCCGGGCAATACCGCCGATGCAGCCGCTCTGGAGTGAAGGCGTGTATAAAGTGTTGTTCGCGATCCAGAACAGGTTCGATGCGATGCATTCGGCCAGGTGGCCCTGCGTATCCAGTAGAATAACGTCGTCGGAGCCTTGTTCCTGCTTATAGAGACCCGCCAGTACGTACGGCAAGGCATTTATGGTTTTAAACGACGAGATCGGGGATGGAGATAAACGAAACGAATTGTAAATAACTACGTTGGTTTGCCCAGTAACCGCAAACGACCGACCGGGTCGGGCCGAAATAAGGAAGTTACCATCGTGATGAGTTGGCGTATACAAACCTCCTGGCCGTCGCCAGACCTGAATTTTGATGCGGGCTGGCTGATCACTCAGTCCGTTCGCGGCAAGAAGCTCCAGAATTAATCGCTTTAGCGTTGACGCATCGACGTCGGCAGGTAGATTCAGTTGGAGCGCCGATAGGCCTTGGGTCAGCCGATCGTAATGATCGGGCCAGAACCACAGCTGGCCACGCTCGTACCGAATCGTTTCGAACAGGCCGTCGCCGTACTGAAACGCTCGATCGCTGGCGTCAATGGTAAATTCGTTCTCGGATAATATATCCGAATTATAAACCAGATTCATGCTTGTTTTGCGCCGTTTATCCTAAAAAGATAGCTGCGCCGAAGGTAAGTTTGTAACATTGAACCATCAAAAAATTATGAGTATGCGAGTTGCGTGGAGACAAAGTCGGCTTGTACTAGCCCTGTTACTTACAACTGGTTTGTCGGGAACATACGCGCAGAACACCAACACCCCGGGCGTTGTCTCGCCGGGTAATCGACCAGCGGCTACTACGAGTGCCTCATCGCGGTTTAACCTACAGCAGTGCATTGATGTCGGTTTGCAAAATAACCTGACAGTACGTCAAAGCCAGGTTCAGCTCGAAAACAGCGAATTGCAGCTACGCCAGTCGAAATTGAACCGCTTACCCAACGTCGGTGGCTTTGCCTCGCAGAACTATAGTTCCGGGTTTAACATCAACCCCGTAACCAACACGTTCGTGGAACGGGGTATTCTGTCGAACAACTTTCAGTTGAATACGCAGATGACCGTCTATAATGGAATGGCGCTGCAAAATACGATCAAGCAAAACGATTATCTCCGGCAGTCAAACCAGCAGGCCCTACAGGCTACCCAAAATAACGTAGCCCTGACGGTGGTGCAGAACTACCTGAACGTATTAACTGCGCAGGAGCAACTAATTGTAGCCCAGCGGCAGCTTGACGTATCGCGCGCCCAGCTCGACCGTACCCAGCGGCTGGTTAACGCGGGGTCGTTGCCCGAAGCGAATCTGTTCGATATCCGGGCGCAGATCGCGAACGATGAACTCGCCATTGTAAATGCGCAGAATACCATCGACCTGGCTAAACTGGCTCTGCTGCAAACCATGAACGTACCGGCTGCCAACGTACCAGGCGTGTTTGAGGTTGAACCCGTTGCCGTGCCAGACCCTAGTGTCGATCCGTATTCAGCAACCAACCAGCAACTTTATGAAACGGCTGAACAGTTTCTGCCAGATGTAAAAGCCGCTGACCTGCGCGTGAAAAGCGATGCATTTGGTGTGCAGGTAGCGCGGGCTAATCTGCTCCCGACCTTAACGCTGAACGCGGGCGTGAGTACCATCTACTCTAACTTCGGGCAGCAACGTCAGATTCCCACCGGGACAACGGTACAGATACCACAAACGATTATTGTAAATGGGGTTCCGCAGCAAATTTTTCTATCTCAGGAAGGGTACAGAACAGAGGACTACTCATTTCCTGAGCAGTTGCGGAACAATATGAATCGGTCAGTCGCCCTGAACCTGCAGATTCCTATTTACAACCGTTCGCTCTCTCGCACGCGGATATTAACGGCTACCCTGCAACGGCAAAATTCAGAAATAGCCGCTGCCAATGCCCGCTTGCAACTCCGTCAGCAGATTGAAACCGCCTACACGAACATGCGGGCCAGTGCTAACCGGTACCGGGCAACGCAGGCACAGGTCGCTCAACTGGAACGGTCGTTTCAGGTGGCAGAAAGCCGGTTCAACGCAGGGGCGCTTAATTCTACGGAATATAACATTGCCAAATCAAACCTTGACCGGGCTCAGGCCAGCTTAGTGCAGTCTAAGTATGATTACGTATTTCGAACCAAACTCTTAGATTTTTACCAGAACAAACCGCTTACTTTCTAATGAATAATGGCGAGTGTATAATGAATAATGCGTAGTGTTCAGAAATGAACTGGCTACCGTTTTACATTTTGCATTATTCATTATACATTTCATGCCATGAAAAAGAAGTCAAACCGTATTTGGTGGATATTGGGTGGGCTAACCGTCCTGCTCGTTGGTGGATTAATTGCGGCTAAGCAAACCGGAATGATCGGTAAGCCTAAGTCTACCGAGGTAGATTTTGCCAGCGTTAAACGCATCGACATCATTGAACGCGTCAGTGCGTCGGGGCGAGTGCAGCCCCAGGTTGAAGTTAAAATCAGTCCGGATGTATCGGGCGAAATCATTGGCCTGTACGTAAACGAGGGCGATCCTGTCAAAGCCGGGCAGCTGCTCTGCCGCATACGCCCCGATAACTATGAGTCATTACTGGCGCGGGCACGGGCAACCGTCAACCAGAGCCGGGCGCAGCTGGAGCAATCGAAAGCGTCTGTATCTCAGTCCAATGCACGCCTGATCCGGGCCAAAGCCGATTACGAACGCACCCGAAAACTGTTTACGGATAAGGTAGTATCGTCGGCCGATCTCGAAACCAGTGAAGCCAATTTCAACGTAGCGAAGCAGGAAGTAGAAGCCGCTCAGGCTAGTGTCCGGGCCGCTCAGTTTAACATTCAGAGCGCCGAGGCTTCCCTGCGTGATGCCACCGAGAACCTGCGCAAAACCACGATCTATTCTCCTGTCAACGGAACCGTATCGAAGCTGAACATTGAATTAGGAGAGCGCGTTGTTGGTACGTCGCAAATGGCCGGTACGGAAATTATGCGTATTGCCAATCTGCAAAACATGGAAGTTCGTGTCAACGTCAACGAAAACGATATTGTTCGGGTTAACATGGGCGATACCGCCGACATCGAAGTGGATTCGTATACGACGGCCGGACGTAAGTTTAAAGGAGTAGTGTATGAAATTGCCAACACGGCGAACGGGCTGACGAGCTCATCCGGAGCCGCTGCAGCTGCGTCACTGTCTTCTGATGCCGTAACAGAGTTTGAAGTAAAAATCAAGATTCTTAACAATTCCTACGCCGATCTGCTGGCTCAGAAGGATAAGAAGGGCTATCCCTTCAAGCCCGGTATGACCGCTTCGGTTGAGGTGCTCACGGATCGAAAAGCTGGCGTAATTGCCGTCCCCATTGCGGCCGTTACTACGCGCGGTGCGGATGCTGAAGCAACCGCTGAAGTAGAAGACAGACCGAATGGTACGGTCGACGAAAAACCCGCCGGTGTACCCGAGAAAAAAGAGAAGCCCAAAGAAATTGTTTTTGTCAATCAGGGCGGTAAAGCCGTGCAGCGGGAAGTGAAAACAGGAATCAGTGACTTTGAAAATATTGAAGTGATTTCTGGATTAAAGCCCGGCGAACAGATCGTATCAGGACCGTTTATTGCCGTATCCAAAAAACTTACGAACGGCGATCTGATTGTAAAGCGTGATCCGGCAAAGGCTAAAAAGAAAGAAGAAAAGGAAGAGGAATAAAGAATTCTGACTTCTGGCAGATAGAAACAGGGCTCGGTAGTATACCTACTGAGCCCTGTTTCTATTTGGTATTCTCGTTTGATTGCGCCTGTTTTGTGCGGGCGAAAATGCAGCTATTTCGACGTAGTAAGCCCTAATCCTGTTAATTAACCGCTCTACTTATGTCTCTATTTCGTGCTGCCATTATAGGCGGTGGCAACATTGCCGATGCCAATCACATTCCAGCTCTGAAACGACTAACCGACCGAGTTGAGATTGTAGCCGTATGCAGTCGGGATCAGGCAAAAGCGCGTTCATTGGCCGATCGGCACGGTATTCCGGACGCGTTTGAGGATGCCGCCGACATGTACCGCCGAAGTCAGCCCGATGTAGTTGTCGTCTGCACGCCGAATAATTTGCATTATCCGTTTACGATGCAGGCGCTGGAAGCAGGCTGCCATGTTTTCTGCGAAAAGCCGCCTGCTATTTCTGCCCATGAAGCCCGCGAAATGGCCGACCTGGCTGCCAGTAAAGGCTTAACCTTAGCGTACAACTTTCAATTGCGGCAGGCACCCGAATGGGCGCTGTTCATGCGTTGTCGTGAACAGGAAATGTTGGGAGACATCTATCACATTAAAGCCAAATTTTTACGTCGACGGGGTATTCCAGGCTGGGGGTATTTTACCAGTAAAATGATGCAGGGTGGCGGAGCGCTCATGGATTTGGGCGTTCATGTCCTCGACCTGGCCCTTTGCGCGTTGGACTATGCTACGCCCACTCAGGTACTGGCCAATACGTATGATTTTATCGGGAAAGCGGGAGGGAAGGGCCTGATGGGTGATTGGGATCCCGCGACTTTTGAGGTAGAGGATGCCTGTACCGCTTATTTATCGTTTCCTACGAAAGCGTCGATTGACTTGTCGGCTTCGTTTGCGCTCAATCAGCAGGCTGATAAGGAGCGGAATCTAGACGTGTTCGGCAGCCGGGCGGGCGTTACGTTGTTTCCCTTCTCACTACATACCGAGCTTGCCGGTGAGCTGGCCGACATCCGTTTTCCGTATTTAGCGGATGAGGACATTCAGTTAAAAAATACGCTGGCGTTCCTGGAAGCCTGCGCGGGTCGCCCGTCGAACGTTTGCACAGCCGATCAGGGAGCGATCTTGATGGAGGTTATCGACCGGATTTATCAGTCGGCTTCAACAAGACAAACAACGTAAAGGTACACGTCAGTACCTATGATTCATTGCTGTAGCGCTGGTTTGGATTCCCTTGTTTCAGTTATCCTCAGGCTAGTAAAACGGCCGGCTCGACTTCCTAACAGTAGCCACCAATTGAAAGACTAGTATGTTTGCTGTATGAAACACTCGAATCAACCTACTCGGCTAACGATGGTGGGGGGCGGAAGCTGGGCAACAGCGCTGATAAAAATTCTGTCCGAAAATAATGTACTCATCAAATGGTGGCTGCGTAAAGAAGCTGATGCGCAGCATATCAAGGCCTATAATCATAACCCGAGTTACCTCAGTGACGTACAGATAAATCCGCGCAAGGTAAAAGTGTGCACAAAAATTCGGGATGCCTTCCGCGACAGTGATTATATTGTACTAGCTGTTCCGGCGGCTTTTGTGTCGGACGCCCTAACGGGAATAAAGCCGGAGCATTTCAGGGATAAGTACGTAGTGTCGGCGATTAAAGGCATGATTCCCGATGCGAACCAGCTGGTTACGGATTGGGTCAGCCAGCAGTACAATGTAGCTGCGGAGCGCATATCGGTTATTGCCGGTCCCTGCCATGCCGAAGAGGTAGCGCTCGAAAAACAATCGTACCTGACCATTGCTTCACAGGATGCGGATTGTGCCGGGGAAGTAGCAGCCCTGTTACGTTGCCGGTTCGTGCAGACAACGCCGGTGGACGATATTTACGGCATTGAATACGCGGCTGTGATGAAAAATATTGTTGCCTTGGCCTGTGGCATTACCCATGGACTGGGCTATGGCGATAATTTCCAGGCTGTACTGGTTTCCAATGCCATGCAGGAGATTCGTCGATTTGTCGACGCACTCTATGCTAAATACCGTGACCTGAGCGGCTCAGCCTATCTGGGCGACCTGCTCGTAACGGCTTATTCACCCTTTAGTCGCAACCGGACGTTTGGTACCCTGATTGGCCGTGGATACACAATCCAGTCGGCTCAGGCCGAAATGAACATGATTGCAGAAGGGTATTACGCCGTAAAAAGTATCTACGAAATCAACCAGCGGTACAAGGTATCCATGCCGATTATCGATGCGGTTTATGCGGTTTTGTACGAACGGGCCGCCCCCATCATTGAGATGAATACGCTGAAAGGGCTGTTAAAATAAACAGAGCAAAACGAAAAGGCCCTTTGATTTATCAAAGGGCCTTCAAACGTTTATAGCGGTGTCGGTAAAATATACCGGCAGTTGTGCCTTAGCTAAATTACTTCGCGCTATCCGACGACATGGTCGAAGCCGAATCGGTAGCCATCGTAGAATCCGTAGCCATCATCGAAGAAGAATCAGATGACATGGTCGTGGTCGAATCGGTCATAGTCGTGCTTTCAGTTTCAGTCTTTTTCGAGCTGCAAGACGTTGCAAGGGCGATCATAGCCATGAAAAAGAAGGCGGATTTCGTGATTGCTTTCATAGTTTTGGAATGTTTTTGTTTACGTGTGATTAATGATTCAATGTCAACGTTAATACTCCATAGGGAGAAAGGTAACCCAACATTTTTTAAATTTTTTTTGGGTTACGTCGATGACGTTTCTGGTATTAAGTAATGACCCAACGCGATGAAGGAAAGTAGGCGACCCGTACTAACAGATAGCGAGTTGCTGGCGGGTTTAGCTGATGGCTCCGACGATGCACTAACCCAACTGTATCGGCGGTATTTCCCGATGGTACTGCATTTTGTTACCAGCAACAGCGGTAGCGAAGATGACGCCAAAGACATATACCAGGAAGCTCTGGTCGTTTTATACGAGAAGGTAAAAAGTGGATCGCTAGAGTTGCATTGCCAGTTGAAAACGTATTTGTATTCGGTTGGCAGGCGCTTGTGGTTGAAGCAATTGGCTCAACGAAGCCGGTTTATGGTGCGGGATATTGAGTTCTCTGCGGAAAACGAAGACGCCATCCGGCAAATTGACGACGATCTGATTGATCACGAAGAGCGCAATCGGCAGTTCGAGTTGATGGCCGATTCGCTTGATCGGCTTGGCGAACCCTGCCGAACGCTGTTAGACGATTTTTACATCCAGCATCTGAGTATGCAGGAAATTACAGAGAAGTTTGGGTATACCAACGCTGACAATGCTAAGACGCAGAAATACAAATGTTTGATGCGGTTGAAGCGATTGTTTTTTTCGGAGTACAAACAATAACGATCACCCGGTTTTGGTCGGCTTAAGCAATCCTTGGGCTTCAATCAAAAACGGACTACCATACCTGGATAAAAATGGAAGCGAACGAGGAAAAGGATATTGAAATGGCGCTCCGAGCGTACGGAGAGCGTATTCGATTCAAACAGCGCCTGGCGGCAGTGCATGCCGGTATGGACGCCGACGCTATGCGGCAGGAGGCTGACTTATATTCGTCTGAAATCAGTCGGCCAGGCCAGCTACGCACGTTATGGCATACGTACCGTACAACCCTGGCGGTAGCAGCTACGGTAGCTGTGGTCACTACGTTCAGTACTATTTTCCTGTATCGTACCTACCAGAAAAGTCATCAGGAGCAAGAGCAGCAATACCGGCTGTTGAGCAAAGAGATTCAGGCGGTGAAGTCGTCGCAGCGCAAACTTCTCAGCGATTTTAACGGACGTGGCCGTGCCCTAACGGTTAATCCCGCGCAGGTTGCCGGGTCGGGTTTTCTGCTGACTGCCGATGGGTATTTTGTGACCAATAATCACATTGTGCGCGACGCTGATTCGGTATACGTACAAAGTGCGAAGGGAGAGGTTTATAAAGCACGCGTGGTTCATACCGATCAATTGCACGATCTGGCAATTCTGCAACTTTGCGACGATAGTGCATTTCGCTCATTACCACCCGTTCCATATAGTTTTGAAGCCCACTCCTCGGAGTTAGGCGAACGTGTATACACACTGGGCTATCCGCGTGAGGAAATCGTTTACGGTGAAGGGTATCTGAGTTCAGGTACAGGGTATCGCGGTGATACTACGGCTTATCAGGTCGCCATCAGTGTAAATCCGGGCAATTCGGGTGGGCCACTTCTCGATGAGAAGGGTAATGTAATCGGTATCATTAGCGGCAAGCAAACTACCTCCGAGGGCGTTAGTTTCGCCGTAAAAACCAACTACCTGTTCGAAGCACTTAGCGGTATTCCTGCGGATTCGTTGAAAGGACAGCCTTTACATTTGAATCGAAAGAACACCCTGGCTCGCCTACCCCGCAAACAACAGATCAAGCGGATGCAGGATTACGTGTATCAGGTGAAGGTGTTCAAGCACAAAGAGTAAACTGAGCGACTGGTCAGCCAACTGCACAAACAATCTATACGGCTGGGGGTTATACGTTGAGTACTGTACAAACAAACTCAACAGATATGAAAAAGCTCATGATACTGGCCGCTGCGCTGGTCTTTTCGGCTGCAGTAGTCACGGCACAGGATACGAAACAAAACGCTAAAGAAACCGCCCGGCAGGCTGGACGTACCGCTGATGCGGCTGGTGATAAAATCGGACGGGAAACCCGGCAGGCAGGTCGTAAAATTGGTAACGCTGCTGAAAATACGGCCGAGGACGTAAAAGATGGTACTAAAAAAGCCGGCCGGAAAGTGTCAAGAGCCGCCAAAAACACCAAGGAAGATGTTAAAGACGGTACCAACAAGGCACTCGACAAAACCGATCGGAGCCTGAAAAAAGCTGAGCGTAAGCTGGATAACTCAAAGTAATTCGGCGGACGTTCGCCATAATTAGAAAGCCATTGCCAGACCGGCGGTGGCTTTCTGACTATTTTAGCGGCTAACCAAGTTGACTAATCGCTATCCATCACCTTATTTTGATCTATGAATACAGTATCTGTGTTGCTTTTTGGCATTACGCGCGATCTGACGGGGCAGTCGATGGTTAAGGTACCGCTTCGAAACGGGGCTAGCGTGAATGAGCTATTGGCGGAAATTCATCAGCAGTATCCGGCTGTAGCTGGTATCCGGTCTTTATTAGTAGCCGTTAATGGCGAGTATGCTGAAGCGGAACAGGTGCTTTCGGGTACCGACGAAATTGCCCTTATTCCACCCGTTAGCGGAGGGTAAATACGCTTAAAACCGGCTATTATTGGGTAGTTCGCCTACGGTTGCCCTTGCCTGTTTATCTCTCCAGCCTTAATTAATTTATGATTGCTATTACCACTGACCCCATCGACGTAGCGGCAGCGTTGCAGCACCTTCAATCGGCGCAGGCGGGAGCCATTGATCTGTTTCTAGGGGTTGTGCGCGACAATACGCAGGACCGGGCCGTTGATCGACTTGAATACGAAGCATACGACCGCATGGCTATCTCGGAGATGCAGAAAATTGCGGACGAGGCAAATCGTCGCTGGCCGATTATAGGCTACACGATTATCCACCGGAAAGGGACTTTAGGGGTCGGTGAAATCGCCGTTTTGATTGGCGTGACAACCGCGCATCGGGCAGAAGCGTTCGATGCATGTCGCTATATAATCGATACCATCAAGCAAACTGTACCCATCTGGAAGAAAGAAGTGTTTACGGATGGTGAGGAATGGGTTAATGCCCATCCCTAACAGGAACGGTTGTGAAGTACACCTTCAAAGTTTTCAGCACATTACTTGATCAGATACGTGCCTACAATCGGGTAATGGTCTGAGTAGCTGATGTAATTAATGGTTTCGAAGGCCAGCACCGGAATCTTGGGGTCATGAAACTGGTGGTCGATCCGAATGAATCCCGGAAGTTTGTTGTAGGAAAAGCCAAAGCCACGTCCGGCATCCTCAAAGCTGTTAGGGAGTATACGGCGCATTCGCTCGTAAACGACGCTATACGGTGTATCATTATGGTCACCGGTTATAATAACGGGATACTGGCTTTCCCGAATGTGTCGCTGAACCTTCTCGATCTGATCACGTCGCTCAATAAACCCGGTACGTAGCGCGCTCAGTACGCCGTGGGTTTCGTGTTTGACCCCCTCTAATTCATCTTGCCGAAGCACACGTCCCACCCGAATGCCCATTGAATGCAAATGAATATTGATAACCCGGATAGTATCATTACCAATCTTGATGTTGGCCCATACGATTCCGTTGAAACCGTCGAAACTTTCGCGTCCGGAGTGGATAATGGGATACACTGAAAAGATAGCCGCCCCAATCGGGCCATCTTCTACGGTTGCATAGTCGGGGTACAATAAAACTGAGTATGGGTAACCCTCCTTTTTAAGCCGCTCAACTACGTTGTAATCTGCAATAGCCGTCGAGTTATAAAACTCCTGAAAACATTTGATGGGAGCCTCGTACCGTATGGCGTAATTGATAATGCGCCGGGCTCTGGGCGAGCTGTGGTAACGTTCCCAGGGATTGTCCAGGTTGAACGACTGCACATTGTAGCTAAACACTTTTACGGGTTTGCCATTCCCGGCAAATTCGACAGGCTCATGCCAGACAAAAGTCCGGGAGCCGAACAAGATGATACCGGCCAGTATGATTACGCCCGACAACCAGCTTCGCCAGGGGCGCGAGGTAAGCCAGAAAAGAACAAATCCCAGATTGATCAGCCAGCTAACCGGTAAGGCAATCATCATCATTCCTGCCAGCCAATGTTCCGTTGGCAGACTATACAGCAACCAGTACGTCAGGCCTGTATATAAGGCCAGCAATAAGTTGAACGACCACAACAACGACCGGAAGAAATAGGTAATGAGCTGGCCAACTCGGGTTTTTACGGTCATACTATCATCAGACAGAGGTCGATGCCTCGTTGGGGTCAAAAATAAAGCATAATGACCGGAATGCCCATAACTCCCCTTCACCGGGGTCTTGCTATCCAAGCTGAAACGTATTATCTTTGTGGCATAAAAACCATATAGCGTTGATCAAAAAAGGGAGTACGACTCCCTTTTTTGTTAGCCCTAGCTTATGGACGACAAAGGACGTATCATTGAACTTTTGCAGCCCTACCTGAACGGTGGCGATTTATATATTGTTGATGTTCAGGTTGTTGGTCGGCAGGGCGGCCGTATTAAGGTAACGATCCTGCTTGATAGCGACACCGGTATAACCATCGACGAGTGCGCCGATATTAGTCGACGGTTAGGTGTTGACATGGACGAAGGAAATTTTTTCGGTGAATCCGCATTCACACTCGAAGTTTCTTCCCCCGGCGTTGATTACCCGCTGACGTTTCCGCGTCAGTTCGTCAGGAATGTCGGGCGGCAGCTGGTCGTTACGTTAACGGATGGCACTACCCGAAAAGGGAAGTTAGAATCAGTTGCCGACAACCATATTGTGCTGGATGTGGAAGCCGAAAAGAAATCGAAGAGTAAAAAGAAGAAAGAAGCTGAATTAACGAGCGAAGCCCCGCCGATCGGCCCCACACCGATTGCCTTTGAGCAGATTAAGAAAGCGAACGTAGAAATCTCATTCAAATAGTATATCGTTTTGGTCTGTAGCCGTTTACCAACGTAACGTCTGAATCAGGAGGAAAAGCGTATACCTATAAACTACCAGTAAAAATGACCAGTGGATTATTAATCGAATCGTTTGCCGATTTCGCCCGGTCGAAAAATATTGATCGGCCCACCATGATCGCCATTCTGGAAGAAGTCTTCCGGACGATGATTCGTAAAAAATACGGTACTGACGAAAATTTTGACGTAATCATCAACGCTGAGAGCGGTGACCTGGAGATGTGGCGTACGCGCGAAATCGTGGACGACGACTCCGAAGATATTTGGGACTACGATAAAATTCCCCTCGCTGAAGCGCGCCGAATTCAGGACGACTTTGAAGTAGGTGAGCAGGTCGCCGAAGAAGTCAAACTGGAAGATTTCGGTCGTCGGGTTGTACAGACGGCCCGCCAGACGCTGATTCAGAAGATAAAGGACATGGAGAAAGAACTCCTTTATCAAAAATACAAAGATCAGGTCGGCGATTTGGTCAGCGCCGAAGTATACCAGTTGTTGAAGCACGAAATCATTCTGGTCGATTCGGAAAACAACGAGCTAAGCTTACCACGGACCGAGCAGATTTCTAAAGATCGGTATCGCAAGGGAGAAGCCGTGAAAGCCGTGATTAGCCGGGTTGAAATGATCAACGGCACACCTAAAATTGTGCTGTCCCGTACGTCGCCCGTATTCCTGGAACGCTTGTTTGAGATTGAAGTCCCCGAAATCTACGATGGCTTAATTTCGATACGGAAGATTGTTCGTGAACCTGGCGAACGGGCTAAAGTTGCCGTTGAATCGTATGACGATCGCATCGACCCGGTAGGCGCTTGCGTTGGCATGAAAGGCTCCCGTATTCACGGTATCGTTCGCGAACTGGGCAACGAGAATATTGACGTAATCAACTACACCGAAAATCTTGAACTGCTGATTAGTCGTGCGCTTAGTCCGGCCAAGATCAGTTCAATGCAGATTGATCGTGAAGCCAAACGGGTATCTGTTTTCTTAAAGCCTGATCAGGTATCGCTGGCAATCGGTAAAGGCGGTCAAAACATCAAACTGGCCGGGCGGTTAGTAGATATGGAGATTGACGTCTTCCGCGATAATGAAGGCCAGGAGGACGACGAAGACGTTGACCTGATGGAGTTCTCGGATGAAATCGACGAGTGGATGATTGAGGAGCTGCGTAAAGTAGGACTCGACACCGCTAAGAGCGTACTTGCTTTAAATAAAGAAGAGTTGGTACGTCGAACGGACCTGGAAGAAGATACTGTTGAAGAGATTCTGAGTATCCTGCGCCAGGAGTTTGAGTAAGTTTTGATTGAAGAGTTTAGTATGAATGAAGAGACATAAAGGACAGCCTCGTTCTTCATTTCACTTTATTCAGTACCCATTCTCTTGATTAAGGGATTTTTATTGCACTAACTGTTGTTCATACCATATCAACAACCATTAAATTTGCCGAATATAGACCGAACGTATGGCAGAAGATAAGTCAATGCGCCTAAGCCAAGTGGCAAAAATTCTCAACACGGGGACATCCTCGGTTGTGAGTCGTCTGTCTGCCAAAGGGTTTAAGGTCGATAGTAACCCTAACACCAAACTCAACATGGAACAGTTGGAGGTGTTAGCGAAGGAGTATAAATCTACGGAACTCCTGAACGGAGCTCGCCGGTCCGAACCGTCGGTTGCGGTCGCTGAGCCACCGCGTCGTCAGGAGGAAGATGTTATTTTGTACCGTCGTGATGACGCAGGTCGTCCCATTGTGGACGCTAAAGCTGATCAGAGCCGATCTGCCGGCCCTGTTGACGCACCGAAAGCGGCTCCTGCAACCGAGCCGCAGCCATCTCCACAACATGTTCAAACAGGCCTTCCTGGTTTGAAAGTCATTGGTAAGATTGATTTAAACGCAAAGCCGGCGCCAAAACCAGCGCCTGCTCCGGAAGCTAAGGCTCCAGCTCCTCAGGAGGTGAAGCCAGCGCCAGCAGCTAAGCCTGTCGAAAGTCGTGCTGTTACGAGTGGTGCGGAAACGCCCCCTGCGGATACTGCTAAGCCTGTTGCTCCGCAAGTTCCGGTAGAAGCGCCAAAACCAGCGCCTGCCGAGCCTGTTGAAGCAAAATCAATACCTGCACCTGCACAGCCTGTTACGTCTACACCACGTCCGGCTGAGGTGCCTGTACAGCTTAAGGCCGAGACCCCAGTGGTTGAAACACCGAAGCCAGCGCAGCCGCAACCAGCGGTTCAGCCTGAACCACCTAAAGCAGCTTCACCAGCTCCGGCGGTTGAAGCACCGAAGCCAGCTGTTAATCCGACGACTGTAGAAAACAAGCCTCCCCGTCAGGAGAATCATCCTGCCGAACGGCCGCAGCCAAAGGTTGAAGCCGCAGAGGTTAAACCGGCTTCTCCGGCATCCGCTGATGAGCCGGCCGAACAAACCGAAACCATTCGGGCAGCGGGCAGTCACCAGTTAGGTGGACTGAAAATTTTAGGTAAGATTGAGTTGCCCGTCAACAATCCCCGTCAGGGAGGTGGTGGCGGAAGCAATGCCGATAAAAAGAAACGGAAACGCATCCGGGGAGGTCGCGAAGGTGCCGTAGGTGGCACTGGCCAACCGAATCAGCAGGGTGGACAGCCACAAGGTCAGGGCGGTAACAATCCGCGTAATGATCGTGGCCCACGCGATGGTCAGAACGACCGTGGACCAGCTAACCGCGTTCAGGGCGACCGGCCGCAGGGTGATCGGAATCAGACGGCTGGTCAGCGCGATGGAAACCGTCCGCAGAACCAGGGTGACCGTAACCAGGCTCCCGCTAACCGGGCTGGAGGCAATACGCCGAATCAGGGCCAGGGAGGTGGTAATAACAATGCCAACCGCGGTGGTCAGGGTAATGCGAACAACGCTGGTAATAACCGGAATGCTGGTAACAACCAGAACCGGGGTGGTGGCAACAATGCCAATCGCGGTGGTAACCGTCGCGAAGCGCCAACGCAGGCGGATGTTCGGAAAGCAATCCAGCAGACCAACGCCCGAATGCAGGGTAACCAGCCCAATCGGGGTGCTGATCGCCGACGTGACCGCCGGAACCAGCGGGAGGAAGACCGCCGGTTGTTAAACGAACAGGAGGAACTCGAAGCAAAGATCCTGAAAGTAACCGAGTTTGTATCAGCCAATGATCTGGCTTCGTTGATGGACGTATCAATTAACGAAGTTATTTCGGTCTGTCTGAACCTCGGTATGTTCGTATCGATCAACCAACGGCTGGACGCCGAAGCAATCACCGTCATTGCCGATGAATTTGGCTACGATGTTCAGTTCATTTCGGCTGAAGACGAAACTGAAGCAGGCGTTGTCGTTGAAGCCGATGAGCCTGAAGATCTCCAGCCACGCGCACCGATCGTAACGATCATGGGCCACGTTGACCACGGTAAAACGTCGTTGCTTGACTACATCCGTCGGGCTAAAGTAGCCGCTGGTGAAGCCGGGGGGATTACGCAGCACATTGGTGCCTACAGCGTAAAAACCAACGACGATCGGATGATTACGTTCCTGGATACACCGGGTCACGAAGCCTTTACGGCCATGCGGGCACGGGGTGCGAAAGTAACGGACGTAGTAATCATTGTGATTGCCGCTGACGATAGCATTATGCCGCAAACGCGTGAGGCCATCAACCACGCTCAGGTAGCGGGTGTGCCCATCGTGTTTGCGTTCTCGAAAGTTGATAAGCCAGGTGCCGACGCTGAAAAGATCCGTACAGAGCTGGCAGCGATGAACATGCTGGTTGAAGAATGGGGTGGTAAGTATCAGGCCCAGGAAATTTCGTCGAAGTCCGGGATGGGCGTTGACGATCTGCTTGAGAAAGTTTTGCTGGAAGCCGAACTCCTCGAACTGAAAGCAAATCCTGATCGTCGGGCACTGGGTACCGTCATCGAAGCCTCGCTCGACAAAGGCCGTGGATACGTATCGACGGTACTGGTTGAAAACGGTACGCTTCGTCAGGGGGACATTATGCTGGTAGGTGCGCACTATGGTCGTATCCGGGCCATGACTAATGACCGTGGCGAACGCATTAAAGAAGCGGGTCCATCGACACCTGTACAGATTCTGGGCTTGCCCGGCGCTCCGCAGGCGGGTGATAAGTTCAACGTAATGGAAACCGAACGGGAAGCCCGTGAAATCGCCAACAAGCGTGAACAGCTTCTCCGTGAGCAAACGTTACGTACTCGCAAGCACATTACGCTCGAAGAGATTGGCCGACGCAAAGCGATTGGTACGTTCAAAGAGCTGAACGTGATTGTGAAAGGTGACGTGGATGGTTCTGTCGAAGCGTTGTCTGACTCGCTGTTGCAGCTTTCGACGGAAGAGGTTCAGGTGAACATCATCCACAAAGCGGTGGGACAGATTTCTGAATCGGATGTTCTGCTGGCTTCTGCATCTGATGCGGTTATTGTTGGCTTCCAGGTTCGTCCGTCCTCCAGCGCTCGCCGTCTGGCTGAACAGGAACAGATCGAAATTCGACTTTACTCGATCATCTACGACGCCATCAACGAAGTGAAAGACGCTATGGAGGGGCTGTTGGCACCGACTGTAGAGGAAGTGGTCGTTGGTAACGTTGAAGTACGCGAGGTGTTTAAAATCAGTAAGGTAGGTACCGTAGCCGGTTGCTACGTAACCGACGGCCTCTTGAAGCGGAACAACAAAATTCGGATTATCCGCGACTTCATTGTCGTGCATACCGGTGAGATCAGCGCGCTGAAACGCTTCAAAGATGATGTAAACGAAGTTCGATCAGGCTACGAGTGTGGCTTGAGCATCAAAAACTTTAATGACATTGAAGTTGGCGACGTAATCGAAAGCTTCGAGCTGAAGGAAGTAAAGCGGACATTATAAATTAGCAGGAGTTGATACAGCCCCCATCAAGCCAAAAGCGGATGGGGGCTTTTTTATGCACTCTGCATAGGTGCCGGAATGGATTGAGTGAACGGCACGAGGGGCGGCTTTCCGTATTTAATGAGATAAATGGATAAGCGAAGATATATGTTGGTAAGAACGCTCTGTCCGCTTATCTTGAACTAGTTTGCGAAATGGCTTTAGTACCACTAATCAGTACAGCGTATTGATACAACGTCTAAAAAATCTTTCTAGACAGACCTGTTTAAGCACTATAGCCTTATAAAGCCATAAAATTGAATTTCATGAAGCTTGTTACCATTAGCGATATTCACGGGCGGAGTGACTGGGTACACGTCGACGTAGCTTCTTATGATCGGGTTATTTTCCTGGGTGATTACGTGGATAGTCATTCAATTAACGACGGGGTTATCCTCAATAACTTGCAGCAGATTATTCAGCTAAAGCAACGGTATGCCGAAAAAGTTGTCCTTCTGATTGGCAACCATGATGCCCAGTACATGCACTACCCGAATTATAGCTGCTCGGGGTTCCGGCAGTCCATGCAACGGGAACTAACGACCTTGTTCACCGAGAATCGGTCGTTGTTTCAAATCGCGTATCAGGCCAGAAACTACCTGTTCACCCACGCTGGTGTAACAAACAACTGGTTGACCGCCTGTAAGCGACGCTTAAGAAAATCAACGATTGGATCGGCGCTGGACGATACGGCTGCATTGGCGAATGGGCTGAATCGGATGTATACGACTTCGGCTACTCAGCCGATTTTGTTTGAGGTAGCACCGGCCCGGGGCGGAGATGATCCGTTTAGCGGTCCGGTTTGGGCCGATCGCTCGGAAACGCGCAGGGATTACCTCCGTGAATTTCACCAGATAGTAGGCCATACGCCCACGCAGGAGTTTATAACTGTCGGCGACGAAACAAGTTCTATTACGTACGCCGATATATTAGAGTATGAACGTGCTTTTTATGAGGTTCAAATACCTGACTAAACTAACATCGATAAACCAAAGGCCGCGGCTTAAGCGTTTATATTAAAACGTCATAAGTCATTACTTGTCATTCGTTACAGCGCCCATACTACCTGTTGGATGACCACAAAATGGCCCATAATGACCTTTAATGACTATTTACTACCCGCTGAATGAGTTTTTTATATCCGTCCTTTTTGTTTGGCCTGCTGGCTGTTTCAGTACCCATTGCCATTCATTTGTTTAACTTTCGCCGGACGCGTCGGGTGTTTTTCACCAACGTAGCGCTGTTGCGGACCGTACAAACCGAAACAAAATCGTTTCGGCGCCTAAAGCACTGGTTAATTCTGGCCGCGCGGTGCCTGTTTCTGGCTTGTCTGGTCCTGGCGTTTGCGCAACCGTTTCTGCCGAGCAAAAACAAGCTGGGTTTATCCCGGCAAGGGGTGACGAGCTTGTACGTTGATAATTCGTTCAGTATGCAGAACGAACGTAACGAGAAGCGCTATCTCGATATTGCCACGGGCAAACTAGACGAGCTGCTAACGCTATTTCGTAACGCAACGTCCCTGCAATTACTCACCAACGATTTTTCGGCGGCCGAACAGCAGGCGGGTACGGCCGAATCAGTACGTGATCGGGTTACGGCCATACGGTTTGCGCATACGCCACGAACGCTCGAAACCGTATATCGTCGGCAACGTAATCTGCTGTCGAGCCTGAATCCCGGCGGGAGAAATCAGCTATTCTGGTTTGCTGATTTTCAAAAGAGCACAGTTGGCGACTTGTCCCGGCTACAGATCGATACGACTGATCGGTTGTTCATTGTGCCCTTAGAGGCACAGGCTACAAAAAACGTGTACGTCGATTCGGTTTGGCTCAGTACGCCGTTCATTCGGGAAATGCAGAACAACAGCCTGAATGTTAAACTAAGCAATGGTGGTCGCGAAAACGTTAAGAACCTGCCTATACGGTTGTATCTCGATGATACGCAGACATCCACTGCTTCGGCTACATTACCGCCGGATGGGTCGGCAACCGTCTCGCTGAATTTCAACGTAACGTCGAAAGGCTATCACCGCGGCCGGATTGTGTTTGAAGATTACCCCATTACGTTCGACAACCAGTATTTCTTTGTGATCGAAGCGTCACCGGCAGTACGTGTACTGCACCTGTTCGAGCAGAAAGCACCCCGAGATTATGTCGATGCGGTTTACTCCAACGATAGTTTATTCGTTCGGCGGAGTTTCAGCGCTCAAAACTTTGATGTTGGTCAGCTTAAAGAAACGGATCTGGTGGTGCTGGAGGGCGTAAATCAGATTAGCGGAACGTTGCGTAGTGAACTGGAACGGTTTGTACGGCAGGGGGGGAGCCTGGCCGTAATTCCGCCCGCTACCCCTGACGTTGCGTCGTATGGGCCATTCCTGAGTGCTCTGGGCATTGGCAGCCTACAAACTATACCATCAGCAGCCGCTACCGGAGCCGCCCAAATACCCGTGGCTGATCCTGACCGACGCAATCCGTTTTTTCAGGATGTGTTCCAGCAGAGTTATCAGTCGGAGCCGTTGAATATGCCCAGTGTTTCACCCGTCTGGCGGTGGAACGGAGGTAACCGCCTGCTGACGCTGCGCGACGGAAATCCATTGCTCACTCAGCTGCGCGCCGGTAATCAGGGTAACGTGTACATACTAGCTAATCCACTGGCTTCTCAATACGGAAATCTGGCCGAGCATGCGCTGTTTGTTCCGATCATGTATAAGATGGCGGCTCTGAGTGTAAAGGCCCAGCGAACGGCGTATTCATTCGACGAAAACGTAGTAACGGTTCCGGTCAGTAATGCCTCTGAACGAGCCGTATACAAACTGAAGCGGGATAAACTCGAGATCATTCCTATCCAGCGAACCGTGGGTAACCAGCTCGTGCTGGAAATGCCCAAGAGCAACGAGTTAGCGGCCGGGCAGGAGGTTGAAGCGGGTTATTATGCGTTGCAACTCAACGGGAAGACTGAACGGCTGTTAGCCTTCAACCACGGTAATCAGGAGTCGGCGATGAACTTCTATTCGGCCGACGAACTGCGTCGCGCCTTTGCCAATCAGCCCAACGTTGAGGTGTTCGACAGCATTCAGGACGGTGACTTTGTGCAGGTGCTGGAGCAGGAGAACCTGGGCAAAAGTTTGTGGAAGTATTTCCTGATCGCTGCCTTAGGCTTCCTGTTACTGGAAGTCGGCTTGGTGCGATTCATGAAGGGGTAATTTTGAAGTATATATTGTTAAAATTATTAACCTATGTAACCGCTTAGGTTTATTGTATTTCCTCACATTTAACAATATACTTGCCTCATAAATATGTTTATCTAAACCTTTATGAAGCCTTCTAAAATTCGCTTGCTTCCACTGGCGCTTGCGGCTCTTATCCTGCTGGAAAGCTGTGCCAGTTCGACCGTGATCCAGTCAAATCCGAGCGGTGCAAAAGTGTATTTGAATAGTGCTTACGTTGGCACGACACCCTATACCCACACCGACACAAAAATTGTAGGAGCCACTACGTATGTTCGTTTAGAGAAAGAAGGCTACCAGCAACTAAATACGTCGTTTTCAAGAGACGAAAAAGCCGATGCAGGTGCTATTATTGGTGGATTGTTTCTATTGTTTCCATTTCTTTGGACAATGAAGTACGATCCTTTTCGAACCTACGAACTTATTCCAGCTTCTGGTGCAGATACCCCAGCAGTGACTCCTATGCCTCTCGCCAATGACCAGTCGGTATCTAGTTCGAAAGCAATACGGTTGCGAGATCTTAAGAAGTTGTTAGACGATGGTATCTTGACGAAAGAGGAATACGAAAAAGAAAAAAAGAAGGTTCTTGATTCGGATAAATAACACGAAGCGGCCAGCAAACTACTGGCCGCTTTTTCGTTCATACTCGACGAAATCAAAGGCCGCTTCGTGCCGATCATCAGCGGGGTGAGGCTGTCGGATAACCTCCTGCCAATCCGCTCTGTCGAACGACGGAAACGAAGCGTCGCCTTCATACGCTTTATGAATTTCGGTGAGGTAAAGCGTTGTGGCGACGGGTAAGGCCATGGCGTATATTTCTGAACCACCTATCACAAAAATCTCCTCCTCGTTCACGGCTTTCGCCTGGGCAAGCGCGTCTTCCAGCGTGTGCACAACCACTATGCCTTCGGCCGTAAAGCTCTTGTTCCGGGTGATAACAATATTGGTACGGTTCTTTAATGGCTTCCCTAAAGCTTCCAGCGACTTCCGGCCCATAATGATTGGGTGGTGGCTTGTTTTGCGCTTAAAAAAGGCAAAATCGTCGGGTAAGTGCCAGGGCAAGTCATTGTTGCGGCCAATAATGCCGTTTTGGGCAACGGCTGAAATAAGGCTTATCTTCATGATAATTAAGTGAATACGTAAAGAAGCGAAAGACGTAACGTTTATTCACTCTTGCCTATCTTTTTGCGTCGTTCCGTCAGCTCCCGCCAGGTCGTGACAATAATGCCTTCTTTGTCAACGAACGCTTTAAGCGCCGGGTCCATCATCGCAAGCATATCCCCTTTACGGGTAACGCCCGAGCCGCTGATTTGGTCGAAAGTTGGCGTCGGTGCGGTGCAGTGCATAATAACGTACGTCAGACCAGGTTGAGCTGATTTCAAGAGCTCGATAAATTTTTGGGTTTTGTACGTCTGTAAACTTCCGTCGGTAGTGGCCGTGCCAGCGGATGGTGTCCAGCCGTAGCTGGTGCCGTCGAGGTCATCCAGGACGGGCAACCCCGCATCCCACAGTTGCTGACCAACCTGTTTCAGCAACTGCTGCTGACTAGTTGGTATGTTATTGGCCTTCGCAATTAGGGAAGCGTGACCGCCGGGAAACAGAATTGGTATTTTCTCTTCAAGGGCGAGTTTAACGTAGATCGGCATAAACTTAGGCTGGAAGAGCGTTCCCATGTGCGAATCTATGTGCGTGGGCTGTAGGCCGAACGCGCGATAGCGTGCCAACTGCGCCCGAATCTCGGCATCTACGTCAGCAGGCGATGCGTGCTGAACAACCTGCTCTACCGAGTGCCAGAAAGCTCCCTGCTCATCGTAAAGACCCGGTGCCTTATCCCGACCGACCAGAGGTGACCACCGGTACCCATTCCACTCCGACGTCAGCGTCAGATGAACACCCGCGTCCAGATTGGGATGCTGCTTTACGTACTCGAAAAATTGGGGCACCCAGCTGCAGGGCATCATCACGCTGGTTGAACTGGCAATGCCTTTGTCAAGCGCATTGATCGTGCCGACGTTCGATTCGTAGCTCATACCAGCGTCGTCTACGTGGAATATGACGACTTTTTTGCCTTTTGGAAAACCTAATTTCTCGGCATAGGTTTCGGTTTGCGCCTGTGTGCCTGTCCAGGTAAGGCAGAGCATAAAAAGAAGTAAGTACACTTTCATAGGGGTAAGGAATTGTCAAGGTGAAAAGGGTTCGGGTGAGTTGGCAACGCTAACTCACCCGTTTTTTTAAAGCCGGTTACCCCGTAAAAACTCCTCGGTGGTCATGCGTCGTTTGCCTTCGGCCTGTAACTGATCAACTGACAGCCAACCATCGGCCGCTTTAATCAGGATTGTCTTTTTAATATCCGTAAACGCTTCACCCACTTCGGCGGCAAAAGGCGATTCATTAGCCAATGACACACTATAGATCTTGAAAAACTTACCGTTGATTGTGGTCCAGGCGGCCGGGTAGGGCGATAAGCCTCGTACGAAGTTACGGATAACATGAGCCGACTGGTTCCAGTTGATTTCGGTAGTCTCCCGGTTTAGTTTAGGCGCTGGTTTCAGATCGTCGGCGGCTGGCTGCGGAATGCGTGGGTAATCTCCTGCTTCAATAGCCCGGACGGTTTTCAAAACCAGATCGGCACCCCGTTCCATCAGCCGATCGTGTACCGTACCGGCCGTATCGTTGGGGTAGATGGGCTCGTGATCCTGGAATATCATCTGGCCTGTATCAATCTCTTTTTCGATAAAGAACGTAGTGACACCAGTTTCGGTCTCTCCGTTAATGATGGCCCAGTTGATGGGAGCCGCCCCCCGGTATTGCGGTAATAATGAACCATGCAAATTGAACGTGCCGATGGTAGGCAGAGCCCAGACGACCTCCGGAAGCATCCGGAAGGCAACCACTACCTGCAGGTCGGCTTCGAAGCTGGCGAGTTGCTCCAGAAACGCTGGATCACGTAACTTTTCGGGTTGAAGGACAGGTAAGTTAGCCGCTTCAGCCGCTTTTTTTACGGGTGAAGGCAACAACTGTAATCCACGCCCTGAAGGCCGGTCGGGAGCCGTTACAACGGCAACAACATTACAGCCTGCTCCGAGCAGTCGTTGCAGACTGGCGACGGCAAAATCGGGGGTACCCATGAAGACGATGCGAAGCGGTTGCGGCATGAATCAATAAATCGGTTTTTTATGAGCAAATCAGCTACGTATTGAAATAGCCGGGAAGTATTTCTATTTTTGTCTCGAAGACGTGTTGCTCCGAATACGTCGCGTCAGCTTATGATCGACCGAAAAATGGCTCTGCCTATGCGACGAGCAAATTATCATACCCCTAAACCGCTCGCTACGGTAATTCGTCGGCGACACTGACGCGGCTGCAAAGAAAACCAATTTGGTTGCAGAACGGTCGGTGTACCGTTTTTTTGTTTTTAAGGAGCGCTCAAAACCAATGTGAAAAACGAATTAGTAAGTATTATGGGAAAAATTTCATATTACACCGAAGAAGGACTTAACCGGCTCAAAGCTGAACTAAGTGAGCTGAAAACAAAAGGTCGGGCCGAAATTGCCCGCCAGATTGCCGAAGCTCGTGATAAAGGCGACTTGAGCGAAAATGCCGAGTACGATGCTGCCAAGGATGCGCAGGGCCTGCATGAATTGAAAATCTCGAAGCTCGAAGAAGTGCTGGCCAACGCCCGTATTCTCGACGAGTCGACCATTGATACGTCGCAGGTATCGGTACTGTCGAAGGTGAAGATCAAAAATAAAAAGAACGGTGCCGAAATGAATTATACACTGGTTTCGGAAGAAGAAGCTGACCTGAAAGCGGGCCGGATCTCAGTCGGTTCGCCCATCGGCAAAGGTCTGTTAGGCAAGAAGGTTGGCGACGTTGCCGAAATCAAAGTACCCGCCGGGGTTATGGAGTTTGAAGTAGTCGAAATAGCTCGCTAAACTATGCCTTCTATCTTCTCGCGTATCGTTGCTGGTGAGATTCCGTCGTATAAAATCGCCGAAACGGACGACTATTTCGCGTTTCTGGATATAATGCCGACGACTACGGGACACACGCTTGTAATTCCTAAGAAAGAAGTAGACTACATCTTTGATCTGGACGACGAGCTGTACGTCGGCTTGATGGCGTTTGCCAAAAAAGTGGGGACGGCCGTTGAAAAGGCGGTGCCCTGCCAACGTATCGGTATCGCCGTTGTGGGCTTAGAGGTTCCCCATGCGCACGTGCACCTGATTCCGCTCAACTCGATGGCCGATATGAATTTCAACAACAAGATGAAGCCAAGCCAGGACGAGCTTGCGGCAACCGCCGAGAAAATTCGGAGTTTTCTGTAACTCAGTCAGGACACTAAATAAGACGACAAACGGCGACGCTATTACGTAATGGCGTCGCCGTTTTTGATTATCTGTCTCTCTACATATAGCGGTTTGGTAGTGTCTCAGTTTGAAATCTTTTGCCGATACCAAAGGATAAGAAACAGGCTCATCCATATAGATAAACACAAAGCTTTACCCCAGCCCCTTTCTAAAATGTTACCGACTACCGCCACGAAGCATATAGCGGCATGGAGCAGCCAGAACCATTTCTTTAAAGGGTTGGGTAAAACATAATAAATTAGGATGTCTACTGTAATCAGCAAAAGCTGAACCAGTGCTACAAGTAAAGGCATTACAATGTTTTCAAACTGAGCCACTACCAGCGGTTTAGTAGAACTGTGGATCTACTGTTTCAGACAAAGATGTACTGAACTACGTAACGTAAACGTACCCACCAAAGCCGATACGATCAGATCACCGACCGTCAACTCTTTGCTTTTGCGGAAAGTCCGCATATGGTTGTAATCGTGAAATAACTGATTTGCTCCATTCAGGTCACAAAGCGCCCTAAATGGATAGATCAGATACAGGACAGGATAAATGATTAGGTACTGACCCAGAAGAGTGCTAAGGTAGTCTCCTTCAGGGACAAAGTAGTCACAAAAGTTGAGGCCCGTTAAATCGGTCTGAAAACGCTCCCCAAACGTTCAAGAGCATCATCTCCGGTTATCCTCAACTTCGCTTCGATTGTAGTCGAAACCGATACATTTCGCACCAGGCATTCTGTCTGAATAAATTCTATTACAGCGTGTCTGAGCGCTTTGAGAGTCGCATATTGAGTTTCAATGATTTGCATAACAGCAACGTATCAACTGAATCGTCTTTCTTTCCATTTGCTTTTCTGTTGTGCTACCTGCGTTGTTGCACCGTTCGTCTTTGGCTTGTTCGTCTCAAACAAATAGGCTGCTAGAACGGCCGCTATCTCCGTTTCGCCAGCATTGGGCTGTGGAGCGAGTTTATCCGGCGTAAAATATTTGCCTACGAAACCGGTATCAAATTGTCCGGACCGAAAGGCTTCGTGCTCCATCACGAACCGGCAGAAGGGAAGGGTTGTCTGTACGCCCGAAATCTGGTACTCGTCGATCGCACGTATCATTTTCTGGATGGCCTCTTGCCGGCTGTCGCCATACGTAATGAGCTTGGCAATCATCGGGTCGTAATAGATTGGAATGGCCATCCCCTGCTCGAAACCATCGTCTACCCGAACGCCGTTGCCTTGCGGACGAATATACGTATCCAATGTCCCGACGTCGGGCAAAAAATTATTGGCGGGGTCTTCGGCGTACACGCGAACTTCTACAGCGTGGCCTTTGATCTGCAAATCGTCCTGCTTAATGGTCAGCGGTTTGCCCTCGGCGATGTAGATCATTTGCTTCACCAGATCAACGCCCGTGATCTGCTCCGTAACGGGATGTTCTACCTGAAGCCGCGTATTCATCTCCAGAAAATAGAAATCAAGCTTATCGTTGACGATGAACTCAACGGTGCCTGCTCCATAGTACCCGCAGGCGCGTGCTACGTCCACGGCCGCCTGTCCCATAGCGGCCCGGATCTCTGGCGTCAGAATGGCCGAAGGCGCTTCTTCCACTACTTTCTGATGTCGGCGCTGCACGGAACATTCGCGCTCGAAAAGATGAATAATATTGCCGTGCTGATCGCCCAGAACCTGAATTTCGACGTGCCGGGGTGAGGTGACGTACTTTTCGATAAAAACAGAGCCATCGCCAAAAGCCGATAGCGCTTCGCTAACGGCGCGGTCCATCTGCTCGTCGAAATCAGTCTCCTGCTCAACAATACGCATCCCTTTACCACCACCCCCGGCACTGGCTTTAATCAGAATCGGATAACCAATCTGCGCCGATATGGCTTTGGCCTCAGTTCGGTCGGTAATGGCCGAAGGCGTGCCCGGCACCATCGGAATATTGTAGTTCGCCACGGCCGCTTTGGCTGCCAGCTTACTGCCCATGACCTCAATGGATTCGGGTGAGGGACCGACGAACAGCAGGCCAGCCTCGCGGACCATGCGGGCGAAGTTGGCATTTTCGGATAAAAATCCGTAGCCCGGATGAATGGCATCGACATGTAAACGTTTGCAGACATCGATCAGTACGTCGGCTTTCAGATACGACTCTGACGAAGGAGCTGGACCGACGCAGACGGCTTCGTCGGCATAGCGAACGTGTAAGGCGTTCCGGTCGGCTTCCGAATAGATGGCTACGGTTTTGATACCCATTTCGCGGGCTGTCCGCATGATCCGCAGCGCAATTTCGCCCCGGTTCGCAATTAATAGCTTGTTGATAGTCATTGAGAAATCAGTAGGCAGTACAGGCATTCTGTTAAGATTGTTGGCTGAGACATACGCATCAGGCAAGCAGGAATACCAAGTAATAATCAATATTACGACTTTGTTGCAAAACGATTATGAAATTGAATTTTACGCGATACGTTTGTCCTACCAAAAGATAAGCGTATTTTTGCACTTACCACGTAAAAAACAAGGGTTTCGCCTGATAAACAATAGCAAAAAGTGGATTTATTTGAGAAACTGCGCACCAACTTAGGTCCTATTGGTTCACCAGCACGGGAGTTCAACGGTCACCACTATTTCGCCTTTCCTAAGCTCGAGGGTGAACTGGGGCCACGTATGCGTTTCCGGGGTAAAGAAGTACTTAACTGGAGCCTCAACAACTATCTTGGATTAGCCAACCACCCCGAGGTTCGCAAAGTCGATTCGGAAGCGGCCAAAGACTGGGGATTAGCGTATCCGATGGGGGCCCGGATGATGTCGGGGAACAGCACACTCCACGAACAGTTTGAGCAAGAGCTGGCCCAGTTCGTTGGCAAGGAAGACGCCTTCCTGCTTAATTATGGGTATCAGGGGGTTATGTCGGCCATTGAAGCCGTAGTCGATCACCGCGATGTGATTGTTTACGATGCCGAGTGCCACGCCTGCCTGATCGACGGTATCCGGCTGCACAAAGCCAAAATGGGCGAATACTACAAGTTTAACCATAACGACATGGCCAGCCTGGAAAAAAATCTCCAGCGTGCGACCAAGAAAGCGGCCGAAAAGGGAGGCAGCATTCTTGTGATTACCGAAGGCGTATTTGGCATGTCGGGTAAAGTTGGCAGCCTCGACCAGATTGTTGCGTTTAAAGAGAAATACGAATTCCGGCTGCTGGTCGACGACGCGCACGGATTCGGTACGATGGGTGAAACGGGTGCTGGTGTTGGCGAAATGCTCAAGTGCCAGGAAGGTATCGACCTGTATTTCTCTACCTTCGCGAAGTCGATGGCGGCTATTGGCGCGTTCATTGCGGCCGATCATGACATCATCATGTATCTGAAGTATAACATGCGGTCGCAGACCTACGCTAAAGCGCTCCCAATGCCTTACGTAGTGGGCGGGCTGAAGCGGCTGGATATGATCCGTAATTCATCCGAATATCGGGATAAGCTATGGACGAATGTTCGGGCCTTGCAAAGTGGTCTGCGCGAGCGCGGCTTCGACATCGGTGATACCCAATCGCCCGTTACGCCGGTATTCCTGCATCATATTGATGGCGGTGTAGCTGAGGTAGCAACGTTGACGAAAGATCTGCGTGAGAACATGGGCGTCTTCTGCTCCATTGTTGTGTACCCTGTTGTACCTAAAGGAACGATCATGTTACGTATCATTCCAACGGCCGCTCACTCGCTGGAAGATGTAGAGTATACACTGAACGCGTTTTCACAAATGGGGAAAAAGTTGAAGGACGGCGATTACCGGCAAAATATAGCCCCTATAGCCCCAGAAACGCTGGAAGTATCGGCCGAAGCAGCCAGTGAGTAAGGTTTTTTGAAAAAAATTGCATTTTTCACTTATTTTTTTGTTCGGCCTATTGCGCTGTATGGTAGAATGAGTAAATTTCAGCCGAAAACCGCGTTTCTAGCGGAATTAAGGCTTTTTCACACTTAAACCCATACGTATCGCTATGGCACGCTTCGATGAAGTAAAGAATTTGGTTATGTCGCTGGAAGGCGATTTCGAGAAGTTCTACGAAAAAAATAACCAAGCCGCCGGTACCCGCGTTCGCAAAGGAATGCAGGATTTAAAGACGCTGGCGCAAGCCATTCGCTCGGAAGTTCAGGACACCAAGAACAATGCCGAGAAAGCGTAACTAAACGGTCTCTCCGGCCGATTACTTATAAGAAGCCCCTGCACGAGGATAGACCTTGTGCAGGGGCTTTTTTACCGTAGTACGTATCTGCGTTACGTTGCCGTACCTATATTTTTTCGCGGTGCATAAGCGTAGCAAAACCTTTTGTGGTGACCTTCTTCGTCTGCACATCGCGGATTTCACACAGAATTTCAGCGGAGTGTTTGTCCGGATTTACAGCTTTAACGGTGAACGTAGCTTCATAGTCCGCATCTACAAACATGGGTCGCAAAAACTCCAGCGTCTGCCCTAAGTAGACGGAGCCATAGCCCGGGAATTCCGTTCCCAAGACTTTTGTGAATACGCTGGCTCCCAACATACCGTGAATAATAGGCCGTTTGAAAGGCGTTTGGGCCGCAAAATCAGCATCAAGGTGCAGCGGATTGTTATCGCCCGTAACGCGGGCAAAGTCAATTACATCGGCTTGCGAAAAGCGGAACGAGTAATGATGAACGGCGTTTAATCCAAATTCCATATAGAGTAAATCAGGTATCGTTATAGGATAAGCTTCTGCGGCAAAGTTCGGCATGAACCCGCAAATCATTATCAGGATTGTTCATTATAGATTATCCATTCCGTTATACCTTCGCAGTTGACTATGCTTACTAAGTTATTTTCGCTCGATACGTCGTCGACAAAGCGGGTGTTTGGGCTGGATGTAATGCGGGCGGCTGCCATACTCATTGTTGTAGACGCGCACGCCACCATTGCCCTGAAAGAGTATTATAGCGGAGGATTCTGGCATCACCTGATGCCCGATGGAGTCGAGTTATTTTTTGTTCTGAGTGGCTTTCTGATCGGAGGAATCCTGATTCGATCCTACGAGAAGCGTGGTCGGTTTGATGGTGGTTTACTGCTTAATTTCTGGACACGGCGCTGGTTTCGTACCCTTCCAAACTACTATCTGGTGCTGTCCGGACTGATTGTGTTCTCGCTGGCAAGGGCCTGGCGGAGTGGGCTGCATCATACGCTACCTGAAAAAAGTACGTTGCTCAAGTACTTCGTTTTCCTGCAAAATTTCGCCAGTTACGTTCCTGATTTCTTTCCCGAAACCTGGAGTCTGGCCATTGAAGAGTGGTCATACATTACGTTGCCTTTGCTGCTTTGGGCGATGCACAGCCTGCTGCCGACGCAGTGGCCCCGACAACGTATCGTTCTGGCAACCATTCTGTTCGTAATTATCGGAACGAACGCTTATCGGCTGATTATGGCCGTGTCGGCGCCAATTTCGGCGGGTGAACTCGGTTTCCGGGGCATCGTGACCACCCGACTGGATGCTATTTCCTACGGCGTTCTGGCGGCTTATGGCAAGCAGTATTATCCGTCGCTGTGGACAAACAGCCGATTACGTCGCCGAATGCTGATTGCGGGATTGATCCTGACGGGAATTGCCGCGTTTACGGCTTCAATCGTTATCCTGAAGTTTTACGTCGACGCGGGTGTATACCCGGCCTATGTGTTCTACAAACGGACCGTGTATTTTACCGTTATTGGATTAAGTATGACCTTATTGCTGCCGTACATGGACGGATGGCGCACCGCACAGGGCGGCTGGGCGAAGTTCAACATTGCGCAGGTTATTACGCACATCAGCCTGATTTCGTACTCGATGTACCTGCTGAACTTAACGCCGATCATGATCAATTTTATTGAGCGTATTCCGACCACTTCGTTGACGGTTGGCTGGCTCAAAGTCGGTTTGTTCTGGGCGCTGGTACTGATCTTGTCTACGCTGCTGTTCAAATTCTTCGAAAAACCGGTTACCGAACTTCGTGAACGCCTGTCGGCCAAAGAGCCGAAGATTACAGAGATGGTGAAAGAATAAACGAGTGAAAGAGTGAATGAGCGGCTACAAATCACTCATTCGCTCTTTCACTCTTTAACTACTGTGATCGCTGACGATTACCCAGCGTTTGTTGATTTTGCGCCAGAGTAGGGTGAAATGTCCGCCTGCATCGCCAACTTTGGGGCGGGTCAAGTGCCAGCGGCCAATGACGTACGCAACATCGGAAGCAGGGAAGTCTAGTTGCAGAATATCAAACTTAAGCGTTCCCATTGAGGCCCGGTCCGGGTAGCGCTTTTTATAATTGGCCAGTGTGGCCTGATAACCGTACGTAATGCCCACTTTACCGACAAAGGTCAGCGAGTCTGACTGCCAGTAGCCGTTCATAAATTTATCGACGCGGCCCGCATTCCAATCTTCAGTCTGGCGTTTTAAAATCAACAGAATATCCCGACGGTCGGTGGCTTGCTGACTCAACGCGGGTAAAGTGAATAGGCTAAGAAAAGCAACAAGGAAAAACTGGTTCATGCTCGATTAGTCCGTTATTAATTCGTGATCGAATGTAGTCATTCGGTAAGAGAAATGAGTGTTGCCGACGAATGTTTGTAATTAGCGCGTACTTTGTGGATCGATAAAGTTTGTCATTGACGTATGAGACTACAAAACCGTGTTGCCATCATTACCGGAGCCGCCCGTGGCATCGGGCGGGGAGCCGCTGAGGTATTCTGCCGCGAAGGAGCGACCGTTATCATTTGGGATTTGCTCGACGAAGGCGAAGCCACCACGCAGGCGTTACGTGATCAGGGGTTTTCCTGCGAATTCATGAGGGTAAGCACAACCGATGTACCCGGCATCGAAGCGGCTGCCCGCGACGTTCACGAGCGTCATGGCCGGATCGACATTCTCATAAACAACGCCGGGATTACCCGCGACAAGACGCTGCTGAAAATGTCGTTTCTGGAATGGCAGCAGGTGATCGATGTGAATCTGACCGGCGTCTTCAACTGTACGAAAGTCATTGCGCCTTATATGGTCGAACAAAAATACGGACGTATCATCTGTACGTCGTCGATCAATGGCGTTCACGGCGCGTTTGGTCAGACGAATTACGCAGCGGCTAAGGCGGGTATTATCGGCATGGTACGTTCGTGGGCTAAAGAATTAGGGCCTAAAGGCATAACGGCTAACGCCGTGGCACCCGGATTCATTCAAACGGCCATGACAGACGCTATGCCCGAAGAAGTGCGAAACCAGGCTGTAGCTACCATTCCGACCCGACGTATCGGCAAGCCCGAAGACATTGCCTATGCGTATCTGTACCTAGCTTCGGAAGAAGCCTCATTTGTGAATGGGCACGTTCTGGCCGTAAATGGGGGGCAGGCCCTGTAAGGGACAGATGCTGATACGGTCCGGGTGATTTTCGTTACCTTTGCTACGTTAATATCAGCGTGCTTTCATGAGTAAGATTAGAAAGTTTTACAACGAGTACAAGCCGTATATCTTTTCGGATGGTTGGTACTATGTCTTTATCGTTGTGTTCATTATCGTACTTTTTATCTTCTTCTCCTGAGTGGCTAATCGTTCGGCCGTTCTGGCCATTATTAACCCCTTGTCGGGTACTATTTCTCTCCAGCAGAAAACCGGTTTACGGGATACGTTCCTGCGTCGGGCGGAGGCTATCGGTTTTGATGCCGAAGCCGTTTTTACTACGTATCCCGGACATGCTACAGAACTGGCCACGCAGGCCGTTGAGCAGGGGGTAAGCCGGGTGCTGGCGATTGGTGGTGACGGCACCATCAACGAGAGCGCCCAGGCGTTACGTCGATCATCTACCGCCCTGGGTATTGTTCCAATTGGGTCGGGAAACGGCCTGGCTCGTCACCTCGGCGTTCCGTTACATCCCATAAAGGCCATTGAGAAAGGGCTAAACGGCCGTCCAGTGGTCATTGACAGCGCTGAGATCAACGAGTATCCCTTTTTCTGTACGGCTGGGCTAGGCTTTGAAGCGTACGTAGCGCATGCCTTTGCGCAGCAGCCGGTCCGCGGTTTGCCCACTTACGTCCAGACGGCGTTTCAGGCGTTCTGGCGGTACCGACCCGAGCAGTTTGTAGTGGATGGTGAAAAGAAAACTTTATTTTCCTTAACCTTTGCCAATGCAGGTCAGTTTGGGAACAATGCCTGGATGGCCCCTACGGCCAATATTGCCGATGGGCGGTTAGAGCAGTGTGAGATCCGGCCTTTTCCGGCACAAGTGGCGGGTATGCTAACCTGGCGACTGTTTAACAAAACGCTTAACCAGTCGCCTTACTGGCGCGGGCGTTCGGTTACCAGAGCAACGGTACAAGCCGAGGGGCCACTACGTATTCACGCCGACGGTGAACCCATTACGTTGCCTTCTGGCCAGATTGATGTCCGAATCTTACCGGGTAGTTTGCTGGTGTTGTTATGAAAAGCGCTGAAAGCCTGAATAATACGTAGCAGGGCAGCGGGTCAGCTATTTATACACAATTTATAGTCTCTACGCATCGCTGTAAACGTGCAGCTTCAGGTTCTGCACATCAATCGCCTGATCAAAGTGAAAACCGAGTTTGGTCAGCAACCGGATTGAGCTGCCATTTTGCGGCATTACAGTGGCAAAGATAGGGGCGTGGTTCGCCCTGGCAGCAGATAATACGATTTCAGCGGCTTCGCAGGCATAGCCAAGCCCCATAAAATCGGGCAGGAGAGCAAAGCCAATATCGAAATGATCCAGGTAGCTACGTTTTAAGAAGGATACGATACCAATCGGTGTATTGCCGTCCTTTAATCTCACTACCCAATAAAAGAAATCGGGTGTGTCCGTGATCCGCTTAATGTAGGCAATCGACTCTTCCGTTGAATGGACGTTTCTATCACCAATAAACTGGAGCCATCCTTCGGAGTTGACAATCGTGCGGATAAACTCATGATCACGCTCCGTTACTAAATCCAATACAAGTCTTTGCGTAGAAAAACGATGCTGCATCTAATTCGAATAGAACGAACTTAATGTGAACTGAGAATAAAGTGCCTTCAGCTCACTATTTTCTAGTAGTATTTTATTGCCCCTATTGTTCCTTACAAGCTTATCTCTGCTCTAGTTTCCAACCGGCGAATGGATTAACAGTGCCCATAGCTGGCTTGCCATCTTTCTCCTTCGTGCCTGAAATTATAGTTAAAAACCGACTGTCTTCACGAGCCGCCTGAGCCCTATCGTCAGTAATCTCCGGGAGCGGAACTTTCAGCCGTCCGCTAACCGGGGCACCTTCTTGTCCGGCGTAACTGCCAATGTCCAGATAAACGAATCTTTGCTTGGGTGGCCCCTGAACAAGGGAGCCGTGCAAAACCAGGTGGCCAGCTTTATCCGTTCTGACTGGTAGCGATAAATCGAACCGCAGATTGCCGGAGCCCGCCATTTGCGGCTGAAGAGTTTCGTAGCTGTTCCCGTTGCCTTGCTGCAAGCCATAGAGGACGCCAGGCATCGGCTTCTCGATAATGATTCTAAACGCAAATGTTTGTTCTGACATCACTGCTTAGGTACAGGAAATTAATGACGCCTAGTGGTTTTCATTTATTACCTAGCGGAGTACAACACCTGTCAGGTTATGCGTCTATTATCGTAAATGTCTCGGTTTTAGCTTTTGGTCGGCGAGTTCTACAATTTCCGCAATACGTTTTTGTCTTGTCTCGGGGCGTTTGGCAAGTACGAGCCATTGTAAAATTGCTTTTCTGACTGATTTGCTCAAGCTTAGAAAGTAAGCTTTGGCATTTGGCCTGGTTTCCAATTCGTTGCCCAGGTCCTCTGGTATCAGCAGTTCTTCAACATCGTCCAACATTGTCCACGAACCATTTTGTTTGGCGGTTTCAATCACGTTCAGTCCTGCCTGCGTCATTTGGCCGCTCGCAATAAGTTTCAGGACTTTCTCTTTGTTGATTTTCGACCAGGTGCTGTTGGGTTTTCGTTTGCTGAAAAACTGGTGTGAGGTTTCTGCATCAATCTTGATCTTTTTACTGTCTATCCAACCGAAACAAAGCGCGATATCAACGGCTTCGCTCCAGCTAATCGTTTGCTTTTGCGATTTTTTAGAATAAAAGATAAGCCATACGGCCTGTTTGGAAAGATGGTTTTGCTCTAACCACGCTCGCCACACCACCTGAGTTATCGGATAAATTATTTCTGTTTCCTGCATGTCTACTTTACAATTGTGACTTCAAGTTCTATGAGTAGTGTTGCAAAAAGCGCTTTAGCCCCTGGCAACGTAGTAACTTGTTGTATTGAAGAAAAGGCCCTGTATGAACGGCGCTCTTGTAGAATCAGGAGGTCACAACTTTACAAGCTGTTGGCAAGTCAATACTACCGTTAACAATCGAATACAGACCAGCACAGGTGATTTCTTAATTTTTGATCGTCTAGAACAAGTCCACGAATCTCATCTGGAAGTTGGTCTCGTTGCCATCGACATTCGTTTCGCCCGATTTGAGCTTTCTCATGTTCTTCGGCGGATGCCATAGCCGCTTTGATTGCGTAGGCTGCTGCACCAAGTTCATGGGCTGCAACGTGAGCTACGGCTACGGCTTGTCCCGCTGCCAATGCGGCAAACCTGGCGGCATCAGGCATGCCTTTCCCGGCCGCATTTGACGCAAAAGCAGCCTGGTGCGCTTGTCTCATAGTTATCTCTCCGTTTACCCATGCTCGTGTTAGTGCTATTGCTTGTCTTGGTCGCTTATCGTCAGAGTTGGCTTGCTCAAATAAGTGCAGTACGTGTTCTGCACAGGTAGCGGCCCATAAGGCAAGTAAATGATGAGTTGAATCGGTTAACGTTCCGCCACGTCGTATGGTAATAAATCTTGGATCTCTTTCTTTCGGTAATATCATACTAAAAGCAAAAATTAGGGCTTGATCTGTCTAAATCTATCGATGCAAAACCTTTTTTAGTACGTTAACTATCTCTATTTTAATTGACTACAGCCTACTGGTGCTGAGTAGGCTCCCAAAGCTTCAACGTCAAGAAGGTGAACAAATTTGCCGTAGTCAAACGGCTCAATTTCATCTAATATGGTTACGCCTTCTTCTTTAAGTTGCACTACAAGCGCTTCCAGGTTTTCAACTTTATAGTTTATTAAAAAGTCTTTTGTTGGTTGCTATGCTTATGCTAATTGTTTCTCTATTCTTTCCTTGAGCAGCACGACAGTTGTTCTCCAGTAGAATTCGAGGTGGTTACGAATGGTCTCTGTTGGGAAATTTTCGATAGTAAGGGCCAACAACGTGTCCTTGCCAGTAGGTGTCAAGTTGAACTCGAAGATGGAATAGTTTTCGGGCCTGTCAGGAAGATCCGATGCGGAACTTAAATGGCTATAGCTTACCGTCTTTTCTTTGTCATAGTGGAGCACAATTCCCTTGTTCTCAAATGGCCCATGATGAAAACCACGAATTAAAATAGGAGCGCCAATTTCCCAGTTAGTATGCACTTCTATATTCATCTCAGGCTCACCTAGCCATTGAACCATACTGTCAGGGTTCGTTAAAGCAGTCCATACATCAGCAGGTTCAGCCTGTATCGTAACCGCCGTTGAAAATCTGTCCTTCATTATGTTTTAGCCAGGAAGTTACTTCCAATACGACGGGGCTTTAAAGTACCTGCGATAGCATATTGGTGCCATTTCTGCTATCGCGCAACCGATATATAACAATTAACTCAAGTAATACCCGACCTCAATCATAATGTTGTCGAAGGTAAAATAAAAGCCAAAGCTGTCTCTGATCTTTCTTGGCTCCTGTCCAACCGAAATGCCTCCTTCTTTCAATCTGTTAAAGGTATCCGTCACTTTTTGTTCATCGTCAAGCATGGAGCCAATGTGAAACGCACCTGGGTAAACAGGTAGTTCACTTTTACTGGCCATAATTACAAGCGTAAAGTCGTCTTCGCCTTTTAAAACGGCTATACTATTGTGGCCTTTAACTTCCGTACATGTAAAGTTGAAGTACGTTTCAAACAGGCTTATTGCGTCTACAACATCAGACACAACTAGATTGATATGGTTGAGCTTCATTGTTTATCGCGGGATGGTTTACTGGGGCCTAAAATTCCATTTAGAATTGTCGCTGCTAAAATCAAATTCTGCCAGGGTTGGCGTGCTATCTCCGGAGGATACCAGCGCTAACTTCTTTCCTGAATTCGGTACGATCTTCGGCATGATTCGGTAGGTGCCATCCGTCAATTGATCGATTCGCCACAACTGTTCGGGTGCGCCAGTAAAGGCCGGTACGGTTATAACCTCCGCATCGGCCGTTGCCGCTAAAGCCCGATCGGTTCCTGCCAGAACAATTTTGTAATAGGGACCCCCTATATACCCGGTGCTGTCAGGCGCATCGGTAATCGTCCATTTTTGATGGGGACGGGACATGAAATCGCCTATTCGCACATTAATAGGACCGCTTGGCCAGTCTTTCATTACGTCGGCTAGTTGCTGAGCCGGAACGGGCTTTATTGGGTCATTGTTGGGCTGGCCGAATCCCCGCACAACAGGCATTCTTGTAAAATCAACGGCCAGCTCTAGTCCATAGCCTCTTCGTACAGATTCAATTTCATACGGGCCATCTTTAAACTTTTCTCCGGCAACAGGCCATCCATCTTTCCAAACCACCGGAAGTATACCTAATACGCTGCGACCGCCCTGCTCTAGATCGGCTTCGTAATGAATAGACATTTTTTCAACGCCTTTCTCCAGAATGATGTGCCCAAAATGCCCCGGACCTATTAATCCTCCGCGAGTAGCAACCACTAGTTTACCACCCCCTTCCAACATGCTTCTTCCGACGTTATCCAGGTAAGGACCTGTTATTTTCTTTGACCGACCCACCACAACATTGTACGTAGAGTTGGCACCATCGCAACAACTGCCATGCGTAGCAAGCAGGTAATACCAACCGTCCCGATACACTAAGGTGCTGGCTTCACACACGATGGCTACGTCGACAGGTTTATTGCCTGCCTTTAGCTTTCCGGTTTTGGGGTCTAATTCGACCAGGCGAGTGAAGCCGAAATAGGTGCCGTAGGTTAGCCAGAGCCGTCCGGTCGTAGGGTCCAGCATGAGGCCGGGGTCAATGGCATCGTTTTCTTCATAACCATCCGACGTTGCTACGACAACTGGTTCGGAGTACTTAAAATCAGGCGATTTAGGGTCCAATGTCTTGTTCCACATGGTAAGGATCGCTCCTTTGTGGTTAGACGAGCCACCGGTTGCTCCATATACGACAAGGTAACGGTCCCCAATTTTGAGCACATCCGGAGCCGCTCCGCCACCCGGTCTCACCCCGCCACCATACCATGTCCAGCCATCGTCGGAAATCAATCCGCCACCGCCTGTGCCAAAGGTGTAATATTTGCCGTCGCATTCAGTGACGGTTGATGGATCATGGATAAAGGGTCTTCCGACCTGTGCTAGTACGGTTTGGGTTATCAGTAAGGCGATTAAGGTTGTTAGGCCGTAGACTTTCATTAGTTTCATGTACTGTGGTGGTTTAACTAGCTTAAATAGAATTGAGTGATTAGCAGAGTTAGCCTGAGTTATTCACTTAATCTAATCACTCATTCGCCAATTCGCTTATTCACTTATTCGTGACTGATACTGAGGTTTTTTACAGGCGACCCTTTTTCATCTAAAAAACGAACGCAGAAATTAGCCATACCCGGCCCGTTTATGACGGCCCCACGGATGATATTTCTTCCTTTTTTGAGCGTTAAACGCGCCGAGGTACCATTATCGGCAATCATATCCCTGTCACCGGAAAGCAGTAGGGCTTCCTGACCGTTTAGCCACCACATGCTGCCTGAATTACAGCCAGCGGCCATTCTGACATTTTTGATTTCTTCGGGGGAGTCGATGACCGTGACCAGCCAGACAAGTATTCCGTATTTTGGTTTGTTAAGGGCGTAGGTGAAATGGTATAAATTAAAGTTGAATGCCTTGCTGTCGAGAGCATACCACTTCAGGTCCTGATTACCTACTTTCACCGTTTCGCCATTTCGGGGAACTGCGGTGTAATCAGGAGAGAAATTGTCGGTTGAAAACGTTGTTCGGAGGTAGTTGTCCGTGAATATATTATTCCTGGCAATATCTTTCTTTACCGGTTCGAGCACAAGCCAACGTTGAATAAACCCCTTTGAATCGGGCGATTTTTTGGCGGTAGCGGCCGTCGTGAAGTGTTTGGTTAAGGTGTGGGTCGTATCGCTTTTTAGAGGTATGGGAGGGAGAGGTATCCGTTGCCCCGGACCCGGTCCTTGTGCAAAAGCGGTAAGGACACCTAGTTGTAATCCCGATAAAATGAAAAACGTTAGTACCGGCAACAAGGGTTTGCGTTTTCTGTTCATAGCAGACTGGCTTGGTAAGAGTTAGTTTTTTAACAAGTTGTGTTTTAGGCAGACCTACCTATAAGATAAGGGCCTATTGCCGGTGTTCAGGCCGTTCCAGATGGAATTATCAGAAATATGGGTCATTAACAGTGTAAAACCGTTTTCCGGTGAATGGGCGGTAATCTCCCGGCAGCGTCTGCATTACGTTATTGGACCTTCACGGTTACCTTATTGAACATAAACGGATTATCGCTGATGCGCAGGGCCTTGCCGCTGGTGGTGGTCACATTCCGGAGTATCACTTCTTTGGTAATGACATAGGGGAACTTCTCCTGATAAAACTCGTCGGTCATCTGGGGATTGAAATTCGCGAACATAGCGGGCCCCTGGTAATTCTCTGGATGGTTGGAATCATCGATTCGAAGGTTCTCAATGATGATCCGTTCTGGCATATAGGCAACATAGCCAAAATCATGCTGACCGGAATACGACCCGCCAATCAGAGAAGCGGTGGTGGGTCTGCCACCCGACGGTACAAATAAACAGTTGCGAATCACGAATTCACCCTGCCAGGTGCTGCCATAATCCGAACGCAGATTGACCAGGTTATTGCCGCGGATGGTACTGTTCTCCACCGTTAAAGTCCCGCTGCCGATGGCGTTAATACCCATGTGGCCCAGCGTCGAGTTGCGGATGGTGGCATTGGCTACCCCCATATGGGCATCGAACCGCGAAAAGACACAACCATCGTACAGCATATTCTTACAATAGTTGGACCCCAGGATTCCCCAGTACGTACGGTCATTGATATCGTTGGTCTGGCTGCAGTTGATGAAGGAAACATTCAGGGCGCGGTTGGCGGAGATGTCGTATGAGCCCATGGAGACAGGTTTCTCGGCCGCACCAATGGTACTATAGGTTTTGTGGCCGGTCAAGATGGTGTTTTTGATGGTGACGTAGGAACAGTCCCCAATATAGAGGAAGCCACCATAGGGTGCCCCGTGGTCTCCTTCGCCCGTTATGCGGTGTTCGAGCCCGTCGACAACCACATTGGAGCGTTTAATGGCGATGTTACGGCTATAGTAGGTATACTTGGATTCGGCCTGATTGGCGATCGTGGTAAATCGCCCGCCGGTGATCGTCAGGGGCTTTTCGTCAATGGGCAACGCACTGATCGCCGTGATCTGTTCGAAGTCCCAGATAATCGGCGCGTTCATATCCACCTTGCCGGTTTTATCTACCATAAAGATATCTGTCTGCGCGGTTCCGTTGTTCTGGTTCAAGCCAAATCGGATGTAGCGCTTCACGTTGGCATTGGTGACCGTGATCAGACAGGGGCCGGGTAAGGCCGCGTCGATTTTCTCCTGATTCCGTTTCAGCGAAGCTATACCCGTTACCGGAAACGGTTGCAGACTGGACCTGACCAGGAAAACGGAGGCATTCCGGTTTTGTACGTCGGTATCGTCAATGATAAAGGCTGCCGTGCCGAAATCGGTATCGGTCCGGATCACGGCGGTACGTTCCTTCCCACCGATGTAGTAGGTAACGCCCTGGTCTGCTTTTACCGGCAACCCCTGCTGATTGGCGAAGGCGTGGGCTCCGGCGATAGCGTCCATGTCATCGGTCTTGCCGTCGCCCAGGGCACCAAAGTCACTGTACCGGACCCATCCCCGTTTCTTCATTGTTTGGGCATCCTTTGGGGAGACATTCACTTGTAGCTGCCCATTTTCAGTAACGCGTACCCCGGTTTTCTGATTCAGGGAGGTGATAACTACCGGATCGGTACCGTTTTCGCTCTGTCCCAGCGCCCGGATTGTCCCGGACAATACGCAGAACCACAAGAGTATGCCGGTCAATAGGCTGTGTCGTTTTGATGAGGGTATACCGGTAGAATACCTATGCATAGGGTCAGGTTTTGATAGATGCGTAGGGAGCATGTATGGATATAAAGAAGAAGCTCCCCAAATTCTATCCAACGCCTGACCGTTCTGCAGCAACGTAACGCACTGCTTCCGTCTCATAATCTTCCGATTGATCAGGAAAACAAAACCCTCTATTTAATTGAAATCCTTGATACTGAGAGTAGGCTTGGCCAAGAGTATGCTGAAAAGATGGTTGGACTATTTCAGCGGCTGCACGCAACAGTAGACAAGCAAGCCTTTATTTCTATTTTTAAACCGGTTGTTAAGGTTCAACTGAAAACGTGCTGTGAACTTTGCACATAAGCCCGTCTGGCGCGAAACCCTTTTATTGATACGTGAATAGGTACGTAATACCTGTATCTTGTGGTCACGATGACAAACTACAAACAGACTGAATATGAAGTCCTGCGCCGACGATGTGCTGCCCTCCATCAACAGGGCTGGAAACAGG
>NZ_BAAGZD010000007.1:0-327698 GCF_054778895.1 Spirosoma fluminis
TTCGGTCAGCCTGGTAGAACTTAAAGGCCAGGGGGTTGTCGGATTCTCGTCCTTCAAAGGCGATGGGCTTCTCGACGAAGGGGAAGTACACTTGATCGCCAAGCGTGAGGTTAGTAGATGACATGCTACACAGAGTTAATTAAACGGCAAGTTAGTACGTATTACGCAATCGGTTGCAAAGGGCTTGTGATCTTAACCGGTGATTCCACGTCTGAGCAGTTCAGACGTGGAGATGATACCTTATAAAGAGCCATTTTCCAGACAAGAAATGGTTAATTCGCGCCAACAAGTACGTATTCTTTGCCTGGTGCTGTCGGTAGGTCGTAGACCCTAACTCCGTTGCTGGCTTCTTCCGGCATTCGGGTGCGGTATTGGTTTTCCGGTAGTTTAAAGAAGGGATTAGAGTTAAGGTCTTTGGCAGCCTGCAATCTAGCCAGACCAGCGCTGGTCAGGTTATTGGGAACACGAATTCTACAGTTTCCGCCGAGCGCAGACCGGATAACGACCCGGTTTAACTTTCCGTTTGTCCACTTCATGTCTACTTCATAGCCACCGCGCGCTTTCAGGCCTTTCACTTCCCCCGAACTCCAGGCGTCGGGTCGGGCGGGTAAAAGGTTGAGCAGGCCATCGTGACTTTGCAGCAGCATCTCACCAATACCGGATGTGCCCCCGAAGTTGCCGTCAATCTGAAAAGGAGGATGTGCACAAAGTAAGTTTGGATACGTTCCTCCACCCTTTGCATAATCGGTGCCTTCTACCCCTGTAAGTCTCAGCAGTTCGCGCAGCAGTTTATAAGCGTGATTACCATCGTGAAGTCGGGCCCAGAAATTAATTTTCCAGGATTTACTCCAGCCTGTACCGCCATCGCCCCGTATTTCAAGCGTTTTCCGGGCGGCATCCGCATAGGCTGGCGTTGTTAGTGGAGAAATCTGACGACCGGGATGAAGTACGTAGAGGTGAGAAACGTGCCGGTGTTGTGGGTCCTGATCGTCCCAGTCTTTATACCATTCCTGCAAATTACCTTTTCTGCCAATTTGTAAAGGAAACAGGTATTTTTTCTTTTCGAGCAGCATATTCCGGAAATCAGCGTCGGTATTCAGCTGCTCAGACGCCTGAATGACATTCGTAAACAAGTCCCAGATAAGCCCCATATCCATCGTTGTCGCCACAGAAACCGACTCATTTTCGCCTTTTTCGGTAATGAATACGTTCTCGGGCGAGGTGGCTGGTGCCGTAACCAGACGGCCTTGTTTATCTTCTACCAGCCAGTCCAGGCAAAACTGGGCGGCTTCGCGCATAAGCGGATACGCGTACCGTTGTAGATACTGCCGGTCGCCGGTGAAGGCGTAGTGGTCCCACAAGTGCTGGCTTAGCCAGGCACCGCCCATTGCCCAGTTTGCCCATGACGGGCTACCTTTGCCCCGGTCACCGACTGGGTTGGAAGTCGCCCAGATGTCGGAATTGTGGTGTACCGTCCAGCCCTGGGCGTTGTAAAAATTTTTCGTTGTTGCCCGGCCCGTGGTAGCCATATAGCCGATCCAGTCGAGAAGGGGCGTGTGCAGCTCCGATAGATTGACCATTTCCGCGGGCCAGTAGTTCATCTCCGCATTGATGTTCGTCGTAAAATTACTGCTCCAGGGCGGTTGCACCATGGGGTTCCAGATGCCTTGTAAATTAGCGGGAACTCCCGGCTCCGCTTCGTGTTTGGGGCGCGAACTAGATATGAGCAGGTAGCGGCCAAACTGAAAGTACAGGCTTTCCAGGTCCGGGTCGACGGCACCCTCGGCGTATTGTTTGAGCCGTTCGTCGGTTGGCAGGTCAGCGGCTGAACGGCTGCCAGGTGCGCTGGTCGTCAGGTTGAGGCTGACCCGATTGAAGTAGCGATGATAATCGGCGAGGTGGTTCCGGAGTAGAACTGCATACGATTTGCTGCCTGCTTTTTGGAGATACGTATCGCACAGTTGCTTTTCGTTACGTCCCTCTCGGTCGGGGCATTTGTCGAAGCCATTGAAACTTGTGGCGGCTGATACGAGCAGCACGGCTTCGGTTGCGTTCTGAATCTGTACGCCCGCCGTATCCGTCGTTACGGTTCCATCCGTCGAGCGAACCGTAACGCGCCAGTCAAAGCGCATCCCGCGACAGCCTTCCGGATCTTCGTAATTAATTGGCTTCGCGTTATAATTCACGTAGTTTGGATCGGCGTGAGCCGGGGCTTTTCCCCGGATGGCCAGTCCGTTACGTCCGATAACCGTCTTAGTGACAGGGTGCTGACTACGGGGACTTGCCAATAGACGTAACGCGCCCTTCCTGTTCGCGGTGAGCCGAATCACAATTACCTGATCGGGAGCCGAAACAAAAATCTGCCGGGTGAACGCGACGCCGTCTACCGTAAAGCGCGTTGTGGCAGTGGCGTCGCTGATGTTTAAATCCCGGTAGTAGTTGGTTGGCTGGCCCGATAAGGTTTGCTTGAGTAGCAGATCGCCGAGGGGTTGGTAGGCTTCGGTGTACAGGCCCTGTACGTTTTGGGTTAGTTTAGCGGCTTCCTTGTAATCCTCTTTGAACAACGCTTCCCGAATTTGAGGGAGGTATTTAGCGACGCCAGGGTTGGGGTCCAGATTGGCTGGGCCGCCCGACCAAAGGCTTTCTTCGTTAAGTTGAAGCAATTCTTCTGCGGGCTTTCCAAAGACCATGACACCGAGTCGACCGTTGCCAACCGGTAAGGCTTCGTTCCAGTTGGCCGCCGGACGATTGTACCACACCCGTTGTGATTGCGCCTGGGCAGAGAAGGACAGGATAAGTAAACAAGCAATACGTAAACTGGTTACGTGTAGAAGCAAGTGATTCATAGAGCAAGGAGAGAGAAACTACCCAACAAATATTAGGTTTCTATTGAGATAACTATACGATGGCCATTGGTTTACGTATAGATTCGCGTAAAAATAAGGTAAGCGTTACTCCGTCAAGCGTTTTCTGACCGAACGAACAGCCTGCCCAGCCCAGACTTAGTCTGGTTTTGCTTGCTCAAAGCGAATTTGTTCCTTTGCATAATCCTAGCCTATAGCTTGATGTAGTTAGGGGTTTCGTCAATAATGCCAGCCTCCTTATCCCCAAATTCTGTTTTACCTGTAGCGGCTACGGCTGTTCTCGATAAACTCCCCGATGGCGTCGTATACTATGAGGCTGTCCGGAATGCCGCGGGAGGAATCACAGATTTTCGGTTAATGTACTATAATCCCTTATTCAGGCAGCTGACCTCGATTGCTCATCAGCTACAGATAGGGGAACAGGTGTTGCGCGATTTTCCGCAGCAGAAAGACGTTTGGGAGCCCATTGTCAGGCGTTACGCTACAGTGGTTGAATCGGGACAGGCGATGGAATATCTGGAAACCGAGGCTTCTCAGGGACGTAGCGTTTCGATTCGCGTGGCTCCGTACGATCATGGTGTGATTGCCACCCTTCGCGACGTAACTAGTCAGCAGCGCTGGGTAAAAGAAGAGCAACAGCGCTTTGAGGATGTCCTGAATGCTTCGCTCAGCAATACGTTTGTGTACGAGGCTATCCGTGACGCCGATGGTCAAATCCAGGATTTCCACATCCGCTTTGCCAATCAGGCCGCCCGGCAGGCAGTTCTGGATAGCTGGGGGCTTGAAGCGATTGGTAACACGATATTGACAGTATACCCAGGTTCGCCGGAGTCGGGTCAGTTTCGGCATTGCGTTCAGGTGATTGAAACCGGTCAGCCCGTTCGACTGGAGCTGTATTATCCGGCTGTAGAAATCTGGTATGATACGTCTATTACTAAACTTGGCGACGGGTGCATCGTTACGGGCTTAGACATCACGGACCGGAAGCGGAACGAATTGCAGGCCGAACAGCAGACGGCCGACCAGGAACGAATTGTGAACGAGCTACGGCAGAGCAATGAGAACCTGCGGCAGTTTGCGCAGGTTGCCAGTCATGATTTGCAGGAGCCCTTACGTCGGATTCAGGCATTCAGTGATATTCTGCAAAGTCAGTTTGAGGATAACCTCTCGGATGGGGAGCGGGACATGACCCGGCGCATCCAGAAATCGGCGAAACGGATGCAGATGCTGATTAAGGATCTGCTAATGTATTCGCAACTGGCCACGGAGCGGGCACCTTTAAAGCCGGTTTCTCTTCATAACGTATTGGAAGACGTAGTAAGCGATCTCGAAATCGCCATTGCGGAACAGAAGGCTACCGTAACGGTAGGAAAGCTGCCAACTATTTTAGGAAGCTCATCCCGATTGCATCAGTTATTTCAGAACCTGATTGCCAACGCCCTGAAGTTTCAGCAACCCCATCAGCAGGCCACTGTCGACATTGAAGCACGGCTGGCGCTGCCCGAGGAACTTCCGGCTGAGTTACAAGGACAGTCAGCCGCGTTCTGGCTGGTGACCGTTGCCGATAACGGACTTGGCTTTGACGAAAAGTATAAGGGGCGGATCTTTCACCCCTTCCAGCGGTTACATGACGCCAGCCTATACAGTGGAACCGGAATTGGACTGGCTATCTGCCAGCGCGTGGCTGAGAATCATGGAGGAGCCATTGATGTAAATAGCCAGCCCGGCAAAGGAACTACGTTCAAAATATTCCTGCCCCTCTATCAGAAAGGCTCTTAGGCGTTTCTTAGTTCTGCCGTCCATTGCTGTTGCACCCGGCGAAACAACGATTGATACGTTAAAAACGCCTGTTGGGCTCCCTTTACTACGTCCTCCGACTCATCGGCAACCTGCTTGGTAACAAACGCAATAAACGCCTTCCATTTAGGGCCGGTTTCAGCGCCATAGCCCCGGTAGAAACGAGCGTGTTCCAGCAGTGGGCGCACGGCAGGGCTGTTCTGCAAATAGTGCCAAACGGTTTTTCCACCGAGCATTGACCCCTCGCCTACATAAGCCGCGCCAAGCAGTTCAGCTGGTGACCAGTTCTCGAATAGGTTTGCTGACGGTGCTGAAATTGTCTGTCGAAGTTGAGCTAAATCGGCCTGTAGCCAGGACGTTTTCCGGCGATCATCGGGCGTATAATCGGCGAAGTATTCGGGATGTCGATCAATAGCGGTCTCCAGAGCGCTGTGGTAGGCGAGGTGAGCCAGCAGAAGCTGGTTATATTCGTCGGCGGCAAGTGTGCTCTCTCGTAGTGCATCGGCAAACAAAAGCTGCTCGGTTTGTTCATGCAGCGAACGAGTCTCCTCGCGCAGGCGCTCCATCAGGTTTGTCATAGATTAATCAATCCGGGTGTTGTCTTCCAGCCAGAACTGGCAAAGCCGCTGCAGTAGTACCTTTGTGTCCTGGTAATTACCGGGTTTTACCAAATACGCATTTATTCCCGCGTCGTAGGCATGTTCAATGTCGTTGGGGCTGTCGGACGTGCTGAACGCTACCACGGGCAGCCTGCGGGTTCGCTTCGTCGAGCGGGCGCATTGCAGCACATCAAAACCACTCAGTCCAATCAGATTCAGGTCTAGCAGCAACAGCTTGGGTAAAGGCGTGTGCTGACCCTGAGCGGTTAGAAAATCGATGGCTTCGGAGCCACTACGTACTATGGTGTAGGTGACAGGACGATCCATCTTGCGAACCAATCGGCTGAAGATGTCTGCATCATCTTCGTTATCCTCTACGTATAAAATGTCAATCATGTTTAGTTAACCGCCACAATGGGAAACGAGACGAAAAATGTAGCCCCCCGGTTCGGTTCGCTATGGTACCAGATTTTACCCTGGTGCCGACCAATAATTCGTTTTACAATGGCCAGGCCAACGCCTGTACCTTTAAATTGCCGGGCGTTCTCCAGTCGTTTGAACAACTCAAACATTTTACCGGCTTCTTTCATATCAAAGCCGATGCCATTATCCGCCACTGAATAGATCACTTCCTGACCTACCTGTTGACCACTTACTTTTATCTGCCCTTCGGGTTGCGATCGGGTGTATTTGGCTGCGTTGGTGATCAGGTTAGAAAATAATTGATGAACCATGGTCGGGTCGGCGCTGAAACCCGGTGCTTCCTCAATATCAATCGTTAAGGCTCTGTCTTTTTCCGAAATCAGCACTTCCTCCCGGATCGTTTGCAGAAGTTGTTTCATATCAATAACCTGTGCGTTGAGTTCGGTGCGGCCCATTCGGGAGTAATACAGAATATGGCGAATCAGCGCCCGCATCCGGTCGGTAGAATCCATAATTTTCTGGAACAACGCACGGGCATCCGGATTGAAGTCCTGGCCATATTCTTCCAGCAAAATCTCTGAATAACAGCGGATCGACGATAACGGGGTTCGGAGGTCGTGGGAAACCGTGTAGCTAAAGGCGTCTAGTTCCTCATAGGCAATCTGAAGTCGCTGATTGAGCAGCCGAATTTGGTTGGCCTGGCGAGTCACTATCTGCAATATGTCTTCGCGCAGCTTAATAGCGGCCGATACCTCAACTTCGCTCCACGCGTCCGATGTGTTGTGCACCAGTTCAGTCCAGGCTGCAAAGCTCTTGCGGGGGCTAAGCCGCGCCTGTCCATTTTCGCCGACGGTGACAGCTTTGTCGGGGTTACCTGCCCAGGTTACCTGTCGAACGCGTTCGGGTTTGAACCACAGTAGGTACTCGTTCAGTTCGCGGGATAAGACAATGGCTAACATACCGGCGGCTTTATCCCGGAATGCTTCGGCGGGTGGGTAAAGTATGGGTAAAGCCTGTGTTTCCAGGAAAGTTTCAGTATCTGTCGTTTTTAACCACTCGACCAACTGCGTTATTTCGGCTTCGTCAGGCGTTTTACCTAACCGGTACTGCTGATTGTTAAACAACAATACGGCCCCAGAAGCCGAGGTTACGTCCAACACGGTAGTGGAATGCCGGGTTAGTGCCCGCGTAATGTCTTCATCGGCCAGCAGGTGATCCTGCAAGCGTTGGCCATTATCCCGGCTGTGCCGGAGCAGTGTCTGACTTTCTTCGTTTTTATGAAATTCCAGCGCGGCCGACAGCAACTGACTGACGAATTTGGCCGACTGCCGCGAGGAGTAATCAACAAAGCGGGGTGAGTAGTGATGGCACGACATAAGCCCCCACAATTCACCCCGATACAGCAGTGAAATACTCATCGACGCCTGAACGCCCATGTTTTTAAGGTATTCAATATGGACCGGCGAAACCGCTCGTAGGGTGGAGTGAGTCAGATCAACGGGTTGGTTGGCAGGCCAGTCGGGCACCGACAGAATCGACGAGGGCTGACTGTTCGCGTCGGCAATTAACCTGACCAAATTTATTTTGTATAGTTCGCGAGCCTGCCGTGGAATGTCAGACGCTGGGTAGTGCAGACCCAGAAATGGCTCCAGATGGTCTTCTTTTGCTTCGGCTACTACCTGCCCATGCCAGTCAGCCCCAAACCGGTAAACCATAACCCGGTCGAAGCCAATAATTTCTTTAACGCGTCGGGCTGTGTTTTGCAGCAGGTCGTTGAGGTGCCGACTCGATTGTACCTCGGTCAGTGCTTCGGCAATCAGGCGCTGGTTTAGCGAGACCTGTAAATTTTCTTCGGTCGGCTCCCATTCCAGCAGCATAAGTCCCTGGTATTCATGAATAATTAAATTCCAGAACTGATTGCCAAGCTGAACCCGATGTGGGTTGATATTTTCCCAGGAGTTATTCCGTGTGCCTACGTTTAATAATTCAGTGAGGGTCGTGGCAGGCAGGTTCGTTTTCGCCAGTAGGGTTTCGAGCGATTGCCCGAGAATTTCACTAACCGGCTGGCCAACCAGGTCCGTTACGTTCGCACTAGCATGAACAATGGTGTACGTATCGGGGAGAATAGCTACTAAATAGCCGTGTGATTGAATATGTCCTAAAATGTGAATCGGTTCGCGATCACAATTTGTGACGTCTACATCAAAGTTAATCATTCGTTGAGAAATGGGTCCTTTAAGCCAATGAAGGCCGGTGATGTTAGAAACAGTAAGAGGGATGCCCTGGTGTATAAATTAACGATGTGCAATATACGTTTTTTGGTAAAAAATAGCGCGCGTAAAAGTGACAAATGCAGTAGCTGGAATTTAGCTAAGCTACCGTGCTCTATTACGTTGCTGCTTCATTCAAGTAGTGTAGCTGATGCACACATTATATTTGTCCATTAAGAAAGGCTATTCAATGCGCTTCACTTAATTTTGAACCTGGTACCTGATCTTTTAAAAAAAAGGCCAGGTTACCATTAATAATAGGTATGGCCTTCCGCTATTGATTAAAATTCACCAACGTCATATGCAACCTGAACTCTCGCCAGAAACAGCTTTTGCCAAATTGGGCTTATCGTTACCGCCCGCTCCACAACCGTTGGGTGTTTACAAACCCTTTTTAGTTGATCAGAAGTACCTCTACGTATCGGGTCACGGGCCGGTACAAGACGATAAAAGCCTGATAATTGGTCGAATCGGTCAGGACATGGACATTGAGCAGGGGAAACTAGCTGCGCGGCAGGTTGGCCTGACAATTTTATCGACCATCCGAACGAACCTGGGCAGTCTGGACCGGGTCAAGCGGGTCATTAAGGTGCTGGGTATGGTCAACTGTGTCTCTGATTTTGGCCGTCACCCATACGTTATCAACGGATGCAGTGAATTATTTGCTCAGATTTGGGGTGAAGACAATGGGATCGGGGTTCGTTCAGCCGTTGGCATGGGATCGTTACCCGATAACATTCCGGTTGAAATCGAAGCGCTGTTCGAATTAGTGTGATGATGGAGCAAGCAAACTGGTACCAGATCAGCAATATCGACCAGATTGATTCACCTGCGCTTATTGTGTACACCGAGCGCGTGAAGCAGAATATCAATCATCTACTGACTTATGTAAACGATGTGGATCGTCTGCGGCCGCACGTAAAAACGCATAAATCGCCGGAAGCGACTAAACTGCTGCTCCAGGCCGGTATTTATAAGTTCAAATGCGCAACGATTGCCGAAGCCGAAATGCTGGCGCAATGTGGAGCACCGGATGTACTGCTGGCGTATCAGCCCGTTGGTGCCAAGATTGGACGCTTCATTGACTTAATCAGACACTATGCTGCAACGACGTTTGCCTGCCTGGTTGACAACGTCGTAACCGCCCGTCAATTAGCTGGGCAGGCGGTTGTCGCTGGAGTTGCCATTCCGGTATACATTGACCTGAATGTTGGTATGAACCGAACAGGCACAACGCCTGATGCGTCGGTCCTTGCTCTATACGATGAATTAGCACAGCTTGAGGGCCTGCGACCGATGGGCCTGCACGCTTACGATGGCCACATTCGGAACACGGATCTGGCCGCTCGGACAGTGGAATGTAACACAGCTTTTGAGGCCGTTTCTCAACTTCGTGATCAATTGCGGATAAGAGGGTATGACCCTATTGTAATTGCCGGAGGTAGCCCGACGTTTCCCATTCACGCCCAACGACCGGATGTGGAATGTAGTCCCGGTACGTTCATTTACTGGGACAATGGTTACCAGACTGCTCTCCCTGAACAGCCGTTCCGGCCAGCGGCCTTGGTGGTAGGCCGGGTTATTTCGCGACCCGACGCAACCAAACTCTGTATTGATATAGGCCACAAATCGATTGCGGCTGAGTCTGATTTAAGCCGTCGCATTACGTTCCTCAACGCACCCGAACTGCGACCAATCGGGCAGAGTGAAGAACATCTGGTTGTTGAAGCGGGTGAAGGACATACATATCAGATCGGGGACGTCCTATATGGACTACCGCATCACATCTGCCCTACCTGTGCCTTATACGAACGAGCTTATACCGCCGAGCAGGGAAATGTATCTGGCGAATGGCGGACAGTGGCCCGCGATCGAGTTATAATCTACTAGCAACCTGACTTATGTTTACGATTGACGCTCACCTCGACCTGAGCATGAACGCCATGGAATGGAACCGTGACCTGCGGCAGCCTGTAGCCCAAATCCGGGCGCGGGAACAGGGCATGACGGATAAACCCGACCGCGAGAAAGCAACCGTTTCGTTGCCCGATCTTCGCCGGGGAAACGTGGGGCTTGTTGTCGCCACTCAGATTGCCCGGTACGTTGCGCCGGGTAATCCACTACCGGGCTGGCAATCGCCCGAACAGGCCTGGGCGCAAACACAGGCGCAACGAATCTGGTATGAAACAATGGTCGAGGCTGGGGAGATGGTTCAAATTCGTGATCGGGTTAGTCTTGAAAAACACCTGGCGGTCTGGAATAACGGTGAGCCTACTGATAAAAAGCCGGTTGGCTATATTCTAAGTCTGGAGGGGGCTGATTCATTGGTAACGCTTCGGCACGTTGAACGGGCATACCACTACGGTCTGCGTGCAATCGGACCAGCGCATTACGGTCCGGGCCGCTACGCGCAGGGGACGGATGCCACGGGATTTATGGGGGCGGCTGGTCAGGCACTGCTCAAAGAAATGGAGCGGCTGAACATCATTCTGGATGCTACTCACCTATGTGATGATAGTTTTTGGGAAGCCCTGGACTACTTCAGTGGGCCCGTGTGGGCGAGCCACAACAACTGCCGGGCTTTAGTCAACCATAATCGCCAGTTCAGTGACGAGCAGCTCAAAGAGCTCATTGCCCGTAATGCGGTGATTGGCGGAGCGCTCGATGCCTGGATGATGGTACCGGGCTGGGTACGCGGTCAGTCAACCCCGCAATCCACCAATTGCAGACTATCCGTTCTTATTGACCACCTCGACCATATTTGTCAACTGGCAGGTAACGCCCACCACATTGGCATTGGCTCTGACCTGGATGGAGCCTTTGGAAAAGAGCAATGTCCCTATGATCTGGAAACGATTGCCGATTTGCAAAAGATTCCGGAGCTTCTTAGCGGGCGAGGGTACTCAGACGAAGATATTCAGAACGTCATGCACGGTAATTGGCTGCGCTTTTTACGTAGGGTCTGGCAGTAAACGGCATAGTCTCTCTGCGGAGGCCTTTTGATTTGAACGGGCTAACTTACTGGGGATTCCAGCGCGAACGTGTACAAGATATACTGGTGTAACTTATGACAATATCTTTATTCTAAATTGAAATCAACAGTCTGGAATATTATTTGCTTAATGTAGTTTATTATTAAGCAATTAGAAAATTAAGTTTATGAAAATAAAATGATAGTAACTATTAGTTTTATTTATTCGTAAAAAATAGCTTTTAAGCCGTTGGCTTCTTAATTTGTCAGCATATTTGTAAGGGTATATTTGTTTATCTTTACACTCTATTCTTGCCCCAAATACTCTACATTCTGTTTATGCGAAGACTACTTATACTTCCTATAATGTTGGTCCTACCGGTTCTTGAGTCAGTCGCTCAGACGAATTACGTGGCAACGTCGCCGGCATCTTCTGCGCCTGGTTCAGACAATACGCTGGTTGGCGTAGGAGCTGGTAACCTAAATATGAGTGGCGCAGGTAACCTGATGATTGGACGGGGGGCGGGCATAACCAATATGGCAGGAACACAAAACGTATTTGTTGGGGCTAGTGCCGGAAATCAGAACTCGTCAGGTCAGGGTAACGCATTTCTCGGATTTTCAGCAGGTTTCTCCAATGTAACGGGGAATAACAATACGTTCCTCGGATCAGGGGCTGGTTATACCAACTCGTCCGGATACAACAATTTATTTACAGGGCAGCGGGCCGGGTATTTTAACAAAGACGGGAATAACAATGCGTTTGTCGGTACCGGCGCCGGTTATGCGAACACGAACGGTTCAGACAATGCCTTTTTAGGATCTGATGCGGGCTCGGCTAATAAAACGGGTAGCAATAACCTGTTTATGGGTTCGCTGGCCGGTGCCAGCAATGAATCCGGAAACAGTAATACGTTCCTGGGCAGCAAAGCCGGGGCTGCTAACGTGGGTAGCTCGCAAAATACATTTATCGGATTTGAGTCTGGAAATAGCAATACCGGCGCGAACAATACATTTATCGGCTATCAGGCGGGGCGTAACAGCCAGACGGGTAGCGCTAACGTATTTATCGGGCTTACCTCAGGCTTTAATAATAACTATGGAACGGCTAACTTATTTATCGGCCAGCGGGCAGGCTTTGGTAATACCGGAGGTAACTATAATACATTTATCGGTAGCTCATCGGGCGAAGGTAACACTGTAGGAGCTAATAATAACTTTATCGGAAACGGAGCTGGCCTTGCTAATACCGAAGGCAACTTCAATGTATACATTGGTTCGGCAGCAGGTAGTAAAAACCAGCGTGGGGCCAATAATGTAAGCATTGGATCGTATGCGGGGATGGAAAACGCCGATGGTAGTAACAACACCTTTGTGGGCCATAATGCTGGTGTTCCAGCAGGCGCTGGCTTGCAAAACGTGACGGTTCTGGGCTATAACGCGCAGGCAACGGCCTCCAATTCCGTAATTCTAGGTAACAACGCGAACGTTGGCATTGGTAATACTGCCCCGAATGCGAAGCTGGAAATTACACAGGGAACGGCGGGGAGCAGCGGACTCCGTTTCACAAACCTAACAGCGTCGTCAACAGCGTCGGCCTTAAATCAAACCAAGTTTTTGACGGTTAACGGACAGGGAGATGTTATTTTAGGGAGCATTAACGGAGCAGGACGTCTAGCTGCCGAAGCCGATGGCTTATGGAAAGCCGAAGGGAATAATGTGTATAATACGAATGCCGGGGGGATTGTACTAGGCCCTGGTGTAACCAACACCCCCGAAGGATACCGCCTTTATGTAGCGGATGGTATACTAACGGAGAAAGTGAAAGTGGCCGTTAAAACCACAGATGATTGGTCAGATAAAGTGTTTGCCAATCAGTACCGCTTGCGAACAATTAAAGAGGTTGAGCAGTATATTGCTCAGCACAAGCACTTACCTGGAGTACCCTCGGCTGAGGAAGTTGTGAAAGAAGGGGTGGATGTTGGGCAGATGCAGGCGAAACTCCTTGAAAAAATAGAAGAGCTTACCCTGTACGTGATTGAGCTTAAAAAGCAGAATGACGTCCTTAAGAAGACAAGTAGTCAGCTCGAACAACGTGTTAATAGACTAAAGGTTAAATCGTCTAAGTAGTATGCGAGTTCTGTTCACATTGATTGGATGCTGTATAGTACTGACCTGTATGGCGCAAAAAGCGGAACGGTCGGTACGGCTTCATGCTACTTATAACGACGCTACGTATCGTCTGGAGCAAGCGGTTGAGACGATCGAAGCCGTGAATACAGTTGGCAAAAGAGCGGCTGTCGATTACCGGGCAGGCCAGTCAGTAACTTTATTGCCAGGGTTCCAGGCCAAAGCGGGTAGTCGATTTGTGGCTTCAATCAAACCGATGAGTGCTACCGCCGAAATCTCCATGCGACTGCTTGCTTACCCTAATCCATTTGAGCAGTTCACGACCATCGAATATTACCTGCCCGCTGACGGTAAAGTGAATTTATGGATCGCTGATGCTCAGGGGAAAATAATTAAGCAGATCATAACCAATGAGGAGTTAAAGGCTGGAAAACACCAAGTCAATTGGCAGCCTGACGTAGCAGCTCCGGGTGTGTATGTGCCTATTATAGAAGCCAATGATCAGAAAATTTCTGGTCGGATTGTAAAGAGATAATCAGACTACCAACGATAGAGGGGCCCTTGCGTAAAGTAAGGGCCTTTTTGTTATTTGCTTATCTTTGGCTTTTCTGTCGATCAATAGCCGAATGCATCTATACCAACGAAGGTGGCTTTTAGCGCTCATAGCCAGTACGTTTCTGCTTCAAGCCAGCGTCGCCCAGCCGATCCGGCAGCCTGACCAGTATTCTGTCGAACTCGGTGGTTATGTATCGTCTTCGGTGGCTACTCCATTCTGGTTGAGAGCAAATCAATACGGCATCGTATCCTATCAGTCGCCAGCATCAACCATTCGGGTCGGCATTTCCAGTGACTACGATACAACGTACACGGCTACCAGACTACAGTCTCGTCGTAAGTTTGATATAGGCTATGGCATAAACGTAGTCGCGAACTTTGCGGCTAATCCACTTTCGTACGAAAAAGCGGTTCTCTTGCCCGAAGCTTACGTAAAATCACGGTATGGTATTTTCGAAGTGTATGCAGGACGTCGACGCGAACGGTTTGGTCTGGCTGACTCAACCTTGTCATCTGGTTCGTATGCCTGGTCGGGTAATGCCATGCCAATACCTAAAATTCAAGTGTCGATACCAACGTTCACGCCCATTGGCTTCACAAAGGGCTGGGTGGCGATTCAGGGCACGTACGCACATGGGTTTCTAAGTGCGAATGGGTTCATTCGCAATACAATGCTCCACCAAAAATCGCTATACTTTCGATTAGGGCGCGAGAAAGATGTTTTACGCGTATACGGTGGCTTTAATCACCAGGTGATCTGGGGTGGACGTACCGATAAACTAAAGGGTACAGGTTTGGTGCCGGACGATGGTAGGTTACCGTCGAGCCTGTTGGATTACTATTACGTTGTGATCGGTGATCGGTTCAGCCGGGCTGATTCGAGTGTATATACAAATTTTGAAATCACGAACCGGGTAGGTAATCATTTAGGCAGTATTGATGTCGGAGCTGAAATTGATTTGGTCAGGCATACGATATTTATTTACCGACAAAATATATACGAAGACGGCTCTTTATTTTCCTTAATTAATATAGCAGACGGATTAAATGGAATACGAATACGCCGGAATAATCCGAAGGCAATAATCAGAGATATACTCGTTGAATTTCTGAATACTACGAGTCAGGGAGGGCCCGAATTTATAATTGACGACCCTAAGCGTCGGGGAAAAGATAACTATTTTAACCATCAGCAGTATAGAGATGGATGGGCGTATCGACAGCATACAATTGGCACACCATTTGTTCCACCTGCGCTTGGTCCTAATAACGAATATCCATCTGGAACATTTACCCTTAACAACCGTGTACGCGTGCTTCATATTGGCATTGCGGGTAATTTACCGATATTGATCTCGCTCCTTGACAGCCCCATCGCTTACCAGGCTAAATTATCATTTAGCCAGAATCTAGGGACGTATGATGTGCCCTATTCATCGACGCGTAATCAGTTTTCGGGCTATTTAGGGGTTATGGTTCCGCTTCAGTTGTTAGGGGGACTTGAGTTATCCGCCAGGGTTGCTGCCGACGCTGGGACGCTTTACAAACAGGGCGTGGGAGCGTATTTTAGCATCCGTAAAACGTGGAAATCCACTAAGGTTGATTAGCTTTGCCACTCTAAGTGATTGATTATAAAATTTCTCAGCTACCAAATGCAGTTGTAGCGCATGACTACGTCCGGTAAGCCGTACAATAATATTCACGCCAACACATCAACCGAATACGCTACTTTAGCGTACTAAGCTTGGTATTGCGCTATCCGGCTTGGCGAGTAAAGTCACAAACATGAGGCATCGTTATTCGATATTATTTTTTCCGCTTCACATATTCGTTGATTTTCTAAGTCTGAATGCAGCGTTTGTGGGAGCTTACTGGATTAAATTTGGCACTTTAGATGATGTTTCTAAATCGCCATATGCTTCTTTGTGGTGGCTATTTAATTTTATATGGTTAATAGAAATTTTAGTACTAAAACCATATATCTACCCTCGTCAACTCTTCAAAGTTGACCATTTGATCAAAAAACTTTTGATTCTTTTAGTAATCCACGTAGCTGTTATATCTGTTTTTTGGGTTGCGGTAAAAGGCTATTACTACTCTCGCGAACACTTACTGATAAGTTACGTATTATTTACAAGTTTGGGCACTGCTTTTCGAATAGGCAGCTTACTATTCTTACGGGAATACCGCGCTCGCGGCTACAACAACCGAAAATATGTGATCGTAGGCTACGGAAAGCTAGCCGCTACAATCCAAAGTTTCTACGAGACACACCCCGAAATGGGCTTTCGGTTTTATGGGTACTTCGATGAACCTAACGTCTCCAATGCCAACTTACTTAAAGGCAGTTACGATGAGTTGTTAAGTTACATCAAAACTGCAGGGATTGATTGCGTCTACTGCTGTATGCCTTATATTGATAGCACCCGGTTGAAGAACATTGTCGATCAGGCAGAAAATGTTGATTATCAGGTAAAGTTGCTGGTTGATTTCAGAGGCTTTTTAACAAAAGGAGCATCAATAGAGTACCACGATTTTTTGCCGGTGCTAAATCTGTCTTCACAGATGCTGGCCGATTTTCGGGTAAACACCCTGAAACGTGCGTTTGACGTAATCTTCTCCTTAAGCGTTCTGATTGTGGGAATGCCGGTGTTTTTACTACTGGCTATCATTACGTTGGTAACCTCCAGAGGACCTATATTTTATGCACAGGAACGTGTAGGCAGACATGGTAAGCCATTTCATATCTATAAATTTCGCAGCATGTACGTCGATGCTGAGAAGTCGGGGCCTGTTCTCTCCGCCGGTTTGTTAGACAGTCGTATTACACCTTGGGGACGGTTTATGCGGCAGACCCGCCTGGACGAAATTCCTCAGTTCTTTAACGTGCTAAAAGGCGACATGTCGGTGGTTGGTCCGAGGCCCGAACGACAGTTCTTCATCGATCAGATTGTTGAAGTCGCGCCTGAGTATCGGTCTTTATTGAAAGTAAAGCCAGGCATTACTTCGATCGGCCAAATTAAGTTTGGGTACGCGGCTAGCATTGATGAAATGGTGCAGCGGTTGCGTTATGATCTGCTTTACCCCGAACGGCGCTCATTCTTATTCGATATGTGGATTATTGCCCAAACACTCCGGGTCATGGCACAAGGGCGCGGCAAGTAACAAAGCCGCTTTACGGCTTTATAGTATACAGTATCAGTCTCATAGCCAAACGTATCTTCTTCATACCAGCCCTGTACGTATAGATATAGAGTGATAACGCCTTTATTTGATAAACTCGGTTAACGTACCAAATTGCACTCACTTTAGTGAGGAATTCTCCCTGCTCTTTCTATGCTAGTCAATTGTCGATTTTCTCTATGCGTTATTGCCTGTTTAACTACTCTGGTATCTTATTCCCAACGCGTAACTGAATATCGGCTGGAAGCAGGAGGGTTAGCATCTACGGATCAAACCCCGTTTTGGCTACGGGCGAATCAGTATGGTACAGTTCCGCTACGTGGTCCGTTTGTTCAACTAAACGCGCGCTTACATTCAGATTATCGAGCGGTTGACAGCACAAGGCGCAAACGTCTATTAGATTGGGGCTATGGATTCGATGGTGTTGTTAACGCCGGCACAAGGACGCAGGCTCTCTTAACCGAAGGATACGTAAAGGGTCGACTAGGCGCTTTAGAGCTGTACGTTGGCCGTAGACGTGAAATAGTTGGTTTAGTTGATACTCTGCTGACGACTGGGGCTTATGCCTGGTCTGGTAATGCCCTACCGATCCCGAAAGTGCAAATAGGCTTACCTACGTATACCGCTATTCCGTTTACGAAAGGAGTCGTTTCTGTCATGGGCGCAATCGCTCATGGCTGGTTTGAAAATACTGACCGCTTGGTTACGGGTTCTTACCTGCATCAGGCTTATCTCTATGGGCGACTGGGTAAACCTTCGTGGCCTGTCCATTTGTATGCCGGGTTCAACCATGAAGTCATTTGGGCTGGCTATTCAGAATATTTGAGTCCGATCGTAGCCGTAAACGGCAACCTACCTTCCAGCATTCGTTACTTTCCTGCTGTGGTTTTAGGCACCCGAGGACTGTTTGATCCGAATGATCGGAACGTTACGTCGTTTGAGGATAACCGGATCGGTAACCATTTGGGATCAGTTGACGTAGCGGCCAGCGTAGATTTACCGAACTGGAGCCTGTATGCTTACCGGCAATTTCTTTACGATGATGGGTCGCTGTTCAATGCCACAAACTTAGTTGATGGACTTAATGGCCTGCGTATTAAAAATCTGAAGCAATCAACTGGTACGGGCTTCTTTTTGCGGCAGCTGTTGGTTGAATACCTGTTCACAGGTAGCCAGGGCGGTGACATATTTGTGATTGATGACCCAAAACGACGCGGCCGCGATGATTACTTCAATCACAGTCAGTTTATTGACGGATGGACTTATTACGGCCGTACGATCGGAACTCCATTTATTACTGCTCCATTGGAGGCTCGTACTTCGTTGCCATTTCGAACCGGTGTCGTAAATAATCGGGTTAGCGTGTTTCATGTTGGTGCCAGCGGGTTACTATTCAATAAAATTGAACTGCTGACCAAGCTATCGTTTAGTCGTAACGCTGGTACATATCCTACGCCGTATGTAACGGTACCGACTCAATTTTCGGGCTTGCTGACTGCTTCTGTGCCGTTAAACGTTTTGGGTGGAACCATGCTGAATGGATCGTTTGCCGTAGATGGAGGGGGATTGCTGCCTAACAGTATTGGCGGGTACATAGGCATCCGAAAGACCGGATTACTAGGCACAGGGTCTAGTTCTTCCAGTGCTCTTCGTTCGCCAACGCGTTTTCGGTAAAAGCGATTTGTAGTTTTTGGTTTTTCTTCGATTTAATACGTGAAAAAAATGGCCGCTAAGGGGGAATTACTACTTTTGTAGAAGTTGGTCGGTATAATAAGTGTGAAATAGCGAGTGCGGATGGTGCGGATGAATAGTCTTTGGCATTGGTTTAGTTTTTTGGTTTTGGTTAGCGTAAGCGTATCGTGCGGGCAAAACTCGCAGAAAGAGTTGAACCGCTCCACACGTGCTCTACGTACTTGTGCCGATGGGCAATTGCTTACTGCTACTGAAGAACAGGTAATGCGAAGGCAGATAAACGCGGACGAAAAAACCCGACAAATCGAAGAAATTATCCATCAGAAAGTCCGTCAGGGCTTTAACGGCAATGTGCTGGTTGCTCAGAAGGGTATTGTTTTATACAAGAACTGTTTTGGCTTAGAACACTTCGAACGGGGACAGCGGGACTCGCTGGTCGAAAATTCTAAATTTCAGCTAGCTTCCCTCTCTAAAACGTTTACAGCGGTTGCGACGTTGAAATTGATCGAAGCCGGTAAACTTAGTCTCGAAGATACTATCCAGAAGTTTTATCCCGATTTCCCGTATCACGATATTACGATACGTGAGTTGCTGTGTCACCGTAGTGGCTTGCCCAACTATGCGTACGCGTTTGATGACAGTATGAAGGTAAACTTCTACAAAAAAGAAAAGCCGTACCCAACCAACGCGGTCATCATGCACTGGTTCGCTACGGTTAAACCAACGCCAAAGCGGTACAACGTACCTGGTCGTGGCTTTAGTTACAGCAATACCAATTACATGGTGCTGGCGTCCATCATTGAGAAAGCGGCTGGGCAGAGTTTCGAAACATTCATTCGAAAGCATATTTTTGAGCCACTGGGGATGCACCAAACTTTCGTGGCTACTACTAAAAACGATTCGATTAATCTGCATCGAACGGCGGGGTATCAATGGAATCGGCGAATCCCTAAAGATTACTACGACGACGTGGTTGGCGACAAAGGAATCTACTCAACCACAGGGGATCTGTTTCGGTGGTACCGTGCACTCAACAGCGACTGCCTACTGAAGCGCCAGACGCTTGCCGAAGCGTTCATCCCCAGAAGTTTTGAACGTAAGGGCGCAAAGAATTATGGGTACGGCTTTCGGATGATGTTAAACCAGGTAAACAACCAGCCCGAATACATTTATCACTCAGGATGGTGGAAAGGGTATAACACGATGTTTTGGTTTAGCCCGAAAGATGAGTACGTTATTATTATGTTAGGCAACCGCTACAACAAAACGGTGTATCGAGTTAAAGAACTTGTCGATATTTTGGATGAGGGAGCCAAATCCCAGTCAGCAGATGAGGACGATGAAGTAGAAATATGAGTAGAGCCGACCATAAGGTCGGCTTTTTCTGTTTTAACCCAACTTCTGTCTTTAAGCTATCTATGCGCTTTTCGCTCCTTGTTTTTCTTTTCTCAACTGTGCTTACTCAAGTTGCCTTATCCCAGGAAGTGATAAATCTATGGCCCGATGGAGCCGTTCCGAATGCTATCCCGGGCGTACAGATTCCGGAGAAGTCAGAAGCCGGAAATGACGGGATTCAGCGGATTAGCAACGTATCAGTGCCCACAATTACGGCTTACCTGCCTTCAAAAGACAAGGCAACTGGTGCGGCAATCATGGTTTGCCCTGGAGGAGGATACTCAATCCTGGCGTCGGGCCACGAAGGCGAAGACATAGCTCGCTGGTTCAATACGCTGGGTATAGCCGCTTTTGTCTTGAAATATCGTCTGCCTAATGAGAAGATTATGACCAATCAGCAGGAGGTGCCGCTAATGGATGCCATGCAGGGCATAAAACTGATCAGGCAGAATGCGAATCGATATGGCATACAGGCCGATAAAATTGGGGTTATTGGCTTTTCGGCGGGCGGGCACTTAGCCGCAACGCTTTCTACCCATTATTATCGGGGACCGCAGGCTAGTGAACAGGCAAAACCGAACTTCTCAATCCTGATGTATCCGGTTGTTACGTTCGGCGATAAAGCACATACGGGTTCGCGTGACAAACTGCTGGGCAAAAACGCATCGCCCGAACTGGTTACTTACTATTCCAACGAACTTCAGGTAAGTGATCAGACTCCGCCTACTTTTCTGGTTCATTCGGAAGATGATAAAACGGTGCCGGTAGAAAACAGCATTTTGTACTATCTGGCGTGTTTGAAAAACGGCGTACCGGCGGAGATGCATTTGTACCCAAAGGGCGGACATGGGTATGGACTACGGACTGCAAAGCATGGTTCGCTTGCTAACTGGCCGGAGAGTTGCAAAGCCTGGCTGACTTCGATAGGCGCAATTAAATAGCACCCAACTAAGCGCATATTATGAATTAGGCGTATAAAGGTTTCCAGCCAGGACTGTATTGGTTTATTTATCGCTTATGCTTGACTTTTATGTTTGACCCGCTGTGATCACAGCGGGTTTTTATTTTTAGCCCACTGAATAGTATAACCATCGGATAAGTAACCAGCCGATCCGTTTGCGGTTATCGTATATGGCTATTATTACAGGTAGAAGCTTGCGTTTTTACGGGATTGGTAATAGTCGTTTGCTTATTCAACGTTAATTATAATTAGACAGCGTATGAAACGTTTATCTGGAAAAGCTCATCTCTTGGGCATAGTCCTGGCAGGAACCTTATTCGCCTGCGATAAAGAGGACGAGGTGTTTAATGCACAGATTCCGGAGACAAACAGTCAGCCGACAACAGCACAGGTACAAGGCAATGTGTTTGAGCCAGCTCTGGTACCGGCTACCAACGAACGTATCGCCCAGCTTAAAGTGCCAGCGGGATTCACCATTTCTAAGTTTGCCGATCAGCTCGGAAAGCCAAGGATGTTAACCGTGAGCGAATCTGGGAACGTCTATGTAACAAGCCGTGAAGCGGGCACTGTTACGTTGCTGCGTGACACAAACAAAGATGGTCAGGCGGACCAGAAACAGGTTGTTGCTACCATTAAGGGAATTCATGGCCTTTCAATTCACGGGGGTAAAATGTATCTCGTAGCGGTCAAAGAAGTGTATGCCGCTGCCTTAAATGCAGACGGTACCTTAGGAACGCCCCAGCAATTGATCAATAATCTGCCTGATGCCGGTCAGCACCCTAACCGTACAATTGCTTTTGGCCCTGATGGACTGATGTATATTACAGTGGGAAGTACCTGTAATGCCTGCGCCGAACCAAACGCTGAAAACGCTACAATTCTACGAGCGAATCCGGACGGTACAGGTCGAAAAATTTATGCGAGCGGTTTACGGAACACGATTGGGTTTGGCTGGCATCCGGAGACAAAAGAACTCTACGGCTTCGACCACGGCATCGACTGGTTAGGCGACGAACAGCAGCAGGAAGAACTTAACCTGATTAAAGAGGGGGCTTTTTATGGCTGGCCTTACATATACGCTGATGGAAAATATAATCCGCATCCGCGGCCAATGGGTGACAGTACATATGCTCAATATCTGTCAAAGACAACCCTGCCTTCTCTTCTGTACGAAGCACATGCCGCCCCGCTCGGAATGATATTCTATACGGGTAATTCGGCGGCTGCAAGCAGCTTCCCTGCTGAGTATCGGAACGACGCATTCGTTACTATGCGGGGTTCCTGGAACCGCACGCAACCGTCTGGATATAAAGTAATTCGCGTGCATTTTGAAGGTGGTAAACCGGTCCGGTCTGAGGATTTTGTGGCTGGCTTCTTAGTTGACAACAACCAGGCGCAGTTTGGAAGGCCTGTGGGAATCGCTGTTCACCCGGATGGCTCTGTATTGTTCAGCGATGATAACAATGGCGTTATTTATCGAGTCAGTATCAAGAAGTAGTTATCAACAGTACAAAAAAGAGAGACCGAATGATTGATCTGGTCTCTTTTTTATTACGTGCTTCATCAGCGGGTGTTTACTGACAAAACAAGTCTATGGCAATAAACGGTGGCGCGGGTTTTAAATAAAAAGAACGTAGCAGGCACTGATTGTATCTTGTCTGACCTCCTCTACAACACAAACAGCATTTATAAGGGTATGGGGTCATTAACTAAAAAGTCACTCTGTAACTCGGCTTCGCCATCGTAAATCACGGGTTCGTTGTTAGCAGTGCCTAGCACGCGTGGGGTAACAGTAACGGTACCTGCTCCATTGGCAAACGTAATGGTAACAACGACTCCACTAATATCTAAATACGATGGATTCGTTACGTTCTTGTCCAGCGTAATAATTGTGATTGAAGGCGCATCGAATGCGCCATTCAGGCGCTGGTTCACCAGAATCTGGGCCTGAAAAGACAGAGTAGCCGCAGCCCCCGAATAATAGCTACCAGCCCTCACGACGCCATCCAGCCAGACCCGATAATAACCACCATTTGTATTGTTGATGGCTTGCTGGTTCGCTTGCAAAAATTGCAGGGCTGTAACCGTGGTTACGGCGTTGTTTGACCCCGCTGAGGTGTTATTATTGACTAGCTGACGTATACGCCCACTACGTTTCTCGAAAGGTCTGGATGTGTTAAAAACAACATTGGTTGCCCGTTTGAGCATATTGCCCGTCGTAATAAACTGATTGCTGGCAATATCGAAGCATGTAATTTCACTGTTCGATATAGTACCGCCTGCTGGTTGGTTGCCTCCTCCGATAGGTGCGTGGTAGAGAACGTAACGGTTTGAGCGCTCGGCGGGCAGCGGTAACGAAACGCGCGCTTTAAGACCAGCGACTATGGAACCCGTCACATCGATCAATTCCGTGGTAGGTGCCGTTGCGTTGGCCGTTACGATGTCGATTTCACTGCTGCCAAAACCTGTGTCGCGTGCCTGAAGCAACCTGGAATACGACTCAACAGTTGCATGTATTTTCAGGTTTGTTGTAAAGCTTATGCACTGGATGGCGGTTTCATTGTTCCCCGTATTGGCTACGATACGTCCGAGGTAGCCCTGGAAGTTTACGCTGTTCGTGCCAATCAGCACCATGGCAGGTTGCCGCCTTTCTAACCCTTGTAATGATGTACCATTTATACTGACCACACCCATGGAGCCTGCGCCGGGCGTGAGCGTTTGAAAATTGCTGGAAGCCGTGTAATTATTGCCTGTTGCACTAAGACTGAGGTTATTGCTAAGAATAAGCGGGGTGTTGGCAATTAATCGGCATTCATGAATAAAGAATTCTTCACTTCGAATGTTAAGCAAGCTTATTGACCCAAAGCCGCTGTTAGCCGAAGGCGAATCAGGCATTTGTATATAGCATTTCCGAATTCCACAATTTAACCCACCTGCATTAGTCAAGGCAAACTGTACGCCGAGGGTAGAAGGAGTAGGGCTGTTTGATGGTATAAAGGTGAAATTTTCGCAGCCAGAATTCGATGATCCGCTGAAATCAAATATAGGTCGACTTCCTGTATTTCCTATTACGATAGAATTAAAGTAAGAGCCTCCATCTCCCACTAACCATATTCCGTTTTTCCCGGTTAGATTTATAGGATTAGAAATTAAATAATAACCTGCTGGAAAGTAGATAGTAGCTAAGTATCTGGCAGACGGATTAGCGCTTAGCGTACTAGCAAAATCTATTGCTCTTTGGATTGCAGCAGAGTCATCAACGGATCCATCACCACGAGCTCCAAACTGAGGATCTTTAACATTTACTGGCATAAGTGGTAGTGTAGGCCATTTTTAGATATTGTAAAGTTCTTTAACGTAAAAGGCAAATTATATGTTATGAATAACCAGCTATACGTTATTTAGGGAATTAAGAGGGTAAAACACATACGTGACATGCAAACTGACTCACTTGCGTGTTTAAATTATTAAATGTTAATGTATTGAAATACAGGTATTTATCTCACAATATACGTACTAGTTATACTTACGACAATTTCGGTTTAAAGTGATAACTAGTAGCGACTTGCCTGAGCTCATTCTAACAAGTTATTATAAAGGCTCACCTGGAAAGTAATCATCACTAGATAGATTTATTACTTTTGCGAATATTATAGGGTAGAGAATGAAAATAGCATTAGTTCAGGATGGTTTAATGTGTCAGGCGGGCGGAGAACAGGTAGCCAGATGCTTCCACCTCGCTTTTCCAGACGCTCCGATTTACACACTGTGTTATCAGCCCCACCTTACTTTCCCCGATTTCCAAAGCTGCGACGTTCGTCCCTCTTGGCTGCAGTATATAGCTAAAACGGATAATACAATGAAACGGCTTTTCTTCCCGCTGGGCGTAATGGCTATGAAAGCGCAGGACGTTACAGACTTCAATGTTGTATTGATGTCGGGTACGCACTGCGCTAAATATGTAGAAGTCTCCGATAAAGCATTGGTAATCAGTTACAGTTTCACTCCATTTCGATTGGCCTGGGACCCTATGTCTTACGCGCAGTATGCTCAGTCGAAAGGGTTGAAACGAGCCATTTTTGATAAGGTATTAAGTATTTTAAGGGGTGTTGATTTCAAAGCGGCCCAGCGCCCTGATTATTACGTTGCAATGACTGAGGAAACGGCTGATAGGTTGCGAGATTCGTATCAAATCAAAAATTCAATCCATTTGATTAACCCTCCGGTTAAGGCTAATAATTTCTATATATCCCCTAAAAAGAAAGAGTATTATCTCATTGTATCCCGTCTGGAATCCTACAAGAAGGTGGATCTGGTTATCGAAGCCTTCAATGAATTAAAGTATCCCCTAGTCGTAGTAGGTAAAGGATTACAGGCGGACGAGATAAAAGCGATTGCGGGACCAAACGTTACATTTTATAATGGCTTATCAGCCGAAGAGCTCGCCGACTTATACGCAAATTGTAAAGCGTTTCTCTTTCCGCAACATGAAGATTACGGGATTACGCCCTTGGAAGCAAACGCATCTGGTCGGCCTGTAATTGCCTATGGCATAGGTGGCGTATTGTCAACTCAAATCCCTGTTAAAGACAACCCCGCTGAGGCAACGGCTATCTATTTCAACCAACAAACTAAGGGAAGTATAATTGACGCTGTTCAGAAATTCGAAGAAATGGAACACCGGTTCGATTCAAATTTTATACGACGACATGCCGAAAGTTTTGATGAATCAAGATTCATTTCTCGGATTAGAGCATTTGTAATTGAGAAATATAGCTTACATAAGCGTTCTGCAAAACTGGTTCTCCGGGCTGATTAGCATTAAATTCCTCACGGCTTAGCTAAGCTACTGGCAATTAATTCAGTGGGAGTTTTCGTAATGAGTGCTTAAACGCTTTGGCAAAAACGTCATTATAAAATTGATCTCCATATTTTCCTAGCCGTTCACCCACTCATAAAGCATAGCCCTGATCAAGAGAAAAACAGCAAGGCCATTGGTTTGATTAGTTACATGAACAGCCACTATCCAAAGTCGGCCTTGTGTATCGAGGACAAATTACCGCTTGCGGCCGTTGACTCGCTTATAGGTGTATGTACCCAATACTAACAGATCATATGAGTTAGTATAACGCTCTGTTAAATAAAATTCATAATGGAAGGACACACTTTTCTACCGACTCGTTTACGATCAGTTGATTCAGTGCCAAATTGATCCGCTCAAAGTTACCATTCTGCTTCTATTACTCATAATAGTAGTAAATTACTTGCCAGTCGGGCCACTTTTCAGCGATCCCGTCCAAATTGGGCACCAGTTCGTAGCAACTATAAGATTATATTTATTATTTGGCGTAAATCGTGTTTACTCTTGCGTTCGAGGTCGAAGAAAGGCGAAATTGCAGTCTACGGAGAGTCGGGCAGTGGTTTCCACTATTTAGCAATATCTTTGCAGTTTGATCAATACGAAGATGTCACGACTCTGTGTCCTTTTTGATTTTCCAAAATTTTTTTACAAGCTATTGAAGCAGAAATTAAGCAAATCTGTAAATAAATTCTAGAGTTTTATGAAAACAAAGTCTAGAAGTTTAAAGATCACATACATATTAATAAATTTGCTATTTTTGACTACTTCGCAAAATCGTATTAGAAATGCTTTTTAATTCTTTACAATTTGCTTTATTTTTTATTGTTATTACTAGTGGATACTATCTTATACCGCATAAGTATAGATGGATATTACTACTGATAGGAAGCTGTTATTTTTATATGGCTTTTGTGCCAATATATATAGCTATATTAGGGTTCACTATTATAATTGATTATTTTGCTGGTATATACATAGAACGCTCACAAGGTGAAATTAGAAGGTTTTTTCTAATTTCCAGTTTATTTGCTAACATTTTAGTATTAGCTGTATTTAAATATTTTAATTTTATAAATTATAACTTAGATAGCTTATTGACAAATATTGGCCAACATACACCTTTTCCATTTCTTACGATATTGTTGCCGATTGGCTTGTCTTTTCATACTTTTCAGGCAATGAGTTATACAATTGAAGTGTATAGAGGTAATCAAAAAGCAGAAAAACATTTTGGTATTTATGCGCTTTACGTAATGTTCTACCCGCAATTGGTAGCTGGCCCAATAGAAAGACCTCAGAATGTAATTCATCAATTCTATGAGAAACATTATTTTAAAGCTGTAAATATTTCTGAAGGATTAAAATTGATCGCTTGGGGGCTATTTAAAAAAGTAGTGGTTGCCGACCGGCTCTCTATAATTGTTAATAATGTTTATGGACATCCTACTCAATTTGAAGGGTTTTCATTGATATTTGCCACTATTTTGTTTGCATTTCAAATATACTGTGATTTTTCTGGGTATTCCGATATTGCACTCGGAACTGCTCGAGCAATAGGATTCAGATTGATGAAAAACTTCGATAGGCCATATTTCTCCAGATCAATCTCGGAGTTTTGGAAAAGATGGCACATATCATTATCTACCTGGTTTCGCGATTATCTGTATATACCTTTAGGTGGAAATAGAGTAACTCGTTCGCGTTGGTATTTTAATTTATTTGTGACATTTTTTATCAGCGGATTGTGGCACGGTGCAAATTGGACTTACATTATATGGGGCAGTTTAAACGGTATATATCTAATAACGGAGAGTATAACTAAAAACTACAGGAGAAAAGTATATAGTTTAATGAAACTAAATGATAAATCACTGCTTATTTCTACATTAGAACTAGTCAGTACGTTTTCATTAATATCTTTTGCATGGATTTTTTTTCGTGCTAAAAACGTTCAAGATGCTTTGTATATAATCTCGCACTTATTTTCTAACTTAGTAAGTAGTGTCAACCAATTAAAACCAGGATTCCTAGGGTCGACAACGTATGACTATATAGTTAACTTCTTAATGCTATTTATTTTGTTCGCTGTAGAGTATTTACAAGGTGAGAACTATATCCGAAGCTACGTTAGCCGACAAAACGTAATAACGCGAGTGTGCGTATACTCATCTCTTATCCTGTTGATTTTAATGTTTGGTGTTTTTGACATCCAAGAACAATTTATTTACTTTCAATTCTGATGAGACAATTAATATATTTATTGCGCAAGATATTTTTTGTAGCAATATTTTGTGCTTTATCAATTTATGTAGTCACTAGTATTCTATCATCATATTCTCGAAATGAATCGAGCTATCTAGCTGCTTCTTTAGATAAAGAGCAATTATTAGATAGTATTAATTATCCTAGAATTATATTTGTTGGTGGATCAAACTTAGCTCTTGGCTTAAATAGCAAATTTTTGAGTGAAAAAACAGGCTATTCTGTAATAAATATGGGTTTACATGGAGGGCTAGGTTTGGATTTTCCACTAAACGAAGTTAAATCAAAAATTCGCCCAAAAGATATAGTCATCTTGTCGATCGAACATTTTTTGGACAAGCCCGACAAAAAACTTTTAGCACAGATAATAGACATTAATCAAAATGCACAGTCATTGTTGAACCTCTCATGGATAGACAAGGCGCAGTTAATTGTCTTCAATCTTCAGCGGTCTATTAGTAGTTCTTATTATAAGCTTATAAACAGGCAAAAAGATCCCATTTATTATCGCGAAGCTTTTACTGGTCAAGGGGATTTGGTTAGCCATTTTGGCAAGCCTAAACCAGCATTTGTAAGTGGAGGTTTTGTATTTTCCGATACAAATTACTCGAATGGTATAGAGAAAATTAATATATTTATTGATTACTGTAAGCGAAGAGGAGCTAAGGTTTTTTTTGTGTTTCCTGCGTATCAAAAGTCAGCATACAACCTTAATGAGATTGCACTTGATAAATTAGCACATCAATATCAAACTTCTTTAAAATGCTCAATACTCGGTAATGTAAAATCTTTTGTATTTGATGATAAATATTTTTTTGATACAGTTTATCATTTAGATAGCGCTGGTGTGCAGAAGCGTACAAGGCTTGTCTTCGATTTATTACAACAGGTTCGGCCTAAGATCCCCTTTTCGAAGAGAAGTTAACGCTATCGCTACTTATTGATGCGTGAGTAGGATTGTAAATAAAGCTATTTTGGATGATATGGCAAGCTACAAACCTTCCGACTACGAACTCTTGCGCCGTCGATGGGCACAACTCAAAGAACAAGGATGGCCACAAAACAAGATAGCTCAGGCCCTGGGATTAACCCAGGGCTGGGTCAGCCGAACCTTGATAAAGTATCGACTCAATTGACAAGATGCGCTAGTTTGGCGTAAGCCTACAGGACCTGCCTATCGATTGACCTCACCGCAAGTCGAGCAACTTCTACTGGAGTTAAAGAAAGGGGCACAAGCCCACGGCTTTGCGGGTGACATTTGGACGCGTACCCGCGTCAACGAGGTCATCAAAAATAGGACCACCGAAGCGGCTATTTAGGGTTAGCTATGATCCCTCCCAAATAGGGCGATTACTCAAGAAAGCAGGCTGGTCCCGCCAGAAGCCCCAAGCCAAGGAGCGCCAGCAAAACCCGCAAGCAGTGGCTCAGTGGCGTGAGCAAACCCTGCCCGCCCTTTAAAAAAGCCCAAACCCAGGGACGGGTGATTTTGTACGTGGATGAGTCGGCTTGTTATTTGTTGCCCCTGCTGGCTCACAGCTGGGCACCTCGGGGCCAAACGCCGGTTATTTTGGAGCATGCCGGTCGAGCTCATCTAAGTCTGATTGCCGCTGTCGCTCCTAATGGCCGGTTGTATGTAGCGGGTCAGGATCAGGCTTTCACGGGTGAGGACATCGTCTGGTTTTTAACCAAGCTTTGTCGCTGGTATCCCAAACGCGACCTACTTGTCATTTGGGATGGGGCGACAATTCATCGGGGAGAAGCCGTTAAAGCGTTTTTGAAGGCTAAGCTAGGTGGTGTCCATCTGGAATCAGTTATATATTCCGGCAATCGAAGACCACGTATTCCGGCAAATCAGGCCACTGTGGATAAGTGTAAGAAGAAGGATATAAAGGTAAGCGCTATACTGATTTTTCTTCCCCTTTTCCCTATTTTCGTTGAGACTGTCCTTTCAACTCAATACGGTGAGCCTGATGTAATAACCGGTCCAGGAAGGCATCTGCAATCGTTGGTTCTGCCAGATAATCATACCATTGAGCAACAGGTAGCTGGGAGGTTATGATTGTTGAGTGACGACCATAGCGGTCTTCCATAATCTGTAACAGGGCCAGCTTGGCATCCATGTCCAGTGGTGCCAGCCCCCAGTCATCCAGGATCAGCACATGCAATCGCTCCAGACGGGCCAGTTCTTTGACAAAAGAACCATCGGCTCGTGCAAGATGGAGAGTTTGAATCAGTTTTGGCAAAGCAAAATAACCGACTCTGAACCCTTTCAGGCAAGCCTGATACCCGAAAGCAGTCGCTATATAGCTTTTGCCACAGCCGGTTGCACCCGTGAGCAGCAGATTTTCCCCTCGTTGAATAAACGATAGGTCTGCCAGCCTTATAATCAGGCTCTTGTCGAGTTGACGTTCCGGACTATAGCGGATTTCTTCGAGTGAGGCCTGATACCGGAAGCGGGCCTGCTGAACGGCTAACTGGGTACGCCGATGGTGGCGATATTCCCATTCTGCATCCAGTAACCGGTCCAGTAATTGTTCCTGCGGGGGCCACTGATGGGCCGGTAACTGGAGCAGTGTTTGCCAAAGGGTTGCCATCCCGCAGAGTTTCAATCCCTTCAAACGATCTAATGTTGCCTGATTATTCACCTTTTTTTAGTTGGTTTAGTGGTTATTTTATTGGTATGCAACGGCTCCCCGGATGTTCTCGTGAGCAGGTATAGACATTGTGGTTACCTGTGGCAGGGGTGGCAGGGGGAGCCGGTCGAGTTCACTATCCAGGATGCCACGGATGATTTTGTAGGATACACTCCCATAGTGCAGTGCTCGCTCGCAGGCTTTTTCCAGGCGACCAGGTTCCACTTTTTTCACCAGTGAAAGAATACCGGCGCAGGAGCGGTAGACCTGTTGCGGATAGGCGTTGAGAGGGGCCTCCAGGCGTTTCAATACCTGCTCAATGGCCTTGGTCAGCCAGGGGCCGGCCTCAAGGGCTTGCTGCCGGAAAAAGTCGGGTGACCACTGGTTTACCCACTGCTGTTGTGGGGGTAAATGCTCGGGCCGTGTTGAATACCCGTGAGTCAGCGGGCATCGGGAGTGAAACGCTATGCGTTCGTGCTGGTGGTATAGCTCAACGGTTTGCCGGGTGTATACCAGCTTAACCTGCTGACCAACAAACCGGTGTGGCACACTGTAATAATGCTTGTCGGGTTGAAGCAGCACATGGCAATTGAGTTGAACTTTCGCCAGTCGATACTCTTTAAGTTCATACCCATCGGCTGGTAGTGATCGTAGCTGAGTAGCCTCCAGTGTCTCGAAACGTTGTCGGCGGCTATACGTTTTGCCCTGAAATAGGAGCTGATTGTGGGCTTCAACCAGTTGCATAATCTGTTGGTTAAGCGCCTGCAAACTGTGAAACGGTTTATCCTGAAGAGCCGTGTACACCCGTTGATAGAGGATATTAACCGCCCCTTCTACCAGCGCCTTATCGCGCGGCTTACGGCTGCGGGCCGGATAAATGCACGTGCCATAATGGGCCGCAAAGTCCTGGATAGTCTGGTTCAGATCAGGCTCGTAGCGATTGGCCGTTTGTACGGCAGCTTTCAGATTATCAGGAACAATGGCGGCCGGTACGCCCCCTAAAAAGGCCCGTGCGTTACTGAGTCCTGTCAGAAAGTCTTCCTTACGCTGACTGTTCATGGCCACCGCATAGGTCAGTTGACTACATCCCAATATGGCCACAAAGAACTCATAGATAACGGGCTGATTAGTCGTAGCATCCATTACGGTCAAGCGCTTTCCGGCAAAGTCGACGAACAGTTTGTCTCCGGCTTTATGCTCGATATGCATAACTGTCCGTTGCGTTTGTAACCACTGCTTATAGCGTAGACAAAACTGCGTGTACTGAAGCCCGTCGGGGTTGTGCTGCTTGTAAAGAGACCAAAGAAGGAACCGGGTACCCCCCGGCTTGCTGAGCTGAGCGTCGAAGCTGGTAAAACGTTCGTAGAGATCGCCGATACGATCCACTTTGGGGACCAGTGGCTGAGCCAATAAACGATGGAGCTGGTCGTCCTGCCAGCTGAGGGCTTGGTCCAGTGTGGCAAAATGGCCTTCGATAGTGGCCAGATACTGATCCACAGTAGATCGAGCTAAGGCTAATGTGGCCGCAATAGCCCGTTTGCTGTAGCCTTGCTGACGAAGTTGAAGAATGCGTCGGATCTGATACATGGGTAAGCGTTGGTTAGCCATAGTCGCTGCTGAGAGTCAGGGGAAATCTGTCACTCAGCCAAACTACGGGCCTTCTTACACTTATCCACAGGTGGCCTGATTTGGCCGGAATGTATGGCCTGTCATGGCCGTATTGTATGGCTTACTTTAAGGGTTCAGCGTCAAATTAGGTGAATTTGTGTAGTTTTCTTAGTTGAGTGGGTATGGATCTATCCCCACTCTTGCCGCCTGGATTCCAGTTCAGCTAAACACGCGCCAGGTTTTAATCTGTCGCATCTGGCTTATCAGTATTTCCGAACCGACCTATTCGCCATATCGGGCATCAGTTATAATGCGGTTTTATGTCTGCTGACCAGTCTGGGCCATGATGTGTATATTCCGGAGTAAACTGGTTCAGCGTCACTTTGGGGGAGTCGTCCAATTTCGGGCTAACACCCGTAGTCGTAATAGATCAAATTTCGCTTTGCCATACATCGTTCGCTTGATGGTCTTCAGCCGATTTACCTGCCCTTCTGTTTGCCCATTACTCCACTCGGATCGAAATGCTTCTTCAACAGCGGCAAAGTCCTGACGCATACCGCGCACAAACCCACTCAAGACCCGTATCCCTTCGGCATCGGCACACCAGTTCGCTAACTCGTCCGCTTGGCGGTCCTGCATGAGTTGCTTGAAACGTAAACTCAGTTGATGCACCTGACCAATCAATTCATTGGAATCGAGTAAGTGTTTTAAAAAAGGACAATCTGTTTCCGGCCATTCGACGGCTGGTTGGCCTAGTAATCGACTGAGACGACGACTCGAATAGCTGAGTTCTTTTTGGGCAGGCGGTAAAGTAGGCTCGTAGGAAGGACGTGGATAATTTGCTAAAAAGGCAGCTAAGATGGTATAGCGGCCGTTATAACCTTGGGTTTTAACTTCCTCAAATAACGTTTTGACGCAGGTTTCACCGGCTTGCCAACGCTGGCGTAAATAGACTTCATAGGTCAATAAGTTTGTTTCCTTCGTTTAGTCTTGGGGACAAAATGAGCTTGTTTGAAGTATTTCTTGACTGTATTTCGCGAACTACCTAAATGAGTGGCAATGGCTCGAATGCTATGACCTTGCTGCTGTAATTCTTTAGCCCGTTGATAAAGCCTATATCGTTTTTCTGAATAAATTGGTTGTTCCGGGTGCTGATCATCAGGTAGTTGTTCGCTAACTGGTTTAGGTAAATCCATTTCCGCTAACGAAATAGAAGGGGTTGTTGAGGAAATTGCCGATTGCTGGCTAATGAATTGAGCGGCTTCCCGGATGGCTGGACGTTGGCTGTCTAAAAAGCGTTCGACGGCTTCAGACAAATTCTTTAACAGATGCCAACGGTCAGCTACCTGAGTAGCTTGGGGACAAGCAGCGGAAACGGCATTGGCATAAATGCTGGATCGGTCTCGTGTTACCAACTCAATACCGGGGTGAGCACGTAGCCAGGCTTCCAACGTATTACCTTCGCGGTCCGGCAACAGATCAATGGGTTTATGCTGATCCAGATCAATTAGAATGGTGCCATAGTTGCGTCCTTTCTTAAAGGCAAAATCATCGACGCCTAACCGTTTGGGCGTTTCCACCACTGGAATCGACGTTTTTCGAATGACCCGCAGGACGGTCGAGGCACTAATTGGCTGGCCTACGATCTGGCATAAGCGCGCTCCTGGTTTGGCACCAGCCTGCAAACCAATGGCTTGTATTTGCTGATCTGCTCTAAGCAGTCTCCGAGCATAAGGCTTGCAGCTCGGGTGGCATGATTGAGCAAACACTTTACGAGGGCAGTCGGCTAGGGAGCAGAAAAATTTGCGCAGCCTCATCAGGAGCTTGATCCGTTTACCACTCATGGGTAGGTCGGCTAAGGTACGTTGATAGTAACTATGCACTCGGTTGGAGGCCGTCTGACAAAGTGGGCATGTGCCTATCCGATTAGTGGCTATCCAGCTAATGGTAATCGCATCGTGGGTGAATTGCTGGTGGCTGAACTGGAATCCAGGCGGCAAGAGTGGGGATAGATCCATACCCACTCAACTAAGAAAACTACACAAATTCACCTAATTTGACGCTGAACCACTTTAAGCCGGAATATACACATAGGACCACTGCCAATCAGCAAGCCCCGATCTCGAAAACGACCATACTGCATGCGGTGCCGGTTCTGCTGATAGTAGGCAACCAGCTTCGTCCGTTCGGCAGTGGCGCCAGGGCTGAGTTTTTTCAATTCAGCCAGATTCCTCAAGACATCATCTAAATCGTTGCTTAGCAGGTAGTCGGCTTGCTTCCCCAGCCATTGTTCTCTACGCCAGGGATGCGCAAAATGAAGCCGGGCATAGGTTGATAAATGCTCTAGAGCATGGTAGTAATCCAGAATATGCGTAGCTGTGGGGTAGGTTTTTTCAATATAACGCTGAATCCAAAGGGTACCATCTGTGACAAAGACTAGCCGCTCAGGCTGGGTTTTGTACACCCCTAAACTAGCTTCAAACTTAGGAATGAAGTCGTGAAAAGACCCTAAATGTCCACTGTAGGTCGATTTTGTGAGTTTAAAGCGAGGTTGTTGGTCAGCCTGGCTACCAGTAGCAACTCGATTTTGACTAGTGAATACTCGACCAAGCTTCACCTCCTGCCAGCCGGTATCAGTCAAAATCATACTACCATCCATAGAAGCATAGACTACTTCGTCAACGGTCAGTGCAGGCTGCTCGACGGGCTGTGTCAGACAAGGACTCAACGACTTGCCAACGGCGTTAGTCACTCGATAGACTTGGCTAAGCGCTAATCAATCCCTAAGAAGTTGGCTAACAAATCATTACTTGCCGAATAGACATCACTCACGCCAGCCAACGCCATCAGATGCTGGAGATAGGGACTGATAAAGAATCCGTTAACCTTAGCCCGAAAGCGATGAGACCGCGCGAGTTCTACTTGGCCAAATCGGGTTTGACAACTGTTTTTTTTCGCGGGTTAGGCGCGGGTTTCCCCAGACTGGCCTGTAGGACCTGCTGCCCCAACTGAGTCCATATCTGGGTAAACTCTTCTTCAAACTCAAAGAAGGTTGGTTTATCTTGCAGGGCATTGAGTCGATCAAAGTGGGCATCGGCTAAGGCATGAAACTCATCGCGGGTCATGGACGGAAAGCAGTTAGATGGTATGACAAGATACTGCTTGACGGGCAGTTTTGAAATGCACCCTATCCACCAGCCTCTTATAACTTTCTTACATACGGTGTAATAAGTCGGTAAAGTGCCTAGTCCTACCAATATTCAGCTTAGTTTATCAATTATTTTTTCAGAAAACTAGTTCTCTGAAAAAAGCTAAAACGTTATTTCTTATAATATATTCGCTTTATAAGTGTATACAATAAGATACATCTTGATTTAATTTTCGTTAAAAGACTATTCGGGCTTTTTTTTCTGTCCTCTGTAGGACTAGCATTACCCTCATGACGTCTAAAATAAGACAATGGTTCTTTTATAAATCTAACGGTAAACAAAATGTCTGCTAAAAGGCCGATCCATATATCATGATATACATACATTTTTTCTAGCTTAAATAACTCTGGCGGAAAAGGTAAAGCAACTTTTAATAAGTGACTATGGAATGCCATACAGTTGCCTAAGTATGTATTTTTAACTATATTTTTTATAAATCCTTTCCTTGAGTTAAATACTTCAAAAAACGACTCACGGTGTATGAGCGTGTCTTTACCCATAAATAAACAGTTTGTTACGACAAGGTCTACGTCTTCTAACTCCTTTATTACTTTTTCAACCTTGTTACGATGCCATACATCATCTTGGTCAGAAAGAAAGATTATATCACCTTGAGCACGCTTTAGAGCATTTTCGAAGTTTGCTATTACAGACCTTCTTTCATCGTTGTAATATAACCTTATTCGGGTATCATTTATTTTTCGGATAATCTCTACTGTCTTGTCAGTAGAATGGTCATCAGATATAATTATCTCATCATTTTTATCTAACTGAATCAATATAGAGGATAACTGTTCCTCTATGAACTTCTCTCCGTTATATGTGGCTAAACACACACTTATCATTATTCTTTAAGTTTGTGCAATTTGAAAAAAATGATTTTAATTTTCGTATCCAACTTGAAACGAGAGAGAGGATACATAAAAAATATGTACACAAATATTATACTAACATACACTAAGATTGCATATTCAACATCTGTTATCAACGTAAAGCAATTGTAAGACATAGCGTAGCTAAAAGCGTTACCAGCTTTACCTTTAATTAATGTAGAGCGTAATTTAGCTACTATGTATGCACAAAATAGTGTGTAAGGGACTATGTACCAATAGCCTAGAACAGCTATTTGTAATGGCATGATATAATTAGGACCTGCAGCTACGTCAATGTCTAAACCGCTATCTATTTCGTATAGTCGCCAACCTACACTTTTCGTACTTACTCCAAAAAGTTGACCTAAAAAAATGCCAAAAGCCGACTTCAAATAAGCAAGCAGTCCTGTGTCAAGATATCTTTCTGCATTATTAGTGAGGTATATATCCAGACCATCCCCAGCAGATATTATACGGTCGAATATAATTAGAATTCCATCAGTTAAATTAGAATCTCTACTATAAAATGAACTTACAATAATAGCTAGCACAAGGCTAAATGCAATCATAAATGCCCCATAAAAATTAACTTTTCTACTCAAGGTTTTGCTTTCAAATTGGCATTTAAGTATGAAAGCACCAATTCCAAATATAAATGTTAGTGTTGATGATCTACCGCCTGATAATATATCAGTTATTAAATTAATGATTAATGCTAATACTATCCATCTCTTCCATTCATGTTTCTTCGCTAAAAGAACGAAAGAGAAATAGAAAAAGAAGGGGGATGCGCCAATTTTAAATATGAATTGGAGTGGGTCACGACCTTCTAATGCGTAAAAGCGGTATAGAAACCACTCAATGGGTGTTTTATTGTAAGCAAAAATAATGAAATCTACTTTACTGTATATTGTTAGAACGAGTGCTAGTAAATACAATGATTCGATCTTTGAAATTGATTCATAATTCTTTATGTCTATCTTTCTATTGGACAAATTTTTTAAAAAAAACCATAAAAATAAAATATATAAAACAAAAGAAAGAATAAAAATTATTACGCTGGAACTTATTCCATGTTTATATACATATCCGATAAGTAAAGCAGTACAACTTGCACACCAAATAAAGTGAAAAACGATTGGGTCTATAAGAGAGCTTATATTTTTTTTAAATATTAAAAATAAAATGCTAAGAACACCTATAAGTGCTATAAGCACTACGACTACATTATATTTTTCGTAATAGGTCATAATGAATCCAATATTTAAGCCGTAATACTGCAGATATTATGATATTCATAGCTCTGTTATAGTGCTTGCTACGAATACGATTTGTTTCATGTAAAGATTTTTTGTCAACCGAGCTGATACCGCTCGAGCCACAAATGGCAACACAGGTATTAATTTGTTTGTATGCCCTTTTCTGTTTATATATAAATAAATTTAAATCATAATCAGACATTATTTTTTGCGCAGTGTCATATCTGAACATATCAAATAATCGCCTGTTATAAAAAGCACTTTGATGATGTATTGTATTACTAAGTGCCATTTTCAAGTTTATCGACGATGAGAACTGTTTTCCAGTATCTGTTCGTATAACGCCAAATACAACATCGTAGATAGACGTTAACTGCTTACTGACCTCATTCAGCGCTCCGTCGCATAACTCATCATCTGCACCAAGAAAATAAAGCCATTGACCCTTCGACATATCAATTCCTTTATTCATTGCATCATAGATCCCCTGGTCAGACTCACTAATCCAATAACTTATAGAATCGTTGTATTTGCGGAGGATGTCTGTTGTACCATCCTTACTTCCACCGTCAATGATTAAATATTCCAGATTTGTCTGTTGCTTTATAACGCTAAGGATACTTTGTTCTAACGTATTCGCTGCATTATACGTAACGGTTATAACACTAATAAGAGGAGTATTCTGCCGGTAACTTTCGCTGGTCATACGTGTTGGTACAAGCCAATAGTTTCCTCGACAGTACGCGTCCAGGAAAATTGTTTCAATCTCTCTTTGCCTTTCGCTATTAAACTCGCCCGGAGCGAAGAGTCGGTCAAGATTTTTTCAATCGCATCGTTAATCGAGTCATTATCTCTTGAATCCATATATAAGGCAGCATCACCGCCTACTTCTGGTAGTGAACTACTATTAGTCAATACGTTTGGGCAATCGCAGGCAAACGCTTCAAGTACCGGTATCCCGAACCCTTCATACAAAGAAGGAAAGATAAAGGCGATAGCGTGTTTGTACAAACCGACTAGCTTTGTATCATTGATAGGCTGCTGCTGTACCCTGGACGTTACGTCTAGATCAGTAATCTGTTCCAGTTCAGTTTTTGTGAACGCTCCTCCGCCTGCACAGATTAAATTAATGTCATGACGCTTAAGTAGCGGAGCAATTGCCGTTATCAATTGATTAAAGTTTTTGTAAAACCCACGATTGCCTACAAAAAGTAGATAGGGACGTTCGGTAACAAGTGATAAATTTGCTTGCTCAGTGTTGTTTACAAGTAATGAGTTTGCTAAATAGATCACTTGTATTTTATCCGGATCTATTCCATAAATATCAATAACGTCGCGCTTCGTGTTTTCTGATATAGCGATTATTTTAGTAGCGTTTTTAATGACTAGTTCTTTCCAGTGTACCATCTTTTTGTCATGAGCCAGTTCCTTATAAACGGATGAAAATTTTTCATGAATCATATCCAGTACAGTTATTACATAAGGCTTATGTTTTATATAGTTTAGAAAGTATGGGTCGTAATAGGTCGGGTGAAGAATATCGAATGCTCCTGTTCGCAGTTTATTGATACTAATTTGCTTATTTATCAAATATAATAGATTGTTTTTTTTAGGAAATTCTATTCCGCTTAAAAAAGGTTTTGCCCATTCATGAGATAAATAGGCATTGTTAGAGTATTTTATGGCTAATTTAACTTCATGATCAGGATTAGTTTCATTTATACCTACGATTAATTCTCTAAAATATCGCGATATACCACCATAGTTTTGTAGCGAGAAAGTTTGATGATCAAATAACAGTACCATTGAACAAACTATGATTAAACGAGACTTTATTGGGTAATGTAGCTCTTGATTTTTGCCTTGATGAAGGCATAATCCTTGTTCAATAAAGTATGATTTTTTTTGCCAATAGAGTTGTATATACGAGCGATCCGAGGATGGGAAATAACCTTAAATAACGAATGATTTATTTTTTTACGACTAAACATGTGGATATGCTTGTCGTTCCAGTAATAATTGAGGTTGAATTTATCCGCTAAAACCTGTAAGGAGGCCCGGCTATACAGAGAAATATGCTGGCCGGTCTCCGGCGTAAAATACCACCATGAATCAGGGGTAATGTCTGGCTTCGGCTGAACGATTGTTGAAAACAAAATTGTATCGCTTAACGACAGCATTTTCTGCATTTCGGCAACCGGATCAATCAGATGTTCAAATACTTCAAAAGCCGTTAATAGCTCGGCTTTAAATGGCGGTTTATCTTCTACATCGAATGAGTCGGCGAACAGATTGGCGCAGTGTATATCGTAGCGGTAGAAATCAAATCCCCGGTCGCGCAGCATACGAACCAGCATGCCATAGCCACCGCCATAGTCAATAAAGCTAGCGTCTGAATTATACCATGTATTAACCACAGCCTGTACTACAGGTGCCATGACTAAATTACGCTCCACTAATCCTATATCTAACTGAGTGATTGCCGAGTTGTATGCTTCATCCAGCCAGTACGGGGTTTCTGTGAACATGTGCTGACACGTATTGCAGCGAAAGTACTGAACGTTATACTTAGCCAGCACTTTTATAGTGCTATACTCACTGGCAGTCGATTCACAGATCGGACAAGTCATCGTATCTAGTATTACCGGTTCCAAATTCCTTTTGCCGTTCCAGCTATGAGCTTATCAATTTGAACTTTGCCAAAAATTGAACAAGCCAGTAACGAGACAGCCGTTGCTAAAATGACTCCGGCACTACCCATGTTCAGGATTTTCCCGAAGTAAATTGCCAGAGGAATGTTTACGAAAGCAGAAAACAAAGCGTAATACAGTTGTAGCTGTATCTTGCCAAGTCCATTTATAATCATGGCAATAATATTATTCCAGCAACTGACTACTATAAATAACCCCATACAAATATTCAAGGACATGGGTACGATTACGCGCTGATCAACCCACACTTTATAGACGTAATCGGACGAAAGCACCATGATGATAACCACACCGACCAAAATTAGCCACAATTTTTGCATGTGCCGATGGCTCTGCTTCATCCATACAACATCTGCTTTCACAGATGCTTCTGTAAAAGCAGACCAGTACGGAGTTATTGAAATGGCAAACATTGTATTCACTGCGTTAAAATAGCGGAAGGCTACATTATACGTAGTAACTTCTGCAGGGCCAAACAACTGGGCTATCACAAAATTGTCTGTATAAAACAGCACAATGACAGCCATCTGAATAACAAAGAACTTGTAGCCTAGTGACAGTAAGCCCTTAGCGTACTTAAAATCAGCGAAGTTTAATGTAGGCCGTATGTCACGAAGTCTGCTTCTGTAGAGAGCAGTTCCGCAGATAAGCAAAACAAGCACCGGACTAAAAACCGTAACCGCGGCTAAGTAAATCAGATTACCGGTCGTAAATTGGGTCAGGCAGTACGTTCCCAGTAATATAAACAGGTTGGAGAGGAGGGTTATGATGCCTACCAAGCTAGAATCCTGAATGGCCAGCAGTACGTACGAAAGTACATCCAGCACTAATTTCAGCGAAACCGCCAGAACAGTCAGCAATACAACCGTTTGAAGTTGGCTGGCATCAATGGTAGTATTAAAAATAAGCTGCCAAGGTACGTATCTAAAAATCAGCAGAAAAAGAATGATTACGCCGAGTTGAATTAAGCCGAAGATGAGGTAAGCGGTACTAACGTAGGACCGAGCCAGGTTCGTATCCTGTCTGGACGTGGCTTCAGCAAGTTTGTTACGCAAGCCGTTTCCAATCCCGATGTCCATGAAAGCCAGCATGCTAACAATCGAACTAATTGTCAACCATGCACCATACACATCCTTTGATAAGTAGTCAATCGTTATGGGGACGATCAGCAGAGAAACCAACATACCCATCCCCTTCGAAAATACACTTATGATGGTGTTTATCTGAACTTTACGCGTACGGGGATGTACACGTTGGATATGTTCCATCAACTGAGCTCTCATCGCCACACTTCACTAATTAAGTATTTGCCAGCATAACCGCTTCCATTCGCGTCTGAACCATAAGTTTTGCGACATCCTGCATGCTGTGTTTAGCCCTCCACTTTAAACGTTGATACGCCTTTGCTGGATTTGCGTGGCCTTCGGCAATATCGGTGGGCCTGAAAAAGGACTGGTCGATACGAACGTGGTCTTCCCAGTTCAGACCAGCTAGTTCAAACACTACGTTGATAAAGTCACTCAGTTTTGAGGTCTGTCCTGTGGCAATCACGTAATCGTCAGCCTGTTCCTGCTGAAGCATCAGCCACATGGCTTCCACATAATCAGGAGCCCAGCCCCAATCACGGGCAATATCAATATTACCCAACGTCAGAATTTCATCGCTACCTTGGGCAATCCGGCACGCTGCTGCTACAATTTTCTGCGTAACAAACCGCTCTGGTCTCAGCGGAGATTCATGGTTAAACAAAATACCGGTGCTTGCTTGGAGTTGATAGGCCTCCCGGTAGTTAGCAACCTGCCAGAAGGCAGCGGCTTTTGCAACCCCGTAAGGGCTACGCGGCCGAAAAGGCGTGGTCTCATCGGCCGCCAGTGAACCTGTGTCTCCGAAACATTCGCTGGAGCCAGCATTATAAAACTTTATCGGTAAATCACTGAAGCGGATCGCTTCAAGAAGATTGAGGGTGCCAACGCTGATGCTCTCGAGGGTTTCTACCGGCTGCTCGAAAGATAAGCTTACCGAACTCTGTCCCGCTAAATTGTATACTTCGTCAGGCCGAACCTTCTGCAAAGTTTGTAAGACACTTCGAAAGTCGTTTATGCTGATTGACACCAGGCGAACCTGCTGATAGATGCCCAGACGCACTAAATTCTGGAAAGAACCCATCTGGGCATCGCGCGATGCCCCATATACTGTATAGCCTTTCTCCAACAGAAGTTTCGCCAAATAGGCTCCGTCCTGACCCGATACGCCACAAATCAACGCAGTCTTCATGTAATACAGTTAGGCTATCTTCTCAGTAGTTGAAAGACAAAACTAGCGATTAAGGCCAAAAGCGCACCAAAAATAGTGAAGCCCATAATAATAGCTACTCGCTTCGGCCCGCTCTTACGAAGTGGAACCTGAGGAGGTTCCAGGATCTGGAACACAGGAGCTTCCTCCTGTACTTTGATACGCGCCTGCTCCAATTGCTTCGAAAGGTCATTATAAACGGTCTGTGCTAACAAAAAATCGGCTTGAAGGCGCTGTTCCTCAATCTTGGCCGTATTCAGAAATAAACTGCGGTTGCGGTCCCGGTAGCTCGACAATTGGTATTCTGCTGATTCGTACCGCTTGCGGGCTCTGTTTACCTGCTGGGTTAAAAACGTAACCTGTTTCCGCGCTTTGCTGGTGCGGTAGTTGGTAACGTAAGCCGTTAAATAATCTAATGTGTAGCGGGCTACAGTAGCTGCCACAGCCGCATCAGGCATTTGTGAAGTAATCGTTACAATCCCCGACTTTTTATCCATATAAACATTCACGCGCTCATTAATGCTTTCACCCAACTGTTCTTGCTGGCGCGTTAATTTTATAGTAGACCTTGCTGGATCAGCCGATGCAGGAGTTATTAAGCGCTCTTCAGGATCGTCTGATGTATCAATCTGGCTCAGCCATCCAGATTCTACTTGATCCTTAAGGTACGTGTGCAGAGAGGTTGCCTTCTTGGATGTAGCCGACAGAACCGGCTGGTTAAGTATATGCAAGGTAAACGGAACGCTCTTTACTATATCCGGATACAGATCTGGCCGGATCGCTTCTGACGTACTATTAAAGTTATCAAGGCTAACACCCGCTAAACCGGCCAGCGATTTAAGATCGCTTAATCCGCCCGCTCCGGTTGGCGATTTCAGTTCGGGCATCACCTTCACAGTTGACGTATATTCATCCGGCTGGGAGAACGCATAGACAGCGCCCAGAATGAAAAAGATAAACGTAAAACGTAATAGGGTACGCCGGTTTCGTTTGAAAAAATAAACGATGTCCCCCAGCCTGATTTCAACCTCACCCTCGTCAGGCTGTCTGGTAATCTGTTCTTCTACAACGGACATGATGAACGATGATTGTAGTTAATTACGCAGTACGTTGAGAAGCGTAATTGCTAATGTTGTCACTAGTGATAAGATCCCTATGCGCTCTGCAGGACTTAATCGATTATTATCTAAGGGCTTAAATGGAGCCACGATTGTAGAGCCAGGTTCAACTCGGGGCCTCGACGTGAAAAATAGAAATCGATGCGTTCGGTCTTTTCGACCATTTGGATAAATAATATACGATTTACTCTTACGGGCATTATCTGTGAAACCACCTGCTTCGCTTATATAATCATCAAATTTATAACCCAATTTAAAGCTGACTGATGCTGGATTCAACACGGCGCCTTGAACGGATACAATCTCTGACCGTCGGGGAATGAATAATGTATCACCATCGTCAAGCAGTAAATTCTCTTCAGATTTAGGATTATCCAGAATGCCTCGTAGATCACTCCCAACGATCTGGCCTAAACGCTTGTATTGGGCTCCAGGCATATAGGCTCCAGGTTTAAGACCGCCTGCCCGTTGAATAGCATCACTGATGCGTTCCTGTCGGTTCGCAATCGCATAGTTGCCCGGATGCAGCACTTCACCGAATACATATACCTGACGTTGAGATTCGTAATTGGGCGAAGTGCGAACGTACACGATATCGAAGGGTTGAAGCCTGAATTTCTGTCCTTCCTCAGATGAGGGACCTGAGGTTGTTTCCAAAGGACTCATCTGAAGGTTCCGGTCTAAAGCAAACCGATAAATCTCTAATGTAGTAGTTCGAACACCCGCGGAGTCTTGGCGGATGCGCCGGGCAACTTCGACTAAATTCGGTTTTGCCCCTTCCTGAAACCCACCCGCCAGTGCAATCAGATCAGCTACGCTCATGTTGTTAACAAACTCAATTGTGTCGGGCTTGTTAACGGCTCCCTCAATCGTTACGTAGTACTCTTCCCGTAAATCGCGGATGGATAAAACCGTCAGGCTATCCTGCTGCATGAGCGGAATATCCTGAATTTCGCCCCGCATCAGTTTTCCCAGATCGAACGATACGTTTTCCCGATCCATATCGGGGCGTTCCCGAATAATAGTGGCGCGGTTCGTAAATGCGTCTTTACGTAAGCCTTCAGCCCGGTTAATAAGCTGTTTAACGGTTTCCAGACCAGGTTCAAGGGCGTAATCGCCCGGACGCATAACCGCACCAGCGACCTGAACCCGATTTTCATACCGTTCCAAAATCTTTCCGACCTCATATTTATCCCCGCGCTGGGGAACAAAATTATTGATCTGCTCTTCTGTTATGGTCACGATGCGCCGTTCGCGGGCGGTGTTGCGCCTAAGTGTTATAGACGCTCGATAGGCATCATCCGCAAACCCCCCGGCAAAACTGAGCAGTGTCTTCAGTGATTCGCCCGGCAGTACTTCAAAAATAGCGGGCCGACGGACCTGACCGGTAAGTTCAACTCGGGTTTCGTAATCAGCGACCCGAATTACGTCCTGATCGAGCAACCGAATATTATCTCGCTGATCGGCTTTGAGAATGAAATCATAGAGATCAATAGTGCGCACAACCCGATTGCCACGAATGATTTGAATTTTGCGAAATGAACCCGTTTCTGGATTAGGGCCACCGGCTAGATACAAGGCGTTGAAGGCCGAGCCCAATGAGGAAATGGTATAAGTACCAGGGCGTACCACTTCACCTACCAAGGTCACTCGAATGCTACGTATGTTACTGAGTGCTACGTTAGCACTAGTGCCACTTCCCGAAACGCCCAAGCCTTGGTAGCCACCTTTGCGCAGCCGGTCAATGATGCGTTGTTCTGCCTGCTCAATGGTTAGTCCCGCAACGAAAATAGCTGCAATGTTGGGTACTTTGACGGTACCTTCCGGCGATACTTTTAAGCGGAAGTTATCGGAGGATGCCCCCGAAATGTCAATGCTGATTTCGTCGTCGGGACCAACAATGTAGTTTCTTGGGGTGGCAATCCGTAAATTTGGCTCGAACGATAAATTGGCATTCTCGAACAGAGAAGCTCCAAATACTTTCAACTTCTTAACCGTGTCCTGACGAAAGTCGTCGGGCAAGGAATCGATAAAGCGACGCGACAGATCACCGGGAAACCGACGACCGCTCGCTGTGTCGACCAGTGTACGCCCTGACGACCGTGGATTCTGCGACCGAATTTCTGTGATTCGCTTTCGCATCTTGGCAATATCAGTAAGTGTGTAGCCCTGCGACATAGCCGCCTGCTCAATCTGAGCTTCACTAAGGCCGCTCGCCTGCGCCCGCCGATAGAACTCAAGTACCTGGTCATCGCTTAACTGGTCCACGCGTGAACCAGCCCGCTGAGCTACTACGCTGAATGATACGGTTAGCAATAGCAGAGATACGATAATAAAAAACGGACGGATACGGTAGGTATAATGTGACAATTTGTCGGTAGTACGCATGAACAGTGGCCGTTGGGCCAAAATTTGATCCTGCAAAAGTAATAGATTAGTTTCAAAACGTTGTTCCCATAAAGTAAGGTACATCCATCAATGTCTAACTGACCTTGTAGTACCACTGTAATGCACTAAATTTGTAGAAAAAACCGTCAATAAGTTCGTAAGTCTGCGAGTAAACAGGTCACTGATACGTATTAACGCTTACTAACTTATCCATGAGCTTACCGACTTACACACTGAAAAATGATTAATCTCATAGCCAAATTTTTCGGCACTAAATCACAGCGGGATATTAAGGAACTCCTGCCGTATGTTGAGAAGGTGAATGCCGAATTTGATCGCTTAAAAGACCTCTCGAATGACCAGCTTCGTCAGCTGTCGGCTGAACTTAAAGCGCATATTGCAGACGAGCTGGCCGCTATTGACAATCAACTGGCCGAGCTCAATGAGCAGGTAAGCCACCCAGACGTAGACGTTAACGAGAAAGAACGGGTGTTCAATCAGATCGACAAACTGGAAGCTGACCGGAACACAGAGCTTGAGCGCGTTCTGATGGATATTCTGCCGCAGGCGTTTGCCGTGGTGAAGGAAACGGCCCGCCGGTTTACCAACAACGAACAACTCCAGGTTACGGCTACCGATTTTGATCGGGAACTGGCCGCTCGCAAAAGCAACGTCGTTATTGAAGGCGATCAGGCATTTTGGGCCAACCGCTGGGATGCCGCCGGGACCCCCATCAAATGGGATATGGTTCACTATGACGTGCAGCTCATTGGGGGCGTTGTGCTGCACCAGGGCAAGATTGCGGAGATGGCCACTGGGGAAGGTAAAACACTTGTGGCCACATTGCCTGCCTTCCTGAACGGGCTTGCAGGCCGTGGGGTGCACGTAGTAACGGTTAACGACTATCTGGCGAAACGTGACTCGGAGTGGATGGCTCCACTTTTTGAGTTTCACGGTCTGCGTATTGATTGCATTGATAAGCACCAGCCAAACTCGGAAGCCCGGAAGCGGGCCTATATGGCTGACATTACGTACGGAACAAACAACGAGTTCGGCTTCGATTACCTGCGTGATAACATGGCCCGTGAACCGGCTGAGCTGGTACAGCGTAAGCACCATTATGCCATGGTTGATGAAGTTGACTCGGTCTTAATTGATGACGCCCGGACGCCGTTAATTATTAGTGGGCCAGTACCTCGTGGCGACGAACAGGACTATATCGAATTGAAACCACGTGTAGCCCGTGTCGTAGAAGCGCAGCGGAAACTCGTATACGACTATCTAAACGAGGCTAAGAAGAAGATTGCGGCTGGTGATGAGAAAGAAGGGGGGGTGTCGCTGTTCCGGGCTCACCGGGGTTTACCCAAGCATAAGCCACTTATCAAGTTCCTTTCTGAAACCGGTAACAAGGCGCTTCTTCAAAAAACGGAAGCTATTTATCTGGCTGAGAATCAGAAGTTGATGCCGGAAGCTGATGCGCCTTTGTATTTCACCATCGACGAGCGGCATAACAGCATTGACCTCACCGAAAAAGGCATCGACTACATTACCGGTTCGGGCGAAGACCCAAATTTCTTCATCCTGCCCGATTTGTCGATTGATCTGAACGCCATCGATAAAAGTTCTGACTTTTCGGAACCAGAAAAGATCCTCCGCAAAGAAGCGGTTATTCGGGATTATGCCGTTAAAACGCAACGTATCAATACTGTCAACCAGTTACTAAAAGCATATACCCTGTTCGAGAAAGACACCGAATACGTTATTATGGACGGTAAGGTGAAAATCGTTGATGAGCAGACGGGTCGTATTATGGAAGGCCGACGGTGGTCGGATGGTTTGCACCAGGCGGTTGAAGCAAAAGAGAACGTAAAGGTTGAAGACGCTACGCAAACCTACGCGACCGTAACGCTCCAGAACTATTTCCGGATGTACCACAAACGGTCGGGTATGACTGGTACGGCTGAAACGGAAGCCTCTGAATTCTGGCAGATTTATAAGATGGACGTAGTGGTAATTCCTACGAACCGCGCCATCAGCCGAAAAGATGAGGAAGACAAAGTCTACCGGTCGGTTCGTGAAAAATACAACGCCGTCGTTGATGAAATCGCCAGCCTAGTCGAAAAAGGCCGCCCCGTACTGGTGGGTACTACGTCGGTTGAAAACTCTGAATTACTCAGCCGGTTCCTGACCATTCGCAAAATTCAGCACCAGGTTCTGAACGCCAAATATCACCAGCGCGAAGCCGAGATTGTAGCCTCGGCCGGGCAGCCGGGTACCGTAACCATTGCAACCAACATGGCCGGTCGCGGTACGGACATTAAGCTAACGCCTGAGTCAAAAACCGCTGGTGGGCTGGCCATTATCGGTACGGAGCGACACGAATCGCGCCGGGTCGACCGGCAATTACGTGGTCGGGCCGGGCGTCAGGGCGATCCGGGTACGTCGCAGTTCTTTGTTTCGCTGGAAGACAGCCTGATGCGCTTGTTTGGCTCCGAACGAATTGCGAAAGTAATGGACCGCATGGGGCTGGAAGAAGGTGAGGTCATTCAGCACTCAATGATTACCAAGTCTATTGAGCGGGCTCAGAAAAAAGTAGAAGAAAATAACTTCGGTATTCGGAAGCGGCTGCTTGAGTATGATGACGTCATGAACTACCAGCGCGAAGCCATTTACAAACGCCGTCGAAATGCGCTCTTCGGCGACCGGCTACCGCTCGATATCGCCAACACGATGTATGACGTAGTGGAAGAAACCATTACGAACGCGGAAGGCAACTACGAAGAGATTAAGCTGCAACTACTGACTACGCTTGGTTTCGAGCCGTCGTTGACTGCAGACGAGTTTACCAAGATGAAGAAAGCCGATCAGGTTCGGCACCTTTACGAAGAAGTAGAAGTAAAATACCAGGCTAAGAACCAGGCTATTGCCGAAAAGGCGCTGCCCGTGCTGACCCAGGTGCTTCACGAACAGGGCGATCGGGTGAAGAACATCGTAGTTCCTTTCACGGATGGTCTGCATGAGTTGACGGTTGTAACGGATCTTCAGAAAGCGGTAGAGTCGGGCGGTCGCGATCTGGTGACGGAAATGGAAAAGGCGGTGACGCTATCCGTTATCGATCAGGAATGGAAAGAGCATCTGCGTGAGATGGACGACCTGAAACAGTCGGTGCAAAACGCGGTATTTGAGCAGAAAGACCCCTTGCTGGTGTACAAGTTTGAGTCGGTAGAGCTGTTCCGCCGATTCCTCAATAAGGTTAACTTCGATACGATCAGCTTCCTGTCAAAGGCCGACATTCCAGCCCAGGATGTTGAAGAAGTGCAACAGGAAATTCGGCAGGCACCCACGCAGCACCGGCCGCAGCCTCAGCCCGAGTTGCACACCAACATGGAGGACTTTGACGACGATCACCTGGCCACGGGACCTGAAGAGTATGCACGACGCATGGCCGAAAACAACGCGATGGGAGCCGGTGCGCCCCCGATGTCTCCCCGCCAGGCTCCGGCGCGGGTGGCTAAGCTCGACCGGAACGCCCGCGTAAATGTGCAGTATGCCGATGGCTCGGTTAAGCGCGACGTGAAATTCAAAACCGTTGAAAACGACGTTGTCAGCGGTAAGGCGATGCTGATAGAATAAATTGATTGATGATTACCTGGATGCCCTCCGAACACTCCGTTCAGAGGGCATTTTTATTGAGTCAGTCTTTACTGATGCGGTTGGGCCTAAATTACGTTTGTAGGTGAAGAAAATCTGATTAAAGGCCGATTACCATATCGTAGGCCGTCACAGATTCAGGGAGGCAACTGGTTCGGCGGGTCAGTCGCTTCAAGCGCGTTTGAAGAGTGAGATAATTGCACTTAAGACTCTATAAGGAGGCTTTTCGGACTAAATGTAATCGTTGATCCAGGCAATCAAAGTAGACCCACACCCGACGGCTGGGCACCAAGAGGCCGTAATCTACCTAACTACTTCAATTTGACTTGCTCTAACAGATTTAGCAGATGGGGAAATATTTACTGAGTAGGGCGTCCGAAAAGCAAGACAATGATCTCTTCTGTTACCAAATTCTTAACCCATCGTAGCCAACACTGTTGCTTTTTTACTGCCCACGTACAACCAACCCACAACGTTACTGCAACTCATCGGGAATGATCGGTATTTTCCGGATCCGCTTACCGGTAGCCGCATAAATGGCATTCAATACAGCAGGGACAGCCAACGGGCTGGATATTTCTCCTATGCCCCAGGGTCGTTCGTCATCGGTTTCAGCAAAATGAACCGCTATTTCCGGACATTCATCCATTCTCATTAATTTGTTCTGATGAAAGTTGGTATGAACGGCACGGCCATTTTTTATGGGCAGACCTCCGTATAGCAATGCCGTGAGCCCCCAGACAATACCACCTGCAATTTGATTATTTGCTCCGGACGGATTGATTACTTTACCACAGTCAACACCAACGGTAATTTTTACGATGGAAATTTTTTTATTCTGAACCTTCACTTCGGCCACTATCGCACAATAACTATTTCCATACGGGCATACAGCCAGTCCCATACCTTTGTTTGGCTCCAGCGATTTCCCCCAGCCCGCTTTGCCTGCGGCCAATTTCAACACACTCAATAACCGCGAACTGGAGATTGGATATAGATCGCCAACAAAAACATCGCGGCCCTCTTTCAATAAGTCTAAACGAAATTGGTAAGGGTCTTTTTTTAATGCTGTTGCGATCTCATCGATAAAACACTCACTGTAAAAGCGGCCATGCCCTACCACTCCTCTCCAGGCCGAGGAGTGAACAAGCTCTTCCTCAATGAGGTCTTCAAAATCGAACCGTATGTTAGGAATATCGTAAGCCATAAAGGGCAGTTGGGTATCGGCATATTTGGCACCCCACATATACGTTCGAATCTCTTTTTCGTACCATGCGTATAAACGATCATTTTTGTCGAGAGCGACTTGATATTCCATGTGTTGAAAAAGGTGGGCAAGGTTGCATTGATGATCATCTTCACGTGTCCAAATCATTTTGACGGGAATGTTACCGGCCTGGCGAGAAATAAATACGGCTTCCACAGCCATATCAGGATAATACCGTCTGCCAAAGCCGCCACCGGATGGGAACGAGTGCACTTTAATAGTGTCCTGAGAAATATTAAAAACACGCATCAATTCTGTTACAATCAGATTAGGCGCTTGTGACCCCATCCAGATCTCGCAACGATCATTCATTGCATAAGCTGTGCAGTTGAGCGGCTCCAGGCAAGAGTGTAACTGGTGTGGATAAACATAAGATGCTCGCAATGTCCTTCGAACATGTCTTAAATCTGATACGGCATTTTCATCACCAATGTAGCAAGTTGGGTCTGTTCGGTGGAGCGCTCGCCGGGCCGCCAACTTTTCAAAATCTTCAGAGCTTCGTTGCGCATTAGGCCCATCATCCCAGTTAATGATCAATGCATCTCTTCCTTTCTTAGCGGCCCAAAAGGAATCCGCTACAACAACTACGCCTTCGCGAATATCATGAGGCATGTATGGTGTCTGCGTTTGCAGACCAGCGATTGGCTTCGTGTCAAAAACTTTTTTGACCCCTTTTACCTGCAGTGTTTTCGACGCATCGAAGCTTTTTAATTTACCTTTAAATACAGGACAACGAGCAATAACCGCGTAGTGCATACCCGGTAGGTTTACATCCAGTCCGTACTTAAGCTTTCCTGTGACAATGGAAGTAATCAGTTTGGCTTTTCTGGGTTCACCAATGAGTTTAAAGTCTTTCTGATCTTTTAATACGATTGTCGGTGGTGCCTGATGGGTTGCAGCATCGCTGGCCAGTTCTCCAAATCCAAGTTTTTGAGCGGTAACGTGATTGTTGATAAAGTGATTTTCGGCATAACAATTCTCAACGGAAGTGTTCCAGCGCTTGGCTGCGGCTAGGATCAGCATTTGACGAGCTGTTGCGCCTGCGTTGCGAAGAACATCGTACTGATAAGTAATGGTACAACTGCCACCCGTGTCATGCCCTCCATTTTTATCATTCTGAAACTTTTTTAAATCAGTATCCGGAAATTCAATTTTTACCTGCTGCCAGTCTGCCTCTAATTCTTCAGCGACAATCATCGCCATGGCTGTGGATACGCCTTGGCCCATTTCGTGTTTGATGAATTGAAAAAGCACTTGGCCATCAGGAGTGATTTTAAGTAGGTCTCCTAATTCATTTGTACTATTTGCGACCTCATTTTTGATGAATTGATCTTTAGCAATAGAATGAAACGAGAGCATGAAACCTCCTCCTGCTAATGTCGCCACTTTAGTGAAATTTCGTCTGTCCATGTTTGTAAGAATTATTCTTTAGTTAATGAAGCTCGCTTCACCGCTTTATGAATGCGTAGATATGTACCGCACCGGCATAAATTTCCCGTCATGGCAGCTGTGATCTGCTCGTCGGTAGGATTAGGGTTTTGTTTAAGAAAAGCTGCCGCCGTCATGATCTGACCAGCCTGGCAATAGCCACACTGCGGTACATCTTCTTCTTCCCAGGCTGTTTGAAGAGGATGCTGGCCAGTTAACGATAATCCTTCAATGGTGACAATCGCTTTATTCAGACCTGCAGAAGCGGGTAAGGAGCATGACCTTGCTGCTTTGCCATCGAGGTGAATTGTGCATGCACCACATTGAGCAATACCACATCCGTATTTTGTGCCTGTCAATCCGATAAAGTCACGGATCACCCAAAGCAGGGGCATTTGAGGATCGACGTCTACAGAATGGCTAGCACCGTTTACAGTGAGTTGTATTTTTGTCATGACGATATCTTTTTAAGACTGCGAAGTTTTAAAAAACATTGTCATGTCCAGAATTATTAGATGAGTGTCGCTTATAGCCGACAGACAACGTTTTCTATTAGTTAAACGGCGTTGGACGTGTGTCAGGCTTTTTCTGATTTTGCCCGCGGCTCCAGCCACATGTGAATCGGTCGTTTGTCTGCTCTTGTGGTTGTTTGTCTAAAAAAGAGCGCTCAGTTATAATAAATTTCGTTCTTGTTTCATGCGAACGATTGCACAAATGCATACCCAGACACCAAATCTGCTAGTTTCCCGCTATCGCTTCGTATTACATAGTTTATTCTGGGTAGGAATTGTATTTTACGATGTCCTGATCTGGGGACTAGTAGATGGGAAGTATGGTGAAAAACTGATTTCTACCCTAGTTGAGCTGCCCATAAAAATCAGTGCCGCCTACTTCACGTTGTATATTCTGATTGACAGATTTCTGGTACTGAAGAAGTACTTAATCTTTCTAATGCTCCTGATTGGCTCAATGGCCATTTGCGGATTCATTCTTCGGGTTATTTCCTACTATATTCTTTATCCTGTATATTATCCGGGGGGATTAAGTATACCCTTGTTCTTCCTGCCCAAGATCCTGATCGCTATTTTTTACACCTACTCATGGGTGGCTATTGCGTCAACCTTTCATCTAATCAAATACTATTATCAGCACCAACAGGCAACTCAATTGCTTGAGCAGGCTGCCCAGCAGCTGGAAAAGGAAAAACTGGCGGCTGAACTTAAGCTCTTGAAATCACAAATCAATCCGCACTTTTTATTTAATACGTTGAATAATCTGTACGTGCTTACTCTGAGTCATTCGGAGAAAGCCCCGCAAATGGTTCACAAATTATCTGAATTGATGAGTTATATGCTCTGCGATAGCAACCAGGCGGAAGTATCGCTTGCTAAAGAGATTCAGTATATCCAGAACTACATTGACCTTGAACGACTTCGCTATGGTGACCGGCTTGAAGTCCATTTTGTTAATTATGCTAATGAGGCTACGCACCTGATCGCTCCGCTGCTACTGCTGCCATTCGTTGAAAATAGTTTTAAACATGGGGCGCGGAACCAATTGCAGGACAGTTGGATACACATTGATCTGGAAGTTATCAATGATATGTTGATTTTAAAGGTCGAAAACAATAAACCCCCACATCAGCCGAAAAAAACAGAGTCGCCAAGGCTTGGCCTGGAAAATGTAGTTAAGCGATTGAGCTATTTATACCCTGATCGTCATTCCCTACAACTATTCGACGAAGCGGATACATATATGGCTGTACTGAAATTGTCATTAAACACAAATTTAAGCTAGCAAACGGTTAGCAACTAACTAGTTAAAATCTGAAATAGTCTATGCGTTGCCTTATTGTTGATGATGAGCCCTTAGCCCGGCAACTAATGGAGTCTTATGTGAAACGGATAGAAGAGCTTGTCGCGGTGAAAAGTTGTTCAAATGCCCTTGATGTAATGACAACCCTTCAACTGGATACGATTGATATTATTTTTCTTGATATAGAAATGCCGAATGTTACCGGTATTGACCTTCTCCATTCCTTACCTAACAAACCCCATGTCATCCTGACAACTGCTTATCGTGATTATGCTTTTGAAGCCTATAATCTTGATGTAGTCGATTATTTATTGAAACCCGTCAGCTTTGATCGTTTTCTTCGCAGTATTGCCAAAATCAAGCAATTGAAACGGTATGCACCTTCCGAAAAAGACAAAAAGGATAACGTAATAAATGAAGAGGCTTATTTATACCTGAAAGCAGATCGTGAAATGATTAAAGTGTTCCTGAAAGACATTATTTACATCGAAAGTCTCCGTGACTACGTACGTGTAAGAACAACCAAACAGGAGGTAATCAGTTACCAAAAAATTAGCTATCTTGAACAAAAGCTTCCGCAGAACAAATTTGTCAGGGTTCACCGCTCATTTATCGTTGCCGTTGATAAAGTAACATCGTTTGCCCACAATAGTATAAAGCTAGATTACTTACAAATACCAGTTGGGCGGAATTATAAACGTACAGCGTTAACGTTACTAATGAGCCAAGGGGTACTGTCAGACTTAAGGTCGACGTAATGCAAGCTTTGTGAGCTATAAGGTGCTCCCTCGGTGGTTATGGTGAATGGAAGATGTCGCTACTGGTGAGGTAGTCGCTTTCATCTTTGGTCGCCGGACTCATGCGCTTGCTAGCACTGTAATAAAGCGTTTAAACTCATGTTAGTGGCTGAAACTCTCGACGCCTGGTGCTGGCTCACTATGATTGTCTGAATCAATTGGTTCGGGTCGAAGCTAAGGCTTTGTTGCAAACGCTAGAGCGTAAGCATCTGACGCTTTGCACCCACTTGAAACGGCTCAACCGGCGCACAATTCGTTTTTCTAAATAAGTAGTAGTGTATGGCACGGTGATCGACCTATTTATCAATAACTGTTTATTTTCGTTCTTCAACATAGTTAAGTCACCTCCCGTTTTTCTTCACCGATAAATGCAATCCAGCCATTACCTTGGTACAGGCACTTTTGTCCTTAACAATCAGTTTTTGATACGATGGATAAGGTAATATGGTTTGTGTTTTTGTCTGTGTTATCCGGGGTGTCGCCCAAAAATGATCCCATTCAGCTACAGCCCGAAAAGCTAGCGTTTACGCCGAAAGAGTTTTTTATCGCAGCGGTTACTGATCAGCGCCAGGAGCACGGAGCCGTTGCCCGTTTAGCCGTGGCTCTTAACCAGCCTGTTCAACCGGTTGACCTGGAAGGGGGGGCCGCTGAAGGGGTTCGTACGTTTATCAGCCGATCGCTGACTCAAACCAAAAAACTGCGTCCGATCGCCATGCGAATCATACAGCTCCGCCTGACCGAAACTGCCGCTGGCAATCGGGTGACGGGCCGGTTTACGTTTGAAGCCGCTTTCGACTTGCTAGGAAAAGAAGATGGCCGCGAGACAAGTACCCGCCTGACTACGTACCGGGGTAGTGCCAACTACGTCCGTCCGATTCAGCAAACGGCCGTAATCGAGCCAACCATCCGTCAGGCGCTGGTTGCGTCGCTTCGCAGCCTAAACGAATATATGAACCGAGAGGCCGGCCAGAACGAAAAGCTGGCAACGCGTCTGGTGGTGAATTTTAGCGAAGACTCGCGTATTACGGATGATGATACCGTGCATTACAACCCGGCTCGTAAGCTTGTATGGGCCGATTTTCGGGCGGAACCACGTAAAGGAAGCCATTACGCAGCCGAAGTATTTACCAGCTTTGCGTACGAAGGCAAGAGTGCGGTTAGGAACGGAGTGATCAACGTGAACCTAACGGTAAAGAGTTACATGCTCAAAAATTCATCCTGGGGGCGGCCCGATGCTAAAAACGCGTACGCGCTTAACCACGAACAACGCCATTTTGACATTGCGAAAATCATTGCTGAACGGTTTAAACGAAAAATTCAGCCTGATAGCTTAACTCTGGAGGATTACAACAGCATTATCCAGTATCAATTTATAGAGTCCTTCAGGGAAATGAACCAGATGCAGCAGCGGTATGATCTGGAAACCAACCACAGTACGAACCAGGCGGCCCAAGAGCGCTGGAATCAGCAGATCGATGCCGAGCTGCGCTCATTCGGTGTCTTGAACTAATCGGCCGTGCCCGTAGATGGGTTTTATGAAAAAATTACGCATTTTGCATATTAGCACGGCTCATCCGCCACAAGACCCGCGTATCGTTTTCAAACAATGCCAGACGCTGTCTACTGAATACGAGGTGTTTTGTGCCTTACCGCGTGCCGATTCAGCGATTGCGCCTACTATTCGGTTTATTCGATTGCCTTATTTCCGGCTGGTGATCTGGCGAATCCTCATCACCTGTCCGCTGGTGTTGCTGCGAGGGCTGTGGCTGCGGCCAAAACTTATCCATGTCTACGTACCGGAGTTTATTCCGTTTGCATTTATCTTCCACCTGTTAGGCATACCAGTTATTTACGAGGTTCAGGAAAACCTGCACAAAAAGCTGCACGTTCGGACTCAAAACCGCGGCTACTGGCTGGAAAAGGCGTTTCGCTGGTTTGATTGGGCCGCGCAGCAGCACTTCTTTCTGATCTTTACCGAGCATGGCTACCTGGATACGTATCGTGAGCTGGCAAAGCCGTATTCGATCATCTATAATTATCCACTCTTATCGTTTATTGAGCCGTTTCGAAAGCCGTATAAACCAGATTCGAATCATCCTTCGTTTTTCTACATCGGCTGGCTGACGTTTGAACGCGCTTTTGATACGCTGGTGAGCGCTCTGGCCTTATTGAAATCTGTTCATCCTCGGTTTGTCGTCCATTTTTTCGGGCGGAGAAACTTCGGTGATAAAGATCTGGAAGGCGTTGCCCAGTATGATGCGTTACGTCCTCAGTTGCAGTTTCATGGCTATGCCGACCAGCGCGATGCGTTTCCGTACGCGGCCGGGGCCACGGTCGGCCTGGCCTTACTCAAACCCATTGGCGATTACCCCGATTCGTATACCACGAAACTGTTTGAGTATATGGCCCTGGGTCTGCCAGTCATTACGTCTGACTTTCCGTTATATAAAGACGTAGTTGAGCGCCATAACTGCGGGTTTTGCGTGTCACCCGAAAACCCTGCGCAGATTGCCGACGCGCTCGCATATCTGATCGATTACCCCGAACAGGCTTATGCCATGGGGCAACGGGGGCGTCAGGCCGTTGAGCAGGAATACAACTGGACGAGTGAAGCCCGGAAGCTACGGGATTTTTATACCCTGGTGTTGACCTATTCCACAGCGAAATTAAATTTTGATTAAATAAAACGAATCTAATACATAGTGGTATTGTTCTAATGTGTAATACTACACTTTCCCGGAAGGATTTAACTTTCGGCATTAATTCGGGTTATTTCTTGTAGTAGCCTTATTTTCGGCCTGATGTATATCCATGAAGTAAGCCATTATCTTCCAACTGAGGTAATTGGCAATGAACATTTTACCCAGCTCAACGGCCTTTCCAGCGACTGGATTATTGAACGTACTGGAATCGTAGAACGGCGTAAAGCTGGCCCAGGTGAGAACACAAATACCATGACGCTTGAGGTGGTTCAGCGACTCATGTCTAAAGTAGATGTATCGACCGTTGATTTAATTGTTGGCGCTACCTATACGCCCTACGACACCATTGTTTCACTCGCGCACGAAGCCCAGCATGCCCTTGGGATCGCAGATATTCCGGTCGTGTCGATATCGACGGCCTGCTCATCGCTACTGAACGCTATTGAAGTAGTAGAAGGCTATTTTGCCTTAAATAAGGCCAGCCGCGCTTTAGTCATTGTGTCGGAGCATAACACGGCTTATAATAACGATCAGGACAAAATATCGGGGCACCTGTGGGGCGATGGCGCAGCCGCTTTACTGATTACTAAAGAGCGCCAGAGCGATGAGGACTTCGCCATTCGGGCGTTGCTCACGGGGGGGGCCGCACATACGGCCAAGGCGACCACAGCGGTGATGATGAAACCGATGGAAGGCGGTGTAACCATGCCGCACGGCCGCGATGTATTCATCAATGCCTGCCAATACATGCCGAAGGCGAGTTTGCAGGTGCTGGAGAAATGCGGGCTGACGCTGGCTGATGTTGACTACGTACTGCCCCACCAGGCCAATCTGCGGATATCCCGGAATGTTATGAACACACTGGGCTTACCCGAAGAAAAACTGATTTCAAATATCGACCGGCTTGGCAACACCGGATGTGCCGGATGTGCCATTGCGCTTTCTGAACAGTGGGATACGTTTGAAAAAGGACAACGTATCGTGATCACTGTTTTCGGCGGAGGCTATTCGTACGGGGCCATGCTGATCGAAAAGTAGAGAAACTAAAAAGGGCTAAAGAAACCGAACGATTTCTTTAGCCCTTTTTAGCTAGCTTTTGCTTTTCTACTGGGCGTCGGCGCGCCAGATGTTATTTTTCTCGTTCACATCCGGCAGCTTCTCATCGGGATCGACAACAACCGTTTTCAGCGGAGACGTTGAATTGTATCTGAACGTCCAGATGCCGCCCCGCTGCCATACCTCAACGGGTAAGTTCACGCGACCTTTTTTGCCGTTCGTTTCGGTAACCTCAATCGTAACCGGCATTGCCATTTTCTCCAGGTTCTCAATCGAGATCAGCGAACCTTTGTCGGCTGCTCCATCAACGTATTTAACCTCCCGAACACCCTGGTCCAGCCGCCAGGTTTCGTAGAAATAACCCCGCCAGAACCAGCCAAGGTCTTCGCCGGCCGCATCTTCCATCGTCCGGAAAAAATCATAGGGAGTTGGGTGTTTAAAGGCCCAGCGGTTCATATAGACCTTGAACGCATAATCGAAGCGGTCGGGTCCCAAAACGGATTCCCGCAGCATTTTCAGACCCATACCGGGCTTGTAGTAAGCCAGGAGACCTAAAACGCGAGACTGCTGTACGTCCGGGATCGTCATGATTGGCTCGGCGGGCGAGAACAGCGCTGGAGCAAGGTCGTGCATAGTGCCCCGCTCGCGGTTATATTCGCCGTTGTTAAAATTAGCCGTCGACAACGTATTGATGAACGTATTGAATCCTTCGTCCATCCAGGGGAACTTACGCTCATTATTGCCTACAATCATGGGGAACCAGTTGTGGCCAAATTCATGGTCCGTTACGCCCCAGAGCGCGTCTTTTTTGTCTTTGTGATCACAAAAAACGATACCGGGGTACTCCATACCCCCAACGATACCGGCTACGTTCGTGGCTACGGGATAGGTGTACTCGTAGAGGTATTTTGAGTAGAACTCTATGCAACCCTTCACGTATTCTGTTGAACGGCCCCACGAATCGTTGGTTGCGCTTTCTACGGGGTAAACCGACTGCGCCAGTGATGGTTTGCCGCTTGGCAGGTTCATTTTGGCGGCATCCCACACAAAAGCGCGCGACGAGGCCCAGGCGACATCACGAGTGTTCTGGCACCGGAACTTCCAGGTTAGCGTACCCGATTTTTTGGGCCGCGTGTTGGGGTTCGTCACTTCGTCTTTACCGCGAATAATCACCGTTTGGTCACTCTGCCGGGCCTGTGCCAGCCGTTTGATCTGGTCGGCGGTCAGCACTTCGGTCGGATTCAGCAGCTCGCCCGATCCAACTACAATGTGATCCCAGGGAACGGTTACGTTGTAGTCGATGTCGCCGTACTCCAGGTAAAACTCGCCCGCGCCTAAGTAGGGAAGTACGTTCCAGCCTTCGATGTCGTCATACACACACATGCGCGGATACCACTGCGCAATCTCATAGATGATGCCGTCTTTGCGACGTAGCTGTCCCATACGGTCGGAACCATATTCCGGGATTTTAAAGGAATAAGCCACTTTAACCTTTACGTCGCCACCCGACTTCAGGGCTTCGGCCAGACGAACCTGCATCCGGGTATCCGTAATGGTGTAAGGGTTTGCCAAAAATTTTCCTTTTCCCTGATCAACCGTTACGCTGGTAACCGTCACACCACCCGAAAAACCCAGGTTGCCAAACCGACCACCCGTAGTTGGCGTTGTTCGGGCTGCGCGGGACGTATCACTGAAGGCATTCTGGTCTAACTGCAACCATAAAAACGGCAGTGTCTCCGGCGAGTTATTTTTGTACGTGATCGTGACTTCACCCGTGATCGTATTTTGCTGATCGTCGAGCGTTACATTGATCTGGTAATCGGCGCGATTTTGCCAGTAACGTGGCCCAGGGGCTCCGCTACCCGTGCGATAATCATTGCCCGGCTGCATGTTAAACAGTGGGTGAAACAAAGCGAGCGGGTCATATTTCGACCCTGGGGACGTAGTGCTTATGCCTGTTTGCGCGAACGCAGCTACGCTAACCCAACACATGCCCGCCCATAGAGCTATTTTCTTCATGAAAAGAGAAATGAAACAGTTTTTATACAAATAACGATAGAAAGCAACAGAATAAGGTACTGGCGCTGCTTCAGCACGGCGCAAATGAGCAGGTGGCCACCCGTTACAGCGTAAGCGATAAATCGACGCCGTGGTGAATAAGCAGAAAAACGAACAACGCCAGCCAGAGTACATCAACAAAGTGCCAGTATAACGTAAGCAGCTTTAGCTTGAGCCGGTTCGGTGGATTGACACTGTACACAAAGGAGTCGATGTACAGCCGACGACGCATGGCTTCGATCAGCGAGATGACAATCAAAATAAGACCGATCAGGATATGGAGCAGGTGAACGCCGGAGATGATATAAATAAAGCCACCGGCCGGATTGCCTTCTAACCCGACCCCCGCTCGGATCAGTTGCCGCCAGCCCCAGCCTTGCAGCAGTATGAATAGCGTGCCGAGCACGAGCGTCGTCGCCATATTAGTGCGATAACTGGGGAAACGTTCGTGCTGGAAGGCCTGGTTGGCATTATTCAGCGTAAGACTGCTCAACATAATAACGACGGTGCTCAACAAAAACACATTCGGCAATTTAATGTCAGCCCAGCCCGGTCCGGTTTGCCGGATAACATAGGCTACCAGCAGGATGGTGAACAGCATAACGCTGCTTCCGATGCCTAACCAAACCATAAAGCGGAACGGCTCACGCCGTTTCGTTACGAAATTGCTCACGCTTACGTCTTTACCTAGAGTCTACCTTGCCAAACGCTGTAATCCTGAAATTGGTTTGGGGTTGTAACGGGGGCATTGAAAATCCCATACACGGTTGAGCCGGAGCCACTCATGCTGGCATACACCGCGCCCAGCTCGTACAGTTGCTGTTTGATGGCGCTCAACACCGGATACTTCGGGAACAAACTATCTTCGAAGTCATTGTGAATAGTTTCGCGCCAGGTCTCGATAGAACTGTTTAACTGCTGATTGAGAGGAATTTCGGGTTGATGAGGCCGAACGTTTGCGTAAGCTTCGGCGGTTGAGATCGCCAGGTTTGGATACACCAGCATAATGTGGTAGCCACTCAGACCAATATTAATTTCGTCGAATACGTCTCCTTTCTCAATACAGTACTGCGGACGATTCTGGACAAAGAACGCGCAGTCGCTACCTAACTGGCGGGCATAGGCTTCGAGCTCAGCCCCCCCTAAGCCCAGCGCGAAACGATCATTCAGGAGCTTCAGGGCAAATGCCGCATCGGCAGAGCCTCCGCCTAAACCAGCTCCAATCGGCACAATTTTAAGGAGATGCATCTGCACGGGCGGTAGGTCGTGATCGGTTTTCAGTAGCTCATAAGCTCGTACGCAAAGATTTTTGGCGGGATCGCCGGGGATAGGCAGGCCACTGCTGCTAAAGGCAAACGTTTCGGCCGGGACGACTTCCAGAACATCGCTCCAGCCTACGGGGTAAAAGCAGGATTGTAAGTTATGGAAGCCGTCGGGACGTTTCTCAGTAATTCGTAAGCCAAGATTAATTTTACAATTCGGAAAAACCAGCATGGTTGTGATAAAATCAGAGACGCAAAGCTAAAACTTCCTCAATCATTACGTCCCGGACTATATCCTAAGCCTGACCTATTTAATTTCAATTACCTTGAATTCGGTCCGGCGGTTGCGCTGGTGTTCGGCTTCGGTGCAGATAACGCCATCGGTGCAGTTGTTCACTAACTGCGATTCGCCCATACCGGTCGTACTCATGCGTTTGCGGCTGATGCCTTTTGAGGCCAGATAGCTGGCGACGGCCTGCGCCCGTTGTTCCGACAACGCTTTGTTTCGGGTCGCGTCGCCCCGACTGTCGGTATGTGATCGAATTTCGATAATCAGCGACGGGTATTTGCGCATCGTAGCCACCAGTTTCTCGAGTTCGCGGGAAGCATCCGGGCGCAGATTATAACCGCCCAGATCGTAATAAATATTATCGATCATGACTACATCGCCTACGCTGAGCATTCGCAGATCAGCCGATAATTCCTTAGGCTTCGCTTTTTTGGGTAGCCGCTTAATTTTGTTGGTATTGGTACCGAATAGCGCTTTCGACGCAATCAGTGTGTAATCACACCCTTCGTTCAGGTCAAACGCATACCGTCCATCAGCTTTTGTTACGTACTCCAGTTGCGTTCCATCGCACTCATTCCGAAGACGGACGATTACGCCATCCAGCGGTCGCTGGTCCCGTTCGCTCATGACAACACCGCGGATACGTGACTGCGTAAGGGCCCCGCCAGGCAGATCGGATGCGTTAGCAACGGTATCGATAACGACGGTTGGTTTAATCAGGCCGATTTCTAAACGGCTCGGCTGGTCGTCAGTGAGAGAGCGGGTTGTGAACCCAACGGTGCTATTGATAAACCCATCCCGGCTGGCCTGAAACGTGTAGTCATTGTCTGCGTCCAGACATAGCCGCACAAAACCGTTGGAATCGGACGTAATGGTCTGGTTCATTCGCCCTTCGGTTCGCGATTTGACGACCACCGTTACGCTGTCGAGCGGTTGATCCGTGTTGGTATTATACAGACGGATCGTAAGGTTACGGCAGCCATAAAGCGAGCTTAGCCGAGCGAACCGGTAGATGTCATCATTACCCGTGCGCCGGTTGCTGCTGAAATACCCCCCGCTGCGATTTACGTCCGTGATGAACCCAAAATCGTCCTGAGGAGAATTGATAGGCGCGTCAAGGCGCTCCACCGACTGCGCCGTGGTAGGACTCGTCATGGTCGCCATAAAAATGTCTAATCCGCCCAGTCCCTTCCGCCCATCGGTAGCGAAATACAGATTCCCGGCATCATCGACAAACGGAAAGAGCTCGTTTCCCTTTGTGTTTATGGTTTCGCCTAAGTTTACGGGGTTCGACCACTGCCCGTTCTGGTAGCGGCTCAGGTATATGTCCGTACCGCCGTAGCCGCCAGGTACGTCGGAGACAAAATAAAGCGACTGCCCATCGCGGCTTACCGTTGGGTGACCTACCGAATATTCATCACTGTTGAAAGGTAGCTCTGCGATATCGACCCACGAACCGTTTTGCTGGCGGGCCGTATAGAGCTTTAACTTGTTGACCCCTTCGGCGCTTTTGCCCGACTGGCCATTGTTGTAATTGTTGCGGGTAAAAATAATGCGTGAACCATCCCGAAAGAACGCAGCCGGTCCTTCGTGATATTTTGAATTTAAGGTCTGGCTGAAGCGCTGTGTCGGGTTCACGGCGCGTGGCTCATACCCTAACCCTTCCGTAATGGCGACACTCGCATTGTAGTTCGGCACCGTTCGGGAGTCGTTTGGGGTGGGGCGGCTATAACTGTCGCTGCCGACCTGCCGCTGCGGTTTAGGCCGTTCCGTTGCTACTTTGGTCAAGCTGCCGTCAGCGTTGACAATACCAGCCGCCAGGATGTCGTTCCGGTTGGGAATATAGAACAGATCAAGGTAGCCAGCGCCACCTCCCTTGCCGGTCGTTTCGATGTTGGCGGCTCCTTTCTTTCCCGCTACGTACACCAGCCCTTCCTGATAAAAAGCGGGACTAAACTCTTCTCCCGAGGTGTTCAGATCTAAATACTCGAGCCGGTACCGGATGGGTTCTTTGCGCGAGTTGGCAGCCTGACCGGTTGGTACTGGCCTGGGCGACGACGCTTTTTCTTTGAGTTGCAGGTAGCGTTCGTATTGCTGCTGGGCTTCCGGAAACTTCCCGTTGGTCGCCAAAACTTTCGCGTATTGCAGCATGTGCTGCAGATTCGGTTCTGTAGTATTCGTTAACGCTTCCCGGTAAAAACGCTCTGCTTTAGGGCCATCACCCACCTGCTGATAGGCAAAGGCTAACTGACCCTGGGCCGTAACTTTCTGAGCAGGTGTAAGTTGGGTACCCTGTTCATTTAATAGTTGTGTATATGCATCGATTGCCCGTCCATACGCCTTGTAGTTGAGCAGGCGGTCGGCCTGTCTCAATAGAGAATCGGTCTGTGCCCAAGCCGTTGTAAAGCTTAGCCACAGCAATCCTCCCACTAGTTGCGTCACCCATTTCTTACTCATCCGTGTCGTACTTATGTAACTTGTGGACCATTGTCCTCCGCCCATTCGGCAAACGAAATTGCCGACAAATCATTGCTGAAAAACTTACCGCGCCAACGTCATAAACCGGACGAACTCACGGCCATCACTGAGCCGAATCTGGTAATAATACGTTCCGTCGGGCAGGCCCTGCTTCGCATTCGAAACCACACTGCCCACGTTCGATGTACCATCCCAATCATTCTTATAATTCATGGTCTGGTAAACCAGATGCCCCATTCGGTTATAAATCTGTACCTGAACGGATGTACCGACGGGTACGCCCTGAATAACAAAGACATCGTTGAGACCGTCGCCATTGGGTGAGAAGCCTTCCGGAATAAACACGTTTTCGGCGACTTCGGGCCGCGTCGAATGCAGGGTCACCAGCGTAGGTTCGTTGTTGTCGCCGGGATTGCCGTTTTTGTCGGGGTCCGCGTCGACACCATTGGTAGACCAATCGCGGCAGATAGCTCCGTTTGTATCAACGGCCTGGGCCAGTGCCCGGTTTGTAAAGGTTAGCGTAGTGGCCTGACTCACATCCAGCCGCACGGTTAGCCATACACGACTCTGCCCTCCCGCAGGAAGATTTCCGGTCAATAGCAGCGTAGTATCGGCTCTCCGGCCGGTGTAGGCAGGGTTGATGACGAGGTTACTATCAGCCCGGACCTGTACCGATTGGATCATAACTCCGTAGGCCGAAAAGGCCGCATCCAAGTCATCCGAGATCTGTAGGTTCGTTAAGCGGTGTTTGCCCAAGTTTTTAGCTGTAAACTGATACGTTACCTCAACGACCTGGGCGTTATTATCGACCAGCCAGCTTGGCGTGCTGACTTCCTTGCTTAACCCAACGAGTTCGGGTGACAGGCTCGGACCTGCCGCTGTTACGTTCGCCGATGCGCCAACACAGGGCCCATTCCCGTCCGGGTCAGGAACCTTGAGGGTAAAGGTTACCGTGTTTCGCTGGCGATCGGCTTCGGACAGTATATATCGGGTGCTCAGGTCAGAACTGGTAAACAAGCCTCCGCCTTCACTTTGCCAGTTCGCCTGCGTGGCAGAACCGCCCAACTGACCGCGTAACTGCATGACACCTTTCGCCCAGTCGAGTGTGTCGAGTTGAGCCGTAACCGTTGCGGGGTTACTCAGGCAGGGGGTAATGGCGTTCTGACAGGGCGTAATTGTTACGGCAACCGCCACGGGCTCGGTATAGCAGCCATCAGCAGTGCGGCCGAATACGTAATACGTACTACCAATCACCGCCCAGGGCGATTGTACGCTGGGCGCATCGAGCGACGGTCCCGTTCGGAATACGTAATAGCCCGAAGCGTTATTCCCGCTATTCTGTACGGATTTAGTGAGGTCAGCGGTTTGGAACGGACAGCCGTTCATTGCGGTAGGCGTTACGTTTACAGTAGCTACCGTCGGCCGGACAACTACGGTGACGGGTTGAGAACTATCGCTGCGGCATGAGCCGATCTGGCAGATGGCCCGGTAGGTGATTGTTCGGGTCGGCGTTATCGTGCGGGACAACCCCGATCCGCCATCGGACCACAAGACCTGGCCTATGCAGTTCGACGCCAATAGCTGAACGGGTTGCCCGGCGCATAGTTCGTCTTTATCAACAGACGGTTGTGGAATGGTTGGCGCGGATACCTGAACCGCTACGGGCGCGGATACCGTACTGACGCAGCCATTCTGTTCGCAGGTTGCCTGGAACGTTGTCGTCTGTTGAAGTTGACCCGTCCAGGTTGCTCCCGTCATTTGGTCGGGCCAATGAATAATACCTGAGCAGCCCGTAGCCGTTAACGTAACGGGATCATTGGGGCAAATTAAGGGCGATGAAGAAGTGACAATCGGTGCTTTTGGTGTGTTTACTGTAACTTTCCAGGGCTCGGCAAAGCAACTGATACAACCGGGCTGCGACCGGCAAATGGCGGTATATGTGGTGGTTTGCTGGGGCTGGACGTTTAGAGTAGGACCTGTCTCTCCCGTCGACCAGATAATCGTTCCCGAACAGCCCACAGCCGTCAGGGTAACCGTCTCGTTTCGACAGATAGTGGTAGCAGTACCGGTGAGCACAGGCGGATTCGGATGCTGGCATGTATCGGCATCCGGATAGGATCCGGCCACGGCGCATGGCATTGCGATTAGCCATACCATTACCCATCCATAAGTACTCATAAATTTATCCAGTAATCGTTTTATCATACGTCCAGCTTATCACAGTTATATAGGACGAATATCATGCCAAGCGCATTTTTCGGCTTTTTTAAGCTTAAAGCGTTGTGTGAACGGTGCCGCAACCCGCAGCTTAGCTGAGCAAACGACCTGATCGTTATATGAAAAAAAGGCGGCTTAATTCCTCACAAACTATGCCAATGTTACGTCTGTCGTAGTCGCTGATCGCCGAAGCGAATGGTCCGTTTCAACGAAGGCTGGGCATTTATCCGCTGTGTCAGCTTCAATCAAGTGGTAAACCGGTGGTTCGATTGGGCTTTAGCTGATACAGCCGATTGACGGAGTTGGGTAATTCGCGCTGATCATGCGTAATGAATAAAACGGTTTTGGGCGGTAGATGATCAATGAGCCGCCGGGCCAGCTCAACACTGCGGACATCCAGCGCCTGGAAGGGTTCATCCAAAAGCAGTACGGGTGGGTTTTTCAGCATGGCGCGGATCAACAGAATTAGGCGCTGCTCACCGGTTGATAAGGTTCCGAATGGGCGATCTACAGCTTCTGCCAGTCCAAAATAGGATAGCAGTTGCAATAGGTCAGCATCCGCATCGGGCGAAACCCGGTTCGGCACGGTAAGCGTATCGGTTAAACCAGTAAGTATGACCTGCCTGACCGGTAGATGTTGCGGAAAGTACAGATGCAATTCAGGCGATACAAAGCCAATGCGTCGCTTTACGTCCCAGATACTCTCGCCCGCTTTACCACGTCGGTAACCAAAGACATTGATCTGATTCGCATAGGCCTGAGGGTGATCACCGTAGAGCAGACTCAACAGCACCGATTTGCCAGCACCATTTGGCCCCAGCAGACACCAGCGCTCACCAGCCCGAACCGTCCAGTTGATATCGGCCAGTACGACCGTATCGCCGTAACGTACCGTTACGTCCGACAGGGTGAACGCTTCCGAAAAGTCGACCGGTTTGGGAGGGGTTTGCAGGACCGGAACGTTTGGGTGAGTACCTGGGAGGGGCTGGAACGTATACGCTTCCTTTGGTCCCACCCATTGAATGCGGCCCTGATTGAGCTCAACGACGTGCGTAACAAAGCCAGGTATATTATCCTGATCTGCCACCAGCATGAGCGTCATCCCATGGTGGACTAATTCGCCAAGCCATTCAGCTAACTGCGCTCGAAATCCGTTGTCGAGGCCAACAAAGGGGTTGTCGAGCAGCAACACATCGGGGTGACGTAAAAGCGCCTTTCCAATCCGGGCTTTACGAGTCTGGCCGTTCGAAAGCGTTAAAAACGGCATAGTCAATAACGCGTCCAGGCCCAGCCGCTGAATTAACGCTTTGTTCTCGGGCGTGTCGGTGTAGCGTAGATAGTCACGTAACGTTGGCATCTTGTCCCCATTCCGATCTTCGGTCATGGTCGCCTGGTAGCGCTGCTGATAAAACAGACCGCTGTACGAAAACTGGTGCGATTCTTCTTTGAAGGCAACAAACTCGGGGCGTGCCCGACGGGCCAGCCTGTCTGGATGCACTGAGAACTGGCCCGCCAGCGTCTGCAAAAGTAAGGTTTTGCCACTGCCCGTAGCGCCGACTACTGCCCAGCACTCGTGGGGCCGCAACCGAAACGTTACGTCTTTTAACCGTGTCGATCCATTTCGTTGAAGCGTTAAGTTGGTAAGTGAAATCAGTGGTGTTGTATCAGACATAAAAAACCAGGGCAGTCTCCTTAACAAAGGTACTGCCCTGGTCAACTTTATGAACAACTCCTGATTACTTATTTGGAGGAGTGGTGGTTGTCGTAGACGACGAAGACGAACGAGATGATTTGCTCTTATTCCGTCGGCTATTGTTTCCCGTCGAACCGCCATTTACCCGATCCGTCGTGTTTGACTGATCCCGGGTACCCATCGTCGTTCCGCTGTTCATCGAACCCGTTCCGGTTGAATACGAGCCCGAATTTGTTGAACCACTACCCGTTGTACCCGTACCGTAGGTTGAGGTACCACCGTTTGTTACAGAACCTGTACCGCTGGTCGAGTTGCCCGTTCCGGCGTTGTTATACTGGCTGCCTGCTCCGGTCGTTGTACCAGTCTGGGGCTGATTCTGATACGTTCCCGTGCCCGTTGTGGTACCGGTTCCGGTGGTCGTGCCTGAATTATAGGTACCTGTTGTTCCCATTGTACCTGAGTTGGTCGTTGGGGGTTGGGTAGTACCCATGGTGCCTGAACCGGTCGTTCCTGTGCCCATCGTACCCGTTCCGGTTGAATTGGTCGTTGGCGGTTGGGTCTGGTACGTACCTGAGTTCGTGCTCGTATTGGAGCCATTTGAATACGTACCTGTGGTCGTACCGGTTGTTCCCGTACCGGTTGAATTGGTCGTCTGTGCGTTCGCATTAAGGGTGATGCCGGCTGCCAGCATACATCCCATTACAATTAATTTTTTCATAGTTGAGTTGTGTTCGCTTATCAAATTTCTTTGACATTCGGATAAATAACACTATTCCGATAGAGTTGTTCGATTTCAGGTTTAAAAAAAATGACAAAACCGCATTGACGGCTCGAATAGGCCAAAAAAAAGCGGCAGATTTTTTGGTCTGCCGCTTTGGTGTAATATACGTATACGCTTACAGGCTCCCCTTCTTCATCTCCTTAACCGCAAAGTCAGCGGCACGGGCTGTTAAGGCCATATAGGTGAGCGATGGGTTTACGCAGGAAGCCGAGGTCATGCAGGCTCCGTCGGTATTGAAGACGTTTTTAACGGCATGAAGCTGATTGTGCGCGTTCAGAACGGACGTCTTGGGATCACGGCCCATGCGCGCCGTACCCATTTCGTGGATACCGATACCAGGGTGTTTCGATTCGTCGTTATACGGCGTTACGTTTTTCAACCCGGCGGCTTCGAGCATTTCGGCCGCATCGTTCATCATGTCGATCCGCATTTTCCGTTCGTTTTCGCCATAAGCGGCATCGAACACGATCAGCGGCAGACCCCACTTGTCTTTCTGGTCAGGCGACAGCGTCATGCGGTTGTTTGGATCGGCAATCATTTCGCCAAATCCACCCAGACTCATTGTCCACGGACCGGGTTTCGTCAGGCTTTCTTTGAAATCAGCCCCAAACCCGTCAACGCCGTTCCCCCGGTTCCAGCCACCCCGACCGGCACCGCCCTGGTAGCCAAAGCCACGGACATAGTCCCGTTTGTCACCGGCCCAGTTCCGGTAGCGAGGTACGTAGACCCCGTTGGCCCGCCGACCGTAGTAGTACTGGTCTTCCATGCCTTCGAAGGTACCCGCAGCACCAACCGCCAGGTGGTGGTCCATGATATTCCGGCCGAGTTGGTCCGACTCATTGCCCATTCCGTTCGGGAAGCGGCTGGACTTTGAATTCATCAGGATAGAGGTGCTGGCAAACGCTGATGCGTTCAGGAAGATAATCCGGGCGAAATACTCCCGTACTTCCTTCGTGTTCTGATCGATTACCCGAACGCCGGTTGCTTTGCCTTTTTTCTCGTCGTACAAGACTTCCGACACGATTGAGTCCGGGCGCAGGGTTAAGCGTCCCGTTTTCATGGCCGCGGGCAACGTTGCCGCCTGCGTGCTAAAGTAAGCACCGTAGGGGCAACCGCGCATACACTGATTCCGGTACTGGCAGGCCGCCCGGCCTAAATCGTAATGCTGCTGTTTTGGATCAGTTAAGTGAGCGGTTCGGCCGATGGTAACGGTACGTTTCGGAAACGCTTTCTCGATTCGCTTTTTCGCTTCTTTCTCCACGCAGTTGAGCTGCATGGGGGGCAGGAAGTTGCCATCGGGTAAAACATCGATCCCGTCTTTATTGCCCGAAACGCCGACGAATGCTTCTACGTACGTATACCAGTGAGCCAGGTCTTCGTAGCGAATCGGCCAGTCGACACCAATACCTTCTTTGGCATTGGCCATAAAATCTTCTTTGTTCCAGCGGTAGCTTTGCCGCCCCCACATGAGCGACCGCCCACCGACGTGGTAACCCCGAATCCAGTCAACCTGACGACCTGGTTTTTCGAGGTATGGATTTTCTTTATCGTTCTCGAAGTGGTGACGCCACTCTTCATTGGCTGTGTAGCCGGTACGCATATTCGCCCAGTATTCTTCGGCGGCCTGCGTCGTAATCCGGCCGCGGTGCGGGAAATCCCACGGATTGTTCGTTGCCGTTACGTAGCCTTCGATGTGTTTAATATCGCGGCCGCGCTCCAGCATCAATACTTTCAGGCCTTTCTGGGTCAGCTCTTTGGCTGCCCAGCCACCCGATATACCTGATCCTACAACGATGGCGTCGTAGGTCATATCTTTTTTAGCGTCAATATTTAGATTCATGATTGAATTGTTTGATTGTTTGGTCGTTTGCTTGTTTATATAGCCCGGCCTGAGAACAACCGAACAAACGCACAGCGAAACAGACAAACAGGATTAGATTGCCCAGGCTTTCTGACCGGGTTTCAGCGGCACGCAGCCATCATAGCGCCCAGGAACCGCTACGTATTCAAGCGCCTGAGTTGCGCCGATTTCTGAAGTGAAGTAACCCGTTAGCGTTAAGTCTTTCAGGATGGTGAAGAAAGGCGTATACGTCTTTTTCGCTTCGGGCATCTGCAAATCGGCCTGGGAGTTCTCTACTTTAGCCGCAGCCCGCTGAGCGGCCATCTTCGCGCGCTGTTGTTTAGCATCCGCTTCGAGTTGCTTCACAATGGCGATGCGCTGCGTTGGATCGAGCTGCACAAAGGCTTTGCCGTAGGCGTCCTGGCTTAGCTTGTTAGTTTGGGCCAGTCCTTCAATAAAACGCTTCTGATCGTCTTGTTTATAGCAGTCTTTCAGGATTATATCGATCACCTCATTCACTTTGGCGGCCTTTGCACCGGGCGTGCTTGTCGTCGGGATAATGGTGTCGGCTAATTCAGCAACGGTCGCGTCCTGATCGGCCGTAAAGAAAAGCGGCTTACCAGTTAAGGCACGCCGGGCAGCCGAGGCTTCGAGCGTGTCGGCCAGCGCGGGCAACGACATCGTTGCGCCAGCCAGCGCGGCTACCCGCATGAGGGCGTCTCTTCTGTTCATGTGCGTAAAGCAGTTATACTTTCAAAATAGAACGATGTAACGAAGTACAAATGTATAAAAATCAAGGACTGAATAGGAGATTTTACAGATATGTTTGCGCAAAATATTCATGCTTTCAGAGAAATAACTTTAGCTTTAAAAGCTGATGTGAGGCTAAACGTAACTGGCTGATTCATAAAGTAAGAAACGACGGGCTGGCAGATGGTGAATGTAACGAATTTCTGACAGCCGGAGACGATTCACTTAAAGCAGATCGCTGCATCAGCGATCTGGAAAATACGATGCGGCTAGCGTTCGCAGCCCATTCTGTTATGTGGTTGGCGGCCTGTTACGAATTGTAACTAACTTTTAGGGAAGAGATAAGTTTAAAGGGGCAAATCATTACGTATATGCCTAAAGCCTCTACATCAAATCAGGGAGTTAGCAGCCAGGTTGTATCGCAATGGACGCTGGGCGTTGAGGAAGAGTTGAAACAGCCTGAAAAACGAAATCCGGCTCCCCTGTCGATCTCCATCGGGAAACTGGAAACCTGCCTGGACGCTACGTCGTTCTGGGTGATCTTCAGCTTTCCCAAAGGCGGGAAGCTGGCATTACGGACCTGCTTCGACCCTGGTAGGCTTACGTCCTGTGCGGCACACCCGGAAAATGATACGTGCATCCGGTACCAGATCGAGGGCGCACTGGGGGTGTTTACGGTGCGGGTTGAGTGGCCAAACCCCGATCAACCCATGCTGCATTATACAACATCCCTTCGTTCGCATCAGAGTTTTACGCTGGAATCGTTGCCCCGCGATGTGTATGTACTGGACGCACACTACCAACCCCACGAAACTGTGGGTCGGGTTTACACGTCCCAGAACGGGCCTACGTCGGGTACCGTCTTCTTTTCCGTCGACCAGCCACGTACCGGTACAGTGCTGTATTTTCAGAATCTGACCGCCCTGAACGCGTATTGTCAGCAGACACAAACGGACCCCAGTGGTACTGTAGGGGTGCAATGGCCAGAACTTGGTCTTTCGTTGCCTACGTCTGAGAAACCATTGATTGGCGGAAAAGAGCTGGTCATTTCGGATGCGTACCTGTTCTTGACCGAAACCATTCCGGTCGACGAATACGAAGCGGCCGATCACTTTCTGGAAGCGATTGCTCAGATCTACCGATACATTCCCAAGCCCAAAACTGAGTACTACGACTGGCCATCGGCCGCTACGCAGACCCTGCGAACGCTGGCGTCGTCGGATGCCTGCGGTCGGCGAATCAACGGCAAATTTTACCTCAACGCCTACGTCGGTTCGGATTACAAGCCGCCCGAGAGTATGGTACAGATGGCGATTTTACTGCCGCTGCTGGACTATCAAATCTGGACGGGTAATTCGGTAGACCTCGCGGATCAGCTTCGGAAAAGTGTTTACTCCTTTTTCGATCAGAAACTGGGCACGATTGTCCGGTGGCTACCCGGCACTGACTTTACGAAGGCGGATGCTGACCTAAGCGAGGAAGAAGATCAGGTCCGGATGGATTCCTGGTATTTACTGTATAGTCTACTGAACCTGGGGCGACTCGCTAAATCGGGCGACCAAGAAGCGCAGAAGATGTTTCTACGCTCACTGGTATTCGTTATTAAGGCCGCGCATCACTTTGACTATGAGTGGCCGGTTTTTTACAATATACACAGCCTGAAAGTATACAAAGACAAACCAAAGCCCGGCACTACGGGTGAGCACGACGTGCCCGGTCTGTTTACGCACGTAATGATTCAGGCTTATGAGCTTACGCAGGATGAAAAGTATTTGAAAGAAGCCGAAACATCGGCCCGAATGCTGATGGGCAAAGGCTTCGAACTGCTTTATCAGACCAACAACACCATTATGAGCGCGGTAACGATGGCTAAACTCTGGCGGATCACCAGCAACCGGCTGTATTTTGATCTGAGTAAAGTATGCATGGCCAGTGTCGTTGCTAAGATGTGGATGTGGGATTGTCAGTTCGGGTATGCCAAACACTATACTACGTTCATGGGGGTATCCTGCCTTCAGGATGCGGAGTACGTAGCGTCTTACGAAGAGGAAGAAGCGTTTTCTGCGGCCCTGGAATACCTGAAGCTGGTCGAACTCGAGGTGTCGCCTGCGCTGGGCATGCTACTGGCCGAGTACATGAAGTACCTGCTACACCGCGGTCGGTATTATCTGCCGGCCGAATTGCCCGACGATGCGGTTGCCGATGAACCCCGCGAGGGCCACATTCAGCCTATGTTGCCGATTCCACTCGAAGATTTACGAACCGGCTGGCAGCAGGCGGGTCAGGTTGGCCAGGAAGTATACGGCAGCGCCAGTGCCCTGGTTTTAGCAACCAGCGCTTACCTGCGCCTGCCCAGCGTTCCGGTCATCATTTACACCGAGTATCCCATCCTCAGGGCTGATTTTCGGAACCGAACGGCTGGGAGCGGGGAGGTTACGTTCACGATTTCCGGCACGGAAGACTTCACCTGTCGCCTTCGCGTGCTGGCGAATCAGAAGCGTTTGCCCCTGGTTCGTCTGGTTCAGTTAACGGCCGGTACGGAGCGCGAATGTAAAGCCGAAGCTCACACCGATGACCTCTACGAGTTTCGGGTGCCGGGTGGTTCCCGATTCCGAATCGATTGGGAACGAAAGCCAACAAGCCGGACGAAAAAAAGTTGATTATAACCAACATACAACGCTATGGAAAATCGCAAAGGACACACGCAGGTAGAGCCCTTAGAGGGGAAACGGATTCTGATTACCGGTGGTACCACCGGTATCGGGCAGGCTATTGCCATTTTGCTGGGCTCCTACGGGGCTCATGTATTTACGATGGGTCGTCACCAGAAGCAGCTCGACGAAGCCCTGGGCCGGATTCGGGAAGCCGGTGGGCAGGCCGATGGCATGATCGCTGATCTATCGAAACAGGAAGAGGTTGAACGCGTGTTTCAACAGGCGGATCAGATATTAGGGGGCCTCGATATTTTTATTAGCAACGCAGCTCTGGCCGCCGAATCAATCGCTGATATGGATAATGCCCAGTGGCGGAACGTAGTTGAAACGAATCTGTTAGGCTACATGGCCTGCACCAAAGAAGCCGTTTCGCGAATGCAGCAAGGCAAAAAGGGCCATATTGTGTTTATTGGTTCCATGAGCGCCGACGTTCGGGAGGGTGGTAGTTCGGTGTACGTAGCTACGAAAACGGGTATTCAGGGGTTTGCCGAGGCACTCCGCAAGGAAGTCAACGAACAAGGTATAAAAGTAAGCCTGATTGAACCCGGTAAAGTGAAGTCTGATATTCATGGTACCACCGCTGAAGAACAAAGGCCCGAAATCGAGAAAGAAGAAATGCTCCTGGCCGAAGACATTGCCGTTGCCGTTCATTACGTATTGACGCAGCCGCACCGGTGCGATGTGGTATCGATGCAGATTCGGCCACACATGCAGCTAATCTAAGTATTTGATTAATCTCGTCCTGTTAACGTAACCTTTCTGCTACGCGAACAGGACGGTTTTTCGTGTTCTCTCATTTCAGTACGTAGCGCCTGAACGTATGACTTTCCCAACTGACCTGATTGTCTTCGGCCCAAACGATGTTGACCTGCACTATTCACCGTTTCGAAATACGATCCAGGCTGAAACGTACGTGTTAGGGGCTTTTAATCCGGGACTGGCCCGTTTACCCAACGGGAATCTGCTCATCATGGTTCGGGTGGCCGAAGCGTTACGTCAGCCTATTGTTGGTACGCATATTCATACCATTCGCTGGGATGCGCAGGCTGGATACGTCTTGGATGAATACCTGTTAGATCAGGTGAATGCAGCTGACCCACGGAAATTTCAGGTACTCAATTACCCGGTTCGGGTGATGGCGTTGACGTCGTTATCTTGGCTGCTGCCCGTTGAGTTAAATGAAGACGGCACTAAAGTGCGGCAAGTTCATTACGACAAGATTATTGCTCCGCAGAAAACGTATCAGGAATACGGTGTCGAAGACGCCCGCATTACGAAGGTTGACGATACGTATTACATGACGACCTGTTCGGTCAGCGCCGAGCGACATAGCACAACGCTCTACACCTCGACCGACGGGCTGAATTATACGTTGCAGGGCATTATTCTGGACCACCAGAACAAAGACATGGTCTTGTTTGAAGGCAAGGTCAATGACAAATTCTTCGCGCTGACCCGACCGCTCGGCGACTTGTATTTTGCGTATGCGCCAGGCAGTCCGTATCTGCCGGGGCCAGCCATTAACCTGTCCCAATCGCCGGATGCACTTCACTGGAAACCCATCGATGAGCCCTTTATCCGGCCCAGACGAGCGTCTACATCGACCTCGAAAATTGGTGGAGGAACCCAGCCCATTCTGACCGATAAAGGTTGGCTGCTGCTGTACCACGGCGTTGAGCGACAGGGTATAGTCGGTATTTACCGGACATTCTGGGCCTTGCTCGACGCCAACGACCCTACCACGATTCTGCGGCTCGAAGATCAGACGCCCATTCTTGAATCGCGACCTGATTTACTTGAAGAGTTGAAAGAACAGATGTACGTTTCCGACGTCGTGTTCACGACGGGTATCCTCGACGCCGGAGATTATTACATTGTTGCTTCTGGTGAGGTCGATCTAGCCTGCCGGATTACGCACATTCCGAAGGACGTGTTCGACTAATAGCGGGTGATTTTAGTCACCCGCTATTGAAGTAAGCAATCGTGTACAATAGTATTCTTGGAGTACGCTCATGCTACTTTATACGGTGTTCAACTCCTGAACGGCCAGCCAGCTCATTAGTCCGGCACCGGTTTCCAGAGCGGCTTCGTCGATGTCGAAGGTAGGGGTGTGAACGCCCGAGGTAATGCCACGCGCTTCGTTGCGGGTACCGAGTCGGTAAAAGCAGGAGTCAACGACCTGCGAGTAGAACGCAAAATCTTCACCCGCCATCCAGAGGTCCAGGTCAACCACGTTTTGGGCCCCCATGTAGTCAACTGCCTGTGCCCGTAGTCGGCGGGTAAGTTCAGGATGATTCTGGAGATAAGGATACCCGTGCACAATCTCAAATTCGCACGAGCCGCCCATCGCTTCGGCTATGCCTTCGGCCAGCTTAACCATACGGCGTTTTCCTTCAGCGCGCCATTCTTCGTTCATGCACCGGAATGTACCCTGAATGGTCACTTCGTTCGGGATTACGTTGGTTACACCGTCGGCAATGAATCGCCCGAATGATAGGACTGACGGGCTGGCCGGGGGCCGGTTACGGCTAATGATCTGCTGCAAGGCTACGATGATATGCGAGGCAATCAGAACCGGATCGACCAGATTATCGGGCATGGCCGCATGACCGCCCTTACCCCGAACGGTTAGGTACAGCTCGTCAGTACTGGCCATATACATGCCTTCCCGGAAGCCGATTTTGCCCACCGGAATATTCGGCGCTACATGCTGACCAATCATGCTCACCGGAGCCGGATTCTGTAAAACACCTTCCTTAATCATCAGTGACGCCCCGCCCGGCGCTTTCTCTTCGCCCGGTTGAAATACCAGCTTCACGGTACCCTCAAACTGGTCGCGCAGGACGTGCAGAATACGGGCCACACCCAGCAGACTCGCCGTATGCGCATCGTGTCCGCAGGCATGCATAACCCCGTCGACCGTTGATTTATACGGTACGTCGTTCGCTTCGTGGATAGGCAGCGCATCCATATCGGCGCGTAGTCCCACTACTTTACTGCCTGCGTTACGTCCTTCTATAATGGCAACCAAACCCGTGTCCGCTACGCCTTCCTGGGGCGTTATGCCAATGGCTTTAAGCTGATCGGCCACAAAGCGGGCGGTGTTTCGTTCGTGAAACGAGAGTTCGGGATGCGCGTGCAGATGCCGACGCGTCTGCACAATATCAGCCGCATACTGGCGGGCGAGTGATTTGATTGATTCGAGCATACATAACGCGGGTAGAAACCGCTGATTAAGTTAGCGGGAGCAAGCCCGCGTTACTGTGTTGTTATAAACTGATAATCGGTGATGACCGTTTCCAGAAACGCCCGGCTTTGCAGGCTGCTTTCAATTCCGGTCACTTCCCGAATCTTATCGGCTGTGCGCATCAGCACACCCTCATCACCCCGGCGTAATACTTCCCGCACTACGCTGATGTCCCGGTCGGTCAGCAGACGTACATCAGGAAACTGCACAACGTAGTTATCAGGTAAGGGACTGGTCAGCACATCGTCTAAAGTAGTTGCCGGTTTTAGTCGAACGACGGTTGTGCCGGCGGCAATATCGCCTAACCGCTGGCCTTTTCCGTTGGCCGCCACCGTAATGATGGGGATAAGTCCGCCCAGGAATGCCACTGACTCCACGATACGTAACACCCACCGGATCAAATAGGCGCCTAAGTTCGGCGGAGAGCCGTCTAGTTTAACGACCCGGATGCCCATCGCCAGTTTACCGACGCTACGTCCGTTCAGCAGCCATTCGCACAGCAGGTCGTAAAAAACGATAGGAAGCACGAATAAGGCGCTGTAGAATCTTCCGACCTGAACGTTTAATCCGGCCGTTACGGCTGCCAGTAGCAGAAACCAGCCCAAAAAAACCAGGTAGTCGATCAGCGTGGCCAGAATCCGTTCGCCAATGCTGGCGGGTTCGTATTCGAGCAGAACATTTTGAGACGTGCGGACAGCAACGGACATGAATAAAGCGATCAGGTAAGGGTCAGTCGACGCACAGGCTCCGACTAGTTTTCAAAAATAGTATCCAGACGCTTTGCCGTTCGCACATTATTTGCCAAATTTTCGCTTTCGGCCATCCCGAACCTTACTAACAACGAATCTACAGAGCAACTGGCTATGCGTGAAGCCCTTTTTGTGAAACGTAACACCGAAAAGTGGAAAGACATTGAGGCTAAGCTGACCACAAAAACAGCCCAGGCCAACCCCGACGAGTTAACCAAGCAATTCATTGAACTGACCGATGATCTGTCGTATGCCCGCACGTTTTATCCCGACTCGAACGTAACGCGCTACCTGAACGGACTGGCGGCTCAGGTGCACCGGGGGCTCATGCAGAACCGGCACGAAGAGCGGGGACGGCTCATTACGTTCTGGAAATATGAACTACCACTTCTGTTTCGGCAGTCGCACCGGCTGCTGGCGGTTTCGGCTTTGGTTTTCGTGCTGGCTGGGGTGCTGGGCTGGGTATCGGCGGCTCACGACAATACGTTCGTACGGCTGATTCTGGGCGATCAATACGTCAACATGACGCTCGAAAACATCAAGAAGGGAGATCCCTTAGGCGTGTACAACAGCAGCGATCAGGCGACCATGTTTATCCAGATCACCCTCAACAACATTTTTGTTGCCTTCCGAACGTTCATATTTGGGTTGTTCGCTTCGTTCGGTACGATTGCTATGCTGTTCTATAACGGTGTGATGCTGGGCTCGTTCCAGTATTTCTTCTACGAGCGGGGCTTATTACTGGACTCAATTCTAAAAATCTGGATTCACGGAACGCTCGAAATATCGGCGATTGTGATTGCGGGGTGCGCCGGCCTGACGGTTGGCAATAGTCTGTTGTTTCCTGGTACGTATTCCCGGCTGGAGTCGTTTAAACGAGGCATCAAACAAGGGTTGAAGATTGCGGTCGGGCTGGTTCCTATTTTTATTACGGCTGGCTTTCTGGAGAGTTTTATTACGCGGTTAACGCTGCCCCCGCTTGTTAGTGGAAGCATCATTCTGGTGTCAGCGGCATTCATCATCTGGTATTTTATTCTGTACCCAATTTATCTAAACCGAAGCCTGGGCCATGATTAACCTTTTCCAGCAACGCGACTTTGGCGATAAGATCAACGTTACGTTTCAATACGTCTCCCAGAATTTCCGCAGTCTGGGTTTGGCGTTGCTTTACATTGTGGGGCCGGTTGCCCTGATCGCCGGTATTGCTTCCGGGATTCTTCAGTCGAATGTGCTGAACTTGTCCCGGCGCAGCGCTGACTTTGATCCGGAGAATAACCCAACGGCGGTTTTTGGCCTGATGAGCAGCATCTTTTCGCCCGCGTTCTGGGTGACGATCCTCTTCAGTATTCTGGCGATTCTGGTGGTGAGTCTGACCACTTACGCCCACATGAAGGTGTACGCTCGAAAAAATGGCGGGTTTGTTACCGTTGCCGAAGTCTGGGAGGAGATGCAGCCGGTTATCGGGCGCGGTTTAGTCATCAGTCTGCTGGGCTCCATCATTACGGGGGTTGGCTTCTTATTTTTTGTCATTCCTGGCGTTTACGTAGCCATTGTGCTTGTGCTGGCGCTGGCCGTTACCACATTCGAGGGGACCGACTTTGGTCCGACCTGGGATCGTTGCTTTAAACTTATTCGCGATAAATGGTGGTCGACCTTTGGGCTCGTGCTGGTCATGGGCATTATTTCGGGAATTGTCGGCTTAATTTTCACGCTACCGGCGGGTATCATCAACTTTCTGGTTGCGGCCAAGCTCCTACCCAACGTATCAGGCTTCTGGATTGTGCTGGGCAACGTAATCGGTACGGTAGGCGGTACGCTCCTGCGCAGTTTAATTTATGTAGCGATTGGATTTCAATACACGAACTTAGTGGAGCGCCAGGAGGGGCGGGGGCTGCTCTCGGCGATTGATTCTATCGGCACAACGCCAACCCAGCCCCGAGCTACGGATGAGGGCGATTATTAATGAAAAAGATACGGTTTTACTGGCAGAATGGCTTTACGCGCCACATTAGCTACTTTCTGGTTTTACTGATAGGCCTGGCTAAGCCGATTAGTGCTGGAGCGCAGCAGAAACCAGCGTCGGTAACCACAGTTCAGGCACCCGATGACCGCGCTCCAATGCGGGTACGCTACCCCGTGCCCAACCGGCTGAAGGAGTATCAGACAGACCGGGATTATCAGTACGGCCGTGATGTGGCCCCGCCCGATAATCCCTTTGCCCGGTTTATTGATTATCTGTACCGTCGACTCGCGAATTTTTTGAGCAGCGAAGCCTACCAGAATTTCTGGCAGTACGTAGTATTGGCCTGTATTGCCGGGCTGGTAATCTATCTGCTTCTGAAAGCTGAGGTGTTCACGTATCTGTTTCCGAAGAAAGCAATGACCGGTTCACTGGATTACGAAGACATTGCCGAAAATATTCACGAGATTAACTTCGACCAGGCTATTGAAGAGGCTATTAACCAGCGAAGTTTTCGACTGGCGGTCCGCCTGCTTTATCTACAGTCGCTGAAGCGCCTAACCGACGCCGGGCTGATTCAGTATAAACCTGATAAAACGAATCGGCAGTACGTCAGTGAACTGGCGGGCTCACCGCTTCAGGCCGATTTTGAGCGATTGACGCAGCAGTTTGAATTCGTCTGGTACGGCGATTTTCCGGTCGACGAAGCGCGTTTTCTGGCCATCCGGGATCAGTTCAGACGGTTCAACTCATCGCGGCTCAATCCCGTAAACGCTTAATCCCACAATCCCTTTGCTGAAGGCCAACAAATACCTGCTCATACTTCTGGCGACGATCGTCTCTTACATGCTCTTTGAGTATTACCGGCCGAAGCCGATTGACTGGCAGCCTACGTACGAGAACGACGACAAAATTCCGTTTGGCACCCAGGCGTTGTATGAACTCTTACCAGATCTGATGCAGCAGCCTGCGGTGCAAACGGTGCGGTTGCCGGTTTATAATTTTTTCTCTGAAACGAAGCTGCCAAGACCAAGCAACTACGTCGTGATCTGCCGCGATTTCAATGCCGACCGAAACGACCAGCGGCTGCTGTTGCGTTACGTTAGCCAGGGCAATAATGCGTTGATCTCAGCGTATGATTTTCCGGATTCTCTTGGCGTAGCGCTTGGGTTCAAAGCCGAGGTTCAGGAGCCCAATAAAGCCGATACAACCTTACGCCAAAACTTCGTTAATCCCCAGTTGCGCACGGCTAAAGGCTATAATTTTTTTCATGACGACGGCCGGAATTACCTGATCATCCAGAAGGCCAGGAACATTACTGTATTGGGATGTAATGCCCGAAAAGAACCTGTTTTTATCAGAGTTCAGTACGGCAAAGGACAGTTCTTTATCCATAATCTGCCTCTGGCGTTTACCAATTATTACGTGCTCGACCAGATAACGTCGGACTACGCGTTTAAGGCCTTATCGTATTTACCGGCCTTACCAACGTACTGGGACGAGTACCAGAAGCAGGGCCGATTTGATGAGGAGCAGCAGTCGATTCTACGTTACGTTCGTTCGCAACCCGGGCTGAACTGGGCGTATTACCTGATCGTATTCGGCCTTATTTTCTACGCTATTTTCGCCGGTAAACGAACGCAACGTGTTATTCCGGTTGTCGAACCCATTCAAAACACATCATTGGATTTCGTCAAAACCGTTGGGCGGTTATATTTTCAGCAGGGCGATCATGATAATCTGGCTCGTCAGAAGGTTCAGTATTTTCTGGCGGAACTGCGCGACCGCTATGGATTGAATACAAACAACCTTGACAACGAGTTTACGCAGACACTGGCCCGTAAGAGTGGGGCTTCGCTGGAAGAAACCAACGAACTGGTCAGGCAACTACGTAACGTTCAGAAACGTATTGATCTTTCCGAACATGATTTACTTGCGCTCAACGACGCTATCGAAAAATTCAATAAACTTATAACTGTGTAATTTTGGTCATCCCGCCAATCAGGATGATAAACCTACAAGCATGACTCCATTTGAATCTCGTATAGATCTTACCCCGCTCACAGCCGCCATCGACGCGATCCGCGCCGAAGTTGGTAAAGTCATCGTCGGGCAGCAGCAAACGATTGATCTGCTGCTAACCGCGCTTCTGGCCGATGGGCACGTATTGATCGAAGGCGTTCCGGGCGTAGCCAAAACCCTCACGGCGAAGTTGTTGGCCCGGACGATGTCGGTCGATTTCAGCCGCATTCAGTTTACGCCTGATCTGATGCCGTCGGACGTGCTTGGTACGTCGGTGTTCATGCCTAAAACCGGCGACTTTCAGTTCCGGCAAGGGCCTATCTTTTCGAACATCGTCTTGATCGACGAAATCAACCGCGCTCCCGCCAAAACGCAGGCGGCTTTGTTTGAAGTGATGGAGGAGCGCCAGGTGACCAACGACGGTACAACCTATCACCTCAGTGAGCCATTCATGGTGCTGGCGACGCAGAACCCGATCGAGCAGGAGGGGACCTACCGGCTGCCCGAAGCACAGCTCGACCGGTTTTTATTCAAGATTGTTGTTGGTTATCCGGCAACCAATGAGGAGGTGGATATTTTACGGGGTCACCACCAACGCCGTAACCTGACCGATGCTGTAGCTGCGGTAAGTGCGGTACTAACTGCTGACCAATTAGCAACGCTACGCAATCAGGTTCATCAGGTTAATGTTGAGGGCACACTCTTCGAATACATTGCCAAAATTGTACAGGCTACCCGGGCGAACAAGTCGCTGTACCTGGGTGCGTCCCCCCGCGCTTCGGTAGCTATACTCAACGGGGCAAAAGCCCTTGCAACGCTCCGGGGACGCGATTTCATTACGCCCGAAGATGTGCAGGAACTTGCGGTTCCGGTGCTTCGGCATCGCATTTTACTCACGCCCGAGCGGGAGATGGAAGGCGGTACGGCCGATGACGTTGTCGCGCAGCTCGTCCAGAAAATTGAGGTTCCGAGATGAAGAGGGCTGTCTGGCTGTCCGTTTGCTTGTGGGTTTGCCAGCTTGTAGCTGCGCAGACGCCAACGCATGAACAACTGGTTGGCACCTGGATTGGCATTCATACGGAAGTTGACCTGGACACGTACTGCCCGCTGCCCATCTACCTGCAACTGGATGCCGACAGTACGTATCATTTCGGAATGGTTGATGGCTCGGCAACTGAGCGATTGTCAACCTGGGCTGTTACAAGCCAGGCGTTTCGATTGGATACGATTCGATACGCTCCCCGGCTTGTTCATCTGCACAACGACCTGCTCCAACTAGGCGCTTATTACCCCATGCAGTTTCGGCGGTTCCAAAATGTGCCCATCGACTCGGCTAATGCGTATAAGCAAGTTATGGGGCGGACCTGGCAGTCGGACAGCCTGATCGTGAATTTATATGCCAATGGCCGGGTCAGCCTGGAAAATGCCTGCACAAACCAGCGTACGGTGCATTACTGGCGGTTAGCCAGGTTTGGCACATCGATGTTTCTGGTCGTCAACGGAACGCTGTACAATCGCAATGGGGGCTACAAACTGCTTTGGCAGCTTACCGACGTAACCGCCAGCCGGTTTCAGGCAATTGGCTGGAATGGTCGAAGCGTAGCGACTGAAAGCTTCCGGTGTGTTAAGCAGATACCGCCTGGGGACTCCTGTAAGCCAAACGGGTTTCAAACTTGCGCTGCCTGTTTTTCCCGCATGGACAACGGTTTCTTCGGCGGTCGAAATGAAAAATACAACGTAGCGCAACTCGTCAGGACGTATTATCAGCCCGTTAATCAGCCGGGGCAGTCGGGTTTGGTTCGCGTACGGTTTGCGATCAACTGCCAGGGCGAACGCGGTCTGTTCGATGTAGCCGGTTTCGGCGAGGATTATTGTCCCAGATCGTTTGCGGCACAAATTGCCAGTCAGTTGGTGAAAATCTGCCGCGAACACTTACCCGCCGACCTGGCGGTGAACGCGGCTGACCCGGCCGCTTATCGACCGCAGGATTCGGCTATATCACTTACGTTTCGGCTAAAAGATGGCTGTTTGACCGACATTTTACCATGAAGTGGCTCTGCTTGGTTTGCTGGCTGTATTCTTTCTCGGTGCTTGCTCAAACCGGTGAGGAAAGTTTGGATGCATACGCATCTGCGCTTGCCGTTAACCGTACCGTACCGCCTGCGTACGTCTGGGCGGGCTTCAAACGAGCGCAGGCCGGGCCCGATACCGCATCGGTCTCCGGCATAAACTACCGCTTCAGGGCGCTGGGATACGTCCGGCTGCGAGAATACGAACAGGCGGCTTACTGGCTCGAAAAAACGGCTGATCTGTTCCCGAAAGAGCACGGAGCCGTTGGCGAAGTTTATCTATCAATGCTGCACGATTACCCGCGTGCCTTGCAGCACCTCAACGCTTTCGATGCCCTGACGCCGACTTTCGATGATATGATTAACAACAACCCCGTGAGTTATCTGCGTGGCCTGACGTATCGTAGCTTAGGCGATCATTCGAAGGCGATCGAACAGTTTTCAATCAGCATTGAGCCGCTCGAAGCAAAGCACGGTGCCGAATGGGTTAACTACCGGCATTACGTTAGCCGCGCTGTGAGTTACCTGGCCACGCAACAACCCGAAAAAGCCCTGGCTGATCTGGATAAAGCAATCAGGAATTTTAAACGGAGTGCGCTCGTTTTCTATTACCGGGGACAGGCTCTTGTGCAACTTAACCGCCCGGCTGATGCCCGGACGGCTTTTCAGGATGCGTCTTTCTTTTGTAAAGCGCTACGATACGAACGGGCGGGCAACTATCAGGAGGATAGTTTTAACCCCGTTTTTGAGTCGGAGATTGAGGAGGCACTGGCTAATTTAAAAAACGCAAACCATTGAAATTTTTACGATCTGTTTTCGTTGCTACGCGGTTGTGGCTTGCGCTGATCGCCTTTGTGCTGGGGTTCGTTGCCGCCTACGCTTTTCCGGTTTTGCTACCAGTAGTGCAGCTAGGCTTCATCTTGTTTCTGATTGCCATAGGTATAGATGTCTGGCTGTTATTTCGCCAGAAATCAGGCTTTTTCGCCCGGCGCGAAGTGCCCGAACGACTGTCGAACGGCGATGAAAATCCACTGACTATATACCTCGAGAACCGGTATTCTTTCCGCGCTGACGTCGAAGTAATTGACGAGATTCCGCTTCAGTTTCAGCGACGCGATGTTCTGTTCCGGAGTCAGCTTGTGCCGCGCGAAACAAAAGCTATTCGTTATGAGCTGCGACCGACCCGTCGGGGTGAATATAATTTTGGGGCCGTAAACGTATTCGTACTGACCCCTCTGGGTCTGCTGAAACGCCGGTATCAGTTTGAGCAGGGGAAAACGGTGGCCGTGTATCCGTCATTTCTGCAAATGCGGCAGTACGAGCTTTTAGCGGCCACCAACCGCCTGAACGAAGTCGGCGTTAAACGGATTCGACGTATTGGGCATAGCATGGAGTTCGAGCAGGTACGTCCGTATACGACCGGCGACGACGTGCGTACGGTAAACTGGAAAGCTACCGCCCGACGTACCGATCCGCGGGGGGCTTCGCTGATGATTAACGCCTACCAGGACGAACGGTCGCAGCCCATCTACTGCCTGATTGACAAAGGTCGTGTGATGCGATCACCCTTCAATGGGCTGACGTTGCTCGATTACGCCATCAATGCCAGTCTGGTGCTGAGCAATATCGCGCTGATGAAGCAGGATCGAGCCGGCATCCTGACCTTCTCGGATCAGGTGGGTCAACTGGTTTTGGCCGACCGGCGTTCGGGGCACATGCTCAAGATTCTCGAAGTGCTTTACCGTCAGAAAACGCGCTTTCTGGAAACCGATTATGAGAGTTTATACGCTAGTATTCGTACCCACATTCGCCAGCGAAGCCTGCTGCTCCTGTTCACCAACTTTGAAACCGTGAGTGCGCTGCACCGGCAGCTTCCTTATCTCCGCCGACTGGCTAAAGATCATCTGCTCTTGATTATTTTCTTCGAGAACACGGAACTCCGCGCCCTGCTTGATCAGCCTGCTGCGGATACCGAGCAGATTTATCTGAAAACGATCGGGGAGAAGTTTACCTTCGAGAAAAAGCAGATTGTGAAAGAGCTGGCCCAATATGGCATTCAAACCATTCTGACCGCTCCGGAAAACCTGACTGCCAATACGGTCAACAAATACCTTGAACTGAAAGCGCGGGGTATGATCTAATTGTTGCCTAACCCGCCTTTTACTGACTCATAATCGGACTTGATACGTCCCATCTCTTTCGCCAAAAAAGCCTGAAGCTGGCGGTTGAACTCCTGCTTTTCGTCGTCGGGCAAACCTGCGTAGAGGTCTTTTAACTCCTGATTGATTTCGGCTCGTTCAGCGTCAGTGGCTGCGTTAATGGAGCGGTAGTGGTATTTTCTGAAATCGTACTGCATTGTTATTACTCTTCTTCGGGTAGATTGGCGAACACATCGCCTAACCGAACCTGATACTCGTCTATACTTACCTGATCTTCCGGTTTAGAATACGTTGTTTCTAACCCGGCATTTGCCTGATCAGTACGGCGGCACACAACAACTTCACGGTCAAATGTATTAACGAAAATCAATTCATTAACCGTATCCATTTTTTCGTATTGTTGACGCTTGGCGCCCAAGTCGTAGTTCAGCGTGGACTTGGAAAGAATCTCGACGATTAAATATGGGTTTGTGATAATAGACCGGGACTTTCCCTGATAAACAGGCTGGCCTTTTACGACCAGTACATCACCATTGTAATGGCCTTTTTTACCGTCTTCACGAATGCCAGCATTGCTGCCCAGCACGTAATACGGTTTCCCGGGGAAAAAGCCTGTCAAGATATAGTTTATCCAGCTTACCAGTAACTCGTGAATAATTATAGCTAAACCCACAATAACGATATGGCCGTCGTGGTACTCTACGCGATGGTTTGTTTCGGTCAGGAACTCTTCAAACTCTTCCCACGAAGCCGGAATACGAATCAGTTCACCTGCTTCCAGCATAGCCTCCTGTGCGTCGCTGAGCCGTATCTTCTCTAAAGCCTGCATACACGTATTCGTTTACAGTAAATATACCACAACCATCCAGAAACTAAAAGAGCCCTCCTGCGCAGGAGGGCTCTTTTAGTTTCTAAGCATTCTCATTGGTTTCCAGTGCCTGCTGTTCCCTGAGTCGAGCCCGCTGGACGCGTCCAGAGACGAGGATACTAACCTCATACAGTAAGGTTAACGGAAGCGCTACCAGAATCTGGCTATAAATATCAGGAGATGGGGTAATGATACCCGCTACGATCAGAATAACAATCCAGGCATGTTTGCGGTATTCCCGCATGAAGGCCGGAGTCAGAACCCCTACTTTCGAGAGCACAAACGCGATCATGGGCATCTGGAAAATCAGCGCACAACCCAAAGAAAGCGTTACCAGCGTAGAAATATACGATGTAATATCGTACTGGTTCTTAATTTCCGGCGAAATCGTAAAATTAGCTAAGAAGTTGATGGCCAGGGGCGACACGATATAATACCCGAACAGCAGCCCCAGCATAAATAGAAAGGATACGTAGAACACAGCTCCACGGGCGGCCTTTTTTTCGGTTGGCATCAGGCCCGGTTTAATAAAGCGCCACACTTCCCAGAAGGCGTAGGGAAAAGCGAACGATAAGCCGATGATCAGCGACGACGTCATGGCCATCGTGAAGTTATCGGCCATACCCAGTGCCTGCAATTCAAAATTCAGCTTCTTCACGCACAGGTCGGCGTAACCGGTCATGTCCGCCAGCTTACACATCATGCGATACGTCCAGAAGTCCGGGCGCTTAGGGGCAAGAATTACCTTATCAAAGATCTCTTCGATAAAAACGAAGGCAATGATGGCAAACACGAAAATGGAGCCTACAGCACGAATGATATGCCAACGAAGTTCTTCAAGATGATCCAGAAAGGACATCTCTTTGCCTTCAGTGTCAATCTCCTCGTCGGTCAGTTGGTCGAGTGGCATGTGTACTAAAAGAGTGAAAGAGTGAAAGCGTGAAAGAGCGAAGATAAATGGGCATTAGCATATAAGTCACTCATTTCCTCTTCCGCTCTTTCACGCTTTAATGCTTAACTTTTGTAGAGTGGAAACGCTTTCATCCACTCATTAATTTCTTCTTTAACGGTTGCGAGCGTGGCTTCGTCGTCGTGATTCATCAGCACGCGGTCAATATATACGACAATTTGCTCCATGTCCGATTCCTTCAGCCCGCGAGTGGTCATAGCCGCGGTACCAACGCGCATACCTGAGGTAACCATTGGCGACTTATCGTCGAACGGTACCATGTTCTTATTAATAGTAATGTCGGCTTTGATCAGCGTATTTTCGGCCAGCTTACCCGTTAATCCTTTCGAACGCAGGTCGATCAGCATCAGGTGATTGTCCGTGCCGCCCGAAATAATAGCGTAACCGCGGTCAGTGAATGCTTTTGCCATGGCCTGCGCATTGGCTTTCACCTGCACGGCGTACTCGTAGAAATCGTCGGTCAGAGCCTCACCGAAGGCTATGGCTTTAGCCGCAATGATGTGCTCCAGTGGACCGCCCTGCGTACCCGGGAATACGCCCGAATCGAGCAGCGACGACATCAGGCGCGTTTCGCCTTTGGGCGTTTTAATACCGAATGGATTCTCGAAATCAGTCCGCATCATAATCATGCCGCCCCGCGTACCACGTAACGTTTTATGCGTAGTAGTCGTTACGATGTGGGCATGGGCCAGTGGGTCATTCAGCAGGCCTTTCGCAATCAGACCTGCCGGGTGCGATACGTCGGCCAGCAGCAACGCGCCAACTTCGTCGGCAATAGCCCGCAGGCGAGCGTAATCCCAGTCGCGGCTGTAGGCCGACGCGCCACAGATCAGCATCTTTGGCCGTTCGCGTTTTGCCGTTTCTTCCACGACATCGTAATTGATGACGCCTGTTTCCCGCTCTACGCCGTAAAAAGTAGGCCGGAAGTATTTACCCGAAATGTTCACGGGCGAGCCGTGGGTCAGGTGCCCGCCATGCGATAAATCGAAGCCCAGAATTGTATCGCCGGGTTGCAGACACGCCAGAAACACCGCCGTGTTAGCCTGTGCGCCCGAGTGCGGCTGAACGTTAACCCAGCTAGCCCCGAACAGTTCTTTGGCGCGGTCGATCGCAATCTGCTCAACCTGATCAACTACTTCGCAGCCGCCGTAATACCGTTTTCCGGGAAGACCTTCTGCATATTTATTGGTCAGAACGCTTCCGGCTGCTTCCATCACCTGGGGAGACACGAAGTTTTCGGAAGCAATCAGTTCAATACCTGATTCCTGCCGGTGTTGTTCTTTGGCAATCAGGTCAAACACCTGCGTATCGCGGGCGGTGGTGGTCGCGGTCGTCATGCTGCGCGTAGGTTTGTATTTGGTTGTATAAAGCGCTGATGGTCGGCTTCAATTCCATTACGTAGGAGCCCCTCAGACAGTTAGCTTAGTATAGACAAATGTACGGCAGAAAATGGTAGAATCAGGAAGATTTTACGCGGTCGCTCTGCTTTAACTTTAGGGGCTCAGGTACCTCCGCGAACTACAGCTTGGTAGCGCAGGGGCGTCAGACCGGTTTGGCGTTTAAAGTGCCGGTGAAAGTGGGAGATCGTTGTAAAGCCCGATTCGAGTCCAACCTGGCTAATGCTTAGATCCCCCTGGGCTAATAGGTTACGTGCGTAACTGATGCGCAGTTCCGTTACGTATTCAACGAATGTTTTGCGGGTTCGTTTCCGAAAATAGCGGCAGAAAGCGGCCGGCGTCATACCGGCAATGGACGCGACCTGCTCAAGCGGCAGTTCGTCCCGGAAGTGGGTGAGTATACAGTCAAGAATGCGTTTCATGCGTTCTGTCTCAGCCGCGCCAGGTGCCAGCTGATAACCCTCGCTAGCCAGTAGGTATGCATCCCGGTCGGTTGCTAACGTATTCAGAATGGTAAGCAGGCTGACAACCTGCGTTAAAGCCGTATGGGCGGGCAGGGCATCAAGCTCAGCCGCCACCCGCTGGCGCATCGCCGGACTGAAGCATAATCCATAGCGGGCGCGTTCAAACAGCCGCCGAACGGGTTCTGCTTCCGGAATAGCCGCCAGGACCTGCTGATCTAACGTAACGGGAAACTGGATAACTATCGATTCTACCTGTTTATCGGAGTCGGCCTGGTAAAACGACTCATCATTACGCCAGAAATGAGGCAGGTTGGGGCCAAGCAATACCAAATCCCCATCCTGGAAGGATTCAAGATGGTCACCAACAAACCGACGGCCATGCCCCCGGACAATGTAGGTCAGCTCGTATTCGGGATGATAGTGCCAGGGCGCATCGAAATACGCCAACTGAAACCGACGTACCAGAAGCGAGCTACGTTCATTGATGGTCACCTTTTCGAATAGAGCTTTCATACATGCGCTTTCTTACCAGCAAGAACGGAATAGTTAACTGAAAATGGTCAATAATGACTATAAATTGGTGAATGCTGCTTTATTTCAGTAGATCTGGTGGCGCTAGTTTTGTCTTACTCGATTAGTCATAAACTCAAACCTTGCACGATCCCAACCCTATGGAAGCCACCATCGACAAAGCTGTTCTGTCTGAAGAATTAAACACACCCTACGCACTAAGCCCGGAGGCAATCGCTTTTTACCGCCAGAACGGGTACGTTAAGCTAAGACAAGTGCTGAGTCAGGCCGTGCTCAGCTATTACGGAGACATCATCACCGACCTGGTATTTCGGCTCAATACGTTAACCAAGCCAATGGAAGAGCGCACTACGTATGAACGGGCGTTTCTTCAGGTCATGAACCTCTGGCAGGAAGATGAGCAGGCGAAAGCGTTCGTTTTTTCGAAACGTCTGGCCAAAATCGCGGCTGATCTGATGGGTGTTGAAGCCGTGCGGCTTTACCACGATCAGGCCCTGTATAAAGAACCATCCGGTGGTATCACTCCCTGGCACGCGGATCAATTCTACTGGCCTTTAGCGTCGCCCAATACCGTAACGGTTTGGATTCCGCTGCAGGAAACGCCTATGGAAATGGGACCGCTGGCCTTTGCGGAAGGCAGTCAGCACGTAGAGATTGGTCGTGATGTTGAAATTAGCGATGAGAGCGAAGCGATTCTGGCGGATACATTGCAAAAACAGAATTTTCCGCTCAATGATACGCCATTCGAACTCGGTGAGGTAAGCTACCACGCGGGTTGGACGTTCCACCGGGCTGGGCCAAACCTGTCGAGCAAACCCCGTAAGGTAATGACCATGATTTATATGGATAGAGACCAGGTAATCATGCAGCCTCGCAACACCTATCAGGTCGCTGACCATACCAAGTGGCTGGCTAACGCTCCCATCGGCGGTACGCCACAGGATGCGCTTAACCCTGTTTTGTTTAGTCGATAAGCCGTACCTAACTAGAGTTCGTTACGTAGTTCATTTGCAAACCCTGGCCGTGGCCAGGGTTTTGTTTGTTGGTTCGGGTACGAAATGGAAATATTTTTGTGGTATTTCTGTTCATCAAGAAACCATCACTTACCCAAAGCGGTATGAAATCAATGTTCGCGCTGGTGATTGGGCTGTTAATCAGCTTTATGACTGTAGCGCAAATCCGTAAAGACCCGACTTCCTGGTCGGCGAAAGTAGTGAAACAACCCGCTCAGGTCGGCGACGTAGTCAGCGTTCGGATCGAGACTACCATCGGCAACGGCTGGCACATGTATTCGAACGACCTGGACCCCAATATTGGCCCAATTCCGACAACATTCAAGTTTAACAGTTCCGACGCCTATTCGCTGGTTGGAAAGCCGACACCGATTGGGGTAGAAGAAGTTTTCGAAGAGGTATGGGCCGCAAAGGTGCGACAGTTTAAAAACAAAGCCGTTTTTGAGCAGAAAGTAAAACTTCTTAAGCCTGTCGGTACGTTCTCGGGTACGGCCGAATATCAGGTATGCTCCGACAAAGACGGCGTTTGCCTGCCACCGGCCGAAGTCGAGTTCTCCGCTGACATCAAAGCCAGTGCGGTAGCGGCAACAGCGCCACCGTCGACCTCGGCTGCTTCGGTAGCAACGGCTCCCGCAACCAGTTCAGTTACGACAGCTCCCGCTTCGGAAACTGCCGTTGCGGCTGCCACACCATTCGATACGGCTACACCTGGAGTAAGCGTATCCGACGCGGGTGTGAAAGAGGCCCTCAAAACACCAGAGGAAATCGTGGGAACAGCCGCGTCGGATACACCTGCCGATACGTCCATGCTCGGCTTTATTGTTGCGGCTTTCTTATCGGGCTTGTTGGCCTTGCTGACACCTTGCGTGTTTCCCATCATTCCGATGACGGTAAGTTTCTTCACCAATCAGTCGGGAGGCCGCTGGAAAGCCTTGCTGTTCGGTGCGTCGATTATCGGTATTTACGTCCTGGTGGGCACCGTTGTTTCGCGCATAAACGGCCCGGCTTTTGCCAATTTTGTCAGTACGCACTGGTTACCCAATGTGCTTTTCTTTGCTATTTTCTTTGTCTTTGGCTTATCCTTTCTGGGCTTGTTCGAGATTGTGCTGCCTAGCTCTTTAGTAAACAGCGCGGATGCCCGTGCCGAACGGGGCGGTTTAGGTGGCGTTTTCTTTATGGCGTTTACCCTCGTTCTGGTGTCGTTTTCCTGCACTGGGCCGATTGTGGGCAGTCTGCTCGTTGCGTCGGCGGGTGGAGAGGTCATCAAGCCAATTATTGGTATGACGGCTTTCTCGTCTGCTTTCGCTGTGCCGTTTACGTTGTTTGCGGCTTTTCCGCAGTGGCTGAAGAGTATGCCTAAGTCGGGCGGCTGGCTCAACTCAGTAAAGGTGATATTGGGCTTTCTGGAGTTAGCACTAGCGTTGAAATTCCTGAGCATTGCCGATCAGGTTTACCACTGGGGGCTGCTCGACCGGGAAGTATTCCTGTCGTTCTGGATTGTGATCTTTGCCCTGATCGGCTTTTACTTTCTGGGTAAAGTGCGGATGCCTCACGACAGCGAAACGAAGACAGTAAGCGTGCCGCGCCTGCTGCTGGCCATTGTTACGTTTGCCTTTGTCGTGTACATGATTCCAGGTCTGTGGGGAGCCCCGTTGAAAGCGCTATCGGGCTACTTGCCACCTGCCACGTCGCAGGACTTTAGTCTGGCTGCCGGTTCATCTTCTTCAAGAAACGAAGCGAGTAATACCCTGGGCGAAACGCCTAAGTACGCCAACCTGTTTAAGCTGCCGCAAGGGTTGCAGGGCTTTTTCGATTATAAGCAAGCGCTTAATTACGCCAGGAAGGTCAATAAACCCGTCTTCATTGACTTTACGGGTCATGGTTGTGTGAACTGTCGGGAAATGGAAGCCCGTGTCTGGTCAGATCCCGCCGTTCTGTCCCGGCTTCAGAATGATTACGTAGTCGTTGCGCTCTATGTAGATGACAAAACGGAATTGCCTGAAAAAGATTGGTACACCTCTACCTATGATGGGAAGGTGAAAAAGACAATCGGTGCCCAGAATGCCGACCTGCAAATCACGCAGTACAACAATAATGCGCAACCGCACTATTGCCTGGTAAACAGCGAGGGTAAGCTCCTGGTAGCGCCTAAGAATTACGACCGTAGCATTGATAATTTCGTTACGTTCCTGGATTCTGGAACAGCAAAGTTTTAATCGATAAGGTTACCAACAAAAAAGCCGAAGCAACTGACTGCTTCGGCTTTTTCGTTGATGCTTGTAGCTAAGTTAATTCAGTTACGCTGCACTTTCGGCGGGAATAGCGTGCGATTGAACCAACTCCATATCGGGCTTCGACTGGTCGGCGATGGCTACACGGCCCCGTTCTTTACGGACAATCCGTGAGTAGAGCGATATTTCCTGGTCGAACAGAAAGCGGAAGAACAACCGAACATAAGACGTATGGTATTTTAACGTATCGTAATATTCGGGAGCCGATTTCTTGATCTCAGGAAGTCTGTTCCAGGGAATAGAGGGGAAATCGTGGTGCTCGTTATGAAATCCTACGTTTAAATTAACGCCGTTCAACTGACCATAGTAGCTGTAGGTTTCCTGCTCCGGATCGAGCGTCAGGTAGTGCTCCTGAATCCAGCGGGCCCCTAGTGGGTGAAGACCAACTGAGAAAAACAGGCACAACAGCATGAAGATAAGCGCCTTCCACCCAAACAAAGTTACCACCAATACGTCGAAGGCAAGCTGAACGATGATGTTAGCGGCTACCCATTTATCGATGACGGCCAACTCTTTCATGCGAATAGTCCGTATGGCCTGGAAAATAGGGAACAGCAGCAACCAGATCGCTTTTCCGATCGCGTAGTTATTGATGAGCTTCGCTTCGTACCAATCTGGCAGGTCAGCGTCCAGTTCGTGGACACCCTGAAATGCGTGGTGCTTGATATGGAAATTTTTGAATGATAAAGCGGTTGGAAATACGGTTGGCAGGTTGGCAAAAATAGCTGCCCAGGCGTTGGCCGCTGGCTTGCGGAAGATCAGATTGTGCGCAGCTTCGTGAATGCACACGAACAGCGTATGCGCCGGAAAGGCGCCAATGAACCAGGCCGCTGCCACAACAAGCCACCACGATTGATCCCTGAGCAGATACGCCATGCCGGTCATGAGCGAAACACAACCCAGAATGACCCAGAATGTCGTAGGGTTCTTCTGACCAATTAATTTCTTAATTTCTGGGTGCGATTTCAGGATTTGCCGGGTACGAATACGGTGGGGTTCGGTACTGGTTGAGCGAACAAAATCGGTTAATCTTGCCATAGTTGGGTGTCGCCAGAACAAATTCGGTGAATAACGAAAGGTAAAAATAACACCTTTTCAGTTGATGCAATCATGTGTTTGCTAAAACCCTACAATTTTAACCGTCTATTCATCAAAAAGAAAAGCGAAGCCGACTGGCTTCGCTTTTACTGATTCAGGTTGATTCAACAAAATAAATAGGAATGGTGGTTGATTCAGTGAAGTAAGGATAGTGAATGTAGCGAGTGAATGGGGGTACGGACTAGATGCTACACCACTATCCTTACTTCAGTTAATAACCTATGGGGAACGAGTAACCCAGCGAGACACCTACTCCGCGGTTACGTACGTTCACGTTGACAACGGGCACCTGTACCTGGCGCGTGAAGCCGTGGGTGTAACGGCCTTCGATGAAGAATTTGCCAGGGCCAGCATCCATCGCTACACCTAAGCCACCTACGGCGCTCACATCCCAGCGATTCAAGGCACCGCCGTAATTTACGTCTACATCAATAGGCTGAGAGGTAACAAGCAGGGCTGTAGCCCGGCTGCGAACGCGTCCGTCGAGTGCATAGCCGACGGCCGGACCGGCAATCAGATACGGTTGGACCGGACCATCCGAAAAATTCACTTTAAACAGCAGGGGCACTTCGAGGTTCTGCGACTGGTAGGCAATTCGGGCCCCGATCGGTAGTGAAACGCCACCCAGGTTCAGGTCAACGCCTTCTTTAACCATAAACCCTTTTTGTATGTACGAAATCTCGGGCCGGAACGATACGTAGTCGCTCAGCGGAATGTCCAGGAAAATGGCACCCGTGGGGCCGGGCGATGGATGGAAGTCGGGCGTCAGGCTACCCAGGAACTCGGGTTTAGAGGCAAAGGCCCAGTTTGCTCCGCCCCGGATGCCGACCTGCACCTGAGCAACTGCTGTTTGAGCGAATGATAAACCAAGGGCAACGATACCAGCGAGCACAATTCGTTTCATGACTTTGGAGGGAAAACAGATTGGTAAAGAAGTAAACTAAGCGTAATTGTGTAGATCGTCGGCAATAGGCAGGTTGTGTTTTTGTGCGATATGCCGGTTTGACAGTGTAGCCATCCAAAGGATTAATTAAATTTCAAATTATTTATAACGGACTAAAGGTGAGTAGCTTGACTGGATATCTGCTCAGACTGCGTTTGTATTATGGTAGGTTAGATACCATGAGCAGATTTTATGCCTGACATTGCCATTGTTGAGCAACCGTTACGTCTTTATCCAGCGCCAATGTTCAGGCAATGTGCATGTGCAGAGTATCCAGGCGGTTAGGGTCGGAATTACATCTGGAATGGCACTCGCTAGGAATTATATCAATTGCGAAGACAAACAGGCTAAATTTCGGATTGGTTTACTTTCGTAAGCCCGAACTTGCATACGGCTCTTGCAGGCTTTTTATTTGTGATTTGGCCGTTTGCACTATTTCTTGAAAACATTGTAACGACCTTGTAACTTTACTGACTACGTGCCAGCTTAACCTCCATGAAATACATTAAGCCAACTAAATTCAGCTACCTGCCCAAGTTTTTGATGCCGCTGGATGTGCTCGGCATTTTCGAGCGTGACCCGTTTGGCAATTCACTCTTGGTAAGGCGAATGCTAATTGCCATCGTGGGCTGGCTTACGTATGCACGCTACACAGTTGTCAATCGAATTCAGATCGAAGGCACGGAGAATCTGGAAAATCTCCCAATCAACAACGTCTTATTCCTGTCGAACCACCAGACGTATTTTGCCGATGTGATTGCTTTCTTTCACATTTTCTGCGCCGTCAAATGGGGGTTTCAGAATACCATGCTTCCTCCCGTTTATCTACTGGGGCCGCGCGCCAGACAGTACTACGTAGCAGCTTCCGAAACGATGAACAAAGGCTTCGTGCCGCGCATATTCGCGGCTGGAGGGGCGTTGACGATTGAGCGCTCGTGGCGAGCCGAGGGCCGTGAAGTTCAGCGGTCTGTCGATACGTCGGCCAACGACAAAATAGCCAAAGCACTGGCGCACGGTTGGGTCGTCAGCTTCCCGCAGGGAACCACCAGCCCTTATGCGCCCGTACGAAAGGGAACCGGCCACCTGATCAAAAACAATGAACCAATTGTAGTGCCGGTGGTGATTAACGGATTTCGCAGAGCATTTGATAAGAAAGGACTGCGGTTTAAGAAGCGCAATACGTTGCTCACGGTTCGCTTTAAAGAGCCGCTGCAATTCGGTCCGGACGAGTCCGTTGACGATATTGTTGCCAAAGTCAGACACGCCATCGAGCAGGACGCTCCGGAATGGGTAAAGTGAACAGGCATTACCAATTCGTTATAGGACCCAGCGGAAGAAAATATACAGGGTAAACGACAGCAGCATGGAAACGGGTAAAGTAAGCACCCACGCCAGCGCGATGTTCCGAACGGTTCCAGCCTGTAAATTCTTAATTCCTTTGTTGGCGACCATGCTGCCCGCAATCCCCGAAGACAGGACGTGCGTAGTGCTAACGGGCAGTTTCATCCAGGACGCCAGCCCGATCATGGTAGCTGCGGTTAATTCGGCCGACGCGCCCTGCGCATAGGTCAAATGTTGCTTCCCGATCTTTTCGCCGACGGTAACGACGATCCGGCGCCAGCCAATCATGGTGCCCAGCCCTAAGGAAAGCGCAATCATTAAAATGACCCACAACGGAGCGTAGTCCGTATACCGGCGTAATCCGCTTTCTTCGCTCAGGTTGGTTTTGAGAACGGTAAGTTGGTTCGGACTCAAATTGGCTCCTTCATCTTCCACAATCTTGTTCATGTTACTATTGATCAGCAACAGGTCCCGCCGTACGTCCAGGCGTTTTTCCTGCGGAATGCGATTGTCGACCAGCGGCCCGTTGATTAAGGCTTTCAACTCCGACAGTTCGGTCTGGGTGCGGGCCAGGCGAGCCTGATTAGTAGGAGAAAGCTGTTTGGCATTGATGGCCGCAGCGGTCTGCTCAATACCTGCGATATTAGGTTGAAGGAGACGAGGGTCAAGGTCCGTTTTGATTGCAAAATGGAAGGGCACAACTCCGATCAGGATAAGCATTATCAGGCCAACGCCTTTCTGACCGTCGTTGCTGCCGTGGAAGAAACTAACCAGCGAACAGGTAGCAATCAGGATGCCGCGAATCCAGGCTGGTGGGGGCGCGTTTTTCTTAGGCTCCTTGAAAAGCTGATCCTTAGTTTCTTGGGGCACTGTCCGGCGGATAAAAAACATGATGATAATGACCAGGCTGAACCCGAGTAGTGGAGATAGTAACAGGGCCTGCCCCGTTTCAATGGCTTTTTCCCAGTTTACGGCCGACCCGGTTTTATTATCGGGCAACGTAGCAAAGGCAAGTCCAACGCCAAGAATGGAGCCAATGAGCGTGTGCGAACTAGAGCTGGGCAGCCCAAAGTACCACGTACCGAGGTTCCAGATGATAGCACTAATCAGCAAGGCTAGCACCATCGCTATACTGTGGTAAACGTTCTGATCAACTAGTAATTCAACTGGCAACAGGTTAACGATACCCATCGCTACCCCAATACCGCCCAGCAGAACACCCGTGAAATTGCAGATACCTGACCAGACAACCGCAATGGTTGGTTTTAGCGAATTGGTATAAATGACAGTGGCAACTGCGTTGGCAGTATCGTGAAACCCGTTGACAAATTCAAAAGCGCAGGCAGCGAACAGGCTGATAAACAGGAGGATAAAAACATCCGTTTCTAATCCAAACATGAGAGGTTTGTCTTCTATGATCAGGCAAACAGCGGATCTGTGAGCCAATTATGTTTGCAAAAGTACGGCAAACAAGGGAGAGCCATATTACCAAATTGTTAAGCAACAAAAATGGGGCTCGTAAGCCCCATCATTTTTTACCTGCCAATTGCCCACAGGCCGCATCAATATCTTTACCCCGACTTCGCCGGACATTTACCGTAACGCCTTTATTCTCCAGAAAATCGGCAAATCGGTCGAGGGTTTGCGGATCGGTATTTTTGAAGTTTGCTTCCGCAATCGGATTGTACTCGATGATGTTTACTTTGGCCGGTACGCGCCTGGTGAACTTCCAAAGCTCCTGAGCGTCCTGAAGCGTATCATTGAAATTGTAAAACAGGATATATTCAAACGTAATCCGAGTGCCTGTTTTCTTGTAGAAGTAACCCAATGAATCGCCTAAGGCCTGTAGCGTATTGCTTTCGTTGATGGGCATAATCTGGTCGCGCTTCTGGTCATTGGCCGCGTGCAACGACAGCGCCAGGTTGAATTTCACGTCGTCATCACCCAGTTGCTTAATCATCTTGGCAATACCCGCCGTTGACACCGTAATCCGCTTGGGCGACATGCCCAGGCCGTCCGGCGACGTAATGCGATCAACTGATTCCAGTACGTTCTTATAATTCAGTAACGGCTCGCCCATGCCCATGTAGACAATGTTCGACAGAGGAACATTATAGTTCTCTTTCGCCTGCCGGTCAATGGCGACAACCTGGTCATAAATTTCGGAGGCTTCCAGATTCCGCTTCCGGTCCATATAACCCGTGGCGCAGAACTTGCACGTCAGTGAGCAGCCCACCTGACTCGATACGCAGGCCGTCATCCGGTTATTGTCGTCATTCCGTAAAGCCGGAATCAGAACGCCTTCTACCAGATTTCCGTCGAACAGTCGAAACGACGACTTAATGGTACCATCGCTACTACGTTGCTGCTGATCGACTGTGAGGGGGCGAATTTCAAAATGCGTATTCAGCAGATTTCTCGTCGGCACCGACAGGTTGGTCATCTGCTCAAACGACAAGGCCGATTTCTTCCAGAGCCACTCGTGAATCTGCTTCGCCCGGAATCCCTGTTCCCCCTGCTCCGTCAGCCAGTCTTTAAGCTGTGCGGCCGTTAGCTTACGTATGTCTTTTTTCATTAGTTAAAGAGCGAAAGAGTGCATGGGCGATATAGTTTATCCATTCATTCACTCTTTATAGTATCTGCCCGCCACTTCTTTCCGGCTTCTAATCCTTTCGGCACCCATACGGCAGCTTTGTCCATCACGTTCGGCGCAACAGGCAGAATGTAAGGATATAAGAACGCGCCGTCGGTATGGCGGGGGGGCATTTTAACCCCCATATAGCTGAACAACCAAAGGATTACACTAATTCCAAAAACCCACGTAAAAAGACCTACCGCAGCACCGGCTACGCTGTCGAACGTGCCCAGCATCGTGTATTTGAGCGACCGACGCAGGGCAAACCCCATCTGGTTGACCATGAACACAGTAGGGAAAAAGATTACTGAAAAGCCTAGCCATGGCAAAAGTTTACGAGCCAGTTCCCGGCTGGTGTACGGACTCAGCAGGTCAATGCCGAACGCCAGAAACTTGAACCCGACGATCATGGCAATAACAAACGCAATAACCGCAACGATCTCAATCAGGAGGCCTTTACGGTATCCGTTAAATGCGCCCCACGCCAGGGGGATAATCATAAAAATGTCGAGGGTATTCAACTTTTGAAAGAGTGAAAGAGGAAATGAAAGAGTGACTCAGCCGTTCGCTCTTTCATTTCCTCACTGCAAAAGCTGCTTCACCATCGTTGAGATGGCTTTGCCGTCGGCCTGTCCGGCAAGCTCTTTAGTAGCGACGCCCATTACCTTACCCATATCTGAGGGAGCCGACGCACCGACCTGCGAGATAATCGCCTGTAGCTTTTCTCTTAATTGGTCTTCTGAAAGCTGTTTTGGCAGGTAATTCTCGATGATCGCAATTTCCACTTCTTCCGTTTTCAGCAGGTCTTCGCGGCCTTGCTGGCGGTAGATGTCAGCCGAGTCTTTACGTTGCTTGACGGCCTTCGTTAAGATTTTGGTTTCGTCCTCCGGCTTCAGTTCACCATGAGCGCCTTCCTTCGTTTCTTCCAGCAGAATCATGGATTTGATAGCGCGCAGTGCCCGCAGACGGTCCTGGTCTTTAGCCAGCATCGCTTGTTTAATATCGGCGTCGATTTGTTGTTTTAAGGCCATAATAGTTAACAGATGAATAGCCAAAATTAGGCAATCTTCCCCAAACTATGCGCTTCGCCGACCTGAGCTACGTTGTTAGTCGGCACGTGCGGCAGACAGACTCACCGCCCCATCTACACACGCAGGAATACATTCTTTTTGTACAGAAAGTAAAGAAACGCCCACTTTACGGCCAGAAATCCAAGTACGGCACCTAGGGCCTGAACGGGTTTGGCGAAGAACTGAAGCACGCCATTGAACAGATAGCGCGATGTGTGCTCGAAATCAATGACATCGCCAACGAGATAAATCAGGATGGAATTCATGCCGATAACGACAAAGAAAAACGCCCACCGACGATTGTTACGTACGTCGATGATCCAATAGAACAAACTGAGCAGCAGCAAGCTCCAGCCGCCTGCTACCAGCACAAATGAACTGGTCCACAGATTTTTGTTGACTGGAAACACCAAATGCCATAGCCAGCCGATAGCCAGACAGACAACGCCCGCCAAGGCTAGACGCTGAAGTTTGCGCCCTTCGCCAATGTCCCGGCGTCGCAGCTGCGTTCCGGCGAAAATGCCCAGCAAACCGGTGCCGATAGCGGGCAAAATACCGAGCAATCCCTCGGGGTCATGCACCACTTTATACAGTCGACCTGGTATAAGCAGTCGATCTACGTAGCCGACCAGACTGCCTTCCATCGTCAGATTACCCGCACCGTAACCCGGTACTGGCACGAGCATCAGCAACGCCCAATACCCCAATAGCAATCCGGCAAAAATTCCGTAGCGCGCTCGTTCGTTACGGACGTACACATAAATCAGCTGCGCAAACATGCCCGCCAGACCTATTCGGCCCAGTACACTCGGAAAGCGCATTTCGTCGAATGAGTTTTCGAATAAGCCATTGTTATGGATAATGCCGAGCACTACCAGCAGGAGCCCGCGTGTGATGATCTTCCGGGACAGCTTTGCTTTAGAATCTCCTTTTGCCAGTCGGCTACCAACGGAATAAGGAGTAGATACGCCCGCCAGAAATAAAAACAACGGAAAAATATTGTCGTACGGCCGGTATCCGTTCCAGTCGACATGCGTAAACTGATCTGCCATCAGAATAGCCCAGGCCCAGCCGGTTGTTTTGGCCAGTACGTGAAAAATTTCTTCCCCACCCATGATCCAGAACATATCAAAGCCCCGTAACGCGTCGAGCGAAAGTAAACGTCGGACAGGGGCTGGCTGAGCAATGGCGGTTTCCTGGGCAGTATTGGTAGCAGTTTGCATGCAAAAAAGTATTTTAGGAAGGGATCGGTAAATTACAAAAAGAAAGGACAGCCGCGCGGCTGTCCTGATGTTAAAACCTGCAAATGCTGAGCAGAATACAGATTGGTATGCGCTTATCGATCATTTAAAATTAGAGGTACATTGCCTCGCCCGCCCATAATGACAATCTTAGCGTTCGGCGATGCGGCCAGTTCACGTTGCGCTTTAATCTGCTCGTATTGGAGCTGCTTGTCACTAAGACCGGTGGAAAGAATTTTCTGGTAGTCGGCTATCCCCTGGGCTTCTACGCGCTTTCGTTCGGCTTCCTGACGTTCTTTCTGAAGAACAAACTGCATTTTCTGAGCTTCCTGCTCGGCATTAATTTTTGATTCAATCGTTTTCTTGACCGAAGCGGGCAGATCGATATTGCGAATCAGCAACTGCTCCAGCATCAGGCCCCGCTTGCGGAAATCATATTCGATCGTTTTATAGATACGTCCCTGAAATTCATCGCGCCGGGTTGAATACAAGGCTACAGCATCGTAGTAAACAGCATTATCCCGAATACGAGTGCGAGTGATGGGACGAACAATCTTATTAGTATAATCAGGCCCGATCTGCTGGTATATTCTGGGCGCATCGGTAGGTACGACCCGGTACAGAACTGTTAGGTCAATAATGACTTCCAGCCCATCGGCCGTTAGAACCCGAATGGCATCATCTCCTTCTTTCATTCCCTCGTCATGCGTTGCCGACATGGTATAGTTCTGAGTTTTGATGTCAAACTCGGTAACAGTAGCTAACGGATTGACGAAATTTAAGCCGGAGTTAAGCGAACGATCGCTTACATTTCCAAACAGTGAAATGACGCCTACACTACCTGCGTCAATTTGACGGATACTGGCCGTAAGTAAGCCAAGCGCCATCAGAATGACGCCCATTACTTTGAGAGGACGGGAAAAGCGCGAGATTGTGAGCGCAGGAGTATTAACGGCAAATCCGGTGATAAGCACCAAAATACCGAGAATTATGAAAAACATGAAGATATGTGATTTTAAGGCGGTAGGTATTCAACGTAGCACAAACGGATTTTTGCTGCGTTCAACCCATTAGTACTGTACAGCAGTAAACTGCTTCGTCAGTGTGTGGATAAAAGCGGAAGTGAGGCAATCAAAAAGAAGGGAAAGCTACCAGTACTGAGGTGGTGCCATGGGCGTAGTGCGAAGCTGAACACAAGGCGAAGATAAGCCTTAGCGTCAAGGGGTGTAGCAAGTTTGGGAAGAGTGGAAACTGGGTCTGCCGGTCGGCTACAGAGCTGGATAAGTGATGAAAAGAAATAAAAAAAGGCATTCGGTACACTACCAAATGCCTTTCTCAACCACACTATTAACCCTTCAGCGTGTTAGCGTGAAGTTTTTGTGCCTTTTTTCTTAGCGGGAGCCGATGTGGCTGGGGCCGCAGCTGTTTCAGCTGCTTTTTGCGAAACCACTTCGCCCTTCAGATATAAAACCGTTTGTCCTGCTTCCGCGTTGCTCGTTACCGTCACCGTTTTGGTGAACTGGCCACCCGCAGCCGCGTTGAACGTAGCCGATACAGTACCTGTTTTACCGGGCATAACCGGCTCACGAGTCCAGCTTGGCTTGGTGCAGCCGCACGATGCCTGCGCATCGTTGATAATGACTGGATCGGTACCTGTATTCTTGAAGGTGAACACGTGCGTAACTGGCTTACCTTGCTCGATTTTACCAAAATCGTGCGTTTCCTCAGAGAATTTCATTACTCCCTTCTGAGCGTAGCCAACTGCGACGAACACAAATAAAGCTACGAAAAGTGAAAAAAACTTTTTCATTGGACTAAACGGAATTATGGTTTGGTTGTTAAGATAATGTACTTCAAAAAACGTTGTTAATGCAAACAGTTTGCCAAATTCTTGTTGGTCGCTGTCCGGTCAACAAAGAAACGCAGAAAATCGTTTTTTTGAAAGCTGTGATGTTTTACCTTATTTTTACTTTCACTTGGTTGCTGACTTGTTGGCTACCAAACACTTCATCAATAAATTGATTGTTGTACGCTTTCAACCCGTAGCTCTGTTGTGATAGCAAACGAACAACTTCGCTCGACTGATATTCTGGTCCCCGAAAAAATCCTATCCGATTACCGGCTGGCTTGCGAAAGCCGACAGGTTAGTTTGTTAGGACGGCGCGATGTAATGGGCGGGCGGGCCAAATTCGGTATTTTCGGCGATGGTAAAGAATTAGCCCAACTGGCTGCCGCTCACGCCTTTGAGCGAGGTGACTTCCGGTCGGGTTATTATCGGGATCAGACGTTTGTAGCGGCCCTGGGCGAATTGCAGTGGACCGAGTTTTTCGCTCAATTGTATGCTGATGCAGACGTAACGCGTGACCCAAATACGGCCGGCCGGTCGATGAACGGTCATTACGCTACGCGCTGGCTGGACAATCAGGGCCTATGGCGTAATCAGACCGAGATGTTCAACTCCGTTTGTGACATCGCGCCAACGGCCGGTCAGATTCCCAGGTCGCTTGGCTTAGCTTATGCGTCTAAACTCTTTCGGACCAATCCGGCATTGAGTGAACTAGCTCAGTTTTCGCGCAATGGCAATGAGGTAGTGTTCGCTACCATTGGTGATGCCTCCACCTCGCAGGGCATGTTCTGGGAAACCATGAATGCCGCTGGTGTGTTGCAGGTGCCTTTACTGATGTCGGTTTGGGATGATGGTTATGGTATATCGGTACCGGTTGAGTACCAGACCACGAAAGGAAGTATATCAAAAGCACTTGCTGGTTTCCAGCGCGATGCTGAGGAGCGGGGCTTTGAGATTTTTACCGTGAAAGGCTGGGATTACGTTGCCTTGCTGGAAACGTACCAACGGGCGGCCCGCATCTGCCGTAAGGAACACGTACCAGTCCTTGTTCACGTACAGGAGCTTACGCAGCCACAAGGCCATTCGACCTCTGGTTCGCACGAACGGTATAAATCAAAAGAGCGCCTGGCCTGGGAAGCCGCGCACGACTGCAACGTAACGTTCCGGCAATGGATTCTGGAAAACGGTTATGCCACGCACGATGAGCTGGACGCGATTGAAAACGAAGCGAAGCAGGTAACCAAGAAAGCACGTCTGGATGCCTGGAATGCGTTCCAAACGTCGATGAAAAGCGACTTCGATGAAGCGCTTGATTTGTTGCAGCAGGCGGCTAGCCATCATGCCAAATCAGCCGAACTGATGGCTGTTCGCGAAGAACTGCGTAAAGCGTTTTCGCCCCTGCGCCGTGATGCAACAGCCGCTGTACGTAAGGCCCTGCGGATATTACGTAATGACCAGGGGGTAGGCCGCCAAAGGTTATACGCCTGGCTGGAACGGACCAATGCCGAGAATGCCGAACGGTTCAGCTCGCATCTATATAGTCAATCGCCGGAGTCGCCTATGCTCATCGAAGGTGTACCCGCGCAGTATACCGACGAAAGCCCAACTGTTGACGGCTACCTGTTAATGCAGCGTTACTTCGATAGTCTGTTCGGGCGCGACGCTCGGGTGGTGGCGTTGGGCGAGGATGTCGGCCTCATTGGCGACGTGAATCAGGGTTTTGCTGGTTTACAGGAGAAATACGGTGAAGCTCGTATAACCGACACCGGAATCCGTGAGACAACGATTATCGGACAAGGCATTGGGCTGGCCATGCGAGGCCTGCGGCCCATCGTTGAGATTCAGTATTTCGATTATATTTTCTATGCCCTCGCTACGTTGACTGATGACCTGGCCACGCTTCTTTATCGGACGAAAGGCGGCCAGAAATCGCCGGTAATTATCCGGACACGGGGGCACCGCCTGGAAGGAATCTGGCATTCGGGTTCGCCCATGGGGGCTATGCTCAGCAGCTTACGGGGATTACACGTATTGGTACCCCGCAACATGACCCAGGCCGTTGGGTTTTATAACACCTTGATTCAGGGCGATGATCCGGCCTTGCTCATCGAATCGCTGAACGGATACCGGTTAAAAGAACGGGTTCCTGACAATCTAGCGGAGTTTTGTGTTCCATTGGGAGTACCAGAGATATTGCGGGCCGGTACGGACGTAACGGTTGTGACTTACGGTTCCATGTGCCGGATTGTCCTGGAAGCAGCCGGGCAACTGGCTCAGTTGGGCATAAACGTAGAGGTGATTGACGTACAGACGCTGCTGCCGTTCGATGTGCATGAGTCCATTGTGCAGTCGATTCAAAAAACCAGTCGGGTGGTGTTTGCCGATGAAGATGTACCCGGTGGCGCATCGGCCTATATGATGCAGAAAGTGGTTGAAGAACAGAACGCGTATCGCTATCTGGATTCGGCTCCGCGCACGTTAGCTGCAAAAGCCCACCGTCCGCCGTACGGATCCGACGGCGATTATTTTTCGAAACCGAACGTTGACGATGTCATTGAGATCGTGTATTCGCTGATGAGCGAGGCCGAACCCAACCGGTTTCCAACCATTTAGCGAAAGAGCGAACGAATGAAAGAGCGGATTATCAACCTTGTCAGTTCACCCTTTCATTCGTTCGCTCTTTCACTCTTTTAAATGCCTTACTTTGACGATATAAAGTCCGGTATTCGGACGACACTTAAGGGGCTAAGTCTGACGTTACGTCACCTGCGCGATGCCACGCAGCGCCGGACGCCGATGGGCATTGCGAGCGATAACTACTTCGATCAGCAGAACGGCCTCGTTACGCTTCAATATCCGCACGAACAGCTGCCCATTCCCGACAATGGCCGCTATCGGCTACGTAACGAAATCGAAGATTGTATCGTCTGCGATAAATGCGCGAAGGTTTGCCCGGTCGATTGCATTACAATCGACGCCATCAAGGCAACTGAAGAGATAGGCCGTGCGTCGGATGGGTCGCCCATTCGATTGTATGCCGCTACGTTCGACATCGACATGGCCAAGTGCTGCTATTGTGGGCTGTGTACCGTGGTATGCCCTACGGAGTGCCTGACGATGGACAAAAAGTTTGATTACAGCGAATTCGAGTTAGGTAAGTTAACTTACAGTTTCGCTGAGTTAACCCCGGAACAGGCCGACGAAAAACGGGCGTTCTACGAACAGTTCGTTCGAGAGAAAGAAGAAGCTAAAGCCGCCCAAGTCGCTGCCAAGGCGGCACAGGCTACCCAAGCGAGTGAGACCGCAGCGGCACCCAAGCGCCCCGTGTTTCGGCCAACTGCCAAACCGGCTGCCCCACCCGACCCCACCGAAAACTCGACCCACGGGGCTATTGAGCACCCAGTGACCGATGCCACGCCGGACGAAATGCAACAGATCGCGCAGGGTGGCTTGGAAGCTAAGAAACGTCCTGTATTCAAGCCAACTCAGAGGCCCGCTGGCCACCCTCCGGTTCCTGACCAGGCTCAACCGCCACTTGCGGAAAACAAGACCGAAGCCAATAAGGAAAATAAGCCAGTGGTGGCTAAGCCCGCGTTCCGGCCGACGATGAAGCCACCAACGCCCAGGACGTCTCCGGAAGTGCCCAGCGCTGAAGCTCCGGCTGAAACACCTAAACCAAAACCAGCCTTCCGCCCGACGATGAAACCGACGGCGGCTGAAGAAGCTAACGCAGTTGTGCAACCGGATGCGGAAGCACCCAAACCCAAGCCTGGGTTTCGCCCGACGATGAAGCCCCCTAAGCCAGTTGATACGTCAGAAGCGGTCGATTCGCAGTCAACGGCTGAACCGGCGAAAGCAAAGCCTGCGTTCCGACCAACGATGAAACCAGCGGCTCCGGCAGAAGCAACGACTGATCCGTTGCATGCCGAAGTCCCCAAGGCGAAATCGACATTCCGCCCGGCGATGAAGCCCAACGCCGAAGCGGCCAGCGAGGAAAATAAGGCCAAGGCCGACGTAACACCGCCAGTTGAGGAGCTCAAACCAAAACCCGCCTTCCGGCCAACCATGAAACCGGCTGCGAAGGCACCGGACGTAGGGGAGCCGGATGGGGCTGCTACGTCGGAACCGGCAAAGCCGAAGTCCGCCTTCCGGCCGACGATGAAGCCGACGAGCCCGGCAACCATAGAACCGACGAGCGAAGCCTCAGCCGGGAAGGAGCAAACCGAGTCGTCATCCGAACAGCCGCCTAAACCTAAACCTGCGTTCCGACCGACCATGCGACCAAAACCCGATGCTGACCAGTCGAAACCGGAAAACGACGGAGAAACTGTGTAGGCCTGAATAAATCGTATCTGCATTCACCTAACTAACCGAATCCGTGGTTCAGCTTGCTTTTTACGCCTTTGCCGCGCTTACCCTAATCAGTGCCCTGGCCATTTTGCTCACCCGAAATGTGCTCTATGCGGCTTTTTTTCTCCTACTAACCCTGTTGGGCGTTGCCGGATTGTTCGTGCTGGCCAGCGCTGACTTTCTGGCAGTGGCCCAGATTATGATTTACGTCGGGGGTGTTTTGGTGCTGGTTATTTTTGGCGTCATGCTAACGCACAAGCCGGAGTCGCCTGCGGATACAAATAGTCAGGCTCCTAACCGCGTTCTGACGGCCAACCGAAGCTGGATTGCGGCTTTGTTACTAACGGCTAGTCTGTTTATTGCTCTGTACACCCTGCTGGTCCGAGCCGATTTTGCTCTGCTGAAGCAACCGGTTGGTTGGCAAAGCACCATACATACGATAGGCAAGCAACTGATGACCGAGTACGTAGTCCCGTTCGAAATAGCCGGTATTCTGTTGCTGGCCGCTTTAGTTGGCGCAACTTATCTGGCAGCTCCCTCGTTTAAAACCCTGAAAAATGGAACCCGTTCCTAGTCATTTGTTTTTGCTGGTTGGAGCCGCGTTATTCAGCATCGGTCTGGCCGTAGTGGTGTTGAAACGGCACGCTATTGTTGTCCTGATGGGTATCGAACTAATGCTGAATGCGGTAAACATCAACCTGGTTGCCTTTAGTCAATACGATCCGGATCGGTTGCAGGGGCAGATGTTCAGCTTGTTCGTGATGGTTGTGGCTGCTGCTGAGTCGGCGGTTGCGCTGGCTATTGTTCTTCAGGTGTATCGCCATTTCCGCACGGCGCAACTGGACGAACTTAATGAGTTGAAACACTAACTACTAGTTGTTTGCATGCGTATGGAAACGCTTTTCGAGCCGATCATCGATAGTATTACGACCGATGGCTACGGCATTCACGATAATTTTCTGACGGCTGACGAAGTCACCGCGCTGGCTACGCGACTCCGCGAACGCCGACAGGCCGGGCAGTTCAGGGCTGCGGCCATCGGCAACCAGCAGGTAACGGTCGAGAGCCAGATTCGGGGCGATGAAATCCTGTGGCTCGATGCCGATACGGCTACCCCTGAAGAAACCGCTTTTTTGCAACGGATCGGCGAATTCGTCGACTACGTAAACCAGACCTGCTACTTAGGGTTGCGGGATTACGAATTTCACTACGCGCTGTATCCGCCCGGTACCTTTTACAAACGCCACCTCGATCAGTTTCGCAGCGACTCACGTCGGAAACTTTCGGTGATCTGCTACCTGAACACCGACTGGCAGGAAAGTGACGGTGGGCAACTGGCTCTGTACGTACCCGAGCCGGACGGCACCGAAAAAACCTTGACGATTGCGCCCCTGGGTGGGCGATTGGTTTGCTTCGAAAGCGGCCGACTGGAACACGAAGTATTACCCGCCACCCGCGAACGGCTCAGCGTGACGGGCTGGTTAAAAACAGCGGCTTTGTTCTAACGCCTGATTATGTTGATCAGGAAACGGGGTACAAACCGACCTAACCGCCGTACCGGAGCCGGAATTGTGTAGCGTTTGGCATAACCCTCACTGTCGTAGGCCAGTTGTTGATTGAAATACTTGTTCGGTACGGGCTGGCCGGTGGCAATGTTCGTGATCTTGCGAACGTAGAGCTTATCTAACGTAGCGTCGGACCGCAGGGGCGTGTAATACACGCAGTTTTCGAAGAAGTAATGCGTAACCTGACTATGCCGTGATGCGCCGGGTGTCAGAATTTTTTCGCCCCCGTGCAGCAGATTCGCCGACCAGATAATGGCCTTGCCCTTCGGCATGTTGAGAACGGCTTTTTTCAGACCGTGTGCCTGAACAATTTCTTCTAGTCGCTCCTCATATCGTGCGTATGTTCCGCCGTAAATCTCTTCCACCGTCTGCGCTTCCGAGCCTTTTAGCCCCATGTCGATCAAATCATAAAACGGAAGTTTATGGCTGCCGGGATAGTAGTGTAGCGGCCCGTTGTCGGCGCGGACATCTTCCAGTGCTACCCAAACCCCACACATGAATCGTTGGGGGATGGAGTTGAAATGAATCGAATCCGAGTGTGTGCGCTGCTGCGTGCCGACCGGGAAGTTCAGGGTTTGAAACGGAATCGGCTCCCGGCGATACAGCAATCGAAGCGTCTCCATGATTTTAGGAGCCAGCGCAATTTGCCGGACGGCTTCAACCGTTTGCCAGGCATCCTGCTTCCTGAGGTCATTACCATACAGCGGCTGTACCTCCGCAACAGCCCGGTCGAGTACTGCTTCGTCGATTTCGGGATCAAAAATCAAGTAGCCATCGTCAGCATACCGGCGTACCTGCTCGGCGGTGGCTGGGTCCAGATTTGCAGCCTGAAGTTCCTGATTGAAAAATGGCGATTCGACCCAGGGTAGATTAATCGTAGCCGTGGTTGTCATGTGACTGAGAATAAGAGGTGTAGAAGGCGATTAGAAGCAAATCTATCAAAAAGACATACCACTTGCACGTCCCCTATCTATTTACTTATCCGAAGTCATAATTTGCTGTGAATGAGCGGTTCAGTCATCATTAAGCGGTGGTGTTACGTTGCGCGCCGTTGCGTAGGTCGAAACGCTGGTGATACGGGTCAATTTGAGGCCGAATAGCGATAGCAGGTGCGGTTATATAAGAAAAGAATAGCCTGACTGATTGGTCCGATTGGCTATAAAGCCGTACAACAACGAACCAATAAACAGGTGTGTTTTGCTGCTCAATTCTGTTCACCTCTGGGTAGTCAGTAACCGAGTTTGTTTAGAGACGCTGGATTGGGGATATTTGCGCGAGGATTAATCAGCACCGATGCCCGACGACGCACGACTACGCCTTTTGATTGCTATTTTGCTGGGATTGCCGTTTAGCGGAGCGCTGGTGCTGGCGGCTATCAAGCAGCGTACGGTAAGCGGGTTGGCGGTTGCCATAACTACCGTTGGACTCGTTGCTTCGGTGGTGTTGGCCATTCAGTTGCCTGAGCAGCCGGTAACGTATCAGGCGCAGTGGGCCACGTTTACCCAGCTCACATTCCCGATTAGTTTCCGGCTCGATGCGCTTACGGCGTTAATGCTGATCCTGGTTCATTTTGTTGCGCTGCTCGTTCAACTGTTTTCAGTCTCGTACATGCGGGAGGAGTTTGCGCATAGCCCGAGTCAGGCCGCCCGTTATTTTGCCTATTTACAGTTGTTTATCGGCTCCATGCTGGGTATTGTGCTGGCCGGTAACCTGCTGGTCCTGTACGGATTCTGGGAGCTGGTCGGGTTGGCGTCGTATCTGCTCATCGGGTTCTATGCCGAACGACCTGGTGCGAGTCAGGCCGCTAAGAAAGCATTTCTGATGAACCGGGTAGGGGATATGGGTTTCCTGATCGGTATTTTTCTTACCTATCACTATTACGGTACGTTAGAGCTGTCGGCTTTACTGACCGATGGGGCGTTTGCTGTGCCGCCGACTGCCGTGGGCTTGTGCCTGTTTATGGGATGCGTCGGTAAATCAGCCCAGTTTCCGTTGCTAACGTGGCTTCCCGACGCCATGGAAGGCCCGACGCCCGTATCGGCCCTGCTGCACGCGGCAACGATGGTAGCCGCCGGTATCTTTCTGCTGGCCCGTATCCACCCGTTGCTGTCGCCCGATGCGTTGGTCGTGATTACGCTGATTGGTACAATTACTACCGTATGGGGCGGGTATTCGGCCTTGTTTCAAACGGATATCAAGAAGGTCCTGGCTTTCTCGACGGTATCGCAATTAGGGCTGATGGTGGCCGGGATGGGTACTGGTCATGTGAGTGGCGCTATGTTCCATCTGCTTACCCACGCCTTTTTCAAAGCCGGACTTTTCCTGAGCGCTGGAGCTGTTATTCACGCGGTGCATACGCAGGATATGAGGCACATGGGCGGGTTGCGTAAAGCCTTACCCACAACCTTTCTGGTTTATTCGATCTGTGCAGCCGCTTTAGCCGGACTTCCGTTATTTTCAGGCTTTCTGTCCAAAGAAGCGATTCTAGGCGGAGCCTTCGCCTGGGCAGATGCACAAAGTGATGGCTTATCGTACCTGATTCCCGTATCGCTGCTGATTTCGTCTGGCTTAACAGCGCTCTATATGGCCCGACAGTGGCGGTTGATCTTCTTCAGTGACTACAGAAACCAAAACCAGCCACTGGCGCAGGCACACGAACCCGACTGGCTTATGCGCGGTCCGATGGTCGTGCTGGCCGTACTATCGATTGCATTCTGGTTTTCGTTGAATCCGTTTTCGGCGCATGGAAGCTGGTTCTTTGCGGTGATGCCGATGGCCGAGGAACATACCAGCTGGTGGTTAGCACCCGCGTCGATTAGCCTGGTATTGCTGGGTGGTTGGATAGGCTTCCGGATGAAAGAACCGAACCATACGCGCAGTTACGTCCGCTTATCCGTTGAGTACGGCTTTTTGGATACAATCTATCAATACTTCATCATCAACCCAGCGCTAAAACTAGCGGTACTTTTAACTCGCACGGACCAACGGGCGGTTGATAGGGCTGTCAACGGGGCGGGCGTCTCAACGGTGGTACTGGCTTATCTGACCAGCGGAGTAGACCGGTACGGCGTCGATGGACTCGTGAACGGGGCGGTCTGGCTGGCCGGCCGGCTCGGGCGAATTGCCCGGTCGGTGCAAAACGGTCGGGTGCAGTCATACATTACAGCGGCTGTTGTTGGGTTATTGATCGTGCTTTGGTGGTTGCTTTAACTGTCGTCGGCAGCGCTGAGCTGTCGTTGTCCTAAAGGCCGGTAGCGGGTGCTGCCGGATATATATATGATTCTTTCGCTACTGATTTTTATTCCACTGCTTGGGTCGTTGCTGGTAGCCTTGCTGCCGGAAGGTCAAACCGCGCAGTTTCGCAAAATTGCTTTGGGCGTTACGTTGGCTGACCTGGTGCTGGCGATTATGGTTTATGCCGCCTTTGATAAAAGCCTGGCCGGTTATCAGCTGCTCGAACAAACCGACTGGATCACCTTGCCGCTTGGTAATCTGGGTATTGTCTCTATCGACTATCTGGTCGGTGTCGATGGTATGAGCCTGCCGCTGGTTGTCTTATCGGCGGTGGTGATGGTTGTCGGTGTAATCTCTTCTTGGACGACCATTACCGAAAAAAGCAAAGCGTACTACGCGCTTTACCTGCTCCTGACGGGCACGATCATGGGCTGCTTTCTGGCGCTCGATTTCTTCCTGTTCTTTCTTTTCTTCGAGTTTATGCTCCTGCCAATGTATTTTCTGATCGGCTTATGGGGCGGGCCACGTCGGGAATACGCGTCGATCAAATTTTTTCTGTATACACTATTGGGCTCGCTCCTGATCTTGCTGGTTATGATCGGGCTGTACCTGTCGGTTATCGACCCGGTGAGTACGGCGGTTCTGGCTGGGTATGTTGACGATCCGTCGCTGGTTTCCGACGAGATTTATCAACTTGTTCAGACGAACCTGCAGAATGGACAGCTTAATCCGGCGCAGATCGTTCATACTTTCGATATGCGTTACCTGGCTGATGGGGGAAATTACCTGCCCGACGCTTTTCTGAATCCAGCCGCCGAGCCAATCGTGTTGGGCTTGCCCGCCCGGATGCTGGCCTTCTGGGCGGTGTTTATCGGCTTTGCTATCAAACTGCCTATTGTTCCGGTGCATACATGGCTGCCCGATGCACACGTTGAGGCTCCAACCCCTGTATCGGTGGTACTGGCTGGCGTATTGCTGAAAATCGGTGGGTACGGATTCCTGCGGATTGCCTGGAATTTCTTTCCCGACGGTGGGGCGGAGTACGCCAAAACGCTGGCAATATTAGGAACACTATCTATTGTATACGGTGGTTTAAACGCCCTGGCGCAGAACGACGTCAAAAAGATGATCGCCTATTCGTCAGTTTCCCACATGGGTTTCGTGCTGTTGGGCGTAGCTTCGCTGACCGCCGAAGGTATCAACGGCGCCGTGTACCAAATGGTCAGCCACGGCGTTCTGTCGGCCATGTTGTTTCTGATTGCCGGGGTTGTATACGACCGCACCCACGACCGACGGATCGACTCGTACCGGGGACTGATGCAGCCAATGCCGCAATACGCAGCCTTAACCGCCGTTGCCTTCTTTGGATCGCTGGGGCTCCCCGGATTTTCGGGCTTCGTTGGGGAGTTGTTTACGCTGATGGGAAGTTTCCAGTCGGCCTGGCTCCCCGGCTGGCTGACGGCCGTCGCGACAACGGGTATTCTGTTAGCTGCGGGCTATTTTCTGTGGACCTTGCAACGGATGTTCTTCGGTCCATACTGGAGTCGGCACGAAGCCGGAGTGACATTAACGGATCTGACAGCCCGCGAAAAATTGCTATTAATCCCGCTTGGGTTTATGGCGTTAGCGCTGGGTTTGTTTCCAAACCTTGTTTTTAACGTAACAAGCGCGACGGTGGCGCAATGGCTTATGAAATTTGCGGTTGAATAAGGTATTGTGACGGATGGCATTTTTTTACATAAAATCTCTGCACATCATTTTCGTGGTCACCTGGTTTGCGGGTCTTTTTTACATACCGCGCCTGTTTATTTATGTTACCGAAGCGGCTGAGCAGCCAGAACCCACCCGTACAATTCTGCAAACGCAACTGGCCCTTATGCAGCGACGCCTGTGGTACGGCATTACGTGGCCATCGGCTTTGCTTACGCTCCTTCTGGGCCTAAGCACCTGGTATAACTACGGTGCCACGCCTTCCTGGCTGATCTACAAACTTATGTTTGTCGCGGGCCTTTACGCGTATCACATCATTTGCCATTTCCTGTTCCGGCAGCAGCAACGCGGGGAGTTACGTTACACGTCAACCCAATTGCGCATCTGGAACGAAGTCGCTACGTTGTTCTTATTCAGCATTGTATTCCTGGTTGTGGTCAAAGATGCACTCGGAATGCTGTGGGGCTTGCTGGGGCTGGTCGCGTTTACTGCTCTGCTCATGGCGGGTATCCTGATTTATAAGCGAGCTAGAGAAAAGTAGTTATTGGTGCTGGTTATGAAAAAGCTGACGCTGCGCCAGCAACTCTCTATTACAAATAACTCCTAATAAGCATTAATCACTAACTACTTCGCATACTTCTGTCGGCGGGCTACCTGCCAGATTATTCCTGTCAGGCCAACCAGAACGAGTGGACCAAGTAGGTTAAGAAGCTGCCAAACCGTACGATTTTCGTTAACCTTGATCTTGTCCAGCGGCCGAAGCGTTACGGTCCGGGCCCGCGCGGCAATAACTCCATTGGGGTCTACCAGGTAGTCGATGGAATTCAAGGCAAAATCCTTGTTGGCAAACGTAGTACGGGTGAATCGGTCAAAGCCGAGCGGATAGGGGGTGTTTCGCTTGTAATCGACATCGTTGATGATCAGATCACCGTCCGAGCAGACGAGGACTCGTGAGGATTCACCTTCGGCCCGGAAGCCATTGGCGCGTGGATCACCGGGTAAAATACGGTTTACGAACAACGATTGAAACCGCCCTTCCAATAGACAGCCGACAATCTTAACACCATCCGTATACGTTTTCGGGTCCGGCTGTTGCCGCGCTTCGTTATACGAGATCAGCGCCGGGGCTTTCAAGACTTTGGTATAGGGAGAGGTTAACAGCAACGGTGTTTTCTGAATGCCCGGTGCCCGTACTGTGTCAAGCGTACTCACGAAGCGACTTAACAGCGCATCCAGATTGCGGACAATCGGGTTACCGCTCGTGCCGAAGTTATTAATCAGCGGATAGAACCGCCAAGGGACTAGCTGAATGTTCGGCTTATCACCTAGATTGCCGACATTGAGTGGAATGGGCGCGCAATAAAAATCCTTGATTACGTCGCGGTTCAGGCGAATGCCCCAGCGGAAAAACAGATCGTCGAGGCCCAGATCAAGCGGCTGCGCATACGTGCCTTCGTTGCTGACTGAATCAACCCGCTGTCCGTCCACAAAAAACAAGGCCCGGCCACCCTTGACAACGAACTGGTCGATCTTGAAAATTTCGTCTTCAGAGAAGGCCTTGTCGGGCTTCGGGACTACAACCGCATCGAGCCCCTCAATTGGTCCCGGTTTGCTCATATCAATAAAGAACAAATCGTAATTCTCCTGAACGGAGGCTAGTAGGTCGGCAAATCGGGAGGGGGGAACCTGCGTATGTCCGTACAGCAAACCGATACGTCGCCGATTGCCTTCGGTTTGGGTTAGTTTCCGAATAGCCGACGCCAATTGAAATTCAATGCCTTCATATGATTGGTTGAGCTGTTCCTGCGGAGACGCGGTTTTGTTGCCTTTCAGAAGCTGAACGGCCGCTTCTTTACCTTTATAGGATACGACGGCACCCGGAAAAATAAGCTTTTCAATCCGCTTACCACCTTCATTGGCGAACAGATTAGTGGGCAGCAAACCGCGCTGTTGCAGCTTGTCAATCAGTTTCGCTTTTTCATCGGCCTTGGTAATCGCGTCCGGATCGGTGAAACGATACGTAACGGTTTGACCCGCGTTAGCCTGAAATTCGTCTAACGTCTCCCGAACGGCGGTTTCGAGTCGTTTGAAGCCCGGTGGCAAGTCGCCGGTTAAGTAGACCTCAACGTGAACGTCGTCTGGTAAATCGCGCAACAGCGTCTGGGTCGCTTCAGAAAGGGTGTATCGTTTCTCTTCGGTTAAGTCAAGCCGAAAGAAAACAAAGGCCGACAGCAGATTGACCGCCAGAATAGCCGCAAGAATAAGAATCGTACGCAGCGATGCGATTTTCATAGGTTACTATAACGACTAACCAAACCGGTACGGTCTACGCGGCCATCCAGTTTTTACGATAAAGGCGAGACGCTCTTTGCGGTACGTTAGCGCCCGTAAAATCCGCCGTTATCGTAGAAACTCCGGCGACGGCTGAGTTTAAGCTCCTGAAGAATCGACGACCGGGCCCGTAGATCAAACGAGTAGTTACCCGACCGGAAGTTATTACCCGAATACGGGGTCCAGTTGAACGCCATCTCCCAGCAGTGCAGGTCACGGTTAATGCCAATGGTGGTCAGCGTTGGGCTCTTGAACGTGAAATCGTAGCCCGTGTTGACCGTTATTTTCCACTTCGGGGTCAGGCTTAAATCGCCCGTCAGCGTTAATGCCTGAATGATCTGTGGCGTTACAGGGGTGATCTTCGACAACCCAAAGGTGTAGCTGACATTCATCGACCAGGGGATGTTGAAGTCAACGTATAGCTCCGGGTTGTTGTTTATAGCCTTCAACGTAGCATCGGTTGCATTGGCGCTTGTTTTCGGCTTATTCGCCTGTTTGGGTGCAAACCGGGCACTAACGTAGGCCTGTACGTTTGTTAAGCGCAGTAACCCCTGTCCGGCCTGGACCGCGTATAAATTTGGAACCCGTATGTATTGTGGATTCTCCTTATTTAGCTTGTTAGGGTCTAAAAGAATTGGCGAATAGCTTAAGGGCGTAACAGGCGTTTCTCCAATTGGATACGTAGTTAAATCGTAAGCAACGGTTCCGCCGTATTCGCGGTACGCATACGGGTCGAAGGTCGAAGAAAAGTTAAAACTAATATTCTTAAATATCTGCGTGTTTGCGCTGACGGCGATGGGCGATAACTTAAAGTCAGGAGCCAAGAGGTTATAGCTGCCCGTCAGACTAAAGTTATCAAAAATTGGGATTTTCTTAAACTCCTGTCCGGATGAGTCGCTACGGGTACGCACTTTCATTTCGAGCTGATTCACAATCCCAAATGAGATAAAGGCTGCCTGTGTGCTGCCGCTACCACCGCTGCCGCCCAACCCCCGGAAGACCGACAGCGTCCGGCGGTAGAGGGGTAAGTCGGCCAGCGCTGTTCCGGGCGTGTTGGGCAATATTTGAAACTGTCCAAAGGATGGGTCACTAAAGTTAGGAACGTAGCTGAATGATATGGACGGCGCTACCGTATGACGGATCGCTTCGATACGTTTGCCGCGTATGAAATACGTACCGTAGAAGCGGGTATTCATACTCGCGTTAATCGAGAAATTGTAGGAGGGGAAAAAACCACGGGCGGTGTCGATCCGAACTTTGTTGCTGTCGGGCAAGAATACGTAATTCAGCTTTTTCGTATAAATATCTCCTTGCAGCGAGAAGCCCGGCGTCAGGTTAATATAACGTAACAGTTTGATGTTCGGCAGCGAGATCGGAATGCTGTAACGAGCCTGAACAACGCGGTTCTGCCAGATTCGATTGGCATTTGCTGCGCTGAACGGAATCAGGTTTGGATCGGACTCAACAATACCCAGACGCAGGTTATTGGCCCGCCGGGTACTGTCCAGAAGCCGTTGAACGGTATTGATCGTTGGAATATCCGTCAGTACCGGAAAGCCCAACCCCGTGGTATCGACCTGCCGCCGGATGGTGTTGCTAACGCCAATCGAGCCGCTGATATCCAGACCAACCCGAAAGCTCTCGTACCACCGCCCGGTGCCACCCTTCAGCGCAAAAGGCGAAATCTGATTGATACCAATGTTGAAGTCTGACGAAATATCGGTTTTCCCGTTTTCGCGGACACCGGTTCGCTGGTTGACCTGGCCAAACTGCTGGTTCACCCGAACGTTGGCCCCGGCCCGTACGTACTGACCAAACGTGCGGCTATACTGCACCGAAGACCCCGCTACGTTCGAAATATACTGCTGGGTGCTGAACGAGTTAAACTGATTATAGCTGTTGCTGCTGACGTTCACGTTCGCCGAGAAGCTGCCCCGACCACGCGGCACCGGCGAGTGCGACCACGTAAAGGAAAAGTCGTTACGTGGCGTTTGGGTGGTATCGACCCGGTCGCCGGAGCGGTTCCGGTTGAACTGAAAGTTAACTCCGCCACTATAGCGGTAGCGTTTATTGTAAGCCGTTGATACGCCCGCGCCCCAACTGCCGCGCGAGTAGATCTGACCAGTAAACTGCATACCCAGGTTTTCGCTCACCGCCCAGTAGTAGCCGCCATTGCGTAGGTAAAATCCCCGTCCGTTGGGTTCTTCACCGTATTGCGGAACCAGAATGCCCGAAACGCCAATTTCTTTTCGCTTCGGAAACGGAAAGAAGCCAAACGGAAGCCCAATGGGTAACGGAATCTGATTAATAACCAGATTAAACGGCCCCGCTACGACCTGTTTGTTGTGAATAACCTTGAGTTTACTGGCGTTGATGTGGAAGTGCGGAGTGGCCAGATTACAGGTTGTGTAAATGGCCTTCCCAATGTACAGGTTATCCTCGGCGTCTTTCTTCACCGTTACGCCCCGAATGTTGCCTTCGCCCTGTTGGGTGATCACGCCCTGAATCCGCCCTTTTTTCGATTTGAAGTTATAGCGAATTTCCTTCGCGTCGTATTTGCCTTCGCCATCCTGAAAGACAGGCTGACCAATCTGCTTCTTTGCCGTTGAGTCGTACCGGCCTTTGGCGTATACCTCGTTGGTTAGATAATTTAAACGGATATAATCCGCTTTTAGGGATATATCGCCGTATATTACGCTGGCATCGCCGAATAATTCAACCGTCTGACCATCAGCGGCATAAATGGTTGAATCTTTGGCCTGGTATTTGACAGTGGTTTGAAATGAGTCCGCAGTCTGGGCCGTGTCCCGTTTCACCGAATCATTCGCGGCTATTCGGGAGGTGTCAGCTCCAATGCGGGATTGTGGCCGAACTACGTTGGGTGATACAATGCCCGGTGTCGTTTGGGGGGCGGCAGTGGTTTGGGAGCCAGGGGTTGTCGTACCCGCAGCGGGATTGTTGGTTGATGTACGCGAAGCAGGCGTGTTGCCAGACGGTGTACCCGAGGGCGCATCAGGCACCCGCTGGGCAGGTACCGTAGCCGGAGGGAGGCCTCCTTTGCCGGGTTGTCGGGGCGTCGGGTTGCTTTGTCCCATTGCCGTAACAACCCATAGTAATCCGGTAATGCAGGCCAAAATCCGCACCCAAATCTGTCGTATCCGCTGAGGCCGCAAAATAAGGTATCCTTTTTTCAGATTTATAAGAAAAATTATATTTGCCAAAAGACCGTTAAGTCTATGGCTTACAAAGGTATTCACGAACAGTTATCCCACTATTGCTTTGGAACGTTTTCCGTTGTTAAAAATTATTAATTCAACCGGCCTTCGCCGTCTTCGTCCGGTGCCCGGAATAGTAACAACGTTACTGCTGGCACTACCCCTGCTGGCGCTGACGGTGCTGCCTGCGCCCGGCCTGTATCAGGACACGATCCGTCGGGCCCAAGCCAGTCAGGATACCGAGTCGGCTCCTAACCGGCTCCGCACGGTCGTGCTCGATGCCGGGCACGGCGGTAAAGACCCTGGCTGTATTGGCCGCCGGACGCGTGAATCCCGGGTGGTGCTTAAACTCGTGCTGCAACTTGGTCGTAAAATTAAGGAAGAGATGCCGAATATACGGGTAATATACACCCGTGCTTCGGATCATTTTGTTGAACTGGCCGAACGGTCGGCCATTGCGAATCGAAATAAGGCCGATCTCTTCATTTCGATTCACTGCAATGCCAGCCCGTCGTCGAGCCGGGTCTATGGGACGGAAACCTATACGATGGGGCTTCACAAAACGAACGGCAATCTGGACGTAGCCAAACGGGAGAACGCCGTTATTCTGAAAGAGGAAAACTACCAGCAGACGTATAAAGGGTTTAACCCCAATTCGCCCTTAGCCCACATTATGCTGGCCAACTATCAGCACGCGTTTATGGGAAGCAGTATCAATTTTGCCGAGAAAGTAGAACGGAGTTTCCGGCACAATGCCGACCGAAAAAGCAACGGCGTCAAGCAGGCCGGATTCCTGGTGTTGTGGCGCACGACTATGCCCAGCGTACTCATCGAAACGGGGTATCTGACCAATCCTACCGAAGAGCTTTACCTGATGTCGGAAGAAGGTCAGGATGAGATTTCAGAGGCCATCTACAAAGCCTTTGCGCAGTATAAGCAGGAGATTGAAACGGCAAACTAGCTGGCCGTTTATCCAGTTCTTCGGAGAACCGTTTACCATTTTCGCCAACTTTACGGGACAAACACGCACCAAACTTGGTTATACGTGAAGCCAAATCGGTTGGCGTGACCCTGAACGGTCATTCTTCTTCTTACACGCATGAAAGTTTCACAGGAAGTAAAAGTTGGCTTACTGGCAGTAATAACGTTGTTGATGTTTTATTTCGGATTCAACTTTCTGAAAGGATCCGATTTCTTTTCATCGTCAACGAGGTATCAGGTAGTATACGACAATATTGACGGATTGACAGCCTCAAACCCGGTCCGGATTAATGGCTTGGTGGTTGGTCGGGTCAAAGCGATTGAAATCCTTCAGAATCAAGACAATAAACTACTGGTTACGTTAGACCTCGACAAGAAAATTATTGTAACCCGTGGCTCCCGCGCGGTGCTGGCCGATGATGGCTTACTCGGTGGCAAAGTCATTTTGCTGACCATCAAGCCGGGTGCCCCGCAGCTCGAAGACGGTGGCATGCTGGTGGCTGCCAAAGAATCGGGTTTATCGGCTTTGATTCGGGAAAAAACCCTGCCGGTATTGAACAACGTCGACTCCCTGACGTATCAGCTTAACCGGGTGGTGGCCCAGTTCGATCAAACCGGGGTTATGTTGAATCAAACGCTACGTAGTGCCAACCAGGGAGTCAGAACGCTTGACCTCACGATTGAAGAAAACCGCGCGGGCTTAAAGGCCACGCTGGCGAACGTAAGCCGCTTGTCGGCTTCGCTGGTGGAAACGGAACAGCAGCTCAAGCCTATTCTGGCTAAAGCTGATACGTTTGCTGATTCGCTTCAGGGTTTGCAACTTAAACAAACGCTGGCTACTGTTAATAAAACGGTTGATAATCTCCAGCGGATTCTGGCTGATGTGAACAGCGGTAAAGGGTCGCTTGGTAAGCTCACCTCCGACGAACAGCTTTACCAGAATGTCAATGCTACCACGGCCAGTCTCGAAAAACTCCTGACCGATCTGCGTGAGAATCCGAAACGGTACGTTCATTTTTCGCTGTTCGGCAGGAAAGACAAAGCTGCTCCTGCTAAACCCGGCAGTGAAACCGTCACCACAACTACGGTTACGAACACTAAGGTTGACTCAACGCGACTCCAGTAGCGTCAAGTATCAGGCCGTTAAGGACTCTTTCGGAGTTAATTGCGTTTAATTTGTCGATACCGTATTTTCATACGAGCAAATTTCCTGAGATATGATAGCGGTCGGATAACGGGTGATTAGCCCAGAGGAGTATTTAGCGGTAGAGCGGCAGGCCCTTGACAAAAGTGAGTTTTTCAATGGCGAACTAATCCCCATGGCAGGCGCGACCCGTAATCACAACTGCATTAAAGAGAATTTATCGGTCTGGATTGGCGCATCACTCGACAATAGTACCTGCCAGTCATTCTCTTCGGATATGCGGGTGCATTTGCCCGAAACAGGTTTGTGTATACGTATCCGGATATGGTCATCGTCTGCGGGAAGCCGCAGTTTTTACCGGGCGAATTTGACAACCTGCTGAATCCAACGGTGCTCATCGAGGTGCTTTCTGAGGGAACGGAAGATTATGACCATGGCCGAAAATTTCTGCGGTATCGAGCCATTCCCTCTTTTCAGGAATACGTCTTGATCGACTCGCAGCGGATAGCCGTTGAGGTTTGGCGTAAGAACTTACCTCGGTCAATGGACGTTAATGGAACAAACCAATGACTCAGCAGGCCAGTTTAGCATTCAACGCATTGAGCTGACGGCTGCGTTACAAAAAGTGTATGATCGGGCGGTGAACACCGCTTCCTGAAAATGCCAACAGCCTTTGGCTAACATACTGAAGAAAATTGCGTTTTATTAGCGGGCGACTCGGCAGGTCGCCCGTTTGTGTTTACTTGAATTCATCAACTCGCCCATGACCACAGAAAATCTTCATTCGATAGTCCCCTTCCTTGACGAATTAAACCGCCGATCGGCCCAAACCAAACTGGGCGGTGGCACGAAACGTATCGACGATCAGCATAAGAAAGGAAAACTTACCGCCCGTGAACGTATTGACTACCTCATTGACGAAGGCCGGCCATTTACCGAAATTGGCCTTTTTGTGGGCGACGGTATGTACGCCGAACACGGTGGTTGCCCATCGGGTGGCGTTGTGGCTGGCATAGGATACGTATCGGGGCGGCAAAGTGTGATTGTTGCCAACGATGCCACCGTGAAGGCCGGTGCCTGGTTCCCGATTACGGCGAAGAAGAACCTTCGGGCGCAGGAAATTGCCATGGAGAACCGCCTGCCTATTATTTATCTGGTTGACAGCGCCGGTGTGTATCTGCCGTTGCAGGACGAGGTGTTCGCTGATAAAGAACACTTTGGCCGTACGTTCCGGAACAATGCGCAGATGTCGGCGATGGGGATCTTGCAGGTAGCCGCCATAATGGGTAGCTGCGTGGCTGGTGGTGCTTATCTGCCGATTATGTCCGATGAAGCGTTGATTGTTGAAGGCACCGGTTCTATTTTCCTCGCGGGGCCCTATCTAGTTAAAGCGTCCATTGGTGAAGATGTCGATGCCGAAACCCTCGGGGGCGCTTCGACGCACACGGATATTTCGGGTGTGGTCGACAACAAATACCCGGATGACAGAACCTGCCTGGATGCCATCAAGCGCATTTTCGACAAACTGGGCCATACCGAAACGGCAGGTTTCGATCGCATTACGCCAGCCCTACCTACCAAAAATCCCGAAGAAATCTATCAGATTCTACCGGCCGACCGTGTAAAGCCCTACGATATGCAGGAGCTTGTGGACAGACTTGTGGATAACTCCGCTTTCGATGCGTATAAACCCGGTTATGGCCAGTCGCTGCTGTGTGGCTACGGCCGTATCGACGGTTGGGCGGTGGGCATCGTCGCGAACCAGCGGAAGGTGGTGAAGGCGAAAGGACGTACCGGTCAGCCGACCGAAATGCAAATGGGCGGGGTTATCTATGGCGATGCTGCCGACAAAGCTGCCCGCTTCATTATGAACTGCAATCAGAAACGTATTCCACTCGTGTTTTTGCAGGACGTTTCGGGATTTATGGTTGGCAGCCGGGCTGAGCAGGGCGGCATCATCAAAGACGGAGCAAAGATGGTTAACGCCATGGCCAATTCGGTTGTGCCTAAGTTCACGGTCGTTATTGGAAATTCGTACGGGGCCGGTAACTATGCCATGTGTGGAAAAGCGTATGACCCACGCCTGATGCTGGCCTGGCCAACGGCGCAGATGGCGGTGATGAGTGGCGCTTCGGCGGCTAAAACCCTGCTTCAGATTCAGGTCGCGTCGCTCAAAGCAAAAGGAGAGATCATTACGCCCGAAGCTGAGCAAGCCTTGCTGCAAAAGATAACGGATCAGTATAATACACAGCTTTCGCCGTACTACGCAGCTGCCCGGTTGTGGATTGATGCCGTAATCGATCCCCTTCAAACCCGGCAAATTCTTTCAGAAGGAATAGCCGCTGCCAATCACGCACCAATCACTAAGCCATTTTCCGTTGGGGTGATTCAGACCTAGGTGTTTTGGAAAGCCATTTGTTCATAACTCACCTTAATTTAACTGGACGAACTACTTGGTAGCTCGTACGGCTTTTACCTCGTCGGCGGTTATGGCTGAGGCTTTGTTGCCAAAATTGCTGCGGATGTACGTCAATACGTCGGCAATCTGCTGATCACCGAGGAAGTCGTGGGATGGCATGGCATTGTCGTAGGGTTCGCCTTCAATATCCTGACCTTGCAGGCCTTTCAGAAGAACATTGATAAGCCGGGTTTTATCACCTACAACCCAATCCGTACCACGTAGCGGAGGGTTCAAGTTGGGAACGCCCGAGCCGTTAACCTGGTGGCAGGTAAGGCAATTTTGTTCGTAGATGATCTGGCCAGGCGTTTTGGCGGGTGCAGCGGGTCTGGAAACTGGCTTCTGCGTTTGTGCAACAGCGGCCGTGATTGACAAACAGGCGATAAGGATAAGGAAAACTTTCATAAGGTGATTACCGGGCAAATGAGACCGTTATTTTCTCCATTTAAGCGTATTCAGCAGGTGCAGCACGTCTTTCCGAATATAGTCAATAACGGGTTGTAATGAATCGTTTTGGGTAGCCGTGTTAAAATACAGGGCTCCCCGTAGGAAATGAGTGGTTGAGTCCGTCGTGACAAACTGCACCTGACTGGGCACTTCGCCAGTCAGATCAATAACACTAGCCTCCAGACCCGATTTCAGCCTTATTTTTCGTTGCTCAATTGAATAGGCTTTGATATTATGACGAGCAGCCAGCTTATAAGAATCTTCGAGTATTGCCCGTAGTCGATTCATGTCGTTATTAATGGGCTTGTACGTTAGTTGAACGCTGGCATGATAGGCTGGATAGTTGATAAAAATCCAGTGCGGCTCCGAGCGGGCGAACGTATCGGGTAAGATTCGGGCGATGCTATTGTACTCGAACTGATAGGGATGCGTCGGCTCAAGTAAGGTGTACTTCGGGGTTGGTAAGTCGATGCGTGGATACCCCTTCGGTTTGGGCGTGTAATTTTCGGATGAACTGGTTCCGCAGGCCGCTGATAAGAGCGCAATCAGAAGGACAAATAAGTGCTTTATCATTAATTTCTTTCGATAGCCCGGTCAGGCTACAAAACAACGAAAAAGCCCGGCAGTTTGGTGCCAGGCTTGCTTTCGGAATACAATGGATTTATACATTAACGTCAGCCAGCTCTTCCTGACGAACAGGCTGGCCGAGTAAGGTGGCAAACCGGTTAATGTTAAATGTCGGTTCAAACCAGACCTCACCCATAACCGGATGCTTCACGGGCACTTCTGGGTTCTGAATTTCGTTCAGCAGCACACCCGTCTCGCCGGTTGTGTGGCGCTTAACCTGACGAACTGTGTACAGTTGATCGCGCTTGGGCGTCTGAACACCGAACTCGGCGTAGAAAGCCAGTACTGGCGCGGGAAAATTATCGTTGGTGCAAATGACTTCCATAATTCGTTCTCTCCAAATCCTGACAAAGATAACAGCTATTCGGCAGAACAGATTCCCGCTTAATCTTCAAACAGGTTACCTAACTTCCCGATTACTGAGCCGCCTTCCTTGTGCGATTGGGCACTGTAGGGAGCCAGGCGCTGTACGAGTTTAGAGATTGGCATCGACTGAATCCAGACCTTACCCGAGCCACGTAACGTAGCGACGAATAAGCCTTCACCACCGAAAATCATGCTTTTAAGGCCACCTGACCGCTGAATATCAAAGTTGATACTTGGTTCAAAACCGACCACGCAGCCCGTGTCGACACGTAGCATTTCGTTGTTTAAGGTGCGCTCAATTACCACACCGCCCGCGTGAATAAACGCCATGCCATCGCCCTGTAGTTTCTCCAAAATGAAACCTTCTCCTCCGAAAAAACCTGAACCAAGGCGCTGATTGAACTGAATGCTCAACTTGGTTCCGAGGGCTGCGCACAGAAACGCGTCTTTTTGCACAATCAACGTATTGCCGTACGTGTTGGCCAGGTTGATCGGCATCACTGTGCCTGGATAGGGAGCTGCGAAGGCTACCTTCTTTTTGCCCGCGCCCCGGTTAGTGAAGTGGGTCATAAACAGCGATTCACCGGTTAGCACACGTGTGCCAGCCTGGAGCAGTTTCCCCATAAAGCCCTGGTTTGGCTGCGAACCATCGCCCATTTTCGTTTCAAACTCAATGCCATCTTCCATAAAGAGCATCGAGCCCGCTTCGGCAATGACCGTTTCGTGCGGGTCAAGTTCGATCTCTACAATCTGGATGTCTTCACCAATGATTTTGTAGTCGATTTCGTGGGAGTACATACGTAGTTTTAGCTAGGAAATAAGTTGTGTTCGATGTTCGAAACTACGTATTTCAGGCGATTTGCCTGGCTGTTTTTCGTACAAACGGCACAAAAAAAGCCCGACCGGGCGTTTTGGCAGGTCGGGTAAAAAGGCTTGGAACTAGCTAAGGGGTTCAATAATATTGAGTGGTTTTAAATTCTTTGCCAATTCCCAATTCAGCAATAGCTCCTCCTGATGCATTATAGTCCTTTCAATGACCATGCCTAAGGCTCTAGACGATAGCTTACCTTCAAGCAGACTTAAGTCATTGATGCTAATGAGGCATTCGCTGTCACCGTATTTGGCGTGAAAATGGGGCGGATTATGATCACATAATACATCGCGATAATAATCCCGAAGAATCGGCTAATCTGAGGCATGTAAAAGCTTGTTATGCTTCCATTCGTCAAAAGTCATTTTTTCAACGTTAAGTAGGCATTGTTGGCATCAATATCGAGCCACTCATTCCAAGCTATGGCCCCCGTTTCGCTAATAAATGGACACAGGAAAAGATTGCCATCATCCCATGCTGAAAACACGCCTTTCCCGACTAGTGCTGACAGATCGATGACTCCCTGAGTACCGTCATCAAAACGCAATCTTAGATTGTATTTTTCGTGAGCTTCTACGTGAGTCAAACGAGGAAACATGAATTTCTCGCTTAGCGTGAATTAACATCGTCAGGCAGATCGTTGTCTGATTCATCAAACAGCCGTTCCTCATCCGTCGACTCTTCATCAGTATCGTCGGGGTTGGGCTCACCTTTGAGGTTCAGGTCCGTTCGATGGCGCAGTTTCTTATCGTCAACTGTCTTGTTCAGAAACTGATTGATCTTGTCTATATCGAAACTCGTGGTAATCTCACCAAAGGAGTTTATCTGAATATCGAAGCCTTCGAGTTCTTTATGAACACGTGGCTTTTCGTTTTCGTCGGGGTTCGTTTTTTTCTTAGCCATGATTAAGCGGTCTATGGGGTAAGCAAACGTACAGGTAAGCGCAATTTTGAAAATGGACAGTAGCCATTTTAACAACGTCGGCCGGTAACATGTTTCGTGACAATTCGGAGTGTGTTGGCGATTTGTAAGTGCTACCACACCCGGTTGGCAATTACGTTGATGATAGAGTTTACAACGAAAGCGATCCCGAAGGATACGCCAACCGAAAACAGCGGTAATAGAAAGGCCTGCAGGAATAGGAACGTAGTGAAGCCGAGTAAACCGATCACGAGTCCGCGCAGGGTTGCGATAGTGGCATTACTCCCCTGAAGTGTGTGCGAAAAAATAGCCAGAACCGAAGTTAGGATAGGAAAGGGCGTTAAGATACCGCTCCAGCCCGGACCTAATACGCTGGCGAGGCCAGTAATAACCAGCACAAATAAAGTAGCGACAACCATACGTATTGGAATATCGAATGGTAAACGCCGGGCTTTTATGGATTGATCCGACGGCTTAGGGAAGAGCCACAAAGTCAGCAAGACATACGCAATCACAAGCGCGTAGCTCAAATATAAACTGAGTTGTAAATAATTGAAAGTTAGCGCTGTGGCGATATACAAGCCGTATGACAGTAAGAGCGTCGGTAACCAACTGAACTTTCGGGCAAAAACGGAGTAGCTGAAGCAGAAGCTGATTAAGGCTAAAATACCCGTCATTGTCCCTTGAATCGAATGAATGCCAAAGGCTTTACCCTGTTCAAGAATGAAGAACAGCAAAATCGCCCCGGCTACCCAGGGCATACTGCCGATTAGTCCCCCAATTTTGTTGCCCCACCTCCGAATCGCCAGCGTGACCAAGGCTATGATGGTCGGCATGAGCGTCATTTTAAGGAGGAGAATGTTCGTCATTCGGAATGGGTACATCAAGCGGTCAGTGACCGTTTCTAATGTATCGGGTGTATTAAGTACATGAAAACGTGTCTGTAAATTTCGACTCTATCTTACTGAAGTGCACTATTTATCTACCCAAATAATTGAGAGCCCTTTGAGGTGAGACGGTTTCACTGAACAAACCAGCTGGTAATTGTTGATTCGGCCTGATCAACGTAATGGATTAACAGGCAGTGCGCCAGCTTTTTATGTACAACCCATCTTAAACCAGCCAGTTAGTTAGCTGGTACGCGTCGTTCCAGAAAGACCACTCCAGGCGGCTTGATTGGACGAAGGCCGTTTGCATTTTTTCGCGCTCGGCTGGACTCGCTTCACTCGCTAGCCGTTCGGTAAGGTCGAGCATTTGGTTAACGGCCTGATCGAAGGCGTCACCGGCGTAGGTATCAATCCAGGCCTGGTAAGGATTCTGTGGATGAGCTTGGCCGTAAATGTATTTGCCAACTTCCCGGTAAATCCAGAAACAGGGAAGCACGGCGGCTGCTCCCACCGCCAACGACTGAGTCGCTGTCATAGCCAGCAAAAAATTAGTATAAGCAAAGCAGGCGGGTTTTTTTTCAGTTTCAGGTTGAATGTTGTAAAGGGCAAAGTACGTCTCGTGAAGAACACGTTCGACCCGAATCGCATTAGCGGCAAACTCGGCGAAGGCTAAAATATCGGCAGGTGTTGATGCTTTAACCGCCAACTGCGCCAGTGCCCGGCTGAAATCAGTCAGATAGAGGGCGTCCTGCTGGATATAGTACTGAAACTTAGATGCAGGCAGCGTACCGGCAGCGAGTTCCTGCACAAAGGCGTGCGATACGGTCGTTTCATACAAAGGTATGATCTGCTGCCAGAGTTGATCGGTGAAACGCATGATTGTTTAGGGCCAGGTGGAAAAGAAATGGTGAACTGGGCCGTGGCCATGACCTAGCTTGTAAACGACACCGGCCTTTAACGCACCGGTCAGATACGTTTTCGCCTGGTCAGCGGCTTCATGCAGGGATAAACCCTTGGCCAAACCTGCCGCGATAGCTGATGAGAGTGTACAGCCCGTACCGTGCGAATTAGGCGTATCAATACGTTTCGTCGGAAACAGAATCTGCTCGTCAGGAGAGATATACAGCAAATCCGTGCTCTCCGCGTCGTGTAAATGCCCGCCCTTCAGCAGAATTGCCCCAGGGTACTGACGGCCAAGGTCGGCGGCTGCCTGCTGTAAATCCGCAAACGTATTGAGGGAACGATCCAGCAAGACACTGGCTTCCGGAAGGTTCGGCGTGATTAGCATTGCCAAGGGTAGCAAAGACGTTTTCAGGGCGTCGATGGCTTCGTCCTGTAAGAGCTTGTCGCCACTGGTAGCCACCATAACCGGATCAATTACGATTGTCTGTACACCAAACTCCATCAATGTATCAGCAATAACGCGAATAACATCCGGCGAGTGAAGCATCCCGATTTTGACAGCATCAACGCCAATGTCGCTCAGTACGGCTTTAAGCTGCTCGGCTACGAAAGCAGGTGGTACCGAATGAATACCGCTTACGCCCAGCGTGTTTTGCGCCGTCAAGGCTGTAATGACCGAAAGCCCATAGCATCCCAGGGCAGAAAAGGTTTTTAAGTCGGCCTGAATACCGGCACCACCACCACTATCAGAGCCGGCAATCGTGAGCACTCGGGTGTATGTTTTCATCGAATTGAGTTAATTGAATGAGTTCGCAGGCGGCTTCGTAGGGGGAAGCCTGGCCGCAAATGGCAGACACGACAGCTACACCCGTAACGCCGGTCTGCATAACCGGCTGGATATTTGTGACGTTGATGCCGCCAATCGCAAACGTCGGCAGTTGGGTGTGCTTACAGAGGTCTTGTAAACCAGGAAGGCCCAGCAGACTAACCGTATCGAGTTTGGTACCGGTAGCGAAGATGGTAGCGACACCCAGGTAGTCGATGGCGTCGTAGCTCTGCGCGGCAAGCACCTCCGCTGCACTATTGATGGATAAACCAATGATCTTGTCCGGCCCAAGCAGCGAGCGAACCAGTGGATACGGCATATCGGCCTGACCGATGTGTACACCATCCGCATCAACCGCCAGTGCCACATCAACGCGGTCGTTAATAATTAACTGAGCACCATAACGCTGCGTAATCGTTTTAAGCGTAGTGCCTAGCTCAATAAACGATCGGGTCGTCATGGCTTTCTCCCGCAACTGAATCCAGCGAACACCCGCCCGGCAGGCTTCTTCCACAACAAAGGGCACGGTATGACCTGCCTGCTGACAGATGACACTATCGGTCACTAAATACACGGCATCGCTCATAGCTGACCCAGTTTGAGGTTCGCAGATACATTCTGCTGCGTCAACTGATAGAGCGTATCCAGAAAATTCAGCTGTAGACTACCTGGGCCGGGCGAATGTTGCGCGGCTAGTTCGCCCGCAATGCCCATAACCGCCATACTGTGCACAGCTGCCTGGAAATAATCGGTGTTCACGGCGGCAAAGGCAGCGGTCAACGCCGTTGCGGTACAGCCCATGCCCGTTACTTTGGTCATTATGGCGTGACCATTCGCTACGGTCGCTACCTGATCGATTCCGACGATATAATCCTCTGCTCCGCTAACAACCACAATGCTACCCAGCTCCGCGTGGAGTTGCCGGGCGCTGTCGAGTGCCGCCGAAGAACCATGCACACTGTCAACGCCTTTCGTTTGTGCACTTAACCCGGCCAGTGCCATAATCTCCGACGCATTTCCCCGAATAATGGTCGGAGCAGCCAGGGCTAGTAGTTCACGGCTAACCTCATTTCGGTACTTAGTAGCACCAACACCAACGGGGTCAAATATAATCGGCTTACCTAGTTCATGGGCTTTGCGCATGGCCCGTTTCATGCCCGCTACGAAGTTCTGATCGAGTGTACCGATGTTTATGACCAGTGCACTGGCAATGGCAACGAAGTCGTCGACTTCGTCTTCGGCATGAACCATAGCGGGGGAGGCACCCAAGGCTAATAGGGCATTGGCCGTGTTGTTCATAACAACGAAGTTGGTAATGCTTTGAACGAGGGGCGACTGGGTACGAATTTGCTCTATGTCGTTCCAGATCGATTGGGCTGTTGCGGTCATAATAGGCTGCGTTAAGAAGATACGACAACCTCAGGGGAGAAAAGACCGCAATCTGGCAGGCCAGTAAGCGAGGCTAACTTTTCCCTACGGCAGTATGAACTGCATCAGGTGGTAAGGGTATTCTCTCAGTCAGCCCGACACTGGAACTGACACCCCTAAAGTTGTAGGCCAAAGGTAACGGATTTTTCGGCAACCGGCCAAGTGGAATAGATGCCCTTAGATTTGACCAGCCGGTCTCATAAACAGGTCAGCTGTTTACTTTATTCTATGTACTTGTCGGCTACTGTGTACTATGCCATAGTCAGTTATTACTTGGCTGCTTCGTGTCATCACATGGACGGTTAGGTTGTTTGCGTTTACCTTGTGATCTACTTCCTGTCGCTGAAGAACTGACTTACCACCCAAAGGTGCAAAACATACTCAAAACGGCACAGAATTAGCTACTTTTACAAATATGCTGTATTACCGTAGGAAAATTTTATTGGCACTTTTGCAAGCCTTTGATGGCCAATTGGGTAAGACTGACCTTCAGAAACTATTATTGATAGTCTCTAAGTTGCAGAACAAGCCATCATTTGATTTTGTACCGCACCGATTCGGATGTTATTCTTATCAATCAAGTTGGGACCTAAGGGCTTTGAAAGCATACGGGGTCGTCTCTGAATCCGATACTGGTTGGCATATTGCAAAAGCTGAAGATTATCGAGGTATGTTAACTAACGATGACAAATCTCACATAAATCACGTAGCGCGAGTTTATAAAAATTACAGCACAGACCAACTCATTAAAACGACGTATCTTAAATTTCCTTATTACGCAATAAGAAGCGAAAAAGCTTCAAAGCTATTGAGCGCAGAGGAACTAAGAAAGGTACAGCAATACGCACCTACTGATGCTTCGAAAACACTTTTCACTATTGGTTACGAAGGCGTTACAATCGAAATGTACTTTAATAAGCTGATACGCAACAACGTAAAGGTACTTTGTGATGTACGCCGTAACGCTATTAGCCAAAAAGTTGGTTTCTCGAAAAGCACATTAAGTAGCATCTGTACATCACTTGACATCAAATACATTCACGTTCCGAGTCTAGGAATCCCTTCTGAGAAAAGGCAGAACCTTAAAACCCAAAAAGATTACGATAATTTGTTTGCTGATTTTGAGAGTACACACTTAATTAATCAGACAGACAATCTTTATAGTATATTGTCGCTAATTGATAAATATGGCCGTGTAGCTCTAACATGTTTTGAAGCTTTGCCTTGTCAGTGCCACAGAAGCAAGGTATCTAAGGGGATCACTGAGTTACCCGAATGGAAACACCAATTAGTACACTTGTAGTAGCATGACCAAAGTTCTGATAGCAGTTAAGACTTACCCAACTATTTCGACTAAATATGATGAGCTAGTTTGCACTGCTGGCTTCACTGAAGAGGGAAAATGGATTAGAATATACCCGATCCGATTTCGAAAACTTGGTTACGAAAACCAGTACAAAAAGTATGAGTGGGTGGAAATCGACTTGGTGAAAAACGAGGGGGATTTTCGCCCTGAAAGCTTTCGTCCTCGCACTTTAGATGCCGAGCCTCAACGAATTAGAAAAGTTGAGACTGATAATGACTGGGCAGAACGTAAAGGAACTGTTTTAAGTAAAGTGTACGATAATATGAGTTTGTTGATTGCAGAAGCGAAAGACAAACAAATAGGTACTTCGCTAGCGGTATTCAAGCCAACTAAAATTATTGACTTCATTTGGGAGGAAGTAGAAAGGGAATGGGATAACGCAAAAATTGCCAGAATGCAGCAATTAAATCTATTTGAGCAAGGAAATAGTGGCAATGTAGTGCGTAAATTACCCTATAAATTTAGTTATGTTTTTGAAGACGTTGATGGTAAACGTCGAACTATGATGATTGAAGATTGGGAAGTTGGTGCGCTGTTTTGGCGTTATGCTACGGATGAAAAAGTGGCTTGTGAGAAAGTTAAACAAAAGTATTTTGACGACTTCGCTAAGACAAAAGATTTATACTTCTTCTTAGGGACAACAAAGCAATACCATTTTGTCGCGCCTAATCCATTCGTTATTATAGGTACGTTCCACCCTACATTTCCAAGACTACCAAAATTAAAGGCACAGTTAGAGCTATTCTGATTGTCACCAAGCCTTGTCAGCCTGATTCGTTGGTTCATGCGACAAAGCGTACGAAACCCAGACTTTGAAGCACTTTATGGACTAACAAACAGCATACATAAAGTCGCAAATTCACCTTATTACTCCGGCATGGTTGCTAATGTATTGAAGTTAATTGCTGATATCAGCATACTTACAACTTCCATTTTGGGGAATAATATCGATTAACTAATCAGGAGGTAGACTTCTAGTGCCGTTTTATCCCAACTTAAGATATTAAACGGCACTAGAATACCCAAGGCTATGCGCTTACTTTCAGCGTTGCCAATGCTTTCGACAGGCGGCTGATGGTTTCGTCTTTGCCAATGATTTCCATCGTGAGCATAAGGTCTGGTCCGGCACCGGAGCCGGTGAGGGCTAAGCGCATGGCCTGCATGATTTTTCCCTGCTTAATACCTGCCTGTTGCATGGCATCGGACAAAGAATGTTTGATCGAGTCGGCCACAAACTCACCTTCAAAACCTTGTAAGGCATCATGGAAGGCGGTTACCGCGCGTACGGCATCGTCGTTCCATTTGGCGGCAACAATGGTTTCGTCGTAGGTAACAGGGGCATTGAAGATGGTACCTGCTTCGGTAAATATTTCGCGAGCGAAGTTGACGCGGCCTTTTAATAAAGCAACGATCTTCTCAGCCTTATCAATTGGGCAGGCAAAGCCAGCGGCTTCGGCTTGTTGCTGCACGGTTGGCGCTAATTCGGCATCGGGCCGTTGACGGATGTACTGGTGGTTGAACCACTGCGCCTTCTGAATATCGAACCGGGCTCCGGCCTTGTGAACCTGCGCAATGTCGAAGCTGGCAATCAGTTCGTCCATCGTGAACAGTTCCTGCTCGGTGCCGGGGTTCCAGCCTAACAGAGCCAGGAAATTAACGGTTGCTTCGGGTAGATAACCATCTTCCCGGAATCCCTTGGCGACTTGTCCCGTTATGGGGTCTGTCCATTGAAGCGGGAAGATTGGGAAACCGCCGAGGTCGGCGTCGCGCTTGCTCAGCTTACCATTGCCTTCGGGCTTCAACAGCAGGGGCAGATGGGCAAACTGTGGCATAGTGTCTTCCCAACCTAAATACCGGTACAATAACACGTGCAGCGGAGCCGATGGAAGCCATTCTTCACCCCGAATAACATGGGTAATGCCCATCAGGTGATCGTCGACGATGTTCGCTAAATGATACGTTGGTAAGCCGTCCGACTTCAACAGAACCTTGTCGTCAATGGCCGACGAATGCACGTTCACCCAGCCGCGAATGAGGTCGTTCAGCCGAACTTCTTCTTTGCGGGGTGTTTTCAACCGGATCACATACGGTTCACCCGCATCCATCCGAGCCTTCACGTCGTCGGGCTTCATCGTAAGCGAGTTACGCATCTGCATCCGTGTGATAGAATTGTACTGGGCGGCTGGTGCATTCGCTTCTTCGAGCCGCTTACGCATGGCGTCCAGTTCATCGGCCGTATCGAACGCGTAATAGGCTTTGCCTTCAGCAACCAGACGCTCGGCTTCTTTCTGGTAAATATCTTTGCGTTCTGACTGACGGTACGGCGCGTGCGGACCACCGACACCCTGGCCTTCGTCGATCTGAATACCGACCCAGTTCAGAGCTTCCAGAATGTAGTCTTCGGCACCCGGTACGAAGCGGTTTTGGTCCGTGTCTTCGATCCGTAGCAGCATCTGACCGCCCATTTTCCGGGCGAAGAAGTAATTGTATAAGGCGGTTCGTACGCCACCAATGTGAAGCGGGCCAGTCGGGCTAGGCGCAAAACGAACGCGAACAGGAGTTGACATAAATTTTAAAGAGCGAAAGAGCGAAAGAGTGAAAGAGCGAAGCGCCCCGTCGAAGCGGAATAAAAGAGTGTGTTATATCCAGGCACTCTTTCGCTCATTCACTCATTCACTCTTTATTGAACTGCTATAACTGAAATTTCAACGTTAACGTCTTTGGGCAGGCGGGCGACTTCTACGGTTTCGCGGGCGGGTGGTTCAGACGTGAAAAAACGGCCATATACTTCGTTGATAGCCGCAAAATTGTTCATGTCTTTGACGAAAATGCTGCTCTTGACAATGTTCGAGTAGTCTAACCCGGCCGCCTTTAGAATAGCGCCAATGTTTTCCATCACCTGTTGGGTTTCGGCCTGAATATCGCCCTGTGGCGCTAAGTCAATGGCTACTTGCCCGGAGACAAAAAGCATCGAGCCGGCGTCCCGGACATTGACCATAACGGCCTGGCTGTACGGCCCGATCGGCGCGGGGGCTTGGTCTGTATAAACAATTTGCTTGCTCATAATTTTACTTGTGATTTGTCAGTGTTGATCGAGTGATTAAACACTAACCGTAAATTTGGCCGCAAGTTACCACCGCTTCGGCGCTCCACAAACTTATAGCTGGCTGAACGTAGTCGGGCCGCTTTGGGCAAGTTCTGGTTTCTGACGTAATAAAATACCGTATCACTCGCTTAGACTAACCTTTGGGTGACGTACGGAGTTGTCGACTGTGAACTCTTTACTACGTAATGGCTACCTGGAAAGAATTTTTGATAAATGCATCCGCGGATGCCGAAGTTCAGTTTGATCGACTTAAAAATCGGCTCTTTGGCCGGCTTGACGCAGCCAAGCCCTACAAGATTGTTTATTACCGCGGGTTTGGCAGTCCAACGGCGGTATGGTTAAAAGGTCGGGTGTTACGTGAGAAAGACCTGAGTACACCCTCCGACAACGATACGTTCTGGCAAAATTTATTAGCTACCTACCAGCGCTTCGAGAGCGATGAAGTGGCGGGGGTAACGGTACGTATAGAGGCCTTCGGTCAGGCGCACACGGCTGTTACAGACGAAGAAGGGTATTTTGAGGTGACCATTAATCCCCCAAATGACTTACCGCCCGGCCGAGTCTGGTTTCCGGTCCGTTATTCGCTGGATGGTATCGTTCAGCCCACTACGCAGGAGCCGGTGATCAAAGATGGATATTTAATGGTTTCACCGTCATTCAGCCAGTTCGGGATTATATCCGACATCGACGATACGGTGCTGGTTACGGGCGCAACGAGTCTGCTGCAAACGGCCCGGCTAACGTTTCTGGGAAATGCGTATACGCGGTTACCGTTTGCGGGCGTAGCGGCTTTCTACCGGGCGTTGCAGAGTGGTCCGGTTACTACGTTGTTTAACCCGATCTACTTCGTATCGAGCAGCCCCTGGAATCTATATGATTTGCTAGTTGACTTTTTCCGGATTCAGGGTATTCCTAAAGGTCCGATTCTGTTGCGCGACCTTGGACTGGATGTAAAACTGTTAAGTTCGCAATCGCACCACACGCACAAGCTGTCCATGATCCGGAAAGTGCTGGATGTAAATCCGCAACTGCCGTTTGTGCTTATCGGCGACAGCGGCCAGCAGGACCCCGAAATCTACACCCAAGTGGTACGCGAAAATCCGGGACGTATACGTGCTATTTATATCCGGGACGTATCACCCGATACGCGCGATGAGTCGGTACGAGAACTGATCCGAGTCACGGAAGCGGCCAATGTTCCGATGTTGCTGGTGACGGATACGGTGGCTGCGGCCGAACACGCGGCCAGCCTGGGGTTGATTGACTCCGATACGATTCCGGAAATCCGGGCGGATCGGCGGGCCGACAAAGAATAAAAAATAAATTTTTCGGTTACGCAACCCTTGCTGACAAGCGTCCGTATTGCTGAATGAACCGGTTCAACTGTTCAGTTTCTAACCTCTAACACAGTTGATACAATGAATTCATTCGCTGCAAAAAGTCGCCTGGTACTCGCGTCGGCCATGCTGACCGTGGTTACGCTGGCTTGTAAGGAAGACAATCCAGCCCTACCTACCGATGACATCGGTCTGGCTACTACGTCGGTGGGTAAAGTGCTTACCGGGGAGAACGGGAAAACGCTTTATTTTTTTGCGAGTGATGTTGCCGGTCAGGCTAACTGCACTGGGGGCTGCAAAGACGTATGGCCAGTATTCTACAAAGAAACGCCACGCCTTAGCGCGGGACTAAAAGCCAGTGATTTTGCTACAATTACCCGAACCGACGGCAGCAAACAGACAACATTTAAAGGGTGGCCACTCTACTATTACGTAAACGATGCCAAAGCGGGTGACGTAAGCGGTGACAAAGTCAATAACGTCTGGATGGTGGCGAAGCCCAATTACACGTTGATGATGGCATCGCGGCAGCTGGTCGGGAATGACGGAAAAAATTATCTGTTCGATACAAAAGAAGGTACGGGCAACTCCTTATTTTTAACCGATAGCCTGGGCCGAACCCTGTACGCGTTCGCTCCCGATAAAAAGGATAAGAACACGTACACGAAAGCCGATATGAGTAACAATGGTACCTGGCCGCTATTCGAGTTGTCGGCATCGAATCTAGGCGAAATTCCATCTGTGCTTAACCGGGCTGACTTTACCACTGCCACCAATGCCGTCGGAAAAGCGCAGCTTAGTTACAAAGGATGGCCACTTTATTATTTCGGAAACGATACGGAGCGGGGGAATACGAAAGGCGTAAGTTTTCCGCGGCCGGGTGTTTGGCCGGTGGTCAATACTACGTCGCCCGCAGCGCCGAATTAAGCCAGGAGTCTCGTTCATCAAGGTTATGAGGTTGTAAAAGTGAATGCGTGCCGTTTTGATTGAAGAGCCGACGCTTTGGCTTTATTGCAGATAATTATCCAACTTAAGAATGGCTAACGCTCCGAACATACAGGCCTTGCCCGATCTACTGGCTGGTTGTTTGCGCAACCATCGACAGAGTCAGGAGCTACTTTATCGGCAATTTTACAGCTATGCAATGAGCGTTTGTCTGCGTTACGCACCCACCCGGGAAGGTGCGCTGGAGGTGTTGAACGATGGGTTTCTGAAGGTGTTTACCCGGCTTGATCAGTACGATCCGGCCCAACCCTTCAAAGGCTGGCTTCGACGCATCCTGATCAACGCGGCTGTGGATCATTATCGGCAGGAAGTAAAACATCATAACCACGAAGACGTTGCCCAGGCCGAACATACCGTAGTCTCGGAGTCGGCCGATGCGTATAGCCAGTTAGCGCACGAAGATCTGCTGCTGCTCATTCAGCGGCTGTCGCCTGCCTATCGGCTGGTTTTTAACTTATATGTCATGGATGGATTCACGCACGAAGAAATTGCTGGGCAACTTGGAATTTCGGTGGGCGCGTCGAAGTCGAACCTGGCCCGGGCGCGGGAGAATCTACGCTTGTTACTGAAGCAGATAAACTACGATGAGTATGCAAGAGCTAACCGATGACCAATTGGACGGCCTCTTCAGAAAGTCGGCTGAAGAGTTCGATCCCCCATTTGACCCGGCAGCCTGGCAGGCCATGGAAAGTCGGTTAGACGCCCATGATGCGACCAGACCGCGGCAATCACCGATTTCGAAGTACTTACTCCGCTTAGGATTACCCGTTTTAGTGCTGCTTCTGACCGGTATAATCTGGCTGGCGTATAACCAACGTCAGCCAGTGGCATCGTCAGCTGTAACTAAGCAGGAAGTTACGGTCAATAGCAGGGTCGCAACTGCAACACCTAATGAGCGAGTGCTTACGCGCAGGCAGAAGCGGGTAACCGACGTAACACCCGAGAAGACGGGGGATGAATCGGCACGGATGACGCCCGAGCAAACCGAAGCCACGAAAGAGCCGCGCACGAACGGAAAGACGTTACCCATTGCCGATGACGCTGCTCCATTGCCAATGTCGTCAACTACTGGTAAACCAGTTGAGGTCTCTGCAACAAAAGGCGCAGCGCCGACGTATGGGGTGGTAAAAGCCAACCGGACCAGCCGTTCGCGCTTAACTGCTGTATCTGGTTCGGGGGCAACCGGCTCGCAACGTAACAGCCGCCGTTTTTCGCTGCAGAAAGTTAACCGCCAGAATAAACAAGGGATGACCTCAATCACGTATACGGGCAGTTCTCTTTTTTCGGGTACTCGTTACGAAGCTAATGAAGGTTCGTCGGTTAAAAAACGTCGGCAAAAACCCGGTAAGACGGAGTTGAAGTTTGTAGATGTCGGCTCAGAAACGGGAAACAATCAGTTACCGCCCGTTTCCGATCAGGCGAATCCGGTTGAGTTGCCCGCGCTGACGGAACTTCGGGCTAAACCCGGCTTTTGGTCCAAACCGGTGCTGGCAGTCGGCCGGGACGTAACGGTTCAGCCCGATACTCTGCGTCGCATAAGTGCTCAAAACCCGCCATTCCAGAAAGGATTGAGCGTTCGGTTCGTGGTATCGCCGGATTTAAGTACGATTGGGTTGCATGACTTCACCCGGCCGGGCACCAACGTTGGTATGATGCTGGAATATCGGCTGGCATCCCGCTGGAGCGTTCAGGTTGGAGTGCTGCGTAGTACAAAAGTGTATAGAGCGTCGACGGATTATTATGACCTGCCTGCATACACCGCAAACTGGCAGGTGCAGCCAGAAGGCGTTAGCGGACGATGCAATATGATTGATATTCCCATTAATCTGCGATATGACCTACTGTTACGTCCCGCGCCAAACGGTCAGGGCGTGAACCGGTGGTTTGTAAGTGGGGGCGCAACGAGCTATATCATGCGGCAGGAAGATTATGACTATGAATATGCTGATCCGAATAATCCCCACATTTATCCGGACAGGAGGGGATGGCATGGCAACACTGGAGACTATAAGTTTAGTCAGTTAAACCTCTCGGCGGGCTACGAACGAACGTTCAGCCGACGCTTGTCCTGGCAGATTGAGCCATTTCTAAAAATGCCTTTAAAGAAGATTGGCTATTATAAACTCAATCTGCTGAGTACGGGAGCCTTTTTCTCCATTCGTTATAAACTCTGAAAATTTCTTTCCAGGCATTTAAACGCCTGTTCAGCGTCTTAATCAATGTAACTACACGAAATATAACGATGAAAACTAACCTGACTACCGACCTGATAAAACGGGGTGAATTTCTTCGCAGCCTGGGCTTAAGCAGTGCAGCCTTAATGTCATTTTATTGCATGGGCACGCTGACGTCCTGTTCCAGCAGTCATGACCCGGCTCCCGGCGGCTCAACCAACGGCACCACTACTCCCGTAACGTCAACGGGTTTAACGGGCAATGCCGATACGTCGAAAGGGGCCGTAAACTTTACGCTGGACTTGACGAATGCTGATTTCAGCACCTTAAAATCCGAAGGGAAGTTCGTAAAAGTAGGCAGTGTGCTGGTCGCCAACACAAAGGGCAATAAGTACGTAGCTATTCAGCGGCTTTGCACGCACGAAGGTTTCGACACCATATCCTACCAGTTAAGCGACGATAATTTTAATTGCAGCACCCACGGGTCCGTTTTTAAAACAGACGGGAGCGTTCAGACCGGGCCCGCAGCCAGAGCCATGAAACTATATAAGGCAACCCTTAGCGCCGACGGGAATAAGCTGCAGATCACGGAATAAAAATTGAAAAGCCATCCTTCATTTGTCATACGGTATTTGTCAGCACATCACATGAGAAGAAAAGTAAGTTGGTTCTTAGGACTGCTGGTCATGAGCATAAGTACCTACGGCTACAATGGTCCTGCTGACACGACGCTTAGCTCAATCTCGGACCAGGCCATTAGTTTGGCAGATACGACACCGGTCGGAACTGATACAACGGGTGCTGATCTGCTGGCGGGGTTATCTGACCCCACTGAAACACAGCCGCTTCTGCCTCACAAAATGATTTTTACGCAGCGCGCTTTCTGGGGTCCTAAAGGCTTGTTACGTACCACGAACATTGCTCCACTGACGGCAGAAGGTCGCGCGAAAGAGTTGAAAATTCGTCGGACCATGCTGGTTGCCCATCAGATCGGTGGGTTCATTACGCTGGCTGGTTTTATTACCCAGGGTTTGCTGGGAGCTAAGCTCTACAAAGCGCAGGGACAGGAGTACGTGGATACGCGACGCTGGCACGAACGAACTGCTACGTTCATCAACATCTCGTATGGAACAACGCTGGCGTTATCGTTAACCGCTCCACCCCCGGTAGTCGGGGCCAAGCGCGGGTTTACGTCGATCAAGCTGCATAAGTACCTGGCCGTTGTTCACCTGACCGGAATGGTAGCTACCAATGTGCTGGCGCACATGATTGAGAAGGATTTTACTTTAAAGCCGTATCATCGGGCAGCCGCCTACACTACGTTCGGGGCCTACGCGGCTTCAATCATTGCCTTAACGTTCTAGCTTTATGAAAAAGACAACCTTTTATGGCTGCCTGGTAGCCATCTCGATTCTTTGTGCCTTTAGCAAGCCGTTAGCCAAGCGAAAATTAATGGCCGACAAGAGCGTGTCGACCGTTACGTATGCAGCTAAGCACCCGCTTCATAACTGGGAGGGCGTTAGCCGGGATGTCAACTGCGCCATGATCTACAACGATGAAACGAAGCAGCCCGAAACGGTGGCGGTCTCTATTAAAGTGGCCTCGTTTGACAGCCAGAACAACAACCGCGATTCGCACGCGATTGAGGTGTTGGAGGGACTAAAATACCCAAACGTAACGTTCGTTAGCTCCGAGGTAAAAGCAGGCGATAATGGTGCGCTGACCGCTAAAGGAATCTTAACCTTTCATGGTGTTGCTAAACCGGTTACGTTGCAGGCTACCCGTAAAGAGGCAGGTGGGAAAATGACGCTAACCGGCGAGTTTCCGATTAAAATGTCGGACCATAGCATCGAACGACCTTCGTTGATGGGCCTTAAAACGGAAGATGATATGGTGCTTAAATTTAATATTGTGTTTGCGCTTCAGGCTTCGCCCGCCGGAACCTGACTGGCGGGTAGAGAATCAACAAACCGGGGCTTACGAAATCCCCGACGAGCCAGAATAGCGCTGACAATTGTCAGAACGGAGGCCAGGAGGTAGGGCGCACCAGGTAAATAAACTGGTGCGCTGGGGCTCGTAAAAAACGAGAACAGGTTAGTCATAATGAGCGGTCCGAAAATGGCCGTTGTGCTGGTCAGACTCGTTAAAGCACCCTGTAGTTCGCCTTGCTCGTTTGAAGGAACTTGATTAGAAATAATACCCTGAACGGATGGTCCGGCAATACCCCCTAAGGCGTAAACACCCATGAAGGCAAACATCATCCAACTTTGATTCGCCAGAGCGAATAAGGCAAATCCTAAGGCACTAAACAGCAAGCCGACGTAAACGGATCGTTGTTGGCCAAGTTTTGGAATAATCAGTCGACTTAGACCACCCTGCACAATCGCAAATGACAACCCAATGGCGGCTAGCGACAACCCGACCGTCTTCTCGTCCCACTTGAATTTCTCCATGGTGTAGAACGTCCAGGTACCCTGTACGGCAAACCCAGCGATGTAGATAAGCACCAGTGAGGCCACTAAGCCCAGGATCACCGGGTATTTGCCGAGCCGCATCAGCGAGCCAACGGGATTAGCCCGTCGCCAGTTAAACGGCCGACGATTTTCGGGGGCCAGCGACTCAGGAAGAATTAGCAACCCATACAGAAAATTGAGCATGGTTAAGCCCGCAGCCACGAAAAACGGCATGCGTGGACTATACTGGCCCAGAAAACCACCCAAGGCTGGCCCCAGAATAAACCCCACGCCAAATGCAGCACCAACGAGCCCAAAATTCTGTGCGCGCTTCTCTGGTGTGCTAATATCGGCAATGTAGGCAGTGGCGGTTGTAAAGCTGGCCCCCGTTACGCCCGCCAGCATACGTCCTACGAATAACCAGCCAATGCTCGGTGCAAACCCCTGCAGGATATAATCGAGCCCGAACCCAAAGAGTGAAAACAACAGCACTGGCCTCCGCCCGAACCGGTCGCTTAGCCCGCCCAGAATGGGTGAGAAAACGAACTGCATGGCCGCATACGAAAACGTCAGCCAGCCACCGTAACTGGCCGCCTGGCTGATGTTGCCGTCAATGAGCTGCTCAATTAGTTTTGGGAAAACCGGAATAATAATCCCTAACCCCGTAACATCAATGAGAAGTGTTATGAAGATAAAGATCAGGGCCGGGGCAGTACGTTGTTTCATAGAAAGGGAAAAAGGAATATACGTAAGAAAGGGATAAAAGGAAGTCGCCATTTGGCCTTCTCCCTTTCATCCCTTTCCTACCTTTCATCCTGATTTATGCGTATGTATTCAGCATGACCGGCATCACCAGCATGAGGATGTCTTCGTTTTCCTCTTTATCGGCTGGAATAAGCAGCCCTGCCCGGTTCGGCGCCGATAGTTCAAGGGTTATCATTTTAGCGCTCAGATTGCTTAAAACCTCAGCCATCAGCTTGGCGTTGAAGCCAATTTCCATTGCGTCACCATCGTAGTCGCACAAGAGTTTTTCGTTCGCTTCGTTGGAATAGTCCAGGTCTTCGGCCGAGATCGTGAGCGAGTTGGCTTTCAGGGACAGACGAATCTGGTGGGTGGTCCGGTTGGCGTAGATCATAATCCGCTTGAGTGAGTTAAGCAGATCCGTCCGGCCAATGGTCATTACGTTCGGATTGTTCGTCGGAATGGCGTTTTCGTAGTCGGGGAAGCGCTCGTCGATCAGGCGGCAGATGAGTTGCGTAGGTCCGAACGTAAAGGAGGCATTTGCCTGGCTGAATTCCGCCGTTACGGGCGTGTTTTCGGGCAGAGAAGCCTTCAGCAATTGCAGTGCCTTACGCGGAATGATGATCGACGTACTGGCCGATGAACCAAGATCAGTCCGGCGGTAGCGGATAAGCCGGTGCCCATCCGTTGCCACAAACGTTGCATTGTCATCAGTCAATTGCAGGTATACACCCGTCATAGCCGGACGCAGATCGTCGGTGCTGGTGGCAAAAACAGTGTTATTAATGGCTCCGAGCAGAACGTCGGACGACATTTCGACCGATATGTTTTTGTTAACCGTCGGCAGTTTCGGAAAGTCGATGGGGTTCTCGCCCGAGAGTTTGTAGCGGCCGTTATCGGTCAGGATTTCAGTACCGAACGTATCGGTATCGATGTTCACCGTTACGGGTTGTTCCGGCAGACTACGCAGCGTATCCAGCAGGAGTTTGGCGGGAATTGCAATAGCCCCATTTTCGCTCGCTTCGACCGGAATCTCCGTGGTCATAGTCGTTTGCAGGTCCGACGCGGTTACGGTAAGGGTACCGTCCTCTATGCGGAACAGGAAGTTTTCGAGAATCGGCACAATCGGGTTGGTCGCCACGACGCCGTTAATATTCTGAAGGTTTTTGAGTAAGACGGACGAGGAAACGATAAATTTCATTGGCCAATCGTTTAAGGACGGTTCGTTATTAGATATAAGAACAAAAGTAACAAAAATTACCGACCTGCCTGTTGCCTTTTTAAGCGAACTATCGGCGAATGGTTAATGTAGTATGAATAGCGGATAAGGACAGACTATGAGCCTTAATCTATTGAGTATATGGAAGCCGAAATCGTTAACCGGGTGGCCAACAGCGGCCTCATTACGCTCGATCTGGAAGAGTACTATCACCCCGGCGAGCGGGTTGTGTACGACCTGAAAGATAACCTGTTCATGGGGTTGATCTTAAAGGAGAAAGACTTCCGCGCGTTCCTGAAAGAGTACGACTGGAGCCAGTACGCGGGCAAGAACGTAGCGTTAACCTGTTCCGAAGACGCAATCGTTCCAACCTGGGCGTATATGCTGCTCACCATTCAGCTGGAGCCTTACGCTAATATGATCGTTTTTGGCACCCTGGCTGACCTGGAAGAGAAGCTGTATTTCGATGCCATCGCCCGCATAAACCCCGCTGATTATAAAGACGCTCGGGTGGTGGTGAAGGGATGCTCTAAAGTCCCCGTACCTACGGCGGCTTACGTTGAACTAACGCGAGTGTTGCGCCCGGTTACACAAAGCCTGCTGTTCGGCGAGCCCTGCAGCACCGTGCCGTTGTATAAGCGCCCGAAGGAGCGGTAGGCGCTTCGGTAAGTGGGGTATACTTTTAATGCGTTTATTTGCACGTAACCCCATTCATTTATGCTCGACTTTCGCCTGAACGTTTTTTACACGGTTGCCAAGCGGCTAAGCTTTACCAAAGCGGCCGCCGAATTGTTTGTGACGCAGCCTGCGGTAACGAAGCATATTCAGGAACTTGAGCATCATTTCGGTACGGCTCTGTTCGATCGACGTGGTAATCAGATCAGTCTGACTGTGGCGGGTAGCATACTGCTGCGTCATGCCGAAGCAATTATGGCAACGTACCGCCAATTGGAGTTCGATATGAACGCGCTCAAAGGCCAACCCGGCGGTACTCTGCGGCTTGGAGCCAGTTCAACGATCGCACAGTACGTAATCCCGCCCGTGCTGGCGCGTTTTCATGAACAATCGGCCGACGTGGCTATTTCCCTGGTAAGCGGAAACACGGAACAGATTGAGCAGCGACTCCTCAACGACGACATCGACCTGGGCCTTGTAGAAGGACGAACTCATCACAGCGACATCCGCTATACGCCATTTGTGAAAGACGAACTGGTGCTGGTTTGCCGGGCTGATCACCCATTGGCCGATCGGGACGAGATTACGCTCGATGAACTACGGGTAGTGCCGATCGTATTGCGTGAACGGGGCTCGGGTTCCCTTGAAGTCGTAGAACACGCCCTGCGTGGTGTAGGACTTCGACTAACTGACCTGACCGTAGAAATGCACTTAGGCAGCACCGAAGGCATTAAGTCGTACCTGAGTAATTCGCGTTGTATGGCGTTTATATCCGTGTTTGCCGTGCAGGATGAATTACGGCTAGGGGCGCTAAAAATAGTTGATGTTCAGGCACTCACCATTCAGCGCGACTTTTATTCGATTCAACTACAAGGGGTTGGCGGAGGACTAGCCGATACGTTTATGCGGTTCGCCCGCCAGCATTACAAGAAAGGATAAAGGATCGGGCGTTTTGTTGCTGAGTTCATGATCTCGTAGACCCAGCCAGCTACGCCAGTAGCTGGCTGGGTCGTCAAACTCTTTGCGTAATCGAAGTTTGTTTTCGATAGCGTTGCGAATAGGAACGGCCGATAAGACGTATCGACCGCCAAGCGATTGAAGCGCTACTGCATCAAGAGCCAATTTAGTAAGGCTCCGTTTTTTGTGTTTTCCGCAAAAAGCGCTTTCTGGCGATATCCCTAGTTCGGCGGAATACGTATAGCAACGGCAACCGTAGGCGTCGTAGTAGGTTACAATTGCGCGTGCTTTGATGAGTTCACGGGCGATCACCCGGCGGAACGAATGCTTGTAGGAAACCAGATAATTGTTTTGGTAGCTGTCGAGCGTATAGAAACCCTTGTACAGCGCAACGGCCGGATGCATACCTACGCTTACTATCCGATACGCAGCCTGCGGGCGACCGATGTAATCCCGTACCTTGCTGAACAAATCAGGTGCATAGAAGGCCCGGTAAGACGGATATTCTTCATCACTTACCTGGCCTGTCATCTTTCCGATATTGATTGCCCATCTGTGGTTCGCCATAAGCATGACCATGAACTGCCCAATTAGAAAGAGCCGGTTCAAAAAACTGTTGGACTTATACGCCCGCAGCGACAGGCTGAACAGATAAAACCACAATAGCGGCAACAGAAAATAGAACCGGTCGAACGGGAAAACTTGTAGCGGGCCGCCTTTACCTGACCACACGGCCGGGAATCGATAAAAACCGCTGAGCAAGCAGATCGGCAACGTTATACCCACACCCACAACTAACCCGCGCCTGAGCGTGTAACCGCTTGATCAATGGCTGCGCAACGTTGTAAATCCAACGACGGCCAATATCCAAAGTGTTGAAAAGGAGCCGCTATGGTAATACGTTCGGGTAAACAAGTCGAATGTTTTGCGGAAGCTGTCCGCGATGGTAAGCGGCAGGAGTCGGGCGTAATCGTATTCCGTACGTTGAGAGCTATACGTTTTGGCCAGGAACGAGTAGATCATCTGCCATTCGCTGGCCAGAAACAGCAGCGAAAGCAGCACAAGCCCACCCACATAAGACCAGTTGATCCGTTTCCGCTTAAGCATGATCGCAAAACCAGGTACGGCAAGCGCAATACAGATGAACAAGCCTGACCAGACGAAAAATGAATAAAAGGGAAACAACGTAATGATCAGCCAGTCGGTCCAGTTGGGTTGTTTTCGGGTAAGCAGATTCAGGAATGAATAAAGCAGGATTGGCTGACCAGTAACCGATACGCCATGAACGATGTAAGTAGGAACAAGCGCAAACAGAAATGCAACGGCCACCCGCGTCAGGCCTCAGGTCTGCTCCGGCAAGACATGCCGTTTCAGCAGCAGATACATGCCCGCGAAGCCAATGCCATGTACCGCCACCAGGTTACTAGCATAAGCTGCGTAGGGCGGTAATAAATAGAACGGAGAACTTCCAGGTTTAGCCCCGAACGTAACGCCGACCGGGGAGCGCCGTTCATGATGTTGGGTAAGGCGGTGTTCCGGTCGAAATCAAAGGCAGTGCCGGTGATTTTCAGCAGGTACAGCTACAAAAAATCACTGTCCAGGTTATCGTGAATAGTTACGTATGCGTCTTCGCCAAGCCAGAGGTACGGAAACACATACAGTGCTAGCAGTCCGGAGGCAATAAACAGGTAGGTGCGCTCGGACTTAGCGGTAAACGTAACAGAGATATCAGTAGATAATCCAGTGAATGGGAACGGCATAACCAGATCAAAAGCAAAGCAAAACTAAATGAACCTAGACCGGAGGCCAAGGCGTATCGATACGCTCGTTGCAGGAGGCTGACCGAAGCGTTGAGGACGTAGCGTCAGAGGACGTAAAGCCGCCGGTCTTTTTTGTATTTTTACAACCTTAATCGCTTCCAACATGCAAACGACTCCGTTCGTAACCTTACTTGTCGGACTTACCTTAACCGTTACGTCTGTACAAGCGCAGAAACGATCTGCAAAATCAACTGCTTCACGCACTCAAACGGCTACTGCCAGACTACCGGAGTTCAACGTCTCACGCGCCGAGGTCGAAGAACATACCCGATATATAGCTTCCGATGCCCTGCAGGGACGGCGGACGGGTGAGCCCGGCAATCAGAAGGCTGCCGAATACATTGCCCAGCACTATCAGAAATTTGGGCTTAAACCTGCACCGGGCCAACCGGATTTTTTTCAGCGAATCAACCTGAACAAGGTCAAAGCGGCTAGTTCGGCGGTTATGGTTATTGGGAACGACAGCCTGAAACTCGGTAAAGAACTGGTCGTGATGGCCGGTGGACCAACGGCTGTTTCTGGCGAAGTCATTTACGTCGGCTATGGATTGACCGATGGCGAAGATGGTTACAAAGGACGGGATGTAAAAGGCCGGATTGTGGTTGCGCAGGGCGGCTCACCCGATGCGAAAGGACCCCGTGAAATCTTTAGTGCGGCCAGTCGTAAGCGGCAGATCGCAGCCGAAAAGGGAGCCGCAGCTTTGCTGGAACTATACAGCGAATCCATTCCGTGGGGATTTGTTAACCAGTATTTCACCAGGGAACAGGTTGCCGTAGCCGAGCCAGTTGGCAATACAGACCTGGCTCACTTGTGGGTCAACAACGCCAACAACCAATACCGGCAGTTGAAAGAAGCCGGTACAAATGTTCAACTTCAGACATCCGGGCGGCCTCAAACTTCGGTGTCGTCGGCCAACGTAGCGGGCGTTATTGAAGGATCTGACCCGAAGCTGAAAGAAGAGTATGTGATTTTATCGGGCCATTTTGACCACATTGGCGTTGGGAAGCAGGGTGGTAGTGCGTATCAGCCATCCGACAGTATTTTCAACGGTGCCCGCGACAATGCCATGGGCGTTACGGCCTTATTAACGGCAGCTAAAGCGCTGGCGCTGCAACATCCGAAGCGATCGGTTCTCGTGCTGGCCCTAACGGGCGAAGAAGTTGGCCTGCTGGGCAGCCGGTACTACGCGGAACATCCGCTGGTGCCTTTAAAGCAAACGATTTTTGATTTAAACACGGACGGAGCCGGGTACAATGATACCACCATCGTATCCGTAATAGGCCTGGAGCGAACCGGTGCCAGAGCCGAAATAGAAGCCGGCGCGAAAGCCGTTGGTCTCGGCGTTTTTGCCGAGCCATCGCCCGAGCAAGGTCTCTTCGATCGGTCAGATAACGTAAGTTTCGCGGCAAAGGGCATTCCGGCTCCTACGTTCTCGGCGGGTTTCAAATCATTCGACGAAGCTATTGGCAAGTACTACCACCAGGCCATCGATAATCCGGAATCACTGGATTTTAACTACGTTCACCGCTTTTGCCAGGCTTTTGCGCACACCGCCCGCCTGATTGCCGATCGGGCCACTCGCCCGCAATGGTCGCCGGGCGATAAGTATGAAGCGGCCGGAAAAGCGTTATATGGACAGTAAGCACTTAACGGCTAGTCCTTCTAGGTACTGGAAGGACTAGCAAACTAATCTGTTCCGACGAGCGTTTAATTTACATCAACGATATCAATATGCTCTTTAAATATCTGTTTATCCTGACCCTGATCATCTTGTTTGTGCCTCCCGTGCGCCGGTTTGTGTTCTATCTGCTGGTAGGGCGGCAACTGGTTAAGGAGCAGAAGCGTCAGGGGGATTTATACGGTAAACGTCGGGAAGGCGAAGTAAAGGTCGATAAACGTCAGACCAAACAAGACGGCTCCAGCTTCAAAGGCGGGGAGTACGTTGATTACGAAGAAGTTAAATAGTTAGTATTCTTTTCGGTACTTCACCGCCAGCCCGGTCATTAGGTAGCCGTTGGTGGTCATCGAGGTGTAGTATTGGTAGCGTACGCCCACCAACGCGTCGGCCCCCAGTTTTTTGGCCTCCATGGTCAGCCGGGCGAGCAGCAGTTCCTTCTGCTGCATGTCGTTGCCGCGACTGAGCATTCGTTTGTTGGCCGTCTGTCGCTGGTCCAGCGGCACGTCTCCTTTGGTTTCCAGATCTTGTATGGGCTCAAATGGGCGTTCGGGGCGCTGGTTCTCGTAGAACACATCGACCGGATAGTTCGGGCTGTTTTGCAGGTACACAATTGGTTTAAAACAGCTGGCCGAAACCCCGAAAACGACCAGTACGCAAAGTAGCTGCCGGATTACCTTCATGATACGTCATTCCTGGATTGTAAGACCTCCCCGACAACTCTTGGGTAGTGCTCATGCTCTAAAAGCTGCACCTTTCGCGCGACCTCTTCGGGCGAGTCCGTTGGCAAAACAGGGCAACTGGCCTGAAAAATAGTCTGTCCTTCGTCGTAGCGCTCGTTCACGTAATGAATCGTTATACCCGATTCGGTTTCTCCCGCAGTCACCACGGCTTCGTGGACGAAGTGGCCGTACATCCCCTTACCGCCAAACTTGGGCAGCAGCGCCGGGTGAATGTTGATGATCCGGTCGGGAAACGCCTGCACTAACCCAGAGGGCATCAACCACATGAAACCAGCCAGTACAATCAGGTCAATTTGCTGCGCCTGCAGAATCTGTGTGATTCGGTCAGTATCGTAAAAAGTCGTCCGATCGAAGAGCAGCACCGGGACGTGTACCCCCCTGCCAAAACCACGCCGAGCCCGATCGATCACACCGGCTTTCGCATTGTTGGAGAGCAGTAAGGTAACCTCAACGTCAGGGTTACCCGTAAAATAGTCCGCAATTTTTTCGGCATTGGAACCGGAGCCGGAAGCAAATAAAGCGATGCGTTTCAACGGAGACAAGGGTTAACGGTTCACAAACAGAACAAGACGGGTAGCGTACAGCGCTTTGTTTCCGACCATTATATGGATTGGTTTCCGGCGAAATTACAACTTTTACCTATTTTTGCCGGTAGTCGCTATAATTCGATGCTGGCAACCCATCAACTCACCTTTGAATACGGCCCGACCAAACAATTTACGTTTCCAGACGTGCGTTGTGCCGATCGTGAAGCCCTGCTGATCTTAGGACGCTCGGGAACGGGCAAAACAACCCTGCTTCACCTGCTGGCTTTGTTGCTTCGTCCGAAAAGTGGCTCGGTGGTTATTGACCAGACCGACCTGACGCAGCTTAGCGTGTCCCAAACGGCCGCCTTTCGGGCTCAGCATGTCGGCATCGTTTATCAGAAACCTCATTTCGTTAGTTCGTTATCGGTACTGGATAACCTGCTGATGGCGAATTATCTGGCCAATAAGCCACAGGATAAGGCCCGCGCCCGTCAGTTGGCGCAGCAGCTCGGCTTTGGCGATCAGCTGCCTAAAAAAACCAATCAACTTAGTCAGGGCGAACAGCAGCGGGTTAGCATTGCCCGGGCCGTTATGAATCAACCGACGGTTATTCTTGCCGACGAGCCAACCTCTAACCTCGACGACGAAAATACGGAGCGTGTTGTGCGCCTGCTCCGCGAACAATCCGAGCAGATCGGCGCGAGCCTGATCGTCGTCACGCACGATCAGCGGCTGAAAGATGTTTTCCAAAACCAGGTTCTCCTGTAGCCATCCGCTTGCCTTCTCCATGAAAAAAACGCTCTTATTACTCCTGTTGATGCCGGTTCTCGCGCTGGCGCAAAACAAAAAAAAGAAAGATTATCTCGTTACGCTGACTACGAATTACGGCCCCATGCGCCTTGTGCTGTTTGATCAGACGCCAAAGCACAAAGAGAATTTTATAAAGCTGGTTAACCAGAAGTTTTACGACAGCCTGTTATTTCACCGTATCATTCAGGGGTTTATGATTCAGGGCGGTGATCCAAATTCACGGAAGGCAGAGGCCGACCAGCCGCTGGGCAACGGCGATGTCGGTTACAAAGTGCCGGCCGAGATTATGCCGAATCTATTCCACCAGAAAGGAGCGTTGGCCGCTGCACGCGACAATAACCCGGAGAAAGCCTCCAGCGGTTGTCAGTTTTACGTAGTGCAGGGCCGCGTCTGGACCGAAGATGAATTACAGAAACAGATCGAACGAGGCCGCAGCCGCGCTCCCGAACGTACCGTTACCGAAGAGCAGAAGCAGATTTACAAAACCCTGGGCGGTAGCCCTCACCTGGACGGAGGTTATACCGTTTTCGGGCAGGTGATCGACGGGCTGGCTATTGTAGACAGTATTGCTAAACAACCGCGCGATCCGCAGGACCGTCCACTCAAAGACATCCGCATGACCATGAGCGGTGAATGGGTTAAGAAAAAGAAAATAACGAAGCAATACGGATATTCCTATCAGCCCGTCGCTTCGAAGCGCTAACAATCGTTCTCCGCGATACTACAATCGACTTTATGAAGAAAATTCTGCTTACCGGCGCAAACGGATTACTAGGCCAAAAGCTGGTTGACTTGCTCACACGACAACCCGATGTAGACTTAATCGCTACCGCACGGGGCGCGAATCGGCTGCCTTATTCGGACGGATATAGTTATCAGTCGATGGATATTACGGACCGGGACCAAGTCCTGACGGTGATCGGTGAGACTCGTCCTGACGTAGTTATCCACACAGCGGCTATGACCGATGTGGATAAATGCGAACTTCAGAAAGATGCCTGCTGGGCGCAGAACGTAATGGCTGTAGAGTACTTAGTCGAAGCCTGTCGGGCCGTTAATGCCTTTCTGGTGCACGTTTCCACCGATTTCATTTTCGACGGAGCCGCCGGGCCGTACGATGAAACGGCCGAAGGCAATCCGATCAGTTTTTACGGATGGAGTAAATATGCAGCCGAAAAGGTGGTGCGCTGCGCCGGTCAGACTGGTACGACAATTCGCTGGGCCATCGCCCGGACGGTGCTTGTGTACGGTATCGCACACGATATGAGCCGGAGCAACATTATTCTCTGGGTCAAGAAGTCGCTGGAAGACGGGAAAGCAATCAAAGTCGTTACGGATCAATGGCGTAGTCCGACGCTGGCTGAAGACCTGGCCATGGGCTGTTACCTGATTGCCGATAAAGAAGCCGAAGGTATTTTCAACATATCGGGCAAAGAGGTGCTGACCCCATACGATATGGCCATCAAAACCGCTGATTATTTTGGGCTGGATAAATCGCTGATTGCTCAGGCCGATGCCTCTACGTTCACGCAGGTTGCCCGGCGGCCACCCCGCACCGGCTTCACGCTCGATAAGGCCCGTACTGTATTGGGGTACAACCCACATACGTTTGAAGAAGGGATTGCCGCCTTGGCGGAACAATTGAAGCGCGAAGTGGTATGAGTCAGGTGAAAATCTACGGGGTTCGCGAGTACCTGCTTCCCATCCGGAACCATCTTTCCGACGTCATTCATAGCTGCGTGGTCGAAGCCCTTCAGTTTCCGCAAAACAAGCGGGCGCATCGGTTTTTTTACCTCGACCGGGACGATTTCTTGATGCCCGCCACCGCATCGGAGCGCTACGTTATCCTGGAGTTTATGATGATGAGCGGCCGCACGGTTGAGACGAAGAAACACTTGATTCATCTGCTATACGAGCGAATCGGAGAGCAGGTCGGCCTGGCCGTTACCGATCTGGAAATCTGTATTCTGGAAAGTCCCCCGCCTAATTGGGGGTTTCGGGGTATGACTGGCGACGAGATCAAGCTAAATTACAACATCAACATCTAGGCGTCGTGGTTCTTCATCTGAAAGTTAAGCCGGGCAGTAAAGTCGACCAGCTGTTCTACGATGCCGCCGGACAACTGAACGCGAAGGTCAAAGCCCCCGCGCAGGATGGGAAGGATAATGCCTACCTGGTTGAATTCCTGGCCAAACAATTCAGTGTCGCTAAATCGAACGTAACGATTGTTGCCGGGTTCACCAATCCCTACAAACGCATTGACATTGACGCCAAAGAAGATGAGATCGAAGAAAAGCTTGGAAGATTGACGTAACAAAAATCCCTCTCCGTAATAGAGAGGGATTTTTGTTGTAAAATCGTATACATTAAACAGCGTCGACCGGCTCTTCCGCTTTGGTCGCTTCCCGCCGAGGAATATAATGGCGGAAAAAGCTGCTGATCTTCATCTGCAAGACGCCAAATACGGCTTCCTTAAAAATCTTGGACGACATTTTCGATACGCCCTTCGTACGATCGGTGAAAATGATCGGTACTTCCGTTATGCGGAACCCGTATTTCCAGCACGTAAACTTCATCTCGATCTGGAACGCGTAGCCGACAAATTTAATCGGATTGTGCAGAATCACTTCCAGCACTTCGCGTCGGTAGCAAATGAAACCCGCCGTTGGGTCCATGATGGACATGCCGGTGATAAAACGAACGTAAACGCCCGCAAAGTAAGACATCAGCACCCGGCCCATAGGCCAGTTTACTACGTTAACGCCCCGGATGTAACGTGACCCTACGGCAACGTCGGCCCGATTTGGCCCTTCGTCGGCGCAGCCGTGGTACAGGCGAATTAAGTCCTCGGGATTATGCGAAAAATCGGCATCCATCTCAAACAGGTACTGATACCCCCGCGACAGGGCCCACTTGAATCCGTCAATATAAGCGGTGCCTAATCCTAATTTACCCCGCCGTTCGAGCAAATGAAGCCGTGGTCCGGCATCCCAGTGCGACGAGCCAGTGGGCGGAAACTCTTCCTGCAGGTCGCGAACGCGCTGGGCAGTTCCATCGGGTGAACCGTCGTCCACGATGAGCACATCGAATGGTTCGGGCAGGCTGAAAACCTTACGGACAATCGCTTCGATGTTCTCAATTTCATTATATGTCGGAATAACGACTAGGCGTTCTTTCACGGATTGTCAAGTGAGTTAATGAGATGGTATGTATAAAACAGCAAAGACCCCGTTTTTTGTCTCTATAAACCATTAAAAATTCTTAATCAGGCGTTTGCCGATAACGTAACGGCCTGGCTCCGGGCTTTACGGATGCAGTCGGACAGCGAAACGCCCCCGTACCAGTTTGCGCAAACGTGCAGGTGATCGTTCGCGAGCGCTTCGATTTGCCGTTTAACGGCCACAATACCGGCGTCGTACTGCGGAATAGCCCGCTCCCAGCGATAAACAGCCTGAAAGGTCGGCTTCCCGGCCCGAATGCCAAAGCTTTCGGTTAGCTCCCGCCGTATGGTTTCGGTCAGGCGACCATCGGGCTGACGAGCGTTTTCGGGCGACGACTGCCCGCCCACAAAGGTCGTAAATAATACCTCATCCTCAGGGCAGCGTCCGTCAAAGATTGAACTGCTCCAGATATGACCAGCCGCAAATCGCCCTTCAATCTTAGGATTCAGGCCCCCGAAGCCATTCAGTGGGTGCTGAACATCCGCCCGCTTATAGGCCGTGTGAACCGCGGTCATGGGCGGGTACGTAACCCGACGTAATGCATCCGCTACGTTCGCGTAATGAGGAGCTACTAATTGAGCAGCCGCATCCGTGCCCACAGCCAGCACCAGTTGATCCACGAACGTTGTGCCGTTACCACTCGTTACGTGCCAGCCCGCATCACCGCGTTCGATTCGGGTAACCGGAGTATTCAGGGACAGATTGGTCAGCGCAGCCGCCAGCGTGTTCGGGAGCATCTGCATCCCATCGCGGAAGCTGAACGACTGCCGACGGCCCGTTGCCGATTGGTTTTTAATCAGGCCGCGCAGTACGGAGCCATATTCCCGTTCGTACTGTAGAAGGATAGGGAATGTCTCCGACACGAGTAAATGTTCGGGGTCACCAGCGTAAATACCAGCCACAAACGGCCCGAGCGCATAGTCTACAATCTCATCGGAGAAGCGACGCCGGAAAAAAGCCGCTAAGGTTTCGCCGGGGGGGGAGGTCGTTTTGTTGTTGCGCTCTCTAAAAATAGCCAGCTTGGTTTTCCAACTGAAAAAATTACCAAACAGCAGCGACGGTGGGCCTGAGGGCAGCTGCCGATACTGGCCGCTCCGGAAAATATAACGTGCTTTGCTGACGGGCTTACTGAACACAAGTTCAGGGGTTAAGCCTAGCTGGTCGAGCCACAGCAGTAGGTCGGCATCACCTAAAAGCGAGTTAGGCCCTAGCTCACGCAGATATGTGGCTCCGTTTTCGCCTGGCTCCCGCCGTGAGCGAATGTAGCCCCCGGCTTCGCCCGACGCTTCCCAGAGTTGATATGGCACGCCACGTTGCTGCAGTTCATACGCCAGCGTTAAGCCCGAAATACCCGCGCCAATAATACCTACTGTCATGATTGAGTGCGCTTTCCAGCGTTCATCTTTTTCTGCAGTTTTCCGGTTACCTGTTTATAAATAACCTCCATGTCGCTGGGGTGCGATGAGTAATAGATATAACTCGTCCGGTAGGCGGCTGTATCGACCTTGAACTTTTGAAAAATCTGATTTTCGAGGTGCTTGTACACGATATTCGATGAATCGACCGAGCGCAGGCCAAGCCGGCTCACGCGGGCTTCGGCAAGATGAACTTCGGTTAGAATATCGGCCATCCGATCGGGCGGAACCAGGTTGTCGGGGCGGTCGTCAGCCGGGGCTGAACAAGCGGCCAGCAGGCATCCGCTCAGCAGCAGGCTCCACAAAAGAGGGTAATAACGATTCCAGCGCATACGTTTAAAATGATAGCTTTGTAAGCTAATCCCGGCTGGCAAAGTTCGGGAATGCTCGTTAAAAACATATAACGCCCGTTGCCTATGGACGAGTTCTTGGCCAAGCTGCGCAATTTCGATATTCGCATTCGAAAGGCGGTAAATTCGCAGATGCGCGGCAGTTTTCGGTCGGTGTTCAAAGGGACCGGGCTGGAGTTTAGCGATTTGCGGACGTACCAGTATGGCGATGACGTGCGGGCCATCGACTGGAACGTATCGTCGAAGGGGCACGGTACGTTCGTGAAGGTGTTTCGGGAGGAAAAAGACCAGACTGTTTTTTTCGTGGTAGACGTCAGCGCATCGCAGCATGTAGGTCCCCGCCACCGCGACAAACTCGACACCACCAAAGAAGTGTGTGGGGTACTGGCCCTATCGGCCATTCGCGAGGCCAGTCACGTCGGTATGTACTGCTTTTCGGACCAGAAAGAACGGTATATCAAACCGGCGAATGGCATGAAAACGGGCTACCAGCTCATTATGAGCCTGTTCAAGCTGCAACCCGAATCGGGCCGGACCAGCATTGCCGATGCCCTGCTGTTTACGCTTAACGCCCTCAAGCGACGTAGCGTGGTGATTCTGCTGTCCGATTTTATTGATCAAAGCTACGAACACAACCTGAAAGCGCTGGCCAGGAAACATGATCTGGTGGTTATTCACCTGTACGACCAGCGCGAGGTGAATCTGCCCAGGCTGGGAATTATTCCCGTACACGATACTGAGTCGGGCCGAACGGTTTGGGTAAATACGTCTTCGCCTTCGTTTCGCAGCGGCTTACGCAATACGTTCCGGCAGAGCCAGACCCGGCTGGAGCGTCTCTGCAAACAGTTTAATGCCAATTACCTCGCGCTTGATTCGCAGGAAGACTTTGTTCCTAAACTTGTCGAATTGTTTCGGGTGCGTAAATACCAATGATTAACTGCCGATGCACGAGATACGGTCTATACCCGGAATGATGCAACCACCGGCTCAGCCATTGCCCGTCGGTCAATTTCTGACCGACAGCATTGAAATCGGTCGGCCATTCCGGTACTCGCTTACGTATCGGCATCCGTCGGCGGTCGACGTATTATTTCCCGATACCGCCCGGCATTTCTCGCCTTATCGAGTGCAGCACGTTGCCGTATTTGCTACGCAGACGACGGGCTCCGGACTCGATGCCATCAGCCGGGATAGTGCCGTGTATACGCTGGTATCGTTTGAGACCGATTCAATGCAGTTGTTACAGGTGCCGGTACGGATCATTAACGCGGCTGATTGTACGGCGTTGATGAGCCAGACCGATACCGTTTTTTTGCGATCAAAGCTTTTGGACAACCGAGTAGGCGGGCCGCAATCGTTGACGCTGGCAACCGAAACGCACCTGGCACCCTTACAACAGCAGTTTAATTACCCTGCTCTGGGCATTGGTCTGTTTACGACCGGCTTGCTGTTCGCTCTGATCTACGGGATATTCGGACGAGCGATTCGGCGGCAATGGCGTTTGTATCAGATGAACCGGCGGCATATTCGATTCCTGCGGGATTACAACCGGCTGAGTAGCAACATCAGTCCGCACTCGGCGGCCGAAACCGCGAATCAGGTGGTGATTATGTGGAAATCGTATTTAGAAAAACTCGACCGGCAACCGTATGCGTCCCTAACCACGTCGGAAATAGCCGATCGCATGAACGACGACCGGGTGACAAATGCACTCCGGGAGGCTGACCGAATGATTTACGGGGGGGCTTTTTCGAGTCAGTCCCAATCGGCGTTGCGCGTTCTGAGCGACGTAGCAACCCAGACGTATCATCGTCGGCGAGGACAACTGCAAACGCCGGCCAACCAACAGGCCGACACGGAGGAGGAACTTGGCCAGTCTGAATCACCATCCTCTTTTTCCTGATTACATGGCACCCTGGTATTCGCTTCAATGGTTTAGCCCCGCGCAGTGGAAACAATTTCATTTCGCCTATCCGCTGGCCTTATCTCTGATTCCCACGGTGTTGCTGTTGTTCGCCCTGCGCTATTACCTGCACCGGAACGCTCAGCAGCGGCTGAATATGTCGCTGGACCCGTATGGAACAAATGACAATCCGCGTGAACGGATGGCGCCGGATCGGGCGAAAGCGGCAAACGCACTGCTCAGTTCATTGCGCTACCTCCTGCCGCTGACGGTGTTTATCGGCGTCAGTCTGGCGCTGGTTGCTTTGGCCCGACCGCAGATCGTGCGGGAACTGCGCGAGGAACAATCCGAAGGCATCGACATTATGATCGCCCTCGACGTATCGGAGTCCATGAGCGAAACCGACCTGTCGCCCAATCGGCTGGCTGCGGCCCAGCGCGTGGCTCAGGCCTTTGTGAACGGGCGACAAAACGACCGGATCGGCCTGGTGGTTTTTGCGGGCGAAGCGTTTTCGGTCTGTCCGCTTACGACCGACTATGCACTGGTAAAGCAATACCTGCGCGACATCAACGGTCAGATGATCCGGACCTCCGGCACGGCCATCGGCGATGCCCTGGCCCGGTGTATAAACCGGATGCGCGATCGCTCGGTTTCGGCTACGGATACAAGCCAGAACGCGGATGAACAAACGGAACGCAGACGTAGCAAAGTGGTGATTCTGTTGAGTGACGGTGATAATACGGCCGGAAACATTGATCCCGTTACGGCAGCCCGGCTGGCAAAAGCGTTTTCGATTAAAGTATACACCATTGCGGTTGGACGCCCCGACGGAACCGCTGATCAGGCGGCTACAGTCGACGAAGGAATTTTGAAGACCATTGCCACCATCGGTAACGGAAGTTTTTTCCGGGCTACGGATGCAGGGCGTCTGCGGGCTGTATTCGCGCAGATCAGTCGGTTGGAGAAAGCACCCGTTCGCGTTCGGGTGTACGAAGACATCCGGGATTATTACCGCATCTACCTGTCCTGGTCAATCGTCTTTCTGCTGGGGGCGCTCCTGCTCAAAAACACCATCTTTGGCAATGTGCTGGAAGATTAGAACGTAATAGCTAATTCTCCAATGGCAAAGCCGTCTCCACCGATGCGTTGATCGTATAAACCGGCGTTTCCTTATAGCGGGATGCAATCACTACCTTCGTATGAGCCGTGTGTGGCGCAAACAAGTCGCTGAGGACCTGGGGCGAGTTGTTTTCTTTCGATAAGTGCGACAGCAGTACGTGACTCATGTGCTGAGGCCGGTGGGTTGTAAACAGATCCAGGGCCTGCTGATTAGAGAGGTGACCTAGCCCTCCTCGGATCCGGTGTTTCAGAAAATACGGATACCGACCCCGATCCAGCATATCCTCATCGTAGTTCGCTTCCAGGAAAGCCGCGTGACATTGGCTGAAATGTTGGATGAGGTGTTCGCAGGGTGCGCCGATGTCGGTAAAGACGCCGACTTTGGTGTTCTGATACGTAATGACAAAGCTGTGCGGATCGGCGGCATCGTGCAGCTTGGGAAACGCCGTAATACAAAGATCGCCAATCCAGACGGGCTCGTAGCCCTGCAAGGCCCGCATCGGGAAGTCCGATTGGGGGAGCCGCGACCGACGTAACGTAGTCGGCGTAATATAAACGGGCAGTTGGTACCTTTTGGCCAGTTGCGGAATACCGCTGATGTGATCGGTATGTTCGTGGGAAACGAAGATCGCCTTTACGGTCCGCAGCGATAAACCCAGCCGCTCCATACGCCGTTCGGTTTCCCGGCACGAGATGCCGGCGTCGATCAGAACAGCTTCCTGCTCATTGCCGACGTAATAACAGTTTCCGTTGCTGCCCGAATTTAACGAAGTGATGAACAATTGCATATCTATATACAAAGAAACGGCTTTTTGCCGTCCTAAGCACATAAAATGTCATCAGAAAGTTGCCATCGTGCGCTATAAGCATAGCGGCCATTTCCGGTAATGTAGCCAGGCCAGCTATGTTACCGGAAATGGTCGCTACTAACCATTAACTAGCTATGAATGGGTGGTGCACAAGGGGAAAGAGGTCAACTGAGGCCGCAGGCGTTTGGTTTGCCGACGGGAGATTGCTAAGGTTCTATCCTGAGAAAGCTGCACAAATGGAGTGTCAACAAACCGGAGCCGGTAGGAGACAATGTGAGCCGGATTGACCAGTGTACGCTTATGGATGCGCAGGAACGTAGGAAGCCGTTCGGCGAATCGTTTTAACGTAATGGCAACCAGCATTGGCTTTTGGCCAATTAAGTGTACGGTTGTGTAGTTGCCCATCGCTTCCAGGTATTCAATCGAAGCAACCGGAACCGAACGTCTGTTTGTGAAATCAGGTAAGAGTAGTGTTTCCATAGTATTTGATTGCGTTTACAGCGGAATAGGTGTTGTCTACTGCAAGCAAAAGTAGAGAAGCACTACAGTACGATAACCGTTAAATAGGATGAAGTGCAAGAAAGACACCATGAGCTGCTCATAGAACAGGATAAACCGAAACAGCGGTAACTCATAGAAGCCACCTGACAGCGGGTCTGGATAGCGAAACGGGGTGACGTACTGGCCTGACGTAGCGGCTTGCTTCTCTGGCGAGAACTGATTTGCGCGTTAAATCGAGTAGTTTTGCTGGCGTTTATTATTCGTCTATATCCGGTTGTTACGATCCTTTTATAACGCTAATCTCCTCGAAGCGGGACTTGATGAAGTAGGACGCGGTTGCCTGGCAGGCCCCGTTGTCGCGGCCGCGGTGATCTTACCCAGCACATATACGCATCCCATTCTGAACGATTCCAAGCAGCTTACCCGCGCTCAGCGCGAAACATTACGTATCGACATTGAACGGGATGCCCTGGCCTGGGCCGTGGCCGAAGTGTCGCACGAAGACATTGACCGGATCAACATCCTGAAAGCGAGTTTTCTGGCGATGCACCGTGCGGTTGACGCGCTTTCGACTCGTCCGGAGCATCTATTGGTCGATGGCAATCGATTTACGCCGTACCCCATGATTCCGCATACCTGTATTGTGAAAGGCGATGCGCATTTTCTGTCGATCGCGGCCGCGTCGGTGCTGGCCAAAGTGCACCGCGATACGTTAATGGAGCGGCTCGACAAAGAGTTTCCTGGATATAGCTGGGCGCAAAACGTCGGCTATCCGACACCCGCTCACCGCAAAGCTATCCGGGAGCTGGGGCCGACGCCTTACCATCGGATGAGTTTCCGGTTGGTATAGCAGTGCCAACAAGTGCTAATTGTCCTCTTACACATAGTCTACTCACTGCATTGTTATACTAACTCACGTTGTTCTTGTTCGGCTCGCTCGCGGAGCCTCTGGGTTGGGCGGAAGCGTTCGCCATGTTGATCAGCCAGGCGGTCGAGGGTTTTGACGAACGTATCAATGCCGACGAAATCTACGAATGAGAGCGCTCCGCCCGTGTAGGCCGGGAAGCCCCATGCCAGAATTGAGCCCAGGTCAGCATCTAATTTTGTTCGAACGACACCTTCTTCAAAACACCGGACTGCTTCGAGGGCCTGGCGGTATAAGAGCCGTGTTTTGACTTCATCGAGCGTTGGTTGTTGCTCCAATACCGGGAACAAGTCAGCCAATCCTGGCCAAAGCGGTTTGCTGCCTTCTGCCGGGTAGTCGTAAAAACCAGCTTTCGCTTTTCTGCCTAAGCGTCCCAGTTCGACAAACGTTTTGGCGACCTGGTAGCTCGTATCGTCTTCGCGTAAAGCACCGTCTTTGATACCCTGCCCTGAAATTTTATAGACCAGATCTAAAGCTACCTCGTCCGTTACGGCCAGCGGCCCGACTGGCATACCCGCGTCTTTCCCACCATTTTCGATGAGCACCGGATTGACGCCGTCTTTGAGCAGTTCCATGCCTTCGGCAGTGTACGTACCAAAGCAGCGTGAGGTATAAAAACCTCGCGAATCGTTAACCACAATCGGCGTTTTACGGATCTTGCGGACGTAATCAATGGCGACAGCCAGCGCGTAATCCGATGTCTGCTTACCCATGATGATCTCAACGAGCATCATCTTGTCAACGGGCGAGAAGAAGTGAATACCGATGAAATTTTCCGGCTTTGCCGACGCTTCGGCCAGGCCACTGATGGGGAGAGTAGACGTATTAGAACCAAACACTCCGCCTTCGGTCAACTTTGGTTCGGCTTCTTTGGTTAGCTGAGCTTTCAGGTCGCGGTTCTCGAACACGGCCTCAATGATCAGATCACAATCCTGCATATCGGCATAATCGGCGGTGGGCCTGATCAGATTCAGGACATTATCAACCTTTAACGGGTCAACCTTGCCTCGCTCGGCACCTTTTTTCAAGAGGCCACGCGAGTAGTCTTTGCCTTTTTCCGCGGCTTCAACAGACACGTCTTTCAGAACAACTTCAATACCTGCTTGTGCTGATACGTCAGCGATGCCGGCACCCATCATACCCGCGCCCAGAATACCCAACTTTTTGACTTCCGTTTTTGGTTGGTCTTTCGGGCGGCTGGCTCCTTTGTTGGCTTCGTTCATCCCCAGGAACATGGTCTGGATGAGGTTCTTGGCTACTTTCGACGTAGCAACCTTAACGAAGTGGCGCCCTTCGATTACCAACGCCCGGTCGATGTTTACTTGCAGACCTTCGTACACACAAGCCATGATTTCGAGTGGGGCAGGGTAGTTGCCTTTGGTTTTGTCCATCAGCATGGCCGTACCAGCCGCGAAGGTCTGCGCGCCAACAGGGCTTTGAATGTTGCCACCGGGTATTTTGAAGTTATCCTTACCAACGATCTTACCCGTCTTGCGATCAACCTCGTCCCAGGGCTTAAGCGGTTTCGGATTAGCGGCAATCCACGCATGGGCTTTGGCCAGCATTTCGGCTGGCGTTTCGGCAATATCATCGATCATGCCCAGTGTTTTCGCTTCCTGAACGCCCACTTTTCGGCCTTCGACAATCAAAGGTAGAGCCGCCTGAATACCTATCATGCGGGGTAACCGCTGCGTACCACCGGCACCGGGTAACAAGCCGATTGTTACCTCAACGAGTCCAATCAGCGTTTGTGGCCGGGCGGACGTTCCGTTGTTCAAGGCGATGCGATGATGACAGGCCAGGCAGATTTCATAGCCACCTCCTAGGGCAGTGCCGTTAATCGCAGCTACGGCTGGTTTGCCGGCTGTTTCGATACTCCGAAAGACGCGGTTCAGTTCCGACGAAACTTTCAGCATTTCGGCCGGATCTTTGTCGTTGTTACGTAGGATCATTTTCAGATCAGCACCGGCGACAAACTCGGGCTTTGCCGACGTAATGATGATGCCTTTTACAGATTCATCGGCGTAGGCGCGTTGCAAAGCGGCTTCGAACTGCGGGATTGATTCGTCGTTGAGGACGTTCATGGGGGCCGCAGTCATTTCCCACGAAATGACTGCCACATTTTGGTCAACGGTGTAGTTTATCATGCACTGGGTATTTAGTAGTTTTACAAAAAGACTCGTGTATGGGAGCCATCCGAATTATTCAAAAGCCAGAAAACGGCCAGATAACGTTTACTGTCCCTGAAGAAATGCGTGACGAAACAATCGTCATTGAATTCAAGCCTATGCGGGAGGAGCAGCCGAACCGTCCTAATGCCGGGTTAGCTGAGGCTTCCAAAGCCTTCTTTGATAAACTTGAACGAGTAAAAACCGATTTTAATGAGGAGGACTACAACGTTTATGAGCAATAGAATCTTCCTCGACAGTTCCATTCTCATAGAAAGGGGGCAAACCCCGAGTTGTATGGTTACCTAACCGAACATACTGATTATGAAAAGTGTATCAATCAGATTGTGCTGAGTGAATATACCTTCTACTTATTAATTATTGAGGGAGGAAAGGCTCCACTGACGTTAAAGCGTGACAAGACAATTCCTGCTATTGTCAAACAACATAATCCAACTGGTGTGTTGAGCATGCTAACCTTTCTTGAGCCTGGTCCAGCCGTTGTACCGCTTTACCTGCAATACATGGAGCAGTACAATTTACTGCCGAACGATGCCTTAATTTTAGCGACCTGCAAACTCAATGGCATTAGCCAACTTGCCAGTTACGATTCAGATTTCGCTCCGGCCTGTATCGGTGAGGGCATACAATTGATTCAGAGCATAGCAGACTTAAACTGATCAAATCAGTTCATCCGTTCGAAGATGGTGGCGATACCCATGCCGCCCCCGATGCAGAGCGTGGATAACCCTGTCTCTTTGCCAGAACGCTCCAGTTCATCGATCAACGTCGCCGAAATAATGGCTCCCGTAGCGCCCAGTGGGTGACCGAGGGCAATAGCTCCGCCGTTCACATTTAGCTTACCATGATCGACGCCAAACTCATCCATAAACAGCATTGGAATGGCAGCAAAAGCTTCGTTGACTTCAAATAAATCAATATCGCTGATAGTCATACCTGCCTTTTTGAGCACTTTCCGCGTAGCCGGAACAGGTCCCGTAAGCATGATCGTTGGCTCGGAACCGACAATGGCGAAGGCTTTAATGCGAGCGCGGGGCGTAAGTCCGGCTTTTTCGCCAAACTCTTTGCTGCCAATCAGAACGCCAGCCGCCCCATCGACAATCTGCGACGAGTTGCCCGCGTGGTGAACGTGATTGATTTTATCGAACTGGGCGTACTTGAGCAGCGCTAAGGCGTCTAATCCCATTTGTCCCATCATCTCGAAGGCAGGCTTAAGCTTACCAAGGCTCTCGACGGTTGTTCCCGGGCGCACGCCTTCATCATGGTCGAGTACGGTTATACCAATGTCGTCTTTCAAGGGTACAAGCGTCTTCGAAAAGCGATTGTTAATCTGCGCTTCTACGGCCCGTCGGTACGATTCAGCCGCGAAGGTGTCTACGTCGTTACGTGAGTAGCCGTATTTTGTGGCGATCAAATCGGCGGAGATGCCCTGCGGAACAATGTTATGCCGTGCTACGATCTGCGGGTTCATGAAGATAGCGCCACCATCGGAGCCCATCGGTACGCGTGACATCGATTCGATACCCCCGGCTACAATGGCATCCACCTGACCCGACATGACGTAGGCACCGGCCATGTTGATGGCTTCGAGTCCCGATGAGCAAAAACGGTTCAGTTGTACCCCTGCCACGGATTCAGCGTAGCCTGCCTCCAGAGCGGCCGTACGGGCAATGTCGGCACCCTGTTCGCCGATGGGCGTAACGCAGCCCATGATAACGTCGTCGACTAAGGATGTGTCTAATTGATTCCGATTACGAAGCTCTTTCAGCACATTGGTGAGCAAGGTGATGGGTTGAATATCATGCAGCGAACCGTCGCTTTTTCCCCGGCCGCGTGGTGTCCGGACGGCATCGTAAATGAAAGCATCTGCCATAATTTCGTCTAAAAATAGTATGCATGCATACGGTTTTATAGAGGCAAAAGTAACCGTAAAAGCTTAACCGGTCAATGGTTTTGATCTTATTTGATACTTTCTTTACTGAAAACAGGAATGGTTGATTAAAACAACGCACAATACGTTATTTTAATCAACCATTCCTGTGATTTAGACTCGGTTAGCCTGTGCTTATTTATCCAGGACTACTGTTTCGCCAACCAGATAGGCACCCGATTCAGTAGTTAAATTGTAAACCGTTGATATGGTGCGGCTTTGCGTTTCGACCCCAACCACATTATAGGGAACTACCTTGCCGTTCTCATACCGATACAACAGCTCTCCAGCCTTAACCTCGCCCAGGGCTTTCCGACCGGTGGCTGTCAACACGGGGTGATTGGCGGTCGCTTCAAACAAGGTTGGCGTGGTTAGTCCGGTTTGGGTTGAGGCTGTTACGTCATTTACTGGATTTAGCCATACCCCAACTAGTGTGAAACTGCCTTCGTGCCTGTCGATTTTCGTAACGCGAGTCGGGTCAACCGCTTTCGTTTTAGGGCTGTAGCCGAGTACAATGTCATTAGCTGTTACGTCGCTGATGCGCTTCGCGGAACCATCCGCCAACGTAACGGGTGCATCGGCCGCGAAGCAAAAGTTATATTCTTCTTTCTTTTTATCTCCGCCATCGTCAGTTTTACCGGTGCCGCCAGCCAACAGGTTAGCCATCTCGCGCGATAAGACAAACGTCAGGGTGGACATCAGGCCGGGTTCTTTCTCCCCAACGTATTTGAGGTCGTCGATGTAAGCGTCCCAGGCTTTACGTTCGCCCGATCCGCCGGGAATGACAAACGACTTCACTTCGTTGGTTTTACCGTTTTGGTAGATGGCCAGCAAGCCAAGTTCTTTGGTATCCTCGGCAGCAAATACTTTATAGAGATAGATTTTACGCGTAACGCCATCGCTGTAGGCAAATACATACGCAGGGCGTTCTTCGTAGCGGTCGAGGATGAAGCCGCCCGACTTGAAATAGGTGTCTTTGTCCAGGTTAGCTATTTTAATGGCCTTAACAGCCTTGAGTTGGTCGAGGGTCATGCCCGAGGTTGACGCCGTTTGCGCCGAAACGCGCTGGCTCAGTAATTGAGTAGCTACAGCGCAGCAAATGAATAATACGAGAGAAAGCAGGTTGTTCTTCATAGTTTAACGTAATGTCAACGTGACAGAAATCATCACTTTTTGGTGTATACACCCACTCGGGCGTGGATCGCTTCGACGGCTCGGCGGGCTGATGTAAAAGCTCCGGCCATCCAGGCGGTAAGGTAGGTCGTGTGTTCTCCGGCAAAATAGATATTGCCGTCGGCTTCTAACAAAGCTGGATAATGCTTTCGGCGTGTGTTGTCGTCGTACGTAGCCCAGCCCCCTCCGCTATAAGGCGTACGGTGCCAGGCCAGCGAAAACGAGTTTTCGAACTCGGCCGAGTATTGCGGGTGAATTTTAGCTCCCTGGGTTAAGGCTATCTTCTCCCGCTCAGCAATCGACAGGGCACCGACGGCTTCGGCCCGGCTGTAGAAATTGTAATAACCAATCAGGACGCCTTTTTTGTCCTGAAAGCCGAACGACGGATACCAAATCTGGTTAATGTCCATATTGGTGCGCGAAATACCGCCGTAAATCCAGTCGTCTTCTTCCCAAAATCGCCGTTTAAACTGCAGGCCAATCTTCCCGGTTTTGATGTACGGCACAAAGTCAGCCGCTCGCTTCACCGTCCCTGAAAGGTCAGATTCCAGATTTTTAAGCATGGGCAGTGGCAAGGTGCAGACACAGAACTCGCCGGTTAGTTCTGTCGGTTTACCATCCTTCTGGTACACAACCCGCACGCCGTTTTCGGTTTTGCGAAGCTCACTGACTGGAGCGTTGAACAGAATTTTACCCATCAGTTTTTTCTCCAGTGCTTTCGGAATCGCATCCATGCCGCCCACAGGTTGCAGCAACGTCGTTTGCTGTTCGTAGATGTAATCGCCGACGTTATGAAAAACGGGCTGCATAAAACCGGACCGGAGTAGATCCGTCAGTCCAAAGGGGTCGGTTAGTTCGCCGGGGGTTGTGCCTGCACCCGGTTCGCTTTTGGCTTTGTAACCGCGTCGATTCGTGCCTTTGTACAGATGAGCGGTGTTGAGATCCCCTTCATTTTTCAGAAAGTCAACCAGCTTTTCAATGTCTTCTTTGGTTAGTTGCTGGTCAAGCGCAGACTGGTCTAAGGCTTTGGCAAGCAGTTCAGCCGTATAGCCACGCATGTCGTTGTGGTACTCCTTTATACGTAAGCGACGATTGGCTAAGTTACCCGACCCATCGGGCTGATTATTATACAGGTAAGCGGCTTCGTTGTTGCCGTTAAAAATTTGGAGCGGTACATCCAGTTCCCGGCAGTACTGTAGAGTAAGTTGGTGATGGTGCGGGATCCGGGCGGCTCCTCCGTTGAAGTACAAACCGTCTTCAAACTGACAGGTTTGCGCCATACCACCGTTCAGTTCCGTTTCTTTGGTACCTCCCCGAATTGTCCAGACCCGGCCTCCTGAGCGCGAACGGGCTTCCAGTACAGTGCAGTCGTAGCCCAGTTTACCAAGCTCGTAAGCAGTGGCCATACCGGCTAGCCCAGCGCCCAGTATGATGACTTTTCGGGCCTTCCCCTCCTCGTTCCGGCCATTGGCAGGCAGATTCAGGGCTGATGCCGGAGCCGGCTGTAACATCCCCCACGCCAGTAAACTGGCGTAACTGGCACTCGTCGAGTTAATGAAATCGCGTCTTGTCATGTATAGGTTAGGAGAGAGGAGATAGAAGCGAGGAGTGAGAATCAATATGCCGTTATGTACCTGAGTAATTTCTCACTCCTCGCTTCTATCTCCTGACTTCTTACTAATTACCCCACTACTTTCTTAAATCCATCCATGAACATGGCCATTTCCTCCATCGTACCGATGCTGACCCGACAGAACGGCTGCCCGTTGAACTCGCGGGTTTGAATGCCAATGCCGTTCGCAAACATCTGATTCTCGAATGACTTCGGTTTCATCCGAATGGGGAATAGCATGAAGTTAGCGCTCGATGGAATTACCTCGTAGCCCATGTCGGTCAGGGCTTTGGTCGTATAAGTTCGCGCTTTGGCGTTTTCGGCGCGGCAATGGTTCTGCCAGGCGGTGTCTTTGTAGCTGGCAATGCCGGCCATCAACGTAGTGATGCTGACCGCAAATTCGCCGTTGGTGTACGGCTTCAGCGCTTTCAGCATGTTGGGCTGGGCGATGGCGTACCCTAAACGAAGACCGGCAAAGCCGTGGATTTTCGAGAATGTCCGGGCCAGCACTACGTTCAGACCATCGGCAACGAGTTTTCCGAGTTTTGGGCGCTCGGCGGGTTCGTAGAAATCGATATAGGCTTCGTCGATAAAGACCGGAACTTTAGGCGCTACCTCGCGGCAAAACGCTTCCAGATCGGCCGTTGGAACAATGGTACCCGTCGGGTTATTGGGGTTAACGATATAGACCATCTTGACGTCAGGCGTAATGGCTGCCTTCATCGCGTTCAGGTCAAATTTGTAGTCTTTGGTCATCGGCATCGCCACAACTTTAGCGCCCATCTTTTGCGCTCGCTCCAGCAGATCGTCATACGTCATGACGCTGGTCAGGATTGTTCCTTTACTGGAAGCAACGTGCGTTGCAGCCGCCATCAGAATATCCGATGAGCCAGGTGCTATCATGATGTTGTCGGGTTTTACACTATCATCCGTTGCGATGAGTTGCTTGAGTTGAGCAAATTCCATCCAGGCGTACCGATTGCTGAGTTCGGTAGCTTTAACGAGGGCGTCTTTGGCACTGGGCGCAATACCGTGCGGATTTTCGTTGGCGAACAGCCGGGCCCGAAGCTTAGGCATGTCGGGCGGAGCGACCAGCGGAGCGAACTCATTAACGAATACGGATTGGTTATAGGTGTTTAGCGTAGCGGCTTTTGAAAAACGCAGCCCCGTAGCCAGACCAGCGGTCAACAGGCCACTAGTCCGGAGCCAATCCCGGCGAGTTAGTTGTGATGACATCTTCTTTTTGTATTTATCGTAGATTAAATAAAAGTAAAACAAAAACTAACTCCTTCATTATTAGTACGTTGTGAATCTACGAAATCTGACAATAAAAAAGTGATTCTTTTTTAAGAAACACCTGAGAAAATTTTATTAATAGTCTATTTTGTAAAATTTTCAAGACTATAATGTCATTTATACAGTAGGATATTTGTAAATCGATTTTGGGGCCGGTTTCAGGCAGCTACTTAGAATATGGCTGATGTATCTGTGTCTGATTTTAGAAAATATGGCTGGTTGCCATTGATACTGTGGAGAGTTACCAAAGTTCAGGTTGGTTCTATTGAGCAAGCTCAGAGATACGTCCTGCTAAATAGGGAAAGGTGAGTAGCAACGACAGCGTCCAGGAATATAAAGCATTTTACGGATCTAGCGCGTTAACCAACCACAAAAAAAGGCCGATGAATGATCATTGGCCAGGGAAGAGCTGCGTTAGCTGCTACCTAATTAAACGAAAAGAACGTTACTGTTTACTGTAGATCAATTGAATGTTGTATCGCACCACTTCGTTGAGCTTCGTCGTGGGGTTTTGAAGCGTATCAGAAACGGCAACAACTGGGAATGCCAACCGAGGAGTACCGTTTGTTGCGTCATAGGTTAGCTTTTCGGTATTACCGTCATCATATTTAAGATTCAACTCCGTTCCTGTATAATCCCAGGTGCCGGGGAAAGTCTGAATCACTGCTGATGAACGATCTGTTAACACAAATGATTTATCAGCTTTTATGTCATACACATCGTTGATGCCATAAAGAAGCGGGTTGAGTTTTAGTCCGTTATTGTCCGTATAGGGAGTTACGAAACCACTTGTCAGAAGGAAATCAGACGACCATTTACCCACAACGGCCGGGGCAGGAGCCGCTTCATCTTTTTTACAGGAATTTAATCCTACCAGTGAAGCTATAAGGCAAAATGTATATAGAAAACGCTTCATAATAAATGAATTTAACGATTCGGAGTATGGGGAACTAATGGCTGTAAACTACGAAAAAATTAGATAGACAACCAGTATTACGCCTAAATATGACTTACTGATGCAAAGAGGGACATTTATCCGTAAAAAAAGCGCCTTTACCGCAGGTTCGGAAGGGGTAACACAGGCAAGCTTTCGTTGCCATCTTCGCTGACCGACTGAACGGCGAAGTAATAATTGTCTTTCGAATACGGGAGTGTCATGCCCAGCTTGCTAGTGAAGAACTTCTTCTGCCAGAAGGGCCAGTGCGTTTCGCGCATCAGGACGTAGTAACCCCGCACTTTCCCGGTTGTGGGTGCTTTCCAGTAGAGTGCGGTCGAGTTGGTCAGGTTGCGTACTTCAATCGTTACCGTTTGTGGTACAGCCGGTGCCTTTGCCAGGTTAGCAAGCGTAGCCAGGTTAACCGCCGTGTTTTTTCGGAGGTAATCGAAATCCATAAACTTGGCGTAATCGCCAAACTCAGTACCGTTTTCAGTACGTAGGTCCTGATGCTGATGGTCGTAGTTTTCGTTCATTTCGGTCAGACGCACGGCTGCGAAACCGCGTTGGACGAACGGTGTATGGTCGCCCCCTCGTAGATAGCGGTCATTTCTGTAAATCATCACCACCTCCATATTTTCCACGTACCGTTCACCGACTTCTTTCAGGTACCGGGCCAGGCTACGCGCTTTTCCGTCGTTTTCGTTGCCGAACTGCCGAATCTGACCAATGCGGCCGGTCGTATCTTTTAACAGGTTGCCGGGTAAACCCTCGCTGAAAACGCGTAGCCGCGTATTGTCGATGATGCGGGTTTCGTTGCTGTTGTTCGACCCTATAATGTCGTTGTTCAGCACGGCCTCCAGGTTCCATTTTTCCTTTACAGCCCGCTCGCTGAGGTGTTCGGCGCCCAGCAGGCCCTGTTCTTCGCCGGTCAACGTAACGAATACGATGGTTGCCGGAAACTGCGACTTGCTCATCACGCGGCAGAGTTCAATAACGGCGGCCGTCCCCGAACCGTCGTCGTTTGCACCGGGGGCGTTGGCATCGCGGTTCATGACGTTTGTTACGCGGCTGTCCATGTGGCCCTGCACCAGAAACACCCGCGTATCGTTGGGGTCAGTGCCTTTCAGCGTGGCCATTACGTTGCCCATATCCGCCGGTTTATCAATACGACGACCGTCGGGTTGTAACGTCCACGTATCGAGCTGAGCCGTCAAGCGTCCACCCGATTGTCTGGCATATTGATTGAATTTACCCAGTATCCATTGCCGGGCGGCACCGATGCCTTTCTTTTGATCGGTAGTTGTGCTCAGCGTGTGACGGGTTCCGAAGCCAACCAAGCCATTGATGTGCGCCCGCAGACTATCGGCCGAGACCTGGGCGACCAGATCAGCGATTTGAGGATCGCGGTTAATGGTCGTTTGGGCGACAGCAGAGATTGATGATGAAATGAGTAAAGCAGAAAGGAATTGTTTTTTCATGAAGCCTATCGTTAGGTAGGCGAAGCTAACAAAAAAGCGCCAACCGTAGGCCCGTAGATGGTAGATCGGTATGAGAATCTTAAAATCCCCAGGCGATTCCGGCTCCTACGGCCGTTTGCCCGGTTAACGGCACTGACGATACGGACAGACCAACGCGGGGCTGACGCAACATCTCATTGTACCGGGTCACGGCTTTATTCACCTGGCCATTACCGATGATGGTAAAGACCAACGTAGCGGCAATCGAGCCACCATAGACCGTCCAGTACGTCGCATTGTTTTTACTGCTGCGTAGTAAAATATAGCCCAGAGGCACCAGGGCCGTCAGCCGCCCGAGCGTGGTCATGGTGCGATACGTCTGAAAATGGTGATTTACCGTGGGGTCGTTCAGCTCGTAGAAAGGTACTTCCAGCGAATAGGGTGACGATAACTTTTTGCCGCCGTAGTAATAAACACTGCCTAGCGACGATGACCCATACGCTCGCTCAATGGGCATCAGGTGCGCCGGAATCGGTACAGTACGGTAATGTGAGGTATCCTCATCGCGTCGGCGCTGGGCGGAAGTGGTTAGGGAGATAAAAAGCAGTACGGTGAGAAAAAAAGCGTTTCGCATAATGAGTAAACGAACGGCTGGCGGGTTTAAGCGAATAGAGCGCGTAAAAAAGCAACAACACTACCCTGAATAAGCCATTGCTGCCTGGCTTATTTATTATTCGGCAGACTCGCTAGTCCGGTACGCTAACGCATACTATCGCCAGATCAGCAAAGAAGGCAGGAAGCAGCCTGTACTCAGGCGATACGTAAGCCATTCGGGGTTGGGCGTTCGGTTTGGAGTAGGGTAACGGTTCCGTCGTCAGCAACCGCGCCCAGAACCAGGCACTCACTGAAAAAATTGGCAATCTGCTTAGGCGGAAAGTTAACCACGGCTACGACCTGTTTGCCGATGAGGTCCTCAGGCTGATACCGCTTCGTCAGTTGTGCAGAAGTTCGTTTAATGCCGAAATCGCCGAAATCAATCGTTAGTTTATACGCTGGTTTACGGGCCTGCGGGAATGGCTCGGCGGTAATGATAGTGCCCGTACGGATGTCAACCTGTTCGAATTCGGCCCAGGTTAACGTAGTGGATTGACTCATGAATAAACGGATTGATATTGACGAATGTATGCTACAAACCAGGATAGCGCATTCGGTACGTATTGAATAACGCGGAAATAAAAACGAGCGCTACTTTTACATCAGCACACGTAACTGTTAATGACCGGCTTCTCTCGCCAAACTTTCGCGGGGAACAGGCTGTTCATCACGCGAGACAAATCAAGCCCCAAAACTAATTACCATCCTGTTATGAAAGTAAGCCTACTCCTGTTCGCTGCTACTACGTCGATTGCCTTAGCTGGCCACTACGATGGCCCTCCTGTAAAACTGCCCAAGGCAAAGTCACCGAAGACCACAATGCCTGCCCCTGATCCCGACAATGGAGGTCTTAAACTGGCAACTGGCTTCCGGGCGCTGACCTTCGCGGATAACCTGGGCCGCGCTCGTCATGCTGCCGTAGACCCCACAACGGGAACGGTCTTCGTTAAGCTCGAACGCCTGAAAGATGGAAAGGGCATTGTTGAGCTAAGGGACACAAATGGCGACGGCCGGGCCGACCAAACCGTTACGTTCGGCAACTACCCCGGTACGGGCATGGGTATCTATAACGGCTATCTGTACGCGTCGTCCGATACGTCGGTGTATCGCTATAAGCTCACCAACGGCAAGGTAATGGAAACAACACCAGCTGAACCGATTGTGGTGGGCCTAACGCTCCAGCGCCAGCACGCCAGTAAGTCGCTGGCCCTCTCGCCCGACGGTCGGCTGTTTGTCAACTTTGGAGCGCCCTCAAACGCCTGTCAGGAAAAAGATCGGCAGAAAGGCTCGAAAGGGATGGACCCCTGCCCCATCCTGGAAAACTATGCGGGTATCTGGGTGTTCGATGCCAACAAGCAAAACCAGCGCCAGTCGGATGGGAAGCGTTACGCCACGGGTATCCGAAACGCCGTTGCGCTGGATTGGAACACCGCAACCAACACCCTGTATGCGCTGCAACATGGCCGCGATAACCTCAACAACTGGGGTGGTGTGTTCACCGACTCGATTAGCGCTGAATTGCCTTCGGAGGAGTTTCTGATGGTGAAAGAAGGGTCTGACTTTGGATGGCCTTATTGTTATAACGACCATTCGAAGAGTAAGAAGTTCTTAGCGCCTGAGTACGGTGGCGATGGCAAAACGGAAGATCGCTGCGCCGGAAAAGAAAAACCAATTATGGCGTTCCCTGGTCACTGGGCACCCAATGATGTCTTGTTCTATACGGGAGGCACCGGGGGCGCGAACGCCTTCCCCGCCCGGTATAAGAACGGCGCTTTTGTCTGCTTCCACGGCTCCTGGAACCGCGCTCCAATGAAGCAGGGCGGCTATTTTGTTGCCTTCATTCCGTTCGGTAAAGACGGCCGGCCATCGGGTAAGTACGAAGTATTCGCCGAGAATTTTGCGGGTGTGCCTGAGTTAGGTAAGCCCGGCGAAACGGCCAACGCAGGTAAGCTGGATCTGGCTAGCCCCGGCGACGCAAAACACCGCCCGATGGGGCTTGCTCAAGGGCCTGACGGATCGCTTTACATCACCGATTCGGTACAGGGAACTGTCTGGCGGGTGATGTACGCGAAGAAGTAAATCAGCTTTCGGGAAAATGGCCCTAGCTCGATGCGTTAGGGCCGTTTTGTTTCAGAACGTCATAAATTTGATTATAGAACAGGATATTCGTTGGCAGCAACGGTTCGTTAATTTTAACAAGGCGTTATCGCAGCTTAACAGATCCGTTGCTAAGGGTCAATTAAACGAACTGGAAGAGCAAGGATTAATAAAGGCCTTCGAATACATCAACGAATTAGCCTGGAAGACATTTCAGGATTTTTTGAGAGATAAAGACTATTCAGATATAGCAGGGCCAGAACCTGTTGTTGAACAAGCGTTTCAGGATGGTTGTATAGATGGATTAGCCTGGGTAAAAGCCGTAACTTAACCAGTCACACTTATAATGAAGAAACGGCCAATGAAATTGCTGAAGCGGTCAGAGATGAGTATGTTAATCTGCTCAACGATGTAGCCGCCCGGTTAGACACTGAACGGCAAGGACCTCGGTCATCTTTGTTTGATACAGACTAAAATGCGCTATGGATTGAGTGATAGCCACCTACTAGACATCGTCAATACGATCGTGGCGAACCCACGAATACAACAGGCTATTCTGTTTGGCTCCCGGGCTAAAGGCACTCAACGGCCTGGTTCAGATATCGATATTGCTTTAAAGGGTGATCGCGTCTGGCTCTTCATGATCTTCTAACCGTTTCTATAGCGCTTGATGAATTAGGACTGCCGTTTAAGTTCGATCTGATACTTTATAATCGGATTGACGAACCTGCTTTACAGGAACATATCGATCGCGTTGGTAAAGCATTGGTTCAGCATTGAAACACCGCCAATCATTCAGGTACCGTCAGCACCACCGTCAGATAATAAAGGCCGCCCACGCTCGGGCCAGCCGTAAAGGTCGTGTACGGTCGATTGAATAGATTAGTACCACCAAGTTTAAATGATATGTTGGGCTTAGTCAGTGCGTAGCTGATTTGTGCGTCGAAGGTATTGATGGCCGGAACGATACCCGTAGCCAGCGACGATTGCCATAAGAACGAACTTTGGTATTTGTAATTGACTGAAAAGCCCAGATTACCCCACAGAGACGGGTTTGCAACACTCACGTTTGTAATCCACTTAGGTGTATTAAACGCTTCTTCCAGGCCGTCGCCCTGGTCCGTACGGTCAAGCTGAGCGAACGATGCATTGCTCGACAATACCCAGTTACGTCCGGCCGAATACCGGAACCCCAGGCTCGCTCCGTAGTTATACACTTTTGTTTTTGAGTTTGTCCAGAGTCTGTAACGATCCTGTTGATTACGATCGGCCAAATCGTAAGCCAGCGAGTCAGGGTTACGACCTTTGGGAACGTTAGCTTCAACCTGGGCAATGAAGTTGCGGTACACGTTGTAGTAAAAATCTACGTCTACATACAATTTTCTAGTAAAAAATAACCCTTTGTAGCCAACTTCAATGCTGTTGACCTGTTCCGGTTTCAAATACGTATAGGTGTTTGGTTTCAATAAGTTTTTGTTCTTCTGAATGGCCTGATCTGTAGTCAGCTTGTTGGTGTTAATATCGGTATTGATAGCCGCCTGGAAGGCATCAACTGAGGTGCGGAGATACGAATTCTCGAAAATACCCTGCGACATAACTTTCAGGCCGCCAACCCGCTTAACGCCCCCCGAGTTAACGTTGGAAAACCCTTCGAACAGCGATGGAAACCGGTAGCCGGTCTGGTAAGACAGCCGGAAGTTATGGTCGTCGGTTGGCGAAAATACCGCCGAAATGCGTGGATTTAATCGAGCATCGAAGTAGCGGTTCTTATCGATACGTAACGAGCCGGCTATTTTGAGTCGTTCGTTGAAAAACGACCTGGATGCCTGCACGAACCCGCCTGTTTTAAAATAAATCAGGTTCTTGTCTGTTCCGTCGGGATTGATAAAGTAATTGCCATCGGGAAAAACGACGTACTGACGGTAATCGAATCCGGCCAATAGGTTGATTCCTGTTTTCTCGCGAAAGCCTGACCAAAGTACCCGTGTAGGTTCGACCTGTCCTTCCGCATGATACATCCACGACTTTACGCGTAGGGCCGCACCAATATCCCAGTTATTGATGTCGCGACGTTTGGCGACCTGGGTCTCAAAGGCTTCAGTGCCCGGTTGCGGTCGCCCGGCGTCGGCGGTTGTCCGAGCGGTCTGAAGCGCATTCGTGACCGATTGACCAGCCTGGGTGCTGGCATTAAACTGATTCGTAAAATCAGTGAACCATTGGTTGTCCGATTTAAACGACTTGTCAATATTTTCGGCCATTGACCGGATGTTGTAGGAATCACCCGTGTTCTCGGAAGTTCGATAAACGCGCAACTGCACGGATGGAGATTCCAGCGTTAGGCCATGCTGATCGAGCCGGTAGTTGTCGAGCCGAAAGCGGTTTGTGCGCTGGTAGATATTGTCAAGCGTAGCGGCTTTGTAGCGGTAAGAAACGGTAAGATTAGGCCGGATACGCCAGAAAAGTGCTGCGTCTCCCCGCAGGTTGTTTAGTCGCAGATCGGCCGTTTCGGTTTCGAAATAACCCGTTCGGGCCACTACGTACCGCTTGCCGTTGAGCGTCAGCGAACGCCGGTTGGCCGATTCATCGCCGTAGTTATTTACTAAATCACGACCGGGATTGTCTGCGCCCACCAGCCCCAACGAAGTGTTTGCATTCGGGTTGAGGTCCGAAGCGTCGCGGGCGATCCAGTCGTAGCCCCGTTGATACGTCAGGTTAACTTTGAAGGCAATCTGAGAGCCAATCGTCCTGGCGTACCGTAGACTTGTCTCGCTGTAGACTTTAGCGGAAACCAGCGGGTCGTTGACGTGGTTAACCCCTGTTTTCTGGCTGATGCTCAGGCCAGTCGAGGTAAACGGATCTTTAGTGATCAGCTGCGCCAGGCCATTCAGCGCATTCAGACCATAGAGCGCCGATGCTGCCCCCGGTACGATTTCGACCCGTTGAATATCCAGATCTGACGGGGCCAGGGCATTGGCAATAGGAGCACCGATATGCGGAGCCTGATTGTCCATGCCGTCGACGAGCTGCACAAACCGAACGTTGGTCGGGTTGGCGAAGCCCCGCGTGTTGTACACTTTGAAGCCTAAACTGGACGTTAGCAGCTGAACTCCCTTCAGATTTTCAATCGCGTCGAAGTAAGAAGGCTGGGCCGACAGCCGGATCTGACGAGCATCCAGCAGTTCAATGCTTACCGGTGATTTTAAGACATTTTCAGGTATCCGCGAAGCCGTTACGACAATTTCAGTAAGTTGAATTTTACGTAACGAATCCGTAGGCGTTATAGTGCTGTCGGGCGGAGTGCCCGCGTTGCTGAGTTGACTGAGTAGAAGTAAAAAGTAGAAAAGGGGCTTCATCGGATCGTTATTTCTGCTGAAATATAACGACCCGTTCTGTTTTTAGGAAAATAACGCTGGGTTGACAGACAAATATTTAGTTACGGGAAATTCAGGTAGAGTGTTTTAGTAATTGGTTACGGTCTGTACCTGAGTCATCTGGCTGGTTTGTCTGATTCTGTATACCGCTATTAACAGCATACCAATCAGCGCCACTAAACCAAAAGCCATCGTACACAGTGTAGGCATCTTGTGAACTGGTAAGAATATGCCTTGTGAGTTGAACGCGCGGTACATAACCAGTTCTGTTTGCAGACGGTTTAGACCTGATACGTCGGTTGTCTGCTTAAAATGAATCATACGACCGTTTTTGTAAGCGTCTATTTGAATCAAAAGCATTGTACCGTCGTCGGAGATACGTGTCCGGAGATAGGTTGGCGTATAGGCTCTGGCGTTCGTACTCAGACAGATGCCCAATAGCAGGGTTATCAATAGAAGTTTCATGAGTAGAATCGTTCAAGAACTGTGCTATTCGGAGCGTAATGATTTAATCGGGTTCATTAACGCAGCCCGAATACTTTGGAAACTGATCGTTATCAGGGCAATCAGGACGGCCGAAAGGCCGACGGCTACGAAAACCCACGGGCTCACCACGATCCGCTGCGAGTAGTTATCCAACCATTTCTGCATGCCGAACCAGGCGAGTGGTACCGCGATACAGAGAGCTATTAACACTAACCGGACGAAGTCGCGGGACAGCAGCAGAACAATGCCGGGAATGCTGGCTCCCATTACTTTTCGAATGCCAATTTCTTTGGTCCGCTGCTGAATCATGAGTAGCGCTATCGCAAACAAGCCGATGCACGACAGCAAAATGGCAATACTCGATGCCAGGCTCAAAATTCTTGACAGTTGTTCTTCATTGTCGTACCAGGCATCGACGTTTTCATCCAGGAAGGATGCGATAAACTCCGACTGCGGGGCTATTTCGGTCCATACCTGTTTTAGTTTCTCCATCGAACCAACTAAACTTTGCGGTGTCACCCGTACGAAAATGTAACTGATTGGTTCGGTGTTCGATACATGCATAGTGATTGGCCGGGCCTCGTCGGCTATGGAATACAATTGGAAATTGGAGACTACGCCAATGATCTGTGACTTAGTGCCCGTGCTGTCATTATCATCGCCAAGTAACATACCCACGGGGTTCTCTTTGCCCATCATCTTTGCCATACTTTGCGTGATCAGAACCCGGTTAACCGAATCGGATGCATAAGCCCGGCTAAAGTCACGTCCGGCAACCAGTTTGATGTCCAGCGTTTTCAGGTAGTCATAATCAACCAGCAGCAAGTCGGTAGCTATATCCTTGCCCTTGTACGTAAAGCCTAAGGTTGTTCTGGATGTTACGTGGTCTTTTCCCTTACCCAGATTAACCCCCGACCCCGTAATGGCTAGAATAGTCGGGTCGTTGGCAAACTTGTTACGTAGGCGTCCGAGCACCTGACGACCGTTCACCTGATTACCCACTGGAATACTAATGACCTGCTCTTTGTCGAAACCCAGTGGACTCTGGCGTAAATGTCCGACTTGTTGATAGGCAATAATAGTGCAGCAAGCTAGTAAGCAAGATAAGCTAAACTGAGTAACGATGAGCGAATTACGCAGGACGCCGGGCCGCTTGACGGCCAATTTCCCTTTTAGCACATCGACTGCGTTGAACCTAGCCATTTGCCAGGCCGGATATCCACCGGCAACCAGCGTAACTAACAGCATCACCCCCAGCATCAACGCGATAAAACCTGGCTGAAAGGCATTCGCTAAATTAAGCCTGGAGCCGAACGTAGCGTTAAAGGCGGGAATAAGCAGGTAGGCCAGCAGCGAACCGCCCAGAAAGCCCACCATGCATACAAGAACGGACTCGCTCCAGATCTGAACGAACAAGCCACGTTTCAGGGCACCCAGCGACTTGCGAACGCCCACCTCACGCGCCCGTGTGAACGACCGGGCAATGTTCAGGTTGATGAAGTTGATGCAGGCAATCAGCAGGATAAAGGAGGCTAAGCCCATCAATACGTATATCACCGCAACGGGTGTCCCTCTGTTACCGGCTATTTCGCGATTGAAATGAATATCGGAGAGCTTCTGCAAACGTACCGCGAACACATCGCCATACTGATCGGGCTTGGCTTTCTTCTGACTAAGTTCGTCGAACGTGGTCGGAAAATATTTGTGGGCGAACGGCTTCAACCGGTTTTCAAATTCAGTCTGGTTGATTTGAGCCGGTAGTTTAACGAACACAGTGAAGTTTCTATCATTCCATTGGTCTTTATTACGCTGATAATTGGGGATGTTTTCAATCCGCACCAAAGCATCGTAGCGGACCGATGAATTTTCGGGAGCATCAGTTATAACACCGCTTACGATAAAGTCTTTTCGATCGTTATCGTTACCAACTCGCAGGCGCTGGCCAATCGGGTTTTCCGACCCAAATACGTCTTTCGCCATGTTTTCGCTGATAACGATGCTGCCTAATCCGCGCAGGGCTGTCTGCGGATTTCCAGTAACAAGCGGAAACGAAAACATCTTTAGAAAATCAGGGTCGGTATAATTGATCAATTTGTCAAAATACTTTCCATTCGCTTCTACTAAGCTTTTCCGGCCGACTACAACCCGGGTAACGGCTTCCAGTTCAGGATAGTCTACCTTTAAGGCAGGTGCCAGTGGTAAAGGCACTGAACCGCTCTTTACTGGCTTTTCCGGGTCGTTTGAAAAGGTATATGTTTGGAAAATCCGGTCGCCATCCTGGTGAAACGAGTCATACGTTAGATGTAGGTACGCGATCAGAAACAGGAACACGCAGATGCAGAACGCAACGGCAAGACCCGTTACGTTGATAGTTGCATAGCCCCGGCTTTTCCAGAGGTTACGCAAAGCGATTTTGATGTACGAGCGGATCATGTCAGGATGAACGGATGACGGTTGCGAATAATGGTCAGGTTGAGGGCGCCTGCGCACGAGTGGGGGCAAGACGGATAAGACATTGAGTACGTAGCGAAGCGTGGCCTGGGGTTCACCGGCGCGTTGGTGCCAATAGGCATATAACTCATCCAGATCGCCCTGCACTTCCTCCAGGGTGTTGGAAGGATGCAGCCAGATTAACAGCCGCTCGGCCCAGCGCGGTGGTTGTACGCCGGAGGAGCTCATAGGCCGCTTAGCTTTAATGCATTGGGAGGTACCAGCTGCCACAGCTCGTTTCGGAGCTGCTGAATATCCTGCAGTGCCCGGCTACCCAGGGCTGTGACTCTGAACAGGCGCTTGCGCCGTCCTCCGCGTTCGGTAGTAGCTCCGCCTAACTCGGATGTCACGAATCCTTTTTCTTCTAAGCGAATCAACGTGTTATGTACAGTACCGAACGTCACCAAACGACCCACTTGTTGCTCGATCTCCTGCGATATCGTAACGCCATACGCCTGCCCATCGAGGATAGCCACCATGAGCAAAACGATCTCTTCAAACTCACCTAGATACGTGCGACGCATTGGTTTGAGGATTAGTTTATATTTTATCGTACAAATCTGTGACCAAACTAGCTAAAAGGCCAGAACAGGCTGGAAACGCCTGTTTATAGCGTATTGAACCAGTAAGATATGTCCGTAAGTGGACAAACTTGGTTTAGAAACGGACAGTGATCAGGCAGGAAGATTGGCTAATTCATTGGCCAGAAATTGCTGGAACCGCTCGTGAAGACCCCGATAATGAGTAAGGTATTTTTCGCCCTCTGGGGTGACAACGGCACCGCCCCCTTTATCACCCCCCGTTTGGGTCACGACTAAAGGGGTATTGGCCTGGGTGTTCATGGAATGCACCAGTTCCCAGGCCCGCTTATACGACATACGCATGGCTTTTGCCGCCTGGTTGATTGAGCCGGTACGCTGAATATGGCCGAGTAGCTCCATTCGGCCGATGCCCATGAATCGTTCGGTGGCGTCGGTGGAGGTCGTTTCGAGCCAGATGCGGCCGTTGATGCGTAACGTATTCATGCTATTCGTGTGTAACGAACGCTAAAATACGATAGCAGAAACGTTATTGGCTTACGGGAACGGTTTTCAAATCTAAATCTGTACTTATAAATTACGATTCTGAAAGAGTGCTAAACGTCAGCAACCTACGGTCGCCATGCTATTCAGCTTCACCGCTACACCCGATTTTGACTTTATGACGTACTTTGCCCGTCACATACAGGCAACAGTACAGAATGGCCTCCTAACGATACCGGATTATCTTGGACAGGGTTACATACGTAAATTATCATTCGGGCAGGACTTTAAGATCACCATACACCGTTACTGTCTCAAGGAAGATCTGATCATTAAACGCAGTACATCCGGCCAGGGAAACGACCTGATCACCGTGTTTTTTTACAACAACGAACAGGCGCTCCAGATCGCTTTCAATGATGACACCCAGGTCTTGTTTTCTCAGCGCGACGAGTCGGCTATCCAGGTTACGTCTAACGATCTCAGTTCGACTATCCGTTTTCCTGCCCATCAAACGATTCATTACGTAGTTGTCGCCATAAAGCCACCTCGTTTAACCGAATTATTAGCCGTCAGTGATCCTAATTCGGTTCTTCAAACTATAACCGGCAGCGGCAATTCCTTTCTCTTTTTTGAATCCATGGCTGCCGAGACCAAGCTGTTGCTTAAAAACCTGACAGCCATGGATATGAATGATACCCTGAGCAATTTCTATATGCAGATCAAAGTGCAGGAACTGCTTTATCTGGTTTTCCATAAATTGTCTTTACGCGAAAGCGCTGCTCATCAAACAATTAACAGCGCCGACGCGGAAAGACTCCTGTATGTACGGAATGAGATCATCAGCGACCTGAGCGTACCGCCGGTAATCCGTGAACTGGCACAAGTCGCAGCCATGAGCGAAACCAAACTAAAACAGCTTTTCAAGCAGACGTTTGGCAACACGATTTATAATTATTACCAGCAAGCCAGAATGGAAGAAGCCGCCTTCCTCCTGAAACAGGGCAAACATTCCGTTGGCGAAGTAGGCTATGAGCTGGGCTTTTCCAATTTGAGCCACTTTAGCCGACTATTTGAAAAGCATTATGGCCTGAACCCGAAGCGGTACTCGTATTCGTAACGCCATTGTTACCCCAGATAATTGGGTGGGAATACTTGCTGACCGTACTTGGCAGCAGTAGCCTGTAGTTTTTTAATGGTTGCTTCGTCGAAATGTGGTGGAGAAAGAAACTGCCCCGCAGCAACGGGCTGGCCGATTTCCTCAAAAAATCTTTCCAGACCGGCAGGAACCACCGTACAAAGCAACTGGGCCGTTTGCTGAGTCTTATTTCTAAAGGCATGCACCACACCTCCTTTAGGAATGTTAATAAATGATCCTTTAGTCGCCGTGTAATGGCCAAACTCGGATTTCACTTCGATTTCGCCGTCGAGCACGTAAAAGGATTCTTCAAAATCGGCGTGGGCGTGCGGTCCAGGGCCACCACCGGGCGGGATAAGCATGTCAATCGTGGCGAAAGCTCCTCCTGTTTCTTCCCCGCTGACTAGAATTCGGTAGGTGCCGCCAACCACGGAAATGCTTTTCCCTTCGTCAGCGCCTACAGTGATTGGTTTTTTGTGATTTTCCATGATAGCTGATGTAAATACGCCACAAAGCTCGGAAGGCTTCAGGTTGGAAAATATTCCGATGTGACCGTAAATCAGTCGTATCAGACAAACCAGATCCTACAATCCACGGCCTTGTCTGGTAATCAGCTAAAACCACATTGCTGCGTAGTCATCCAGCTTAACCGGCCTCGTCGGATTCGACTGTTTTTTCGGCTTTTTGCGCTATTTCCCCGTCTGTAGCAGTCCCAACTTTGCTGTGTTGAAATTAAAACACACGACAATGAAAAAGTTAGTAATGCCTTTTATTAAAGGCGCACTCAGGTTAAAGAACCATGTCGTTATGGCCCCGATGACCCGCAGCCGGGCGCTGAATAATATCCCCAATGAATTAATGGCTACCTATTACAAGCAGCGTTCCGGAGCTGGCTTGATCGTTACTGAAGGTACCTCACCTAGCCCGGAAGGGTTGGGCTACCCACGTATTCCGGGTATTTTTCCGAAGCGCAGGTCGAAGGCTGGAAAGCTGTCACAAAGGGCGTTCATGAGGACGGTGCCAAAATATTCGTACAGCTAAGATTGGCCTTCGCATTTCTCCCTATTCTACCTTGAGCGATATGCCCGCATACGAAGAGGCCGACGTACACCAGACTTATGCTTACCTGAGTGGCGAATTGAACCGCCTGGACATCGCTTACATTCACATTTCTGACAGCCTTTTGATACCACAGAAAACGCATCAGGCGATCCGGAAGGCCTTTTTCAATACGCTAATCTACTGTAATGGATTAACCGCGGAAACCGCCGAAGCCAAATTGCAGGAGGGGTCGGCCGATTTGGTAGCCTTTGGCAGAAGCTTCCTGTCTAACCCAGACTTCATGAGGAGGATAGAAAAAAACAGTCCCTTAAATGAGGTGGACTACATAACCCTGTACACCCCTGGGGCGCAAGGCTACACCGATTATCCTGTATTGGAAGAGTTGGCCCAACTCGTATAGCTTCCTACAAGGCCCGGCGCCTTCTTCCGTGACCGGGCTTATTATTCAACCTAAAACTCACAAAAATCATGAGAAACGTAATTTATAACCAGTTTGGCGACGAAAGCGTACTGGAGTTAGTCGAGCAGGCAGTGCCAGGTATCGAGAAAGATCAGCTGCTGGTCCGGGTGAAAGCGGTTTCGATCAATCCTTTGGATTGGAAAGTGTATGGCGGAGAAATGAAACTGATGTCGGGCTCTAAGTTTCCTAAATCGGTGGGTATCGATTTCTCGGGTATTGTCGAACAAACGGGCAGCACCGTTACACGCTTCAAGGTGGGCGATGCGGTCATTGGCTTACTGGACGTATTCAAAGGTGGAGCACTGGCCGAATACGTTGCCCTGAAAGAGACCGACATTACCCTGAAACCGGCTAACATCTCGTTTGAGAAGGCAGCTGCTCTTCCTGTAACCGGACTGTCAGCCCTGCAAATCATCGACCAACTGGCCGCAGTCGGTCCGAACCAGGACGTATTGATCAACGGTGCTACTGGTGGGATTGGCATATTTGCCGTGCAGATTGCCAAAAAACGCGGTGCCAGGGTGACGGCGGTTGTCAGTACGAAAGGCGTTGCCGAAGCCCAAAAATGGGCCCCAGATACCGTAATTGACTACACAAAGCAACCTATTAACCTCCTGAATCAGAAGTTCGACGCGGTTATTGACCTATCTACCAAGCTGTCCTTTAACGAGGCCAAGAGCCTGATGAAGCGAAAAGCCGTTTTTGTCAGTACGCTTCCCTCTCCGGTGGCACTTATTACTTCGTTCATCAATAACATCTTCTCCGGCCAAAAACATAAAATCCTGATCGTGAAACCGACCGCTGAAGGGCTCAATACGTTGGCGAAGCTAGCTGAAACTGACCTGCAGATCGTGCTGGATAAGACGTATCCCCTCACCAACGTCAGGGAAGCCTACCAGGGAGCCCGTCGGGGTAACAGCATTGGAAAGTCGGTGATTGTTCTCGATTGACGTCAGCCTTGGCGGCTGAAAACGTGCGGTATGCAACGAGTTGAAAAATCGCTGATCGGTAAGTATCCTTTCCGCGAGTCAAGAGGGTACTTGCTGCCTAATGCGTTTACAGGGCATACGCATGGCTTTGGCAGCCTCATTGAGTAACTTATACGTTGTGACCAGGCAATTCCAGTCGGCAGAGAGGGCGAGTCAGATGTGCTTCATTGATACCTAACGTATTTGCGCAACTGTCTTAAATATGCATCGGGAGTTAACATGTAACACCTGAAGCTATGTGTGCCAACACTCACATCTTATCGTCGCGGGTCGTACCGGCTACTTTCAGAATTAAGTCGGCGCCATATAGGCCAGCAGGCGTCTGATAACCCGCCTTCCAGTTGCCATTCAAAACTTTCTGGGTAATCAGCAAGGCGGTTTGAGCGGTAAGTGTGTAGCCTTCAGGTCCGTGTAACCGGGCTTCGACAGTTTGCCCGGCTTCGTTCCAGACTTTACCCCACACGTGGGTTTTCGCTCGTTGTCGAGTTGATTCATCAGGACCTGTAACGGTACTGCTAATTCGTTTTTGCAGGAATGACTGTACCGCCCGATAACGTAGTAACCCGCCGAGGTAATTCCCAAGCTTGGCCAGCCAGATCTGGCCCGTCGATGAGCCCATGAACGTTTCGATGTTTGGAATACCTGTAGTCCAGAAAGCGGTCGCTACATCGCCCCACGGAATGGCCATACAGGGCAGATTTTGCCCATTACCGAAATCGATGGATAGCGTCTTATGAGCGTAAGGGACCGTTTTGAGCTGGCCATCCTGCCGAACCATACCGCCGACGCCCATGCCTTCGAGAGCTGTCTGCGCGGTGCCGTGCGAAAGTGCACCGCCCTCATTCGCAAACGCCAGTTGCAAGTGCGTTGCGTCAGGAAGCCGGTCTTTCAGATAGCGAGCCATACAGTCGGTGGGTACTACGTCGAACCCTACGCCCGACATGAGCATGACGTTACGTTCAAGTGCCTGTTGATGAAGCGCCATTCCCTGTTCAAAAACGGCTACTTCGCCGGTAATGTCGAGGTAGTGGGTACCGGTTCGTAGGCAGGCCTGTTGCATTGGTGCAGCTGTTTTCGAAAACGGACCGGCGCAGTGCAGAACGACGGGTACATCAACGAGTATCTTATCCAAGGCTGATTGATTCGCTAAGTCAGCTACTCGGTACGTAAGACCAAATTTGTCGGCCAGTGGTTTCAGTTTAGTCTCACTACGACCGGCCAGAGTTGGAGTTAGTCCGAATGCGGCAGCCTGCCCGATGATTAATTGAGCCGTATAGCCATTAGCACCGTAGAGCAAAAAGGTAGGGCTGGACATTGGATTAGTTAGCGAGAAAGACAGTTGATTGAAGGCGACAACGGGTTGGTTAACTACCTAACCGGATTTATGCCCATTCGTCTAAACGACTGCTTAAGTTCGCGTAACTTTTCGTTGTTTAAACTGATTGAATCGGTAGCCTGTCTGCTCAAATTACTGGCAACGCTATCAGATAGAAACCAGCCCAGCGGATATTTGTTGTTGTACTTCAGGCGTAGGGTGAGATAGTTTGTCTTAGGGTTGGCAAAGCGATCCATAAACGAGTCGAACATATAATCGCGGGTGATGGAGCCGTTATCCCAGGCATTGAAGAAAGCCAGCAATGGCACCTGAATTTCCTGCAGGACAGACCGTTTGCGAGGTAGTTTTCCGACCGTATTGCCATTCTGAATGAATACTATGTATGGAATGATTTTTACGTGTTCGGTCGCGTCTAGCTGACGAATAGACGGTACAAGGTTGTTGAGCAACTGCATACAGGTTTCAATGCCTGAATTGTCGAAATAACCGCCGTCCACTACGTGTCCGCTGTACGTCTGCTTTCTGTTTCTGGTGGTAACGGTATCTTTTTGAATTAATCCACCATTGGTAACCACCGGAAAACGACTGCACAGCGACGCGGCCGTTTTGAGTGGCACATCGGCACCCAGTATATCAAGCGTCGATACTACATCCCTGAAGTAGCTCGGATCAAGGTTCAGGTTCGACGTAATGATTTTCTGACCCGATTCGGCCAAGGTTCCGTTCAACAGCAGGGATGGCAGATTGTAATTGTAGCCGGCCGGCGTCTGGTATAACTGGGTTAACGATTCGTTGAGCGTATTAAGCGCAAGATTGTCGTGGTACGAGTCGGCCCAGGAGTCTTCCAGCCATTTAGCCCGTTCTAAGGAGGAGATGGGAAAAGGCAGGATTCGCTGAACGGATTCGGGAAACAACAGAGCCGCCGATACTCCCGACAGGTAATCGTCGCGAATAACCTTGCGAAACCGGTCGAACCGGCTGATTCGCTGCGATTCGGCTACGTCGCGCAGAAAAGCTGTGTAAAAGACGGTACCAACCCCACCGCCCGATACACCACTAAGTGCATACACATGGCGGCTAAACCCCGGAATGATGGAATCGAGTCGGATCAGGGTTTCAGCGGTCCAGTTCAACGCGCGGATGCCGCCACCCTCAGCTGCTACCAGAATAAGCGGAATGGTATCGTGGTCTTCCAGGCGGTGAGCGGCAACCCACTGCTCAAAATGCGCCTTCACCGTTGGGCGCTGGGTACTCGATGAGATGGGTACATCAATCTGCCGTACAGCTGTGTTATCGTTGAAGGCGCTGACAAGAACGAAATAGGCGAACACAATCAGGACCAAAGGACGGTAGCGATAGTCATTGAAATACACCACTAAGCTGCCCCAGAACGTAAAGAGCGTAATACCGAATATAATAACGGCCGTGGGACGCAGCCGCCGGGCAATTTCCCACTCAACCGGCAAGCTGAACAACGTAATCAAAATAACCGTCAAGGAAAGCCCAGCCGTGACGACTCGTCGGCCTAGCGGATGCCGCCACAACTCGCGAATGTCTTGTTTGAAACTCGTGTAGCGGTTTGAGAACTTCCATCGAGTTGGTATGGCAAAAACGACTACGTTCTTTTCGAGCCACAGGAATAAAACCAGCAGCAAACCGCTTTCGAGCAGCAGTAGATAGAAATGCCAGTGACGAGGTTCCCAAAACGCATAAGCCAAGATCAGCGACGGAATTACACCGCCTAGTTTAGGCAGCCAGCGTAATAGCCAATCACACTGTCGATTAATGCGTAATCCAACCGGTGAAATGTGCAGAATCATGCGGGTGCAGCCATACACGACACAGCTCCAGATGAACGTACTGAATAGAATATATTGAAACAGCTCACTGAAGACTTTTGTCGAAATAACGGCATCGATCATGTCTTCCGCCTGGTCGGGACCCGTCAGGACATAAAAGGCGATCAGCAACGTAACAATCACTACAAACGCGTTACGTTGCGTCTGATAAAAAGCAACGATGTAGTTGCGGGCTTGCTGAGAAAAAGTATGCGGACGAGTCGGCTGCACGAACAGAAGAGTTAAGAGGACAGCATGGTCAATGTAGCGCTTCTATCTGGAGAATGTAAACGATTGTATAAATTATAAAATCTTTGTCTGAACCAAGATTCTCCTATTCGTTCCGGTTGTACCTTCGATAGATAGTTTCCTCGTCAGTTGTGCTGCTGGCTGCGTTGTCGGTGTGCAGCTTTGGCGATTGTCCCGGCTATCGCTACACGTATGGACAATGTAGAGCTCCTCTCTCGCATACAGTTCGCGTTCACCATCGCTTTCCATTACATCTACCCGCCCTTGAGTATCGGCCTTGGCGTTTGTCTGGTGGTTATGGAAGGACTGTATCTAAAAACTAAAAACAAGGTTTACGAAGAATTGACCCGCTTTTGGGTCAGAATTTACGCGCTTATTTTTGGAATAGGCGTTGCCACGGGCATTGTGATGGAGTTTGAATTCGGTACCAACTGGGCTACGTACTCGCGCTACGTCGGCGACATCTTCGGCTCGGCTCTGGCTGCTGAGGGAATTTTCGCTTTCGCGATGGAGTCGGCTTTCCTGGGTATTCTGGTTTTCGGCTGGAACAAGGTGAGTCCGCGTGTTCACTTCATGGCTACGGTGCTGGTCGCGCTTGGCTCGATTTTCTCGGCGCTCTGGATTGTGGTGGCTAACTCCTGGCAGCAAACGCCTTCGGGCTACCGGATCGAAGGAAAGGGATTGCAGGCCCGCGCTATTGTGACCGATTTTTGGGCGATGGTGTTCAATCCATCGTCTATCGAGCGCTACTCACATGTACTGATCGGGGCGTTTCTGGCGGGTTCGTTCCTGGTGCTGAGTGTCAGCGCCTGGTACATCCTTAAGAAACAACACGTCGTTCATGCGCAGGCTGCCTTTAAAATTGCGTTGTGGGTGGCGGCTGTGTCGTCGCTGGGGCAGTTGTTTACCGGGCACCAATCGGCGGAGGTCGTTACCAAATACCAACCCGCTAAGCTGGCGGCTATGGAAGGCCACTTCGAGAAATCAGCCCCGGCCGATATGTACCTGGTCGGCTGGGTGAACGCCAAAGAACAGAAAACGTCGGGTATTAAAATTCCGGGTGGCTTGTCCTTTCTGGTGCATCAGGACTTCAGGAAACCAATTCCCGGCCTCAACAGCATCCGCCCGGAAAACCGCCCAACGGCTGTCAACTTCGTCTTTCAGACGTACCATCTGATGGTCGCAATCGGCATGACATTGATTGCGCTGACCTTGTTCAGTCTGTTCATGCTGTATCGGAACAAGCTGTTCCAGACGCGCTGGTTAATGGTTGTGTTCGTCTTTTCGGTGCTGTTGCCTCAGATTGCCAATCAGGTTGGCTGGTACACGGCCGAAGTAGGTCGTCAGCCGTGGGTTGTATATGGTTTGCTCCGAACCTCAAACGCGCTGTCGCAAGCGGTCAAAGCTGAGCATGTACTAGCTTCCCTGATCTTGTTCACGTTTATCTACGTCATGCTGTTTGCCCTGTTTCTGTACCTGCTGAACAAAAAGATTCAGCACGGTCCCGACGTGGATTCAGACAAGCACGAGCCCAGTTCCCGCATGAACCCAGTACTTAATTAAAGAGTGAAATAGTGAATACATAAGCGCTCCAGCGCTCATCCACTCTTTAAAATATACAGTAAGGTGATACCGGCTTTGAGAACCTGACACCACATGCAGAATACTCACTCTTTCGCTCATTCACTCATTCGCTCTTTCAAACTATGGATACTGTTCTTGGTATAGATTTGCCAACCTGGTGGTTTTTGCTGATTGGCGCACTCATTAGCGGTTACGGCATCCTGGACGGCTTCGACCTTGGTGCCGGGGCGCTCCACCTGTTTTTTCGTAAAGAGCAAAGCCGTCGCATTGCGCTCAATGCCATTGGGCCCGTTTGGGATGGGAACGAAGTCTGGCTTGTGATTGGAGCAGGCTCATTGTTTGCGGCTTTCCCGTTGGTATACGGTACTATTTTGTCGGTTTTCTATCTGCCGTTCATTCTGTTTCTGGTCGCCATCATCTTCCGGGCAATTTCGATCGAGTTTCGGAGCAAAGAAGAGATGAAGTGGTGGCGAACGCTGTGGGACGTTAGTTACTCAGTGTCCAGCATCGCGATTTCTCTTCTGCTGGGTCTGATTCTAGGTAATCTGATTCAGGGTATTCCGTTGAATGCTGATCACGAGTTTATCGGTCGATTAAGCGATTTTTTTAATCCCTATGCTGGGTTGATCGCCGTTACGGTTCTAGCGCTGTTTATGATGCACGGAGCGATGTACCTCATCATGAAAACGGAGGACCGGCTGTACGCCAAGCTAACCATCATTGCGAACAACACGAGTAAGTTTTTCATCCTGTGCTTTATCGCAACGTCGTTGGCAACGCTGATTTACGTGCCGCACATGACGGCCATTTTTAAAGCCTATCCGGAACTGTTCGTTTTGCCGGTCGCGGCCGTTCTGATCGTGCTGAACATCCGTCGGAGTATCGAGAAGCGGCAGTACCGCCGTGGGTTTGTTTCATCGGCGATTACGACAGCGCTGCTGTTAATTCTATTCGCGATGGGACTCTATCCGAACCTTGTACTGTCAAATGCTGATCCGAAAGGACACATCAGTATTTACGAAGCCGCTTCGTCGGATGGCTCACTGCGCACGATGCTGCTGTTCGCCTTCATCGGTATGCCGCTGGTCGCTACGTACACGCTGTTTATGTTCTGGACATTCCGCGGCAAGGTGAAGCTCGAAGAGCACAGTTATTGAATGAGTGTAGGGCGGTTTATCGGTCAAGAAACTGCTTAAACTCATTAGGGGCCATTATTCGAAGCGAAGGAAATGGGAGCGATTTGAATAAATTGAAGTGATTATCGAACGTAACTAAACAATAAGCATTCGCAGATAGAGCGAGGTCTGAAAACTTATTGTCATCCGGATCGACTTCGATCAACCTCCAGCGATAAAAGGGCTCATGAAATGTCACATTGGTGGCAGTGCATAAAATATCGATTATATAATTCGCTGTGTTTTGTGAGTAAAACTCCGTCAATTTTTCGGCGTACTCATTCAGGATTTCGGTGCTAACAACCCAAGTGAACTTTTTAGCGGCAAACGCTTCGTATACAAAAAATTCTGTGTTCCTGCGATTGATTGTCGCGATGAGAACATTTGTGTCAATAACGACCAGAGGAAGGGAGGGCAGATCTGAAAAGGTCATTCCTGGTTAGACTTAGTGCGCTGATGCTGATTACGGAGGGTTTCATAATCGGCTTCTGTAATGTTCTTCCTGGCAACTACATTGTCTACTTCATCGAAAAGTTTTTCGGCATAGTGTTTCGCCAGTAAATCTCTAATTTCGACGGACTCTTCGTAGCTCATCTGTCGGTTGAACATTCGTAATAAACTGAGCTGCACGTCATTCAAGCCACTTAGTTGTTGCATAGCTAAACTGATTTTGCTTTGTAATCTATAACAAATTTACTGTTTCTTCTCGTTCTGTTGGTGGTATACCACCAACAGAACAAAACCTTCCTCGCTGTTCTGTTCTTCGTCTGTATCACTATGCACGTACGTATATGCTGTTTATGTTCTGGACCTTTCGGGGCAAGGTGAAGCTCGAAGAGAATAGTTATTGATTAGAAAAACATAGTGAGTTTAATTACTGACATGTCGTAAACATTGAAGCTGTTTAAACTTTACAAAAAATCCCCAAAACCGTATGAATTTTGAGGTGCGAACTTCAAATAAACACAGCAATGGGGATTATTGACAAAGCTATGATTGAAAAATGGATTTTGCCACATCTCTCCATCGGAACGCGCGGTTTTGAGACCACCGTACCCCTTAGTGAAATTGTAGAATGTATTTTTCATCGCCTGAAAACTGGTTGCCAGTGGCGAGAGTTGCCTACTAAAGAGTTCTTTACCGACAACGTTTTGCATTGGAATTCGGTCTTTTACTACTACAATAAAGGGAGTAAGGCCGACTGTTGGCGCACCATTTGGGTCAATATCCTGCTCAAAAACCGCAAATTTCTGAATCTGTCAAGTGTCGAATTTGATGGTAGCCATAGCCCGGCAAAAAACGGGGGAGATGCGGTGGGCTTTCAAGGCCGAAAAGCCTGCAAGACCACCAATGCGTTGTTTATCTCAGATAGTCAGGGCGTTATGTTGGCCATGTCCACACCTCAAGAAGGGCAGCAACACGATCTGTTTCAAATTCAAGCGTTGTTTGACGAAATCTGTAGCCTTCTCAAAGAAGCAGGTCTTGATTTGAAAGGCTTGTTTCTAAATGCCGACCCCGGCTTTGACTCAGTTGATTTTAAAGCGGCTTGTGAAAAGGAAGAAATCATCGCCAATGTGAAAGCGAACAGGCGTAATTCGGTCAACTCCGCCCAACTCCCTTACCAAACGGGTACGCATGTGTTCGATGGGGAACTGTATGCGGATCGTTCGGTGATCGAACATGCCAATGCTTGGATGGATGGCTTGAAGGCCCTGTTAGTGCGGTTTGAATTTTCCGTAAAAAACTGGATGAGCCTGCATTTTATCGCATTCTCAGTCATTTTCCTGCGCAAAATCAAACGTAAAACGAAAGTTTAAACAGCTTCATTGGCTAGTTTGGTAAGACAATACTACCACATCAGTTTACAAACATGTCAACTTCCCCCGCTTTACAGAAAGCGTTACCGTCATTAGGTAAGTTTGGTCTTTGGTTAGGGATTACCGCGTTATCTAAGCACTTAACTGGCAGCACAGAACTGGCAGCAGCACTTGCTACTGTGGGCGTCGGAGCCGAACACATTGGTGGGGCTTGTGAGATCGTCAGCAGCTTAGCTTCCGGTAAGCTAAGCGACTATTACAAAGAGATCCGAAGTAATGCTCATTTTGGAATTAACCATGACTTGCAAGGAGCCATGCAAGGTGGTATGGGCCATGCATTAGCTGAACTACAAACAGATTTTTTTGCCCAAGAGACGCTATCAAACCAGGAGGCTGACCAAATCAGGTTATACTTTCGATCGCTGATCTATCATATCAGCCATAAGGAATTAACTGATGATCTAGTAAACGAATACATACTTGATCGGTCAGAATTTTTCGACAATTTGTTAAAACGAGTACATGAATTACCTGCAAACAATGAACCAACCGAGGTTGGGGGTATTGCCGACGTATTTATTCTTGTATTGACTGATGAAACAAGCCAAAAGCTGATCGAGTTTCTGCTTAAGAATTTGGAGCCATATGCTCAGCGGTACATCAATGAAGAACTGAAAGGAAATGATAAGGCAAAAACGGCTTACTTCATTCACCTCTTAGAGTATAGTGCCAGGGTTAATCAAGATAACGCTGTTGTTCTGCAAGAGATTAGCCAAGCTCTTAATGATGTTGAACAGGTTCAGCAAGAACATACCGATTTATTGCGACAGATTGCACAGTCGCAGCAGTTGATCTATGACTCATTACGGAAGCTACGGGTTGACTTACAAGTTTTTGTTAATGATTTTGCCGATTTTAAACAGCGTATCGACGAACGGTATGAGCCTGTATTAAACATTCCCGATTTAAATCCTGATAACCTTCCTACTTCATTCAGTTACCAGTACGCTTTACGTTATACAAGTTTTATTAGCCGTGAAGAGGAGATCAACCAGTTATGGGGTTCCTGAATGACCAGTCTAGCCGAAAAATGCTTTGGTGGCTGATCACTGGGCCTGGTGGTATGGGAAAGAGTCGCTTGGCACTGGAATTTTGCCTAGAAGCCCGATGCGTAAACCACCATGTTGGTTTTCTGGAAGGCCGCCATATTGCTACGTTCGATTGGAGTAATTGGCGACCGGCTTACCCAACCCTACTGGTCGTAGATTATGTAGCTGCTTATGCAGAGCCAGTCAGGCAAATGATTGCGGACCTTAATATTAATGCTCAAAATAAGCTCTTAAAGCAGCCAGTACGTGTGTTGTTGCTAGAGCGCGAAACCCGTGACGACTGGTGGAATCGATTTTTAGCTGACCGCAATGTAGCCGAATGTAGTTATTATGCTGCTAGTCCGCATCAGGTATTGGCCTTACGCCCTTTCGACGATACAAACTGCTGGCAAATAATAACGGAAGTACACCGCAAGCAGCATAAACTGGTAAAGGTTAGCCGGGAGTATACCTTAGAAAAAATAGCCCAGATCGATTCTGAAGGCAGACCGCTTTTTGCATTTTTGACGGGAATGGCCTTAGCTGATGGTGAGGATATTCGCCGGTGGGATGTGCACGATCTGCTGGACAATCTATTACAGCGTGAAGAAAATAATGTATGGAGACACCACCCAAAATGGCAGGATGAACGGTGTCGCGAAGGACATAAAAACCTGTTGGTTCTGACAACATTGACACGGGGGTTATCAGCACAACGGTTAGCTGATATTTTTAAACGCGGAATAGAGTGGCTGCCCGAACGCCGACCAGATACGGACTTGTACGAGCGCCTATCCAACATTAAAGAGAACGACTCACCAGAAGGGGAAACAGAGAAGGTGTACGAAGGGCTACAGCCAGATTTGATCGGTGAATACTATGTGTTGAAACGCATTGACCAACTACTGAATGACGATTTTATTGGTGAAGATACCGTAAAGGCGCTCTTACAGACTGCATGGGATGATGGATCAACCGGGGCTTGGTGGACAATTTGGTTGACATGCAGTGACTTTCCCAATTTTTCAGGTAAAAAGTCGCGTGCTTACCTGGAAAACAGCCGACCTACCATAACGGATGAATTAACCTGGATAGACTGGTCAGGCTTACACTATAATTTGACTACGTCCTACGGCACCGCTCAGCAGTAGGCTCAGGCCGAAGCTCGGTACGCTGAGCTGGCAGGCCTAGCTCAGGCCTACCCACACAACGAAGAGATTGTGCTTCGCCAGGCTATGGGAGCAGCCTCTCAACTTTACTTTAGCTCAGAAACTGAGAAACTTGAGCGAAAAGATTACTTCGTATCCTTATGCGAAGACTTAAATACCTTACTATCAACGTACGGTGCCAGGACGGGGTGGGAGGATAAACTATCGCTATTAACAGAGGTATTAAGCGATAATCGATGGCTCTTGGTAAATGATTAGCTGGAATAACTATATTTATTTCCTGAACTCCCCTGCGCCTAAGTGACTAGGCCAGATTATAGGCTCGGAGAGGAGAAGTCGTGATGACAAGGGTGACTATCATCTTTCATCAAGGAAAATTGATCGGCAGATTATAAGCCACATTAACTGGTCTGCCATTTTGGCGACCGGGTGACCAGCGCGGCATTTCACTAACAACCCGTATAGCTTCAGCATCGAGTTCCGGACTCAGGCTCTTTATGAGCTGTACGTCTTTTATCTCACCTGTATCAGCGACTAGAAATTTAACAAAGCTGCGGCCTTTGATACCTGCCTTTTGGGCCGCTTCGGGATAACGCAGATTCTGTCGGAGGTATGTACTTAATTTAGCCATACCTCCCGGAAACGCGGGTGGCTGTTCCACGACGGTGAACACTGTCATAGGTGTTGAAGCTGAATCAGCCTGTGCTTTAGCCCAGGTTGCGCTGAGTAACAATGAGGTGATTAGAAAGGCAGTTTTCATAACTAAAGTTTGTTTACAACAATTGATCTTGGTGACAAGACGTTGCCGTTTGCCGATGAACCTGATTGTCGTAAAAAGTTACGCTTTAGCTAACACTCATTGCGCATATTTTTTAGAGAGCGGTCGTTGAATGTCAATTAATTGCTTAATCGGGCTGGCGCTCACCTCTTCGCAAGGCATTGACCAGATTGTGCGTTCGTCGAGTGGGTTCGGGAATTCGGTAGCCGCCGTCGCATTGCAGGGTAAGGGCGATGGCGGTTTCCAAATCAATTAGGTGGCCGGGCGATACGTATACCGGATTGACTTTGTTCTTAGTACGTAGTGCCGCACCCACTACGTCTTTGTAATGCATCATCGGCGACCACGAACCACGTTCCAGGGCGGGTTCTTCGTACTTACCGACCAGTACCGATTTCCCGCAGCCAAATGTGGGCCGGTTCAGAAACAGACCCGCGTGTGAAGCGATTCCAATCCGGCGCGGATGCGCTGTGCCGTGACCGTCAAACATGACAACGTCAGGCTCGGTCTTCAATTTCTGCCACGCTTCGAGCAGCGACGGAATTTCGCGAAAGGATAACAATCCCGGTACGTAAGGAAAGGTAGCCGAACTGATTACGCCGACTTCCTCAACCGTCTCCAGCGTTTCCAGATTCAGCACCACAATGCCAGCGTAGACGGTCTCCTCGAACTTGTTAAACGAAATGTCGCAGCCCGCAATGGTTTGGGGCGTTTTCGTTAGCGGTTCAATACGTATCTGCGAACGCAGTTGCTGTTGGAGCGCAACAGCCTCGGCAGGTGAGATATTTGTCCAGTCGTGAAGATGTTTGTAGGTAGCCATGCGTTCCTAACCGCTAAGAGAGAGCGCTGGTTTAATTAACGGCTCATTTCTGATAGACGCGTACGTAGTCGACTTCGTATTTGCTTGGAAACGGAGTCGCAGCAGGGTCACCGCCGTTATCACCACCGATGGCCAGATTTAGTAAGATATAATGCGGTTGGTGAAATGGGTTGATGTTTGAACCGTCGCCATTAGTTGTCTCGTTGAGATCGACATGGTTCAGCAACAAATCATCAACATACAAGTCGATAGCCGTTTCGGTCCAGTCCATGCGCCAGACGTGGAACTTCTTTTCCCAATCAGGATCGTTGAACGAGTTGATGGGTTTTGTTTTTGTTCGCCATTCGGCCGTGTAGCGCTTGTTTGTTGCCCAGGCCACGTTCGCCAGCAGTTTGTTTCGGTAGTACTCCATGATGTCGACTTCGCCGTTAGACGGCCACTCTCCAGCTACACCCAGCGTCCAGAAAGCGGGCCATAGGCCGGAACGGGTTTCAATACGTCCCCGCATTTCGAAGCGGCCATATTTCCAGCTGTGCAAGCCCGCGGTTTGTAAGCAGGAGGACGTATAGTTAATGTATTGGCGTTTTGTTTTCCAATCGGTGCTGCCAGCTCGATACATCGGATTAGCCCTGCGCTCACGCCGTCCTTCAATAACTAACACGCCACCCTGGCAACGCGCATTTTGGGATTGATACCACTGGAGTTCGTTATTTCGGACAAAGCCCTGCTCAAACTTCCAGTTTTTAGGGTTGGGGGCACCGTCGGTATTGAACTCGTCAGCCCATACCAGCTTCCACGTACTGTCTGATTTTATGTCCGTTTCTACAACGGGAGATACGGTAATTTTCTGGCTAATGAGTAATAGAGACAGCGGTAAAATCAGGGCTAACGATTTCATTGTCCGACGGTGGCTGGGCGAAGTTGTGCTATACCTGTTGTTGAAAGACTTGCAACCCAAAAATCTGCTGTTTACCTTTTCTTTTTCTCGCGACTAATTGACTTCAATCGGATAATCGGCTTTGCTTCTGAATCAACTCTTTGACCAAATTGAATTGAGGAGCCGTGTGGTTCAGAATATGGCTGATGGTAAGGGGTACCGAATAATCGGGCATGGTACCACGGCCTTTCTGCTTCGGTGTCGGTACGGCGGTGTTGTAATACACCAAAGGAGTACTGACCTGTATACCCGACTTGGGTAGTTCAAGATGGACAAAGCTGCTGCCGTTGCCCCCTTCGTAGGCTCCGCCCGATTCTTCACCCACAAACACACCTACCCGGTTCGCGTGGGCAACGGCCAGAAACTCCGATGCCGTAGAGGCACTCTGGCCGTCCATCAGAATGTACACCTGACCTTTGAAGCGGTTCGATTTAGGGACGTACCGTTTTGGTTCGCGTGTATCACTACCTTGTTTGAGCGTAAACGTACCGTCGGGCTCGGGAATCAACTCGTTCTCTACGTTTTTACGATCGGCTTCGGAGAGATCGGAGAGTCTGATAAACTCAGAATCCGCATTATCCGTTATGCTGTGCTGCCGGGCGTAATAAGCTACGGCGGTGTCGGCTTTGAGGAGATACGTAAGTAGTTCGATGCCCTGACTATCCCAGCCGCCGGTGTTCGCTCTAACATCGACAATCAGGTTTTTGGACTGCTTCTTCTGAATTCTGCTCATACTCTTGTCCATGAACTGATTAAACACCCGGACGGCCTCTTCGTTACTGTTGATGCCTTTACTGCCGAAGCCATCAAGCCGTAGATAGGCTGTACTAGCCAGGGTATCCGGAAAATAGAGCCGCCACGGACGCTTGGGTGTTTTCGTTACGTACCAGGCTACCATCTGTTTGTTGACGGGGTTTTTCTTCATGATTGGCAGCGAAGCACCGAATGATGTTGCGGGTGTCTCGAACCGGACGGTATCACCGGTCATGGTGCGGAACGTGAGCTTGAACGTGTCCGGTCGATCAATGAACCAGTAGTAGAACAACGCGAATAATTCACCTTTCAGCGTAGCTGCTTTAGCCGATTCAATGTAGCCATCCGCCCAGTAATAGCGAGCCACTTGCTGCCGGATGCTTTCCATAGGTTGGCCATTGATGCTGAGAAGTTCAAAGCCGGGTTTGATGGTTTGGTCGGTCGTGCCATTCATCAATACGTAAGCTCGCTTCTCAGACGGAAACAGGAAAAACGGAATCGTTTTCAGCGTGTGCATGAACTGCTCGCTATACTTCTTATAGGGTAGAGCATGCGTGTGCGCACAGCGAATGTCGGCCATGAGGGCCGCAATGGTTTTATAAAAAGCATAAAACGACATCGGCTGATTCAGACTGCGGTCGATGCTATCCAGTTTTGCCTGCATGACCGACTTGGACGTATAGCGATACAAACCCGGATGCGTTTCTTCGAGCATCCGACGCAGATAACGGAAGTCGGCCTGCATATCGGCTGGTTGCAGCGTTTTGCCAGCTAACGAATCGATTGCAGGCTGGGCATTGGCTAACAATGGAATTAAGAATAAAAGACAGAGGAGGGCTTTCATCGGACGTTGGTTTATGCCTCAAAACAAGCTAAACCGATTGCTTATATCTGCTCAAATCCGGATTTGAGCAGAGTTTTGTGTGTACTTGTACCCTATATCATACACCCAGACTATAGAGAGGCTACGTCTATTTACAATTATAGACTCTCTTGTCCTCTGTAAAGACTGGGGTAAAAGGAAAAATGGATCAGTTCTTGAGCATCGCTCACTTAGCATCATAGCTGGAGTTGTCTTATAAGTCAAAAAGTCGCTTAATCAATTTGTCTGGTTACAAAGCGCTTTCCGTCGTATTTACTGAACAAACCAGGTAGAACCAGGTTAAGGGTTGTACATAAATACTCAACATGATGAAAAACCACTTACCCAATTACGTGAATGGCTTATGCCGTCTTTGTTTTTTCGCTCTTTGTGGGCTCACTGTTGCACTGACTTCCTGCCAGGACCACCGCATCCCTCTACCAGGCCAAGGTATTCAATCGAACAGTCCTAAACCAGATTGGGGGCCGACTATTACACCCCAAAATCTGGCTGTTATCGAAGAGTTGATGCGACTAAATCCCGTTCCCTTGTACACGCTGACCCCGCAGGAAGCGCGTGCTAAACCCAGCTTTAAGGATGCGGTCAATAGCTTACTCAGCAAGAATGGCATTAGCCAACCTCAGGCCAGCGTATCGAAGAGCGAACGCATGATCCCAGGTGCCGGAGGAGTACCCATTCGGGCGGTCGTGTATACACCAGTAGGCGCATCGCCGATGGCTCCTGTTATTGTCTATTACCATGGCGGTGGATGGGTAATTGCTAATCCGGAAGTATACGAGTATTCGACTTTGGCACTGGCTCAGAATACGGGCGCAATTGTGGTTTCGGTTGAGTACCGTAAGGCTCCTGAAAACAAATTTCCTATCGCTCACGAAGATGCTTATGCGGCTTATAAATGGGTAAAACAGAATGCCGCTTCTCTGAATGGAAATGCGAACAAAGTTGCCGTGGCAGGCGAAAGTGCTGGGGGAAACATGGTTGTAACGGTTAGTATGATGGCCCGCGATCGGAAAGAAGTGGGCTTGCCTGTGCATATTTTGTCCGTGTACCCAGTTGCCAATAACGATCTGAATACACCCTCCTATAATAAATACGCTAATGCAATGCCCTTGAGCAAGCCCTTAGTCCAGTGGTTTGTCGACAAGTATTTCAACACGCCAGCCGACGGTGATAGTCCACTAATTTCGTTGGTAGATGTGGCTGATCTAAGTGGTTTACCACCAACTACTATTATTGGAGCTGAAATTGACCCGTTGCAATCAGAAGGTAAACAGTTGGCCGATAAACTACAATCGCTTCAAATTCCTGTTACCTACCAGCTATATACGGGTGTGACACATGAATTTTTTGGCATGTATGCTATTGTGCCAGAAGCGGCCCAAGCACAGGAACTGGCCGCTAAGCAGTTACGCGCGGCTTTTCAGTAAAAAAGCTTATAGCGTAAGGTAAGTTTGTCTTTGCTTCCGGTAGCTATAATTTACCAGTGGTAGGCTCCGCCATAGCGGAACGTTTCGACTCCGCTCAGGACATAGTGCCAGCCTTTATAACGTACCACCAATGTCTTATTGGTGGTACGTTAGTTTTTCAGCTTATTGGCGTGACGACGGTGAAGCTAACTGAGCCATAAAGGCCGAAGGAGACAGCTGGGTAAACTGTTTAAACGTTCGCTGGAAGGTAGCCTGCGAATTGAACCCGCACTCGAAGGCAATTCCCGTCAAGGTAAGGTGTTCACTGGCCGGATCAGTTAATCGCTGCTTGACCGCTTCAATACGATACTCGTTGATGAACGTATTAAAGCTTTTTTGCAAATGCTGATTAAGCACAAACGAGATGGTTCTAGCCGGTACCTGTAAACGTCGGGCTACCTTTTCAACCGTTAGTTCGGGATCAAGGTACAGCTTATCTGATTCCATTATTTTTATCAATGAGTCGGCAACTTGCGTTACTGTTTCACTGGGTAAGGTGGTTGGGCTGGTTTTTCGGCCAACGGGCTCCACAGCGCTATTGCGTGAAACCAGATACCCTTTTAACCCCAGCCAGTAGATCATAACGGTAATGGGGATATAAATCGGATACCAGCCAAATTTGTTCAGCAACCCCGAACGCGTGTCGGGAATGATGTACGGCACCAGATGCACTAGCCAGATGACTTGAAATACAAGCAGAATCGTTAGAAACTGGCGCAGCCAGCGAACGCTGAATTCACGTTCGGACCGCGAATGAGCATTGAGCCGGTTGTACGCCAGCACTACGTAGGTGGTCATGGACAGCCACCGTGGAATATCGACGTAGGTGTTGTATTCGTTGATTACATTCCCCCATGAGGGACCTTCCTGCTCTGGAAAAAAACGAAGAATTGCCCCGATCACAAACGTCCAGGCAATTAAGTTACCACCCCAGTCAAGCACAATGGGGTAGAACTGCCGCCGTTCCCGTTCACCCAATCGGAAGTCAGGGTTAAGTACTGACTTCGTGTAAAAGTAAATCAGCGGACCCAGGGGCATCGCATTGATCATTGGAACCAGATCAATGAACAAACTAACGTATCGGTTAGGAATAGGTATACCGACGCAAAAGCTCATCAACGCCATAAAGCCGATTAGCCCGGCTAATAAGCGATTCGACAATCGATTACCCTTCCGGTTGGACCATAGCAGCAAAGCCAGGATAAAGCCTTGCGTAGCGCCTAGCAGCAGGATCAGGTCGAAGGGTGAAATCGTCATGTGGGCAAACTACCAAAATTGGTCTGCTTAGTCCAGTGAAATCAATTTTTCTTTATGGATGACGCAATCAACGTAATTTGAGAATCAGAACGGTAGGTCCTTTAGCCTCTACTACTTTTTACGTAGAACGAACCCTATCCCGACAGCCTTGACGCCTTCTAGCTCTTCAACACCACCGACGCCGGTTGCGGCTGACTTATATACCCGCTCGTCTGGCCTGATTCAACCCGCTCCCACCACGCTTCGAGGACAACTAAGTCACCTCGGGCCGGGCTTTATTTTATCGGCGGCTATTGTTGGCTCGGGCGAGTTGATTGCCACCACGGCACTCGGTGCTAAAGCAGGTTTTGTGGCTTTCTGGGTAATTCTGGTCAGCTGTTTTGTCAAAGTGGCCTTGCAGCTCGAATTCGGCAAAAATGCCATTTATAGCGGCTTACCGACGATGCAGTCACTTAACCGATTGTCGGGGCCGCGACTAGGTCAAGGGCATTGGACGATCTGGCTCTGGTTAAGTCTACAGACGCTGAAGGTTTTGCAGGTGGGTGGCATTGTAGGCGGTGTTGCGTTGGTAATGAATATGGCTTTTCCCGCCGTATCCGCGAGTGTATGGGCCCTATTATCAGCAGCATCGGCTGCTTTGCTTATTTATCGGGGGTATTACAGCTGGGTAGAGAAGGGGTCGCTGCTCATGATTTTGCTGTTCACGGGCATGATTCTGGTGTCACTCCTGATGCTGCAACGTACTGAGTACGCCATCAGCGGGGCACAGCTTGCCGAAGGGTTTACCTTTTCGTTACCGCCCGCCACAGTTGGCATTGCCCTGGCTGCTTTTGGAATTACGGGGGTTGGTGGCGACGAAATCATGTATTACACGTATTGGTGCATTGAAAAAGGCTATGCCGCGTACACGGGCCCTTATCAGGATACGGCCGAATGGGCAGAGCGAGCCCGCGGCTGGATTCGGGTGATGACGCTGGACGCCCTGTGCTCTATGGTGGTGTACACGCTGGTTACGGCAGCTTTTTATGTACTCGGCGCGTCGTTGCTGCACGAAGGCGGTGGCGTACCCGAAGGGTATGCCATGGTCGAAACGCTGTCGCGGCTGTTTACCGTTACGTTGGGGCCTGGTGCCAAGGTGGTATTTATGATCGGCGCTTTCTTTGTCCTGTATTCTACACTTTTTACCGCAACAGCCAGCTGGTCACGGATTTTTGCGGATGCCTTTGGCCAACTGGGCTGGATCAATTTCGGTGATCCAATCGTTCGGCGTAAGGCCATTGCTACATTGTCGTGGGCATTTCCGGCGCTGTGGTGTCTGCTGTTTCTGTTCATCAAACTACCCGTACTGATGATTCTCCTGGGCGGTATCGCTACGTCGGTGCTGCTGCTGGTCGTCGTATGGGCGGCTATTCAGTTTCGTTATCGACAACTACCCACCATCCTGAAACCATCCATTGTCTACGATCTTTGGCTATGGCTTAGTATCCTCTCGATACTAAGCGTCAGCGTGTACGGTGTCTGGCAGGTGATTTAACGTAGCGCGAATTGTAAAAGACTGACGCGTAGCCGCGCTACGTGCCAGCAACCACTTTCCGGTATTCAGCTTAGCTTCTGGCGATAGGCAAATCAACTTACTTTCGCAGATACGAAGAAACGGTCAAAGAAGCGCGTGTAGGTTTAATCCTCGATCTTGACCCGGATGCGGTGAGGAGCGGGCTGGTTACCGCCGAAGTATAAGCCCGTTTTATACGCGAAGGTCTTGTTATGCGTAAACGGTACCGTCTGACCACCGATTACCTGATACATTTTTCGGTTGTAATCGATCTTGATCGTCAGTTTCGTCGGTACGTTGATAAACGCTTCGGCAACTTTAAAATCGGTTCGTTTTCCGGCAACGTAGATGTAAGCGCCCAGGTCAATACGGCCACGTTGGGAGTTCCATCGCCAGCCTACCCGCACACCATCTACCTGATGGGGAGGAACGCCGGTTGTTACGTCCTGATCTTTAGAACCCACAAACCCCAAGCCAATTACCTTGTTCCAGTCGTCGGCATCGACCGCGCCAAGGTCGTAAATGCAGGAGCTATCGAAGGTAACGGTTGCCGAAATCTCTTCCGGCGCGATAACCACGCCCACTTTACGTTTGGGCAGGGGTTCGTGATCGCCTTCTTCGATGACCACCCAGTCCGGGTCAGACGCCAGAAAGTCGGGAATACATCCACTCATCAGAAAAGTTAAGCTGATGAATAAGGGTAACGTAGCAATGAGATGTCTTAGAGGGGAATTCGGCAAAAGTCGCATGGCGGTGAACGCAGGAAATTCTTATACGAATAACGGGCTAAATCAGCTAACATATTGTTCCACTAACTCAAAATGCCAGAAGCTGTTCAGTATCAGTTGTCTATGTTCGGTACATCTTGTCAAGTTTTTTGTCGGTTCAGATCATTTTTACGCTGGTTCAGCTAGGGTTTATGTGTTAAACCGCTACCTTATTTTTATCTTTCATAGCCCATTCTCAAAATCTGTTGTCTATGGAATCCGCTATTCCTTCCTCCTTTCAACCTGCTCACCAGCAGGCCGAAACTAGGCCGTCGACTACGCTAATAGCTCAGGCCAGTACGTCCATTCCTCCCTATATCTACGCCGTAATTTTTGCCTCGCTCTGCGTCGTCTGGGGCTTGCTCTGGGACATTATGTGGCATATCAGCATCGGCCGGGACGGACTGTTTGCTCCCCCTCACGTCGTTATCTACGTTGGCGCTATCGTGTCCGGCCTGTTTTCGACGTATCAGATTTTACGGCTTACGCTGGTCAGAAACCATCCGGGACGTATCAATGCAGTGCCGTTCTGGGGTGTTTTTTATGGGCCGCTGGGGGCCATGTTTTCGGTATGGGGCGCGCTGGCCATGCTAACGTCGGCCCCGTTCGACGATTGGTGGCACAATACCTACGGGCTGGATGTGCAGATTCTTACCCCGCCCCACACGATCCTGATCATTGGTATTATGACGGTGCAGTTCGGGGCTATGGTGGGCGTATTGGCGTTGCAAAACAAATACCGTGACCTTGCCGGGTCACCACAACCAGCCGTAAACCGATTGAAGTGGTTATTTGCCATCAGTGCCGGACTGTTATTAACGATGCTGTTTGGGCTGGCTTCGGAGTCGTTAGGGCCGTACGAATCCCATCAGTCAAGCTATTATGCCACGGCGGCCATTATTTTTCCGTTCTTTCTGCTGGCCGTCGGCCGGGCGTCGTTACTGCGCTGGTCAATCACAGCCATTGCCGGTGTGTATATGCTGGTGTTAGTTGTGCCAAGCTGGATACTGCAAAACTTTCCGGCCACTCCACGACTCGGCCCGGTGCTCAATCCGATCACGCACTACCAGCCGTTCCATTTTCCCCTGTTACTGATTATTCCGGCCTTTGTGGTTGATTGGCTCATGCACCGTTTTGACAGATCGAACGGGGAGGGTCGCAAATGGAGCGACTGGCTTCTGGCGGGCTTGCTGGCCGTTGCGTTCATGTTCGTATTCCTGGTCGTGCAATGGCCTTTCGGGGAGTTCCTGCAAGTATCTCCCTTGGCTCGTAATGGATTTTTCTTATCCTATTCGTGGGGGTATGACAGCCCACCGGACTGGGAATATCGATACGCCTTTGCGCCCTGGCATACGCAGACAGCCACTGATTTCTGGATTGGCTTCGGAAAAGCATTGATATACGCCACGCTTTCGGCTCGAATCGGTTTGCTGTGGGGGAACTGGATGAAACGGGTGGTGCGCTAAAAACTGTGAATACTGAAAACATGAAAATCAGATATAGTCGAAAGTGGTTTGTACTGCTTCTGTCGCTCATTTACTTATTCACCCTTTCGCCCAGTGCGGAAGCGCACGTCGGCAGTGCGGGCGTGATCGTGCAGAAACAGGCTGGTAAATACCGGCTTCTGATCAGTGTTCAGCCGCCCGATGTGGTGCCCGGCACGGCTCAGGTTACTGTATTTGTGGAGCAGGGGCGCGTGAATCAGCTGGGGGCGCGGCCGGTATATTTCCGATCGGGTGACGAAGGGTCGCCTGGCCATGATGAACTGACGCGGGTAGAGAACAATCGGTATACCGGCGACTTGTGGCTGATGGATTCGGGTTCGTCGAGTATCGAGATTGAACTGAACGGGCCGGATGGTCACGAAACGGTGGTGGTGCCGGTGATGTCAGTGGCCACCGCTATGCGTACTATGCCCGAAGGTACGGGTATCGGGTTAGCCTTATTGGGTTTGCTGCTGGTTGTGATGATGATCACCATCATCGGAGCCAGTAATGCCGACGGTGTTGTTGTCCCTGGACAAGCAATACCAGCCACATTACGTCGTCGCCGTTTGGTCGGTATGGGCGTTGGGGCTGTTGTGCTGGCGTTGATGCTAACGGGCTGGCGGTCCTGGTGGAACAGCTCGGCCGAGGAGTATCGCAACGAGCAGCTTTATCAGCCAATGCCGATTCATGCGTCGGTTCGCGGGGCGGAGTCGCAACCGCAACTGACTATAAAGCTGGACACAACGGGTTTCGGTAAAAACTGGCAAAAGCGCCGGATGCTGAGCTATATTCTACCCGATCATGGTAAGTTGATGCACGTATTTATGGTGCGGACGCCGGGGCTTGATGCCTTTGCGCACCTTCACCCGGAGCGACGCGATACGTTGCATTACGAGTCAAAGCTGCCGCTGTTGCCGGGCGGACGCTATTTAATCTACGCCGACATAGTATACCGGAGCGGCTTTACCGAAACGCTGACCGATACGGTTGAGGTGCCGTCGTTGAAACTAGATGCGAGTGCAGCCGCAGCGGCTAAGCTCACCGACTCCGATGATAGTTGGGTCGTGACCGAACCAATGGGTATAAAGGCGAATGCCTTAAACGTACCGCACCTGGACAACGACATGGTTGTCTGCGGTAAGCCCGGCGCCAGTGTGAAGCTCGATGACGGGTCAACGATGCTTTGGATGGATAAACCCGGCAAAGTGCTGGAGTCCGGGAAATTGTATAACCTGAAATTTGCCGTAGCTGATTCGCAGGGCAAAGCCGCTGCGCTGGAGCCGTATTTGGGTATGGGCGGTCACGCGGCAATCTTACGTTCCGACGGTTCCGTTTACATCCACCTTCACCCGGTCGGTACGTATTCGATGGCTGCCGAAGAGTCGCTGGTTGGGCGCATTGCTGATACGTCCCGGACATTCCATTACCCCGATGCAAAGCATTTCCGCGACAGTATCGATACGTACGTAGCTAAGCTGAAAACGTTGCCCGAGGCTGAGAAAAATCGAATGCTAATGGCAGCTATGCCCCAGATGGATCATACGATGGCGACCAACAATATGGTGCAGTTTCCCTATGCGTTTCCGAGGGCGGGGCACTATCGTATCTGGGTGCAGGTGAAGCGCAATGGGCGCGTGCTGACGGGCGTTTTCGATACGCAGGTTGATGAGCCTTTGTTATAAAAGAAACGCCTGTTAGAGTAGGACAGGCCCGGTTTTAGGTTTAAAGCTATATATGGCGTCAGCTCTGACAAGCTGACGCCTACTGTTCGTACGTAAACCAACCTGCACGATCGTCCAACGTTTATGTCCCAATCCGTAACCCGTCGCCAGACCCTGGCGGCAGTAGCTGCTAGTTTCACCTTACCGTTCGTTTCCAATGACGCATCGGCGGCAGTATCCGGTTCGCCAGCGAATTCTGTAGCCGCTGACCCTGGCTTTACCCTCTGCCTGAACCTGAGCACCATCCGAGGGCATAAGCTCGGTTTGGTAAAAGAGCTGGAAACAGCCTCGAAAGGCGGATTTCGAGCCGTTGAAATCTGGATCGACAGCCTTCAGGAGTACCTTAAATCGGGCGGAACGCTGCCAGAATTGAAAAAACGCCTTAGTGACTTAGGCATACGCGTAGAAAACGCGATTGGCTTTGCTCCCTGGATTATCGACGATGATGCAGCCCGTGCCAAAGGTGTCGAGCAGCTTCAACGGGAGATGGAACTGCTGGCGCAAATCGACTGTAAGCGCGTGGCGACCCCAGCCGTTGGCGCTCAGGCACCGAACAGCCCAAAACTTGATCTGTATAAAATCGCAGAGCGCTACCGAAAAATTCTCGAAGTAAGTGACAAGACGGGCGTTATTCCGCAGCTTGAACTGTGGGGCTTTTCAAAAAACCTGAACAAGCTGAGCGAGGTAATGTTCGTTGCGATCGAAAGCGGTCACCCATCAGCCCGGTTATTATTGGATATCTATCACCTCTATAAAGGAGGCTCTAGCCGGGACAGCCTCAAATTAGTGGGCAAACCGGCCATCGAAATTTTCCACGTCAACGACTATACCGCCGATTTTACCCCGGAGAAAATCACCGATGCTGATCGCGTGTTCCCCGGTGATGGAGTGGCTCCCATTCGGGAAACGCTGACGCAAATCAAACGGCCCGATCGTCCAATTGTGTTATCGCTGGAAGTGTTCAACAAAAATTACTACGCCCAGGACCCGCTGACCGTAACCAAAACGGCTTTCGAGAAGATGAAAGCGATGGTAAAAGGTGTGTAGTTCGGAGTACGAACTTTAGCCTGTCTTTAAGATTAGCAGCCAGCATTTTGCTGACACGCAGCGCGGCTGCGTGTCAGCCTTTCTATTAACAACGGTGTTAAAGCCCGCGGTACCAATCAATACGCCCACGACAAGAGCCCACCATCTACGGCGATGGTCTGGCCGGTGACGTAACCGGATGCGGGCATACTCAGAAATGACACCACTGAGGCTACTTCATCGGGTTCGCCGACGCGCTTCATCGGTGTCCGTTTTAAGATTCCTTCCAGTTTTTCGGGATTTGTAAGCACGGGCGAGGCCAGTGGCGTTTTGATGTACCAGGGCGCTACAGCATTCACACGGATCGAATCACCCGCCCACTCAACTGCCAGATTGCGGGTCAACTGCAACATGGCGGCTTTCGTCATACCGTAGAGTGAACCACTGCTTGTGTGCGACAAGCCCGACACCGACGATACCATCACGACTTTGCCATCGCCCGATGCTTTCAGAAGCGGGTAAGCAGCCTGCGTTAGCTCGTAGGCCGAGCGCAAATTGGTATTCAGCACATGGTTGTAGTCATCCGTATTGTATTCGGCGGTAGGTTTACGAATGTTCGTCCCCGCGTTATTGACCAGAATGTGCAGGCTATCCCACTTGGCCCGAACGGCGTCAATGACCTGAGTCGCTACGCCGGGCTGACTGACATCGGCAGCAATGCCCTCAACCGTATGGCCCTGCTGCCGGTAGCCCGCTAATTGGGTTTGTAATAGTTCATTGTCGCGAGCGACCAGGAAGACGGCAGCGCCAAGGTCGAGAAACTGCCGCACAATGGCTTCGCCGATGCCTTTGGTGCCGCCGGTAACCAGGGCACGCTGGCCGCTCAGCGACCATATCGATTGATTCATGGAATTAGCGTTTAGGTGTTCTTCACGTGTCAACACGGCAAAAGTACCTTTTTGTAATACGCTCAGCCACGCTTAATTTTAGGGGTTACCCAACCACATTACCTGTAATATGAACAAACCAATGAGTCTGTTGGCGGGGATGCTGCTTTCGGCTGCCGTCGTGGCCGTGGCGCAAAATAAGCCCAAGCCCGAAGATGTGCAGACATTTACGTTGAAGAACGGCATGAAATTCATGGTTCTCGAAGACCACTCGATTCCCAACGCGAACTTCTATACCTTCTGGAAGGTGGGTGCCCGTAATGAAGTGCACGGTATTACGGGCCTGTCGCACTTCTTCGAGCACATGATGTTCAACGGAGCCAAGAAATACGGTCCTAAGCAATTCGACCGGGTTATGGAAGCGAACGGCGGGTCGAACAACGCTTATACGACCGAAAATACTACGGTGTATACCGACTGGTTTCAAAGTGGAGCCCTCGAAACAATTTTCGACCTCGAAGCCGACCGCATTCGCGATCTGGCCATTGACCCGAAGATGGTCGAGAGCGAGCGGGGTGTGGTGCTGTCGGAACGTAGCACGGGGCTCGAAAACAGCAACTATCGGGTTATTAGTGAGCTGGTGAAAGCTACCGCGTTTACCGAGCACCCGTACATGTTTCCCGTTATTGGCTTTGAGTCGGACATCAAAAAATGGTCGCAGGCGGATCTGGAGCGGTACTTTAAAACGTATTATTCGCCGAACAACGCAGTGGCTGTTGTCGTTGGCGACATCACGGCGGCTCAGGTTAAGCAATTAGCCCAGAAATACATCGAGCCAATTCCGGCTCAAAAATCACCCGATAGCCTGCGTACGGTAGAACCTCTCCAGAACGGTGAGCGACGCGTAACGACGTACAAAGACATTGCTACGCCAAACATTCTGATGGCTTACCATACGCCCGCTACCCGCCATTCTGATTATTACGCGCTGGATCTGCTGAGCGGTATATTGAGTGGTGGCAACTCGTCGCGTCTGGTGAAATCGCTGGTGCTCGACTCAACCATTGCGTCGCGCACGTTCACCAACTTCGGCGAATCGTTTGATCCAAACCTGTTTTATGTCTACGCCATTGCGGCCAACAACGTATCGGCCGAGCAACTGGAACGGTCGGTGCTGTATCAGATCGACAAAGTTGCTAACGAAGGCATCACCGATGTTGAGTTGCAGAAGCTGAAAAATCAGAAACTGATGGAGTTCTACCGGACGATGGAGACTATTAACGGTAAAGCTAACTCGCTGGGCACCTACGAACTGTTCTTTGGTGACTATAGAAAGCTCTACGAGGCCCCGGAGTTGTACGAGAAAGTAACCAAAGAAGATGTACAACGCGTAGCCAAAACCTATCTGACAACGCGTAACCGTACCGTTGGCTACCTGCTTCCCGAACCCAAAAAGTCGGCCGGTTCTAACTAATCTCCTCATTACGACCATACATGAAATTCATACTTACCCTGATTACGGCGCTGCTCCTGGCGGGGGTGTCGATGGCGCAAACGTTTAAGGTGCCGCCTTACCAAACGTTTAAATTGAAGAACGGCCTTACTGTTTACCTGATGGAGCAACGTGAGGTGCCCTTAATTAACGTTTCGGTTGTATTCGATGCCGGGGCGGTGCAGGATGGTAACCGCTATGGGCTGGCCAACATGACGGCCGATGCCTTGCTGTTCGGTAGCTCGAAGTACACCAAGGCACAACTGGAAGAAAAGGCTGAGTACGTTGGTGCCAGCATTGATACGTATGCCGGTAAGGAAGTAGCTAAACTTTCGGCCTCGTTTGCCGTAAAAGATCAGGATTTGCTGTTCGACATTATTCAGGATGTCATTACAAAGCCAACCTTCGACCAGGCCGAGTTTGATAAGTACAAGCAGCGGCAATTGCTCCAACTGACGCAGCAGAAAGAAAGTCCTCGATCGGTGGTTAGCTCGTATTTTAACCGGTTTGTGTTCGAAAGCCATCCGTATGCCAACCCGATTACGGGTACGCCTGTAGCTGTGTCGGCCATCAGCGCCAATGATACCCGTCAGTTCTACCAGAAAAACTACACGGCTGATCGGGCGGCCATTGCTGTTGTCGGTGATTTCAACACCGCCGACATGAAAAAGCGCATTACGAACCTGTTCGGTAACTGGAAAACGGCGGCCGCTACGTCATCCAAGCTAGCCGAACCTACGTTTACGTTCGATAAGAATCGGGTGCTGCTGGTCAACAAAGACGATGCTCGCGAGACGACGTTTTTGATCGGTGGCAAAGGCATTACGCAGAGTAATCCCGATTACATTCCCGTTGTGGTCGTGAATACGATTCTGGGTGGGCGCTTTACCTCCTGGCTGAACGACGCCTTGCGGGTAAACTCCGGGCTGACTTACGGTGCCAATAGCCGCTTTGGTACGTATCGAAACAGCGGTACGTTCGCTATCTCAACCTTCACCAAGGTTAGCACCACCACGCAGGCAATCGATATGGCTTTGCAGGTGCTCGATAGTCTGCACCGCACGGGTATCGACGAAAAAACGCTGAGTTCGGCCAAGAACTACGTAAAGGGGGATTTTCCGCCTAACTACGAATCGGCTAGTTCACTGGCAAACCTCCTGACCGATATGTTCAGTTTAGGCTTCAATGAATCGTTTATTAACAATTTTCAGAAGAACGTCGATGGGCTGACCGTGGCGAAGACGCGTGAAATCATTGATAAATATTTCCCGAAGAATAACCTGCAATTTGTCTTGATTGGTAAGGCCGAAGCTATCCGGGACAAGGTGAAAAAATACGGAGTTATTACAGAAAAGGAAATTAAAGCAGAAGGCTTTTAAGGGCGTTTCGACTTTTATAGTACTCATGGCACGAGTGGGCGTTCAGAGCCTGCTCGTGCTTTTTTAAGGCTGTTCAGCCAGCGGATTTGCGTCGGTTACATCACCTACTTGTTTCAGTTTCGTAAAAAAAAGTATGAAATATTTTTTGTTTAAAGGATTAAGCATACTTTTGATCGTGGATGAATACTAAAAAAACTTCCTTAAAGGATATTGCACAAAGGGCAGGCGTCTCCATAGCCTTAGTGTCGTACGTGCTGAACGGGAAAGAAAAAGAGAGTCGGGTAGGGCAGGAGATCGCCATTAAAATCAGGCAGATCGCTGAGGAACTGAACTATCGCCCGAACCATCTGGCGAAAAGTTTACGAAGCGGAAAAACGCACACCATTGGGTTGATTATCGCCGATATATCGAACCCGTTTTTTGCCAACATCGCCCGCGTGGTCGAAGACGAAGCGAAGCATTACGGCTACACGGTCATTATCGGTAGCTCCGACGAAAGTGCCGATAAGTCGCGTGACTTATTGAACGTATTGATCAATAGACAAGTGGACGGCTTCATTATCGTGTCGTCCGAAGGTTCCGAAGAGCAGATTCATTTTCTGAAAGATAAGAACGTACCGTTCGTTTTACTGGACAGGTATTTTCCCGATATATCAACTGATTTCGTATCCACCGACCATTATAAAGCCGCTTACGACGCTGGCACACACCTGATCGGGAACGGCTACCAGCGAATTGGCATGATTGCCTACGAATCAGCGATGTTCCATATGAAGGAACGGATCAGAGGCTATACCGAATCACTTACCGATAAGGGCATCGTGGTTCAGAAAGCCTGGTTGAAAAAGGTTCGAATAAACGACATTGATCGTGGGGTTAAAGCCGCTCTCAACGCCATGCTTGCCGCCGAGCCAGCGGTCGATGCTATACTATTCGCAACCTATAGTCTGGCCATTAACGGCCTGAAACGCATCAACGAACTAAAGTTGAAGGTGCCGACTGATCTGGCTATTGTCAGTTTCGGTCAGGCTGAGGTGTTTGAGCTTTACTACTGCCCGATAACCTACTTAAAGCAGCCTATTGTCCGTTTAGGCCAAACGGCTGTTGAGGTACTGGTCAATAAAATGAAAGGTCAGCTGAAAGAACCCGCCCAGATACGTATGGAAGCAGAGTTAATTGCCAAAGCGTCTTCAGAAACAAAACGACTGATTCCGATATAGTTTTAACTAGGTGCTTAATCGTTTAAGCTTTTCCCAAACCGTTAACTTTTCATGCAACGACGTAATTTCATAAAATCCGCTTTAATCGGTTCTACCGCCTTATGGACTGGTATACCGGCGAGTTTAGCTCAAAGCGCACCGAAGCTGAAAATCACCAAAATTCGCTACTACAGCGCACCGGGCTATAATAAGCCGCTTTTTAATCAGGCTCGTGGTATTGTCGAGATCGAAACCGACGGAGGCATAGTCGGTATTGGTGAAGGCGGTTTCAAAGACGTTATTGAGCAGTGCGCACAAATGATGATTGGCGAAGATCCATTCCGCGCTGAGCACATCTGGCAGAATGTGTACCGGGGTATGTTTTATCCGCCCGGCCGCGAAAAACTTCATGCGTTAGGTGCTCTCGAAATGGCCCTCTGGGACATCAAAGGCAAGGCGCTTGACGTACCGGTGTATGAACTGCTCGGCGGGGCTACCCGTGATTACGTGGAGTGTTACGCGACCGGGTTCCGAGCTTCGAAAGCTAAAACCGAAGAAGAGCGCGCCCGCGATTGTATTGAAGCGGGGCTACGTGCCTACCGGATTGGACCGACCGGGGGTAATGGCGATCAGCCGTTCGATTTTTATGATAACGCCAAAAAGACGATCGAATTCTGTAAACGTATTGATGCGGCCGTAGGCGGTGGGGGCAAGTGGGCCATCGACCTGCACACCCGGTTTGACCTGACCGAAGGAATTAAAATCTGCTCGGCCCTGGAAAACTTAGAGCCGTATTTCATCGAAGACATTGTCCGGTCCGAAAATCCCGGCGTTTATAAGACGGTACGTACCATGACAAAAGTACCGATTGCCGTCGGTGAGCAGTTCGGCGATCGCTGGGATACTAACGAACTGATCGAAGATCGCCTGATTGATTACACCCGCGTTACGTTACCGAATACGGGTGGCATTTCAGAGCTAAAGAAGATAGCTGCCCTGTGCGAAACGCATTACATAGGCATGATCCCGCATTTTACGGGCCCTTTATCAACGGCGGCACTGGTCCACGTATTAGGCTCGAGTAGTCCCAATCGGTGCCTGATGGAATTAGGTGGCGGAGAGCCGGAGCGCCCCGCTTACTTCAACGAAGATTACATAAACTTCAAAAATGGGAAGCTGTATCTGAATCCCAATCCGGGTCTAGGCGTCAAGTTTGATCCGAAGAAGGCCACCTTCGTCATGGAAATAACCGAGAAAACCAAGTTTCCACACCCGATTCTGAAAAGCCCCGACGGCGCAATCCATAACTGGTAAGCAAACACTTTCTCGAATTATATAAAGTCTGTATACAGCGCTCAGAACGATGTTGGTCCGGAAAAGTACTGGAGTGAGAACGTGTTTTCGTACGCTGAAGAAAATTTAACTACTCAAGCTTTTATTATCCTTTAACCCAGATGAATTCAGTGCCTATTCCTTTTCCTTTAATCCTTTTCAAATATGAAAAAATCTCTAATCCTTACCTTGTGTTATCTGTTGCTGGGCGTCTGCATTACGTTTGCTCAGACTAACCGGGTGACCGGCCGAGTGACCGGGTCTGACAGCCAGGGGCTGCCGGGGGTGAACGTTGTCGTGAATGGTAGTACGACGGGTACAGCTACCGATGCCTCGGGTAACTACACCATTACCGTTTCTGACAATGCCTCGCTGGTGTTTTCCTTTATTAGCTATGTAACGCAGACGATTCCGGTTAAGAACCGATCAGTCATCAACGTGCAACTGGTAGAAGATGCGAAAGCCATTGACGAAGTTGTCGTTACGGCGCTTGGTATCAAGCGGGAAGCAAAGACGCTGGGTTATGCAACCGCAACGGTCAGTGCCGACCAGATTTCGGTAAACCGCACCAACAACTTCGTGAGCGGTTTGCAGGGGAAAATGGCCGGTGTCAACATTACGACGATGGGTTCTGGACCGGCCGGAACGGCAAAGATTCGGATTCGCGGTCAGTCGTCGTTCAGTGGTCAGAACAACCCGCTGATCGTAGTGAACGGCGTTCCCATCGACAACTCCAACTACTCGCTCGGCGGTGACTTTGGTAACCGCGCCATGAACAACTCCGACGGTGGCGATGGTCTGTCGTCGATTAACCCCGACGACATTGAAACCATGACCGTACTAAAAGGCGGTACGGCAGCCGCCCTGTACGGTTCCCGCGCAAAAGATGGCGTGGTGATGATCACGACCAAAAGTCGGGGCGCAGGCAAAGGCTTTGGCGTTACGTATAACACAAACTTCACCACCGAAACGGCGCTGGACTTCACTGATTTTCAATACGAATACGGCCAGGGTGAAGGTGGAAAACGGCCCACGGCAGCTAATCCAACTTCTGGCGTCTGGAGCTTTGGCGAAAAATTCGAGCCGGGCATGACGCAGGTGCTGTTCGACAACGAAACCTGGCCGTATGAGCCCGTTCGGAACCGGGTGAAACAGTTTTACCGCACTGGTACCAACTTTACCAATACGGTAGCGGTGTCCAACAACGGGCCAAATGGCGGCTTCAACCTGTCGTTCAGTAATACCGATAACAAGGGTATTATGGAGAACAACTCCTTCAACCGAAAGGTGATTAACCTGGGTTTTTCGCAGAACATCAACAGCCGACTGACCGCTTCGGGAAACATTAATTATTCAAAAGAGAATAACATCAACCCCCCCCAGCTGAACGCGCAGGATTTCTCGGTATCGACCGTAATTTTCACGCTGGCGAACTCCATGCCGTTCGATGCGCTGCGTCAGAATCAGACCCAGCCAAATGGCGATGAATTTGTGTTCTCGCGCTTTCTGGTACGCAACAACCCGTACTATTCGATGAACTACCACTTCGAAAATATCCTCCGCGACCGCATTTTTGGTAATCTCGCTCTTCGCTACCAGATAACGGATTGGCTCTACCTCCAGGGACGTATCGCACAGGATTACTACATTCGGAATCAGGACTATAATATTCCGAACGGTTACGCGCCTATCGCTAAAGCGCCTACCGGCTACGTAAACGGTTCGTACACGCAGGACGTACGCCAGAATACCGAACGGAACATCGACTTTATTCTGGGCGGTAACAAAACGTTTGGCAAAATTGGCGTGGATGTTGCGCTAGGTGGTAATGCCCGCTACGCACGCAACGATTATAACAGCGTAACAGTCCAGGATTTCGTGCAGCCGGGCTTGTATACAGTAGCGAACGGACGAGTCAAAAATCCAGTTTACGCCTTGTCGGAGAAAAAAATCAACTCGCTGTTCGGCTCGGCTACAGTCTCCTATAACGATTATCTTTTCCTGACCGCAACGGCCCGTAATGACTGGTTCTCAACGCTGGCCGAATCGAACCGCAGCATTCTGTACCCATCCGTAACGGGGAGCTTCGTGTTCTCGCAGGCCTTCCCCAAACTGCCAGAATGGATTTCTTTCGGCAAAATCCGGGCAGCTTACGCGCAGGTCGGTTCGGACAACGTAGCGCCCTATTCGAACGCGCTTTACTATCAGGTCGATAACAACTCGTTCCCGAATCCGGCGGGTCAGCTCGTGCCGGTAGGTGGCATTAATGCATCGACGGTTCCGAACAAAAACCTGCGTCCATTACGTATCGAGGAAGCCGAAGTGGGTCTGGAATTGAGGCTGTTTAATAGCAAATTAGGCTTAGATTTCACGTATTACCACAAAACCACCAACGACCAGATTCTGGCCGCTCAGGTTTCGGATGCTTCTTCCTATACCAACAAGCTGATCAACGTAGGCCGTAGTATGAACCAGGGGCTTGAGCTGGCCGTCAACTTCTCGCCGGTAGTTACGAACGCCTTCCGTTGGGATATCAACGCCAACGTATCGTACAATACATCCAAAGTGCTGCAGCTGGGTCTGTCGCCGAACGATACGGTGATTACAGTTAGCGGTGGCAGCGGCCGGGTGCTGAATCAGGTCGTGGGAAAACCCATCGGGCAGTTGTACACCTTCATGTACCTGCGTGATGCGCAGGGGCGTAAAGTGTACGACGCCAACAGCGGGATGCCACTCCGAAACAATACGCTGGTGAATGTGGGTAACGCCTTGCCAACCTATTTTGGTGGGATTACGAATACGTTTACCTACCGGGGCATTACGGTATCGGCCCTGATCGACTTCAAACTGGGCCACAAAATGATCACGGGGCGTAACATTAATTACCTGCGTCACGGGCTGTCGAAACGGACATTACCCGGTCGCGATGTAGGTTACGTGATTGGCGATGGCGTGAACCCGAACGGTGAAATCAACAAAACCAAAGCTGCCGTACAGCCTTTCTACGAGTCGCTCAACCCGCTGGGCATCCACGAAGATTTTGTGAACAACGCTGGTTTCTGGAAGCTGCGTCAGATCACGATTGGCTACGATTTCACCAAACTGCTACCCGAGCGCCTGTTCATCAAAGGCATTAAGCTGAGCGCTGTCGCCAATAACGTCTTGGTGATCAAGAAGTGGACTGAAAACATGGACCCTGAAGAAGCCATGGTATCGTCGGACAACTCGGTTGGACTTGATTTCTGGCCCGGCCTTCCGCCAACCCGTACGATGGGATTCAACCTCAATGTTCGATTCTAAACCCAGCCGTTGTAACGACGTAAAGACATGAAAAAATATCTCAAGTATATTCTCACGTTAACGCTCTCGCTGGGGTTGTTGACGAGCTGCGATAAGGGCTTTACCGAAGTAAACACCAACAAAGTAGATCCGACTTCGCTGGCTGCGTCGATGGTGCTGAACAAAGCCATCATCAACACCAGCTACCTCGACGGATTCGGTACGCTGGGCATGCTGACGTATAACTTCGGCATTGTGCAACAGATCATTACGCCTTATGGCAGCTCGCTTTCCGGCGCGAACTATGACCAGGTCAACAACAGCAATACGCCGTTGGTCTGGCAGAATTTCTACCGCAACGTCGTGAAACAGCTGGTGGCCGTACTTGATCAAACCAAGTCTGATCCGCTGCAAATCAATACGTATCAGGCCGCCCGCATCTGGCGCGCGTATGTGTTTATGATTCTGACCGATACGTATGGCGATATTCCTTATACGGAAGCGGGACAGGGGTATACAACTGAAATCATTACACCCAAATACGACGCCCAGCAGGACATCTACAAGGATATTCTGAAAGAACTGGACGAGGCTTCGACCGCGCTGACCACCGCTCAGCCCGCCGTGGTGACGGATATTCTGTACGGGGGCGACGTAGCGAAATGGAAAAAGCTGGGTTACTCGCTCATGCTACGGGCCGGCATGCGCCTGACCAAAGTTGACCCGGCCATGGCGGAGTCGTACGTGAAAAAAGCCGTGGCGGGTGGTGTATTCCAGTCGAACGCCGACAATTCGACGCTTCGGCATACGTCGCTGTATAACAATTACATTGCCAATCACTTGCAAGCCCGGGAGAAAACCAATTTCTACCTGGCGGCCCCCTTTGTCGATTACCTGAAAGCCAACAACGACCCACGTTTGCCCATTTTCGCGGTACGTTACGTAGGGGCCAAAGGTGGTCAGGAGCAGGTTGCCGCACGAGCCTCGTCGGACCCGGCGGTTCAGATCGGAATGCCGATGGGCTATAACGATGTATCGATTGCCAGCACGTTTGCGGCCAACAAAGTCGTCAGTTTGTGGGATTACACCCAGGTCAACCTTAGTACGGTGCTGAAACTGGACTCTCCCGAGTTTCACGTTACGTATGCACAAACCCTGCTCCTGCTGGCCGAAGCGGCTACACGCGGTTGGGTAACCGGAACGGCGGCAGATTACTACGCCAAAGGTATCCGGGCCAATCTGGAACAAATGGCCGCCTATGGCACCCCTATTCCCGAAGCTTCGATTAAGGCGTATCTGGATGCGCATCCGTACGATGCCGCCAATGGACTGGAACTGATCAATACGCAATACTGGGTGGCCAGTTTCCTGGATGGTACCGAAGCCTGGGCCAACTTCCGGCGCAGTGGCTATCCAGCCTTGAAGAAAAACCCGTATCCCGGCTCGGAAGTCAAGGGCGACTTCATCCGCCGGCTGCCTTATCCGGATAGTGAGATTATTGTCAACTCCGGCAAACTGAACGAAGCCATCACCCGCCAGGGACCGAACACCCTGGATACCCGCGTGTGGTGGGATAAAAAGTAGGATTTACCCCTTTACCCCTTCACCAGAACGAGTGGAGGGGTAAAGCGCCGTCCGTCACGTAGTAAACTTATCAAGTCTTTTTTCTTATGAATCAACTGGATTACAATCGCCGGGAAACGTTGAAAATGCTTGGCTTCGGCTCATCGGCCGGTATGCTCGGTTTATTTGGGGGCAACTCGACTGCCCAGGCACAGGCGCAGAAAGAGACGCCAGCCTATGCAAAAGGAGCGGCACCCGTTAAAATCAAAAGTGTAAAAGCCATTGCTACGGCTCCGCAGGGCTCAAATCTGATTGTCGTTAAAGTTGAAACCACCGAGCCTGGTCTGTACGGTTTAGGCTGCGCTACGTTTACCCAGCGGGCTGCGGCTGTGGTGGTGGCCATCAACTCCTACCTCAATGATTTCTGCGTGGGTAAAGATGTCGACAACATTGAAGACATGTGGCAATCGGCCTACGTAAGCTCGTACTGGCGGAACGGACCGGTGCTGAATAACGCCCTGAGCGGATTGGATCAGGCCCTGTGGGACATTAAAGGCAAACGGGCGGGCATGCCGGTCTACCAACTGCTCGGTGGCAAGGTTCGCTTTGCCGTTCCCTGCTATACCCACGCCGGTGGTAACACACCCGAAGCAGCCGCCGAGAGTGTGAAGAAGTTCATGGAACAGGGCTTCAAATACATTCGAATTCAACAGGGCGGCTATGGTGCTGTTGGCTCAACCACCGATAAGCCCGACTTCAAAACGGCTAATTTTGGTTACGAAGGTGACGCTTATATGAACGTACAGGGCTATCTAAAATCGGTGCCCAAGATGTTCGACGTAGTACGCAAACAATGCGGGGAAGAGATTGAACTGCTCCACGACATCCATGAGCGGGTGCAGCCAATGGAAGCCATCAACATGATCAAAAAGCTGGAAGACTATCGCCCGTTCTTTATTGAAGACCCCTTCTCGCCCGAGAACATGAAATGGTTCGCCCAACTGCGCCAGACAACCACCGTGCCGATCGCGATGGGGGAGCTGTTTAACAACATCAATGAGTTTAAGGAGCCGATGGTGAACCAGTGGTTCGACTACATCCGGATTCACGTTTCGCAGATCGGGGGCATTACGCCCGCCATGAAAGTGGCCCGGCTGGGTGAGTGGTTCAACGTACGTACCGCCTGGCACGGACCGGGAGACGTATCACCCGTGGGGCACGCAGCGCACGCGCATATTGACCTGGCCGTCTGGAATTTCGGGATACAGGAAGCCGTATCGTTTTCCGATAAAATGAAGGACGTATTCAGCGGTTGCCCAACTATGGACAAAGGCTACATGTCGGTAAACGAAGTACCCGGCCTGGGGGTGGATATCAACGAGAAAGAAGCGGCTAAATACCCGATTTCGACCAAGTCGAACTGGCAGGTACGGAAGATGGACGGGACGATCATTCGGCCATAAAGAACAGCATGGCATTACCCTGGTGTCAGGTTCTTAAACCTGACACCACAATGACTTACATAGGTTGGTAAGCCCACTGCAAACTTATACTTAACCCTTTTACTGCTTAAACGATTAAATTGACCCCTAGCCGACAATATGTATGAAGAAAACTGGTATTGTATCCCGCCGAACAGCTATACAGTCGGTATTAGGCGCTGTTGGAGCGAGCATAACGGCTTTGCCCGAAGCGTCGTATGCCCATACTCCCGGCCACTTTGCGGACTATGGTAAAGTGAAGATTACGAAGCTCGAAACCTTTCTGGTTAAGCCCCGGTGGATTTTTCTGAAAATTCATACCGACGTAGGCATTGTCGGCTTAGGCGAACCTCTGCTCGAAGGCCGGGCACTGACTATCCAAACGGCAATCAAAGAAGTTGAGCCCTACTTGCTGGGTAAAGACCCCCGACAGGTCGTGCACCACTGGCAGGCAATTTACCGGCACGCCTTTTACCGGGGTGGCCCTATCCTGACGAGCGCCCTGAGCGGTATAGATCATGCCCTGTGGGACATTAAAGGGAAGCTGCTGAACGTACCGGTGTATGAACTGCTGGGCGGACCAACGCGCGATCGGGTGCGCGTATACGGCCGGGCCAGCAACGCCGAGGATATGAAGAAACGAAAGGCGGAAGGCTACACGGTTATTAAGACCGGCGTTGCCAAAAAGAACCCGGCCAACATCGTTGAGAACCCGAAATTTATCAAGTACGCCATCGACAACTTTGCGTCGTTGCGCGATGCCGGGGGCGACGACATGGACATTGCCATTGACTTCCATGGCAGCATTCCGCCCCAAACCTCAAAGCTTCTGATTAAAGAGCTGGAGCCGTATAAGCCCATGTTCGTTGAGGAGCCGGTGCAGGCGCAGAACGTAGACATACTGGCCGACATCGCCAGGGGAACGCACCTGCCCATTGCCGCTGGCGAGCGCATCTTCACGAAGTGGGGCTTTCGCGAACTGCTCGAAAAGCGGGCGGTCAGCATTATTCAGCCTGACCTCTGCCATGCCGGAGGCATTACCGAAGGACGTATCATCGCCGGTATGGCCGAGGCCTATTACGTACCCATCGCCCCCCATAACCCAATGGGACCGATCTCGCTGGCGGTAGGGCTTCATCTGGCCGCCAGTGTGCCGAATTTCCTCGTCCAGGAACAGGTTTCGCTGGGCGAAGGCTACCTGAAAAATCCGTTCAAGCTCCAGTCGGATGGCACGGTTCTGATACCACGCGGGCCGGGGTTAGGCATTGAACTCGACGAAGCCCAGATGAAAGACAAGATCGGCCACGACTGGAAGAACCCCGAAACGTACAACGCCCTCGACGGGTCAGTAGTCGATTGGTAACCAGGCTGTAACAACGTCACATTTCTTAATCCTTTTTATAAATTACCCATGAAAAACTGTGTAAAGCTTTTTGTTATAGTCTTGCTGTTGTGCCGGAGCTATGCCTTTGCGCAAACCAGCAGGGTGACCGGCAAAGTGACCGGCCCCGACAATCAAGGTCTGCCGGGCGTTAACGTGCAGGTGAGCGGCACCACGCTGGGGACATCCAGCGATGCCTCCGGCAATTTTGCCCTGAACGTAGCCGGTAACGCGTCCCTCGTATTTTCGAACATCGGTTACGTGAGTCAAACCGTGCCGGTGAACGGACGCAGCGTTATCAATGTGCAACTGGAAGAAGATCAGAAAACACTCAGCGAAGTCGTTGTCGTCGGTTACGGTACGCAGCGTAAAACAGACGTAACGGGGGCCTTAACGGCTATTTCTACGAAAGAATTTGCCCAGCAGCCCGTTACCCGGATCGATCAGGTTTTGCAGGGACGGGCAGCGGGTGTACAGGTCACCCAGACGAATGGCGCACCCGGTGGCGATGCCCGCATCCGGATTCGGGGTGCCAACTCTGTATTAGGCAATAATGACCCGTTATACGTAGTCGACGGGTTCGTGGGGGCCAACTTTAACTTTGTGAACCCCAATGATATCGAAACCATTCAGGTCCTGAAAGACGCGGCCTCTACGTCGATTTATGGTAGCCGGGGGGCCAACGGCGTGGTGATCATCACAACCAAAAAAGGCGCTAAAGGACTTAAAGTGAATTACGAAGGGCAGTTCAGCCTGGCCGAGAACATCAAACGGTACGACGTATTACCCGCTGGTGAATTTGCCGAAATCGTGAATGCCCGCGCTACGGCCGTTGGCTCGGGGCTGCCGTTTACTACCGATCAGATTGCCCAGTTCAGGCAGAACGGCGGCACCGACTGGCAGAGCCTGGTTTTCCGGACGGGAAGCGGTCAGCAGCACCAGGTTACCTTATCGGGCGGCAGCGACAAAACCACGTTTTTGATCTCCGGCAACTATCTGAATCAGAACGGTATTGTGAATAACAGTGGGTTCAAACGCTACATTCTGCGCTCGAACATCAATACGCAGATTAACGACAAGCTTTCGCTGCGGCTGAACCTATGGGGTACGCGTACGCAGAACCACAACACCCTCGATGGGGGCGCCATTGTGCAGGCGCTGGCCTGGGCACCCACCACACCGGCGTATGGTGCGGATGGCCAGCCGACGTTTACCGACCCCATCGGCTCGGTTTACCGAAATCCGCTAGATTACCTCTATGATCAGTCGGTCGATCAGAACCGAACCGGTTTAAATATTAACGGGGGATTGAACTATAAACTTCCGATCAAGGGCCTCTCGCTCGATTTACAGTACGCGATCAATTACGTAAATGCGCAAAACCTGAACCTGAACGGCAAGCGCCTGTCCAATAATAACCCAACCGCTAGTCGGCAGTCGTTCGAGCAGCTAACCTTGCAAAACACGAACCAACTGAATTACGACCTTAAAGTAGGTGACCACTCTATTAATGCGGTAGCCGTGCTGGAAACCCAGCAGTTTACAGATCAAAACTTTACCGCTAGTGCGTCGGGCTTACGGTTTCCACAGTTAGGATACAACAATATTGGGGGCAATACCGCGGCTACCGTTGGATCGGGTTATCAGAAATGGACGTTGCTTTCATTGCTGGGCCGTGTCAACTATGGCTTTAAAGATAAGTATCTGGTCACCGCAGCAGTTCGTCGGGATGGATCGTCCAAATTCGGTCCGTCGAGCCGGTACAGCGTTTTTCCGTCCGTCGCCCTCGGCTGGCGGTTGTCGGAAGAAGCGTTTATCCAGAAGCTCAACGTATTCAGCAACCTGAAACTACGCGGCAGTTGGGGCATGACGGGCAGCCAGGCCATTAACCCGTACGCTACGTTATCGACTTACAATACCATCGTTTCGGCGTTCAACAACACGGCCGCAACCGCGGGTGTCATCCTGGGCAACCCCGGTAACCCCGACCTCAAATGGGAAACCACCCGTCAGATTGACGCAGGTCTGGAAATGGAATTCCTGAACGGCCGGATACGGATTGAAGCCGATTATTTCAAGAAAAACACGGTCGATCTGCTTCTGAACGTAGCCATACCGAGCTATGCCGGGGGTGGTACGCAGGCACGTAACGTCGGGGAAATTGAGAACCGGGGATTTGAATTCTCCATTGGTGGTACGCCCGTCGACAACGCCGGATTCCGCTGGGAGACCAACCTGAACTTCTCGACCCTGCAAAACAAAGTGATTAGCCTGGGCGGGCTCCCCCGGCTGGGCCAGGGTACGGGCGTAGGGGCCGGTATGTCGACAACCAACGAGTTCATGCTGCTGCCGGGTGAGCCGCTGGGTTCCTATTGGGGTCTGCAATACCTGGGTACCTGGAAACCCAACGAAGCCGATCAGGCGGCCAAGCAGGGACGCGTTCCGGGCGATCCGCATTATCAGGACCTCAACGGCGATAATGCCATCACGACCGACGATTTTCAGATCATTGGCCGCGCCTTTCCCAAAGCAACCGGTGGCTGGAACAACACCCTTACGTACAAAGGCTTGACCCTGAACGTATTCTTTAACGGGGTATTCGGCGTCGATAAACTCAACTACACCCGGGCGGCTGCCTTGTCGGGTTCGGGTGACGCCCGCCAGTTCATTCTGTCCGAAATCCGGGACTACTACCGTCCGGGCAACGAAACGTCGAATATTCCGGCCTTTACCAGAACGTATCAGCCCTTCACCCAGTCGAGCCGCTTCCTGGAAGATGGCAGCTTCGTTCGGCTGAAAAACGTGAGCCTGTCCTACAACATACCCAGTGGTATTCTGCGCAATAAGGCCAACGTTCGGGTATTTGCCAGCGCGACCAATCTGCTGACGATCACCAAGTACAAAGGACCGGACCCAGAGTCGGCGCGGGTCGGTTCGGGCACCGACACGGCCATCGGCATCGACTACGGTTCTTATCCAAACGCGAAAACCTATACGCTCGGCATCAACCTGGGCTTCTAACCTTCTTTAAGCAACCATGAAAAAATTAGTAATCATTGGCATAGCGGCTCTGCTGACGGCGGGCTGCACCGGTTATCTGGAAGAAGATACAACCGGCTTGTTATACGGTGGTAACGTGCTTTCGACGCAGGACGGGCTTGAATCGGCGCTGACCGGCGCTTACCGGGGCCTGGGTAACCAGTGGGGATACGGCTTTCTGCATCCATCGGCTACCGCAGCTACCATTGGCAGCGACGACGTAACGACGCACCCGGCGAGTAACAAAGCTGACTGGCGCGAATTCGATCAGTTCAACGTATCGACCACTAACCAGCGTTCGGGCGCGGTGTATAATGGCTGCTACAAAGCCATTCAGGGGGCGAACAATGTGATCAATAACTACCAGAAAACGGTCGGTACCAAAGCCACGATCGACATCATTGCGGGCGAAGCGCACTTCATCCGGGCGTTCTCGTACTACTGGCTAACCCGCTTTTACGGCAATATTCCGCTGATTACGGTGGGCGAATATTCGGCGGATCTGCTTACCGTTAAAAAATCGACACCGGCAGAGGTATACGCGCTGATCGTTGAGGATTTGAAAAAAGCGGAAACGATGCTGCCGAACACTCGGCGCGATCCGGGTCGGCCCAATGCCGGTTCTGCGAAGGCGTATCTGGCCGATGTGTACCTGACCATGGCGGGCTGGCCGCTCAAGCAAACCGACAAATACGATCTGGCCGCGGCTAAAGCCAAAGAAGTGATCGACAACAGCACCAGATACGGGTTTGCCTTGCTGCCTACGTTTGCGGAGGTATTTGCGAATGATCCGGCAGTAGCTATTCTTCCGGAATCAGTTTTCCAGATCAATGGATTTACGGGCGGCAGCGGAACGGCCAACGCTACGTACGGAAATACCACCATGCCGGGCGAAGAAGGCGGTTGGGACGATATGTTTGCCGAACTCAACTTTTTCCGCGATTTCCCCGAAGGACCCCGCAAAGACGCCACTTTCCGGACGCAGTTTGGACTGGGTGCCACGACAATCCCCTGGCAGCAAAGCCTGACGAAGCACCCGTACTACAAAAAGTGGTATATTAAAGGCAATGTTGTTACGTCCAGCATTTCGCTGCCATCGGTTATGATGCGCTATCCACACGTATTAACGGTGTATGCCGAAGCCAAAGCACGGGGCACGGGCGGCCCTGACCAGGCAGCTTACGATGCGCTGAACAAGGTACGATTGCGCGGCCGGGCCGCCGGAACCAAGCCATTGTCGCCAGCCGATGGCCTTTCGGCGGCTCAGTTTGCCGACGACGTGGTGCAGGAGCGGGCCTGGGAGTTTGCCTGTGAATACACGCGCTGGTTTGACCTGATCCGGCTCGAAAAGGTAGAAGAGGCCAATGCCAAAAAGAGCCCTGAGGACCTCCAGCCCATCAAGCCCATTACCAAAGCGAACTATTGGTTTACGCTGCCGTACTCAGATACGTCCATCAACCCAAATTTGAATCAGTAAGCGATACGTTGTCCACATCGGGTTGTCTAAATGGGGCTCGATGTGGATAACGGATCAGGACTTCAACTAAGGCGACGACTTTGAAAAAGCTTCTTATTTCCGTTTGTGCAGTATGGGGTTTAAGCGCTGGTACCGTACCCGTAGTGGAGTGGCCGCAGGCTGAGCTGTCGAACGGAATTATCCAGACCACACTGTACCTGCCGGATGCCCAGGAGGGGTACTACCGGGGTACACGCTTCGATTGGGCGGGCGCGTTTAAACGCCTTACGTACAAGGGGCATAGCTTCGTTGACCAGTGGTTCGAGCAGTACGACCCCAAACTGCACGATGCCATTAACGGGCCGGTTGAAGAATTTGTACCCTTAGGCTACGAGGATGCTAAGCCGGGCGATCCGTTTGTTAAAATCGGCGTGGGCCTTCTCCGGCGGGCCGATGACAAAGCGTATGCCTTCGGGAAGTATTACGAGGTAGCCGATCAGGGTCGCTGGAACGTAAAGCCCTATAAAGACCATGTCGACTTTACCCACGAGCTGAACAGTCCAACCGGCTATAGCTATCTGTATCGCAAAACGGTACGGTTGGTAAAAGGAAAACCCCAGTTGGTGCTGGAGCACAGTCTGAAAAATACCGGTCAGCGGCCTATCAAAACGAGCGTGTACAACCACAATTTTTTTGTAATCGACAGGCAGCCCACCGGTCCCGGCATAGAAATCCTGTTTCCGTTTGCTGTTACCGGCGAAGGTAAAGGCTTTGGCAGTCTCATTCAACCGCAGGGCAACCGGCTGGTGTACGCGCGTGACTTCGAGAAAAAAGAGAATGTATACAGTGCCGGTTTGCAGGGCTTCGCACCCACAGCCAACGACTACAATATCCAAATTGAAAATGTAAAATCGGGTGCTGGCGTACACATTACCAGCGACCAGCCGATGGAGAAATTAGTCTACTGGGCTTGTGCTACAACGTCTTGCCCCGAGCCGTATATTCGGCTGGAAGCGGCTCCAAATCAGGAGGTGACGTGGCGCATTACGTATGAATTTTACGAAAAAGCAAAGTAGTGCGCTGCGATAAGCGCCCGCTTCGTATTCCTTAACCTATTGACGTAGTTACTACATGAATTTTATTGCAAAATGCGGGTGGGGTCTGCTGGTTTTGGGGAGCTATCTGTCTTTTGATCAGATAAGCTTGGACAATCCGCGACAGACCGGTGATGATTGGCCAACCTACGGAGGTAACAGCGCTGGTAACCGCTACTCACCTCTGGCGCAGATTAACCTTCAGAACGTAAAGAATTTAAAACCGGTCTGGACATACGATACCGGCGACAATAGCGACCCAACGCAGCGGGGTATGGATATTCAGTGCCAGCCAATTGTCGTCAAAGGAATTATGTATGGTACCTCGCCGAGAATGAAACTGTTCGCCGTCCATGCGGCCACTGGCAAGCAGCTCTGGCAGTTTGATCCGTTTGCGGGCCCCGATAAAAAACCGCGCTTTCATCCATTACGTGGGGTGATGTACTGGGAAGATGGCGACGATAAGCGGATACTGTATACGGTGGGTTCGTCGCTCTATGCCGTCAATGCATCGACTGGTAAGCTGGTCGAAAGCTTCGGTAAAAACGGCGAGACCGACCTTCACGCAGGTTTGGGTGATAAAGAAACGATTAGCCATGACGTAACAAACCTGTCGATACGCGTCACGACACCGGGTGTCATTTACAAAGATCTGCTAATTACCGGTTCCAGTGTTAACGAAGGCGGGGATGCGCCACCGGGCTACATCCGCGCCTTTAACGTCCGCACCGGAAAGCTGGCGTGGGTATTTCGAACGATCCCCTTACCGGGTGAATATGGCTACGAAACCTGGTCGAAGGATTCGTATAAGAAGCTAGGTGGCGCTAACTGCTGGGCAGGTCTGGTCGTCGACGAGAAGCGGGGTGTTGTGTATGCGGGTACGGGTTCGCCTTCGGTCGACTTTTACGGGGGCGCTCGGGTTGGGCAGAATCTGTTCGCCAACTGCGTCATTGCCCTTGACGCTAAAACTGGCAAGCGAATCTGGCATTTCCAGACTGTACACCACGACCTGTGGGACCGGGATTTGCCCTGCCCGCCGAATCTCATCACGGTAAAGCACAACGGCAGGCTGGTTGAGGCTGTCGCGCAGGCCACCAAAGATGGGTACGTATTTGTGTTCGATCGGGATACGGGTAAGCCGTTGTTCCCGGTCAAAGAAGTGCCGGTACCAACTTCGCCCGCGCTGCCGGGCGAGCAGCCCTGGCCCACGCAGCCCGTTCCGACAAAACCCGCGCCGTTCGCCATGCAGGAACTGACCGAGGCCAACATCACCAGCCGTACACCAGAAGCGCGGGCGTATGTGCTGGAGCGCTTTCGAAACAGCCGACACGGCAGTAAATATATGCCGCCCAGCGAAGAAGGCTCGTTGTTCTTTGGTTTCGGCGGGGGAGCCGAGTGGGGCGGTACTGCCGCCGACCCGAACGGGGTGTTTTACGTAAACGGCAATAACATGCTCTGGTGGCTGAAGATGCGCGACAGTCGGATGCAGGGTAAAGGCGTCGCCATGACGCGCGGAGCATCGCTGTTTAACACCAACTGCTCGGTATGCCACGGCATCGGCGGTAAGGGCAGTAAGGAAGCAAAAGGAACTCAGGCCTATCCCGACCTGACCAACGTGGGCAAACGATTGAGCCGCGATGAGATCAACAGCATCCTGTCGACCGGGCGGGGGCGAATGCCTTCTTTTCAGCACATCAATAAAGACGACCGGGACGCAATCGTTAACTACCTGCTGAACATGGAATCGAAACCGGCCGCGGTTGCCTCTGCATCGACTGATATGCATAGCTCGGCCGTTACGGCACCGGTTACCGACGGAGACGAGTTCCCGTATATGCCGCCGTATCTGAACAACGGAAACACCCAGTTCCGGGATCAGGACAACTATCCCGCCATTAAGCCGCCCTGGGGCACGCTGAACGCCATTGACCTGAATACGGGCGAGTATCTGTGGCAGGTGCGGTTGGGTGAATACCCTGAACTTACGAAAAAAGGTGTTCCGCAAACGGGCACTGAAAATCATGGCGGGCCCATTGTAACGGCCGGTGGCCTGCTTTTCATTGCCGCTACGTACGATGAAAAACTTCGCGCTTACGACCGCAAAACCGGTAAAGTCGTGTGGGAGTATAAACTGCCAGCGGGCGGATTCGCTACCCCGATTACGTATATGGTGGATGGTAAGCAGTACGTTGCCATTGCTGCGGGTGGTACTCGGTATGGCCTGAAACCGGGTGGTTCGTATGTCGCGTTTGCACTGCCGTAAATGGGATTGATTATGAGAAATTATCTGTTGGGTTGTGACTGGGGAACCTCCTCGTTCCGGCTGCGCTTAATTCGTATTCCTGACCTCCAGCTCACCGGAGAAATTACGTCTCAGGAAGGCATTGCTCATACATACACGGCCTGGAAAACGCAGGGAGAGACTGCTGGCATATCGCGGGACGCCTTTTTTCGGGATCGGCTACAGAACCAGCTCAACCGGTTAGCGGCCAAGCTGGCTACGAATCTCGATGGTATTCCAATTGTAATCTCGGGCATGGCATCGTCGTCGATTGGCATGGAAGAAGTGCCGTATGCTACGTTGCCGTTCCTGATCGATGGGAGTCAGGCCAGTACGAAGCGACTTGAGCGGCAGGACGGCTTTACAAACGAAGTTACCTTGATTGCCGGGGTTCGAACCGAGCACGATGTTATGCGCGGGGAGGAAACGCAGCTGATTGGCTTACTCGCGCTGTTGGATACGTTGCACCATGCCGTAAAAGATGCGATCCTGATCTTCCCCGGTACGCATTCGAAACATATTTACATTCAGCATCAGCAGGTCGTCGACTTTCAGACGTTCATGACGGGCGAGGTTTTCAAGCTGATGTCGGAGCATAGCATTCTAAAGGACTCGATTGCGCCCACGGAGCTGGCTACGTTCTCGGACGATGAGCTAAGCGCGTTTAAGCAGGGCGTTCGGGAAACGAATTCGTCTATCCTGAACAGTTTGTTCAAGGTTCGCACGAATCAGTTGTTCGATAAGCTAACGAAGCAGCAGAACACGTTCTATTTGAGCGGCTTACTCATTGGTAACGAATTAAAAGCTTTGCTGGAGCAAGACAGCTGGCCGCTGATTCTGTGTAGCGGCAATAACTTATACGATCTGTATAAATCCGCCATCGATGAGCTTGGTCTGGCCGAACGTACTACCACAATTTCGGCCGATCTCATCGATAAAGCCGCTTTTGCCGGGCAAGTGAAAATTTTTCAGAACCAACTAGTTCCCGTCAGCAAATGAGCCGCAACAGCCAACATCCGTTCTCCTGGGAGCTGTTTCATAAAGTGCCCCTGGTTGGTATTATCAGAGGACTAAGCTTTGAGGAGATCGATCAGATTTTGCCGCTCTACCGCGAAGCAGGCCTGACTACCATTGAGATTACCCTGAATACGTCCGGGGCCGAAGAGATCATCCGGCACGCCCTGACCAATCACGGTGATGGGCTAAACATTGGAGCCGGAACCGTCTGCACGAAAGAGGACCTGAAAAAAGCGCTGGCTGCCGGCGCGCAATTCATCGTAACGCCCATCATTGACAAGAAGGTCATCAAAGCGTGCGTGAAGCAGAATGTGCCTATTTTTCCCGGTGCGTTCACGCCGTCCGAGATCTATACGGCCTGGTCGTTAGGTGCTTCCATGATTAAGGTGTACCCCGCTACGTCGCTCGGCCCCGATTACATCAAAGACGTGAAAGCGCCACTCGATGAGGTCAAACTGATGCCGACGGGGGGCATAAACCTGGACAATATGAGCACTTACTTTAAGGCTGGAGCCGTTGGGTTAGGCGTGGGCAGCCAATTGTTTGATAAGGCCTTAATAAAGCAAAACGACTGGGCTGGCTTAAAAGCGCATTTTGAACAGTTTGTCAGTAAGGTTCCGTCCGCCGTGCTTTAGCCCGCGAATCAATTCACGGGCCAGAGAGTCTCTAATCCATGAAATAACCTTGTCTGTATGTCAACCCTCACCCTGAAGAATTACCGGTGGCTCATTGTTGTCCTGCTGTTTATCGCTACAACAATCAACTACCTTGATCGGCAGATAATCGGCCTGCTTAAACCTATTCTGGAAAAAGAATTTTCCTGGTCGGAAACCGATTTCGCGCACATTGTGATGGCCTTCACGGCCGCGTATGCGGTAGGCTTACTGCTATTTGGCTGGATAATCGATCGAATTGGTACCAAGGCTGGCTATTCGTTGACGATCATCATCTGGAGCATTGCGGGTATGCTGCATGCCGTTGCGCGGAGTGTTACCGGATTTAGCATCGCGCGGGTAGGTTTAGGGATCGGCGAAGCGGGCAACTATCCCGCTGCGGTAAAGACGATAGCCGAGTGGTTTCCGCAAAAGGAACGCGGACTGGCAACGGGGCTGTTCAACGCCGGTACGAGTATCGGCGTGGTGGTGGCTGTGCTCATCGTGCCCTTAATCCTGAATCGGTACGGCTGGCAGGAAGTGTTCTGGATCACCGGCGCCCTGGGTTTCGTCTGGCTGATCTTCTGGCTCATCTTTTATGACGTGCCGGCCCGGCAGCACCGACTAACTGAGGAAGAGCATCAGTACATCATCAGCGGTCAGGCGTTGGATAGAGAGAAAACCGATGAGCAGGGTTCGATAAGCTGGTTTAAGCTTTTTACGATGCCGCAAACCTGGGCCATGATTGCCGGAAAAGGCTTGATTGATCCAATTTACTGGTTTTTTCTATTCTGGTTACCTTCCTATTTTTCATCAACCTTCAGCCTTGATCTGAAGAAACCCAGTTGGGAATTGATGATTATCTATACCGCTACCACGGTTGGCAGCATCGGCGGGGGCTACGTATCGTCCTGGCTAATCCAGCGCGGCTGGCCGACAATTAAAGCCCGGAAAACGGTTCTGATTGTATTTGCCGGGTTGGAGGTGTCCATCATTCTGGCGCAGTTTGCTACCAATGTTTGGGTTGCCGTAGGGTTAATCAGTCTGGCCGTAGCCGTCCACCAGGCGTGGGCAACCAACGTATTTACGTTGGCGTCCGATCTGTTTCCCAAGAAGGCGGTTAGCTCGGTTGTCGGTATAGCGGGTATGGCTGGTGCGGTGGGTGGAATTCTGTTTCCAATGCTGGTCGGCAGTTTGCTCGATGACTACAAAGCCGCCGGAAATCTGTCTGGCGGGTATAACGTACTGTTCACTATCTGCGGCTTTACGTATCTGGTTGCCTGGCTAATCATTCACTTGCTGACCCGGAAGACTAACGAAGAAAAGCCGGTTGGTACAACGTATCAGGTAGAACAAAGTAAGTCTGTTTAACTGTAGCACAGGCTTCAATTAGCTACTTAGCAGCGGGGCCTAGCGTCAGCCGTTTTTTCATAATTCTATACTAATACTTAGCCTGGTAAAGCTTAGTACCGGCACTCCTGCAGGGAAGTGCCGGTTTTTTTATTGCGCTATTCACTCTACCTTTGCGGCTGAGTTTTTGGTGCCTGATGTCACTTCGTAGTGGCTTTCACGGCTTAAAAGGGAAGTTGGTGTGAAGCCGACGCTGTCCCCGCAACTGTAAGTCTTTTTACAAACCGGTTCAATCTACGTAGCCACTGTGTTCACAATCAGCACGGGAAGGCTCGAACCGGTGAGACAAGCCAGGAGACCTGCCAAGGACCATCCGCTGTTTTGGTGTTCGGAGGAAATGCCCTGACCGCGCGCCGTTTCGACTGAAACGGTTGCACACGATTTGACGACAGTTCATTTTGTTGACACGAACCCTGCATCGGTGGGTGGCTCTGCTGTTTGTTTGCCTGCTGGCGACTGCGGTTGGCTTTGCGCAATCTAATACAGCTCCGCGTGCGGAAACCCGGACGGATTCGTCGGCTACGGCCTCTACCGTATCGCTGTCGACGGTAACGGTACGTGCCATCGCGCCCGAGCGATTTCTGGCGGGGCAGAAGCTGCAACGAATTGATTCAGCAACTTTACTCCAGTTTCGGTTTGGGACAATTACAGACCTGTTGGCGTTGAATACACCGTTGGCGTTCAAGAATTATGGTCCCGGTCAGTTAGCAACCGTATCATTTCGGGGAACATCGGCTAACCATACGGCTGTGCTTTGGAACGGAATTAACATCAACCAGCCAAACCTGGGTCAGACCGATTTCTCGACCTTACCCGTTGCGGGTTTCGATCGATTAGCAATTCAGTACGGATCATCGGCTAGTGCCGTTGGGTCCGATGCTGTGGGAGGAAGTGTCTTGCTGGGCAGTAGTCCAACGTATGCTAATGGCGTAACCGTCACACTCGGTCAGCAGTTTGCCAGTTTTCACAATAACAACACCCAGGTTGGTGTGCGTTACGGAGCGCCTTTAGGGAAAAACTGGCAACTATCCGGCAAAACGTTTGCCTACCGAAACCAATACAACAACGCCTATCCGTACAGCGAACGCCGGAATTATTTCGTCGAACAATCGACAACGGCCCAGCGAGGGTTTGTGCAGGATTTGTATTTTCAGCATAAGAACGGCAGGCAGCTTTCGGTGAATGCCTGGCTGTCGGATAATGATCTGATTGTAAGTCCGCAGGATGTTATTGCCCGCGAACGGACCCGAACGCAATCGGCGCGTCTGCTTACGACCTACGAAGCAAATCAGCTAACCCTTCGGTTAGGCTGGATTCGTGATGTGTACGACTACGCGAAAAGCAATTTCGACGCGCCGAGCCACACGCAAACCGACCGGTTTGTGGGCCGTGTCGAGCGTGAGTTTAAACTAATGCCGACCCAGGCAAATGCGCAGCTAACCTTGCGAGTTGGCGGAGAGTTATCTCATTATCGCACGCTGACCGATGGGTATGGCGGGCAGCTGATCACGGAAAACAGGGGGGATTTGTATGCACTGCTGCGCTATGAAACCACGCGCTGGCTCGTCTCGGCTAACCTTAGGCAGGGGTTTGTGACTCGTTTCAATCCGCCCCTAACGCCTTCGCTTGGTGCTGAGTACCGGCTCATACAACGTAACGAGTTTGCGCTGACGGCCAAAGGGTCAATCAGTCGCAGTTACCGCGTACCGACTTTAAATGAGCGTTACTGGCAAAACCTGGGCAATCCAAACCTGCTTCCCGAGGATGGATTTAATGTAGAGGGAGGAGTAGCCGCCAAAGCCAGCTTAACCGAAAAGGTAAGCCTGACCGCCGAAGCAACCGCCTATCGCAACCGGGTCGATAACTGGTCGTACTGGAATCCGGATTACGGCTATCGTGTCGAAAATCTTCAACTGGTTGTGGCGCGTGGCGGAGAGTTCACCACAACGGTTACCTACGCGCATGGGCTCTGGCTGGCGGGTGTTCGGGTGGGCTATGCCCTTACGCGATCGTCGCAGGAGCGGGCGTATAGTACGTACGCGCAGGATGTCGTCGGCAGCCAATTACCCTACGTGCCCATACACACGGGCACATTAAATGCCTACCTGCAACGTGGCCGCACGCGCCTGACGGTACAGACGCAAGCTAATTCTCGTCGCTACATTACGTTCGATGAGAGCCAGTATTTTAAGGGCACTACGTTAACGAACGTGTTGCTCGAAAGTGCCGTAAAGCTTGGTCCCATGCCTGTCCGGGTGCAGGGCCAAATCAATAACGTATTTGATGCGCTGGCGTTCAGCGTCAAACGGAATGCGATGCCTGGACGAAACGCAGCCGTAAATATCATTATCAATCTATCTTCCAATACACAATGAAAAAGCAAGCAACCAGAAGCATCGTAGCAGTAGCAGTAGCCCTGAGCGTGTGGAACTGTAAAACCACAGACCCAGAGCCTACACCCTATGAATCCGGTGCCTTTATTATCAATTCTGGTAATTTCACCGACAACAATGGCTCCATTTCATTCTTACCCAAAAACTCAACGACTACAGCGACCGATATTTTTAATGCCGTCAATGCCCGGACATTAACCGGTGGCGTGCAGGATTTCACGGAAATTGATGGAAAAGGAGTGATTCTGGTTGATAACAGCACCGCCGGACAGGATAAAGTTGAGCTAGTCGAATCAGGTACGTTTAAGTCTATACTAACGGTTAAAGCTCCCGACGTAGAGAATCCGCGTTACGTAGCCAGAGCCGGCGCGAACAAGGCATACATTACCTGCTGGGATGCTACGGGCGATTTCTCTAACTTTTACGTGAAACCCGGTTATGTGCTGGTGATGGATCTGGCCTCTCGGACAGTTACGAAGAAGATTCCGGTTACGAAGGGTGCCGAGAATATCGTCGTGGTTGGTAACGAAGCGTTTGTCGGCAGCGCTGGTGGCGAGCGTACCATAACTGTGATCAACACCGAAACTGACGAGGTAAAACAGCCGGGTATTGATGTCGGCGTTAATGCGAATCCACTGGCTGTAGATGCTAATGGCAAGCTGTGGGCTTATGCCTCGTCGGATAAGGAAATGGTGCGGATCAACCCGGCCAGCAAAACGGTGGAAGCGCGTTTTAAAGTGGGTGATCCGGCCCGATCTTCGCGCTCATTTGTGTTGAGTCCCAACAAGCAGGCATTCTATTTCGTAAACTCGTTCTACGACCCTGCCGATAACTTCAAAGAAAAAGGGCAAACCTATATGTTCTCGGTCAACACCGGTACGTCAACACCGTTTCAATCCCGGTTGTTTAGCGGATTAGGGGTCGATACCACAGACCCAAGGTATTCGGATGGCGTTGTTTACGCCGGTGTTACGCCTTCCTTCAAACAGGCGGGTTACGTGCTGCGTTATCAGACCAGTGGTGCCTTAATTGATTCAGTCCGGGCCGAAATTGCCCCATCGAAATTTTATTTCCGATGAGCCGGTATTCGGCCATCATGAACTGGAGCGGGGGCAAAGATTCGGCCCTCGCTCTGTTTCATAGCCTTCGATCGGGTCAATACAACGTAGTAAACCTGCTGACGACAGTTCATGATCAGCTTGATCGCGTCAGTATGCACGGCGTTCGTACAGACTTGCTAACGGCTCAGGCCGATCGGATAGACATTCCACTGCAAATGCTACGTCTCGCGGGTGATGTGTCAATGGAAACCTACAACGCCAATATGTCAGGGGCTTTTGAGCGATTCCGGCAACAAGGGGTAACGCACGCCATTTACGGCGATATATTTTTAGAAGACCTACGGCGGTATCGGGAAGCGCAGGTACAACAAGCTGGGTTGAAAGGCGTTTTTCCGATCTGGCAGCGTACCTCAACCGAACTAATCCATGAGTTTGTCGACCTGGGGTTTCGGGCGGTGCTGGTCTGCGTCAACGAAAAGCAGCTTGGCGCTGAATTTTTAGGGCGGGAACTGGACCTCGACTTGCTGAGGGATTTACCCAAGTCGGTTGACCCCTGCGGAGAGAATGGAGAGTACCATTCGTTCGTTTATGACGGGCCTATCTTCAGGCAGCCCGTACCGTTTGAGAAAGGAGAAATCGTTCGGCGAACCTACGCGCCGTCCACCAGTTCCGATGATTATGCTGATAAGGCAGACAGTCAATGGGATACCGGCTTCTGGTACCAGGACTTACGGCTACGGACAGAAAAAGTCGACCGGCCGGCAAAGCCAGCCGGCGAGCTTGACAGATATAGATAAACGATAATCAGTCCGATACGATACCCTCCCTCGGGTATACGTGTACGCAAAGGGTATTTCACCAGAATCGGCCAGCTGATACGACTAGTCGTATCAGCTGGCCGATTCCGTAGTACGCTATGTAACACCTACCGCCGTGGTGGCGTAGTGGTTGAGCTGTTGCTATTGCCACCGCTGCTACTGTTATTTCTATTGTTATTCCGGTTGTTTTTACGGCTATTTGTCGTGGTGTTACTCATGCTGCCGCTGGTTTGGCCAGAACTACTGCTGGTGCCATAGGAGCCGGACGTACTACCCGTACCCATGCCGGTTGAGCTTGAGCCGCTGGTGCCATACGTACCTGAGCCGGTGCCGGTTGTGCCCTGGGTTCCATACGTAGAGCCCTGGGTGCCTGAGCCGGTCGTGCCGCTCTGCGTGCCGTACGTACTCGAGCCCATTGTGCCGGTTGTACCTGATCCCATGTTGGTACTACCCGTTGTACCGCTTTGTGTAGTACCCGAGTTCGTTGTGGTACCTGAATTGGTGGTAGTTCCTGAATTGGTTGTCTGTGCCTGGGCGCTGAATGCGGTCGCTGCCACAAATAATGCGCCTACAATTACTTTTTTCATAGTTGAGTTATTAAATAAGGTTGAAGTTGGTTGCTTTCGTTGTATGGTAAAGAACAGTGAATGAAGTCTATTGTTTAACTATTCTAATAAAAAATCAATACTTTTCGCTAGCCTTGTCACTTGCATGACGCTGCAGTCGGTTTGATTAAACAGTATATTCTGCAATAGCTTCCCTGGAAATGACGCATCGGTCCTGCCTGGCGGAACACATGTGGCTAAAAAATACAGTAACAACCTTTTCAGCGCTGCATCTCAGATAAAGTGAGTAGGTTTCTACCAGGTAATTACTTCTCATACTGCACATATTTATGAGCCGGATTCGGTGGTGAATGCGTCGGAAAGACTCAATTTGTCACTAGATTTACCTATTAAAGTGCAACTTGTTTTTTCTGATTCTGTACTATGAAATTTTCTCAACCCGCTGGTTTCTCTATACTGTCTAAGCGAGCCGTAGCACTGTCGGCGGCTGGCCTGTTGGCAGGTAGTGTATTTGTTGGAGCGTATCAGAACCGCAACCTCAACGCTGCGTCAAACCGCTACCTGACAAGCCTGTTTGCCCAGCTTACCGACGACGATAAGCACGATCCGAAATATGCCGTTGGTAGCCTGAACGTAGCGCCGGGACTTGAAGCAACCTTGTTTGCCTCGGAACCGATGTTGACGAACCCGACGGATATCGACGTAGACGCAAAAGGACGGGTCTGGGTGTGCGAAGCCTATAACTATCGACCCGCGATAAATGGCAATCCAACCCGGAAGGAAGGCGACCGGATTGTCATTCTGGAAGATCAGAACGGTGACGGCAAAGCCGACGTCAGCAAAGTGTTTTTTCAGGACCCGAGTATCGAATCACCGCTGGGTATCTGGGTACAGGGCAACAAAGTCATCGTATCTGACAGCCCGAATGTATGGGTACTGACCGACGAAAATGGCGACGACAAGGCCGATAAAAAAGAGTTGCTGTTTACGGGAATCGGCGGAGAGCAGCACGACCACGGGATGCACACCTTTGTGTTCGGGCCAGACGGGAAGTGGTACTTCAACTTCGGAAACGAGGGCGGTCAATTACTCGATAAAGACGGTAAGCCGGTTATCGACATAGCTACGGGGAAGGCCATTAACAAAGAGAATTTCAAGCAGGGCATGGTTTTTCGCTGCGATCCAGACGGTAAGAACGTAGAACTGCTCGGCCAGAACTTCCGCAACAACTATGAAGTAGCCGTTGACTCCTACGGTACGCTCTGGCAATCGGACAACGACGACGATGGCAACAAAAGCGTCCGCATCAACTACGTCATGGAGTACGGCAACTACGGCTATACCGACGAAATGACGGGCGCGGGCTGGCAGGCAAATCGCGACAATATCGAACCTGAAACGCCACGGCGGCACTGGCACCTGAACGATCCCGGTGTAGTACCCAACTTACTCCAAACCGGCGCAGGTTCACCCACGGGTATCATTGTGTACGAAGGAAAGCTGTTACCGCAGCAGTTTCAGGGGCAGGTTATCCACTGCGATGCGGGGCCAAACTTAGTACGTTCGTATCCGGTGCAGAAAGATGGGGCAGGCTACAAGGCCGAAATTGTGAACGTATTGGAAGGCGCTCGGGATCAGTGGTTCCGTCCGGCGGATGTGTGCGTGGCTCCCGATGGTTCGCTGATTATTGCCGACTGGTACGATCCAGGAGTAGGTGGTCACCAGGCGGGCGATCAGAACCGGGGGCGGGTGTACCGGGTGGCTCCGCCGAACTCACCTTACAAAATGCCGAAGGTTGACGTAACCACGACCGAAGGTGCCATTGAAGCCTTACAAAGCCCAAACATGGCGATCCGTTACGCCGGTTGGCAAAAGCTGCACGACATGGGCGCTAAGGCCGAGAAGCCGCTGGCGAAGCTCTATAAATCATCGGGTGATCCGCGCATGCAGGCCCGCGCATTGTGGCTGCTGAGCAAGTTAAACAATGGCTCCAAATACGTCGAGACAGCGCTCAAGAGCGATAACCCAGATCTGCGGATCACGGCGTTACGTGCAGCGCGTCAGTTGGGCCCCGATCAGGCTATCAGAGCCGTAAAACTGCTGGTGAATGATCAGGATGCACACGTACGTCGGGAGTGTGCCCTGGCCCTCCGGCGTAATCCGTCTTCCGAAGCACCCGGTTTATGGGCACAGCTGGCCAGTAAACACGACGGCAAAGATCGCTGGTACCTCGAAGCGCTCGGGATTGGTGCCGACGGGAATTGGGACAGTTACTACACCGCCTGGGTGAAGCAGATGAACAACGATCCGCTTGCCAATGCCGGTGGTCAGGATATTGTCTGGCGAGCCCGTACGAAAGAATCGGTGCCCATGCTGGCCAAGCTGGCCGGCGACGCCAGTGTCGATCTGAACCAGCGGTTACGTTACTTCCGGGCGTTTGACTTCAACCCTGGTGCTACCGAGAAATCGACGGCTCTGTTAGCCATCCTGCAGGCGAACAGCGGCTCGACGGACGTAACGAAACTGGCTCTCCGTCACCTCGATCCGGCTTTCGTCAAGAGTTCTGACGTGGCCGCCAGTGCTTTGACTAAACTTATGAACGATGTATACGGTACACCCGAGTACATCGAATTGGTCACCCGTTATCAGCCTTCCTCCGAGAATACCCGCCTGAAAGAGCTGGCCGTACGAAAAGCATTGGACGGTATGGGCCGTGATGCCGCCCGGCAATTGCTCAGGCAGCAAGGCGGCCCGATGGTTTGGGAAGTCATTAACGGTACTGATTCGGAAGCGGCCACGAATATGCTGATGGCGTTACGTCGGGTAGGTAGTAAAGAATCGATTGAGATACTTAAAACCGTGGCGTTGGATGAAAAACGGCCCACAGCGTTACGTCGGGAGGCCACCCGTTCGCTCGGTGGTAGTGGCGATGGCGAAGATCTGGTCATCGCCCTGCTTAAATCCGGCGATATAAAAGGCGACTACAAGGCCGCTGCGGTGCAGGGGGTAAGTGGTTCGTGGCGGAAAAAAATACGTCAGGATGCCGCCAGTTTCCTTGATGCGGGGCCGGTAACTACAATTAAAAAGCTTCCGGCGATGAACGAGCTGCTGGCGATGAACGGCGATGTCTCAAAAGGGATTACTGTATTCAAAACCAATTGCTCTACCTGTCACCAGATCAACAGCGATGGCATGGACTTCGGCCCAAAACTGTCGGAGATTGGCTCTAAACTGCCGAAAGAAGGTCAGTACCTGGCTATTTTACACCCCGATGCTGGTATCAGCTTTGGCTACGAAGGCTGGGAGGTGAAGTTTAAAGACGGCAGCACAATGTCAGGTATTGTGTCGAGCAAAACCGAAACCGATCTGCAGATGAAATTTCCCGGTGGTGTGGTGCAGAATTACAAGATGTCGGATGTCGTCTCTATGAAAAAGATGGATTCGTCGATGATGCCCTCCGGCTTGCAGGACGCCATGAGCACCCAGGAGTTGGTAGATCTGGTTGAATATCTAAGCAGCCTGAAACGGAAATAAACGTGTTTCTTTGCCTGCTCACCTACGTAGGTGAGCAGGCAAACTCTTCCTTAATCAATATGCAACGTCGCAATTTTGTAAAATCGACCCTAGGCCTTGCCGGAGCCGCTGTATCGGGTGAGGCCGTCGCCGGAAACTGGCATTCGCAGCCCACCTTGTTCGCTAAAAATAACTTCAAGCTCAAATATGCCCCGCACTTCGGCATGTTTGAAAACAGTGCAGGCAAAGACCCCATCGATCAACTGAAGTTCATGGCTGATCTGGGGTTTACGGCCCTGGAGGACAATGGCATGATGGGCCGCGACCCTGCTTTGCAGGAGAAAATAGGCAGCGAACTGGCCAGGCTCGGGATGACCATGGGCGTGTTCGTGCTCGACAAAGGCGGCAATTCGCAGAATACATTAGCCGCGGGCAAGAAAGAATACATCGACATCTTTCTGGATGGCTGCCGTAGGGCCGTTGAAACTGCCAAGCGGGTCAACGCCAAATGGACGACTGTTGTGCCCGGTGATTTTGAGCGTAATCTGCCCATCGGCGTACAGACCGGTAATGTGATCGACGCTCTGCGCCGGGGCGCTGACATCCTGGCTCCGGCCGGACTGACTATGGTGCTGGAGCCGCTCAGCGATACCCCGAATCTATTCTTACGTACCTCCGACCAGACATACGAAATCTGCCGGGCGGTGAACAGCCCTGCCTGCAAGATTCTGTTCGACGTTTATCACATGCAGAAGAACGAAGGGCATATTATTCCGCATATTAACTGGACCTGGAGCGAAATTGCGTACTTCCAGATTGGCGATAATCCGGGACGTAATGAACCCACGACCGGCGAAATCAACTATAAAAATATCTTTAAGCACATCTACCAGAAGTCTAAGGCCGAAAACAAAGAGTTTATCTTCGGTATGGAGCATGGCAAGTCGCAGAAGGGCAAAGAAGGTGAACTGGCGCTCATCAAAGCATATGTAGAGTCGGATAGCTTTACCGTTTAGCGAAACCACTCAGAAACAGGAAGGCCCGACCGATTGGTCGGGCCTTCCTGTTTCTGAGTAGATGTTGATTATAATACCACTACTGAGTTCTGTTCATTAGAAACCCCACTAGCTACGTATTTGTCGGCAGCCGAATCATTTTCCCATTTTGAACCGTCCAAAACGTAACGGAATTGGTATTCGTTGCCAACTGGCAGCTCAACCGTAGTCTTGTAAGAACCATCTTTCTGCTTCTTCAATGCCTGGGCAGTAGGATCCCAATTATTGAATTCTCCGGCCACCGCGACCGTCTTAGCTCCATTGACGGCTTCAGCCGACAATTCAAACGTTACTTTTGCAATTGGCTTGCTTTTAAGGAATTGTTTGGCAACTGCCATAATGAATACAAAGTTTGGTTTCAAATACAAAATTATACTATCAAGAAATTAAGATCATAATTATCAGTAGGTTACCGGCATAAATTCTTTAAATAATTATAATCAATGTATCTTGTATTATACTTATCTACTTGAAATACAGACTATTCTGTCTGATAATTTTCAGCCAGGCTTAACAGCTGGTTGGCAACAGCCCGGACGCTGGTCAGGCGTTCTGAATATGAGCCGCTTACCAGCGAATAAGATAGCTTTCGTTTGTCGAGTTCGTGCCGAAACCGATTCATCATCTCCTGTCTGCGGTGGCCCAAATCGCGTAGCCCATCGGCAATCCAGGGTACATCAATGTCGAGTAATACGTATGCATCATACGTCACCTGCTGCTCCAATTCATACAAAACCGGCGGAACCTGGCGGAGGTAGAGGTCGGAGTAAATCTGGGTCGTGATGACGTCGGTATCGCAAAACAAAATCCGGTTCGCCTGCCGCTCAGCCGTTTTGATCGCTTCCGTCTGGGCGTAACCAATCCGGATAATATCGTCGAGTGTAAAGTCATTGGACGTAATTAGGTCACGGGCAACCTCCGGAACAAAACTCGTCTGGTACTCAGTGGCCAGTACATGGGCCGTTGTGGTCTTGCCAACGCTCTCGGGGCCATACAGGCATATTTTCCTGACAAAATAAGGTCGTACTACGTCAGGAATATACGACCAGTATTGATAGGGGTGCTGCCTGATTTGCGTTGCGGACACAGACACAAGTTGACGCGTCGGATCGAACGATACGTGCTGGAGACCGGAGTGATGGGCCAATGGTGCGCCGTATTCTTCGGAGGAGAAAAACACACTAACGTCCGGAAACCGCTTTTTAACGAATGCGGCCCAGAGTTTGGTAACCTCCCACAGCGGTAAGGTTGGATCATGAAAGTCATCCGATTCGGCAACAACCTCAATGGTTGGGTAGGGGGCGAGGAGTTCCGTAAGCCAGTCTAACCGAAGCTTGGGATCAATGGGATCGGTTGGTGTAACGGTCATCGACACCATCAGATGGTCACATTGCCGTCGGGCAAACTCGATCAGGGCCAAATGACCTTTGTGAACCGGCATGAATTTGCCGAAAACTAAGCCTGTTGTCATGCCGTCTGGGTGGAATATGACCGATATTCTCTGGTCCAGTGCCAGGCACCAACCATAGCGACAAAACAGAACACGAAGTATTCAACGCCCACCAGCTTAACGCCTTTGACGAAGTACATATACGTCAGGATAATGTCGACCAACAGCCAGACGTACCAGCATTCCACCCGCTTCTCAATCATCAGGAACGTGGCCACAATGCTCATAACCGTTGTGAAGGAGTCGAGGTAAGGGAAAGCGCTGGGCTTGCTGAACAGAATCGGAAACCACTCGTGTAGGTTGCTGGCGAACGTACCCAGAAGTACGGTTGCCACTACGCCCAGGAACGTCCAGCTCATTAATTTTCGGGAAGGCATTCGGGTAATTTTTAGTTCTTGCTTGCCGTCGGCTTCTACCGGTGCGGGGTGCGCCCATCGCCACCAGCCCTGCAGGTTTGTAATAAAGAAAAACACCTGCAAGAACATATCCGGATAGAGTTGGATCTGATAGAACAGAAAGAAGAACAAGACGACGCTACCCGCGCCGATCGGCCAGCTCCAGATGTTAGCGCGTGCCGATAACCACACCGCGACCGCCCCGCTAACGACACCAAAAAATTCGAGGTAACTCATCGGGTAGTCCCAGACGGTAAAGAATAGGGTGTTGATGTCAAAAAAATCGGGCATCGTCGGCAGTAATCAGTCAGTGTTTCTCTACTTTAGTTCGCGGATTCACCGCCAGTCCTGCGCCGTGAATTCCGCGAAAGTACGGATTAACCCTTTACCTAAAACCTTACGTATGCAACGTATTGCTATGCTGGGAGGTGGCTTCATCGGCCGCTTCTACGCCGATTCGCTTCACGGTCAACGGAGCCGCGACAAAGTCGTAGCCATTTACGCCCGTCGGGAAGAAACCGCCAAAAAGTTTGCCGATGATTACGGCTGTTCCTTCATGTCGACCGATATGGAAGAGGTCATTGCCCATCCCGACGTAAACATGGTGTGCATTGCCTTGCCAAATAACCTTCATGCGTCAGCGGTTGAGCTTTGCGCCAAGCATAAAAAGAACGTCGTGTGCACAAAACCCCTGGGCCGTACGGCGGAAGAGGCACTGCGGATGATGCAACTGGTAGAAGAGGCTGGGATTTTCGGGGGGTACCTCGAAGACCTTTGTTACTCTCCCAAATTTTTGAAAGCGCTCGAATCGGTCAAAAACGGCGCTTTGGGCCGAATCCTCTGGGCAAAATCCCGCGAAACGCACCCTGGGCCGCATTCCAACTGGTTCTGGGATAAAGAGCAGGCCGGTGGCGGCTGCATGCTCGACTTAGGTTGCCACTGCGTCGAGATCGCCCGGAACTTCATCGGCAAAGATGTGAAACCGGTCGAGGTGATGTGCTGGGCGGCCACGCAGGTGAAGCCGATCGACGCCGAAGACCATGCCATTGCGCTGGTCAAATACGAAAACGGCGCAATCGGTCAGTTTGAAGTGAGCTGGACCTTCCGGGGCGGCATGGACCTCCGCGATGAGGTGATGGGCACGGAAGGGACGATCTGGATCAATAATTTCCTGCGTACCGGCTTCGAGATGTTCACAACCGGCAAAGGTGCTGATTACGTGGCCGAGAAAGCCGAATCGAATACCGGCTGGTTATTCCCAGTTGGCGATGAAGTGAATGATTTAGGCTATAATCACATGTTTACCGACATGTTTGTGGCGGTAGAGGAAGGCCGCCAACCGGCCGAAACGTTTTACGATGGATACGTGGTCAACGCGATTCTTGATGCCGCCTACAAGTCCGCTGAAACCAAACAGTGGGAGCCGGTGCAACTGCCCGTCTGGCGGGGTCAGGAAGGATTGACGCAGGAAACAACCTTAACCGAATACGACGCTGATCACTACCTCATCAAGCAGGAAATGACCCACGACGGCCGCAACAAGCTTATCCTGAAAGAAAAAGCCAGCGGAAAGATTATCGAGCGCGATTTAGTGTAACGTAATTGGCGGAGCTTCTTCTGAGGCTCCGCTTTTGCTTTAATAATTCGAATAGACTTCTACAGAAGCTTGCTGTGGGCAATCTTGGTGGACGTCAGTCTATTTCGTTTCTTGCGGCATAAATCAATTTGAGTCAACAAACAGGATGTGGTTAGAGAATAAACGTATTGTGGTGGTAGGTGGTACCACAGGGATGGGATTGTCGGCAGCCGTAGCGTTTGTCCGCGAAGGAGCACAAGTAGTGGTGGTAGGCCGGAATTCGGAAAGCTGCACAGCCGCTGAACAGCAGTTAGATGGCAATGGGCTAGCCATGTCAGGCGATGCCTCAGACCCCCAAACCGCTATTAAAGCCATTGCGCTTTGTCAGCAGATATTTGGTGGCTTCGATGGATTATACCACGTAGCAGGCGGCAGTGGACGCCGGTTCGGGGATGGCCCGCTTCATGATATAACCCTCGACGGCTGGAATTATACCGTCAACCTTAATCTTACGTCGTTGATGCTGTCGAACCAGGCGGCCGTTCGGGCGTTTCGGGCTCAAAAGACGGCCGGAGCTATTCTGAACATGGGATCGGTACTCGGGTCGTCGCCGTCGCCAGCCTACTTTGCTACCCATGCCTATGCCGCCGTTAAGTCAGCCGTTATCGGGTTTACAAAATCGGTGGCGGCCTACTACGCCAATGATAACATACGGATCAACGCCTTAGCACCATCTCTTGTCGAAACACCCATGGCCCAGCGAGCTACGAAAGATGATGCGATCATGTCGTTCACAAAAAGTAAGCAACCACTCGATGGCGGACGTATTGGACAACCCAGTGACCTCGATGGAGCCGCCGTCTATTTTATGTCCGACCAGTCGAAGTTTACAACCGGCCAGGTATTGACCGTCGACGGCGGTTGGAGTGTTAGCGAAGGGCAGCTATGAACGCAATCGGTATAGACCTTGGCGGCACCTGGATTAAAGGGGTGCTGATGAACAGCGATACCGGCGAAATTGTCAAGCAGCTATACCATCCTACCAACGGTAAGAAAGATCAGACTGACATTCACTGGAAGCAGGCCGTATTCGAAACCGTCAGAGAGCTTCGTGATTATTCGACCGAACCCGTTAAGATTACGGGCTTGTCGGCTCCCGGTTTGCCGAACGTAACCAATCAGTGCATTGCCTTCATGCCTGGTCGGCTGAGCGGTCTGGAAGGGTTCCATTGGGGCAGCTTCCTGAATGCAACCGTTCACGTCGTTAACGACGCACACGCTGCTTTACTGGCCGAAAGCCGCTTTGGTGTTGCCAAAGGCTGTCGGAACGTGGTCATGCTGACGCTCGGTACGGGCGTTGGGGGCGGTATCCTAATCGACGGCAAACTGTATCAGGGAAATTTCCAGAAGGCCGGTCATATCGGGCATGTAACTGTAGACGCCGAGGCCGATCGGGATATAACCGGAGCACCGGGTAGCCTGGAAGATGCCATTGGCAATGCAACAATCGAACGTCGGTCGCTGGGACGGTTTACCTCGACCTACCAACTGCTCGAAGCGTATAAACAAGGAGATTATTTCGCGCAGTGGGTCTGGTTATCGTCGGTCAGAAAGCTGGCGATAGGCATTAATTCACTCATCAACCTGTTTTCGCCCGATTTAGTCGTGCTGGGCGGGGGGATCACCCAGGCGGAAGATGATTTGCTACGCCCACTGGCTGATTTCCTGGGCTTGTATGAATGGCGACCGGGTGGTCAGGCTACACCGATTAAGATTGCTCATTTTGGTGATATGGCCGGTGCTATCGGCGCGGCCAGTTTTGCCCTTCAAAACCTGGATTTAGCTGATTAATGCTAATTGATTTGGTTAGTTGCTTTGAACAACGTATAAAGGATTTGGCTCAGAGAAGTATCAATGCTTGACTCATGATCTAATCAGCTCAGTCAGAATAAATCAGTTCAATCCCGGTCCAGACATTATGACTCTTCAATACATTCAAAAATGCCGCGCCATTCTAGATACGGTCGAAGCGCAGGAAGCTCAGATACAGCAAGCAGCAAACTGGTTCGCTGAGACGATTCTGGCGGGGCGCATGGTCCATGTGTTCGGCTCGGGACATAGCCGCATCATGGTCGAAGAGATGTGGCCACGCTATGGCTCGTTTCCGGGATTCAATCCCATTGTCGAATTGTCTCTTACGTTTCATAACCTGGTTGTTGGAGCCAACGGACAACGGCAGGCTATGTTTCTGGAGAATGTTCCTGGCTTGGCCGACCGAATTCTTCGCAACTACGACTTGTCAGATCAGGACTCAGCGCTGGTCATATCGTCGTCGGGCTGCAACGTAGTGCCTATTGAAATGGCTGAGCTGTTTCAGCAAAAGGGCGTAAAAGTTGTTGCCCTGATTACCAAAGAGCATTCGGAGAAGAGTACCAGTAAACGTACTGATGGCAAAAAATTAGGCGACTTCGCCGATTTGATTCTCGACACGGGGGCACCCGTTGGCGACGCGATGCTGACCGTTCCGGGTCTTGACACACCTGTTGCGCCGGGGAGTACAGTAGGCGGTGCTGTTATTGTCAATAGCATCAAGGCCGAAGTCGCGCGGCTGTTAACCGAAGCGGGTCGTCCGCCAAAGGTGTTAAGTGCAGGCGTGGTTGTGGGAGCCCAGCGGGCGGTTGATTTGTTCGAAGCGGCTTATGACGAACATGCGCATCGGCTGGCCAAATTATATAGTCATGTTGGCATTCGTAGTTACGTTAGCCAGGCCGATACTCAGTTATGATTGAAACGTTACGTCTGACTCTTATTCCCCTGACGCTCGATCAGGTTGTTTTACACGTTGCCGATGGGTATCGGCTTGAAGAAACGCTGGGGCTACGGCAAGGACATCGGAAAGTTGTTGAGCCTGTGCTAAGCGTGATTACCCATTTCACCATTCCCCGTTTGAAAGAATCTGCACGCGACCCGCTGTATCATACCATGTGGCTGGCCATTGATCGACAAAAACAGCAGATTGTTGCCGAAGCTAAATTCAAAGGTGAACCTGATGAAACGGGTGCTGTTGAAATTGGGTACGGTACGTATCCAGCTTTCCAGCGGCAGGGGTATATGTCGGAAATGGTGGGCGGACTCGTGGACTGGGCCGGGAAACAGCCCGGTGTGCTGCGCGTAGCCGCCGATACGGACGTCGAGAATGTAGCGTCGCAGAAGGTACTCGAAAAAAATAGATTTGCCCTGTTCAACCGGACAGAGAACCTGCTCTGGTGGCAATATGAATTTTAGTTGAGTGTAATAATAATCGCTATAAGAAACGAAAGCGCCGGAAGTCATGTCAACTTCCGGCGCTTTCGTTTTAATCAACTTTTAATGCTGACAGCTTAAGGTATCATGCTTATAATGAATACTTTGGCAGTCGTTTAGTTGGGTTCTTGTTACGTGCAACAGCTGTATGCCGTTCACTAAAATCAATTCATCCCACAGGCGATAAATGAAGTAGATTGATACCCTAATCATCACCCCAAACCTTTCTATCCATGAATAACCTTGCCGTAGCCCAGAAGATGAACCTGCCCTGGGTTGAATCTCCTTTCTTTAGTGATCTGCTGATGAAACGAAGCCTTACCGCCGAGCAGCAGGAAATGGTCACCCACTACAATCGTGAAGGATTTTTGCTCTTACGTCAGCAGGTTGCCCCTGAATTGATCGATCGTACTATAAAAGAAATCGAACATGAGTATCCGGCGAATGTAGGTGAGCAGCCCAGCCGACACCAGGATCTTTGGAAAAAGTACAGGACGGTACGTGATATTGCCAGCCAGCCTCAGATCTTCGACGTTCTTCGGCTGCTGTACGAACGCGAACCTATTCCCTTTCAAACGCTCAACTTCAAGTTTGGTACGCAGCAACGGGCGCACTCCGATACCATTCACTTCAGCAGTACACCCGCCCGCTTTATGTGTGGCGTATGGGTAGCACTGGAAGAGACGAACGCCAGCAATGGCCCGTTGTTTTATTATCCGCGGTCGCACCGGCAGAAGGAATTTAACTACTTCGACATCGGCATTGAAGCCCAGGAGAACTACGCCGAATACCCGCATTACGAAGACTTCATGGAGGAATTCATGGAAGCAAACGGCTACCAGCGGCAGGAAATTCACATGCAGAAAGGCGACGTCCTGATCTGGTCGTCGAACCTGGTTCACGGTGGGATGCCCATAAAAGGCGGTAACGTAACACGCTGGTCGCAGGTGACCCACTACTACTTCGAGGGCTGTATGTACTACTCCCCGCGTTTTTCCGATATGTTTGCCAACAACCTCAATCTGCGGCACGTAGTAAATATCGCTACAGGGAAAACGGTTCAGCACAGCGAGAACGGTAAGCCAATCGAGACGATCAATACCGGTAATTTCCGGTACGCTGTGAGCCACAACTTTACCTTACCAGTGCTACTTAAGGAAGTATTTAAGAAAGTGCTTGGCAAAAAGCCGTTCTAAGCGGTTAGTTGGCTACATTGCCGCCTATGCGGGAACTAATCGAACAGTATATTTCGGCCTATAACCGGATGGACGTGCCGGGCATGATGGATCTGTTGCACGATGTTATTGTCTTCGAGAACGTATCGAATACGTCGGGTATTACGGCCACGAGTGGGCGAACTCAGTTCGAGACGTTGGCCAGCCAGTCGCTGGGTGTATTTCAAAGCCGCAGGCAAACAATTCGCTCCCTGACACTAGGCGAACGGACGGCTGCTGCTGAGATTGAGTATGAAGGCGTTTTCGCAATTGATCTGCCCAATGGTTTTAAAAGGGGGGATACGTTATCGCTACGTGGGGTAACCATCTTTGCATTCAGCGACGGAAAGATCAGTCGGATCAGCGATTACAGCTGATTGGGTATTCGCCTATATTCGCGTGCCCGGATTGAACAGGGGCGAATACATTCCTACTCTTATTTAAACGGCTAACTCCTTTGCAACCCGTACCGATCAAAACAACCGTTGTTGGCTCAATGCCGTTTCCCGGCTGGCTTGAATTTTCGAGCCAGAACCTGTCGCAGTTTGGCCCTGCCGATATTAGTGAACTGATTGAAGACGCCGTAGTCGCGTCGGTTCACGATCAGGTGTCGGCTGGCCTGGACGTGATCAGCGACGGCGAACAAACCCGCTTTGATTTCAATCTGTCGTTCTACGGCTCTATTAACGGCATTCAGAATAACGAAACGGAACTACGTCGGTTTGGCCCACCGGCGCACGATCAGCGGGGAAAACATAACATTGTTGAGCCACTGTCGGCCCCCAAAGGCTTAGGTGTGGTGGAGGAATACCAGCGGTTAAAGCGATTAGCTCCGGCAGGCCAAGGTGTAAAGGTGTCGATTCCTGGTCCATACACACTGAGCGGTCGGCTGTTACCAGGAGATTTATATAAGGATCGCTGGGAAGTAACCGAAGCTCTACTGCCTTTGGTACGTAAAGAAATCGAAGATTTAGTCGCACTTGGCGTACCTGAAATTTGCGTGGACGAGCCGTCCATGTCGTGCTATGCGTATCGGGAAGATACAAAGCGGTTTGTCGATATTTTCAACCGGACGGTAGCACCGGGTGTCGGTAAAACCCGCTTATCGATGCATTTGTGTTTCGGGAATTACAAAGGCCGGTCGGTGGGTAAAAAGACCATTGCACCCATGCTCCCCGACTTTCTGGATATGACCGTCGACGAACTCCACTCCGAAATGACGATCCTCAATTTTGCCGAAGTAAATTTATTGGAACGATTCGCCGAGAAGTTTGACGTTGCTGTGGGCGTCATTGATGTAAAGAGCTATTACATCGAAACGCCTGACGACGTAGCCGAACGGATTCGCAGGTGTTTGCCGTACGTACCCGCCGAGAAACTAGCGGTTGCGCCCGACTGCGGCTTAAGCCAAACGGCGCGCTGGGCCGCCAAGCAAAAGCTGGCGAACATGGTTGCTGGAGCCAAAAAAATGCGGGCCGAACTCGGGTTCTAGATCAGGACAATTGATTCTTAAGATCATCGGTAAGTTGGCAGCGCTCGCTGGTCAATTTGCCGACGGTTTCGGTTAACAGCATTCGGGTTTTGGCATTATCGAAGTGTTCGCTGTAGCTGGTTCGTAACTCTTTGCGCTTTATAGCTTCCAGAAAACGGCGGGCATCGTCGGGTGTTTCAAGCAGTAAGGGAGGAACTTGAGCAGGCTGATCAGACTCGTCTTTGGCTACCATCGTGAAGTAGGACGTATTGGTGTGTTTCACAACGCCGGTTTTTACGTTCTCTGCAACGACCTTGATTCCCACCACGAGCGACGTCCGGCCAACGTAATTCACCGACGCCATCAGCGATACCAGTTCGCCAACCTCAACCGGCTGCCGAAAATTGACGCCGTCGGCCGATACAGTTACGCAGTATTGACCCGCATGTTTGGCCGAACAGGCGTAAGCGGCTTTATCCATTAAGGACAAGAGTATACCGCCATGTATTTTACCCCCAAAATTGGCATACGACGGAATCATTAACTCGGTAAGGGTCGTGCGCGAATGGCTTACAGGTTTTGCGGTCATCAGAACCGGGATTTATCAGGTTTTGCCTTAGACATAATTACGCTATTTCGTAATATAAAGCGCAAAACACAAAAAGGCCGCTGCGCAGCGGCCTCAAAATCAAGAAAAAACTCTCAATCCCGGTTCTGACTAAGTTACACAGCGAAACTCTCACCACAGCCGCAGGTACGGCTGGCGTTCGGGTTTTTAAACTGGAAACCTTTGCCATTCAGGCCGTCCGAAAAGTCAAGCTCAGTACCGGCAAGGTACAGCAGGCTTTTCCGGTCAACCAGAATTTTAATGCCTTTATCTTCAACGACATGGTCGGTTGGCTGCTGCGTGGCATCGAACTGAAGATCATACATCAGCCCTGAGCAACCCCCGCCCTGGACACCTACGCGGATAGCATACTCATCCGCAAGGCCGTCTTTCTGACGCAGCTCAATAATTTTGTCTTTGGCAATTTCTGAGACAGTAACCATAGTCGTAATACAGTCAAATTTGACGCGAATCGATACTAATCTATTAACTTTCCCCCAAACGGAAAAGTTCTTTTCTTACCTATGCTTACCAACGTTGAACATATCGGGATCGCCGTTCGCGACATCGCTACGTCGAATGACCTGTTTGCGAAGCTGCTGAACGTAGCGCCTTACAAAGCGGAAACGGTTGAATCAGAAGGCGTCACTACGTCTTTTTTTAAAGTAAATCCGGGCCACGGAAGGCAGACGAAGATTGAACTGCTCGAGGCCACGAATCCGGACAGTCCAATCGCCAAGTTTCTGGAGAAAAAAGGAGAGGGGATTCATCATCTGGCGTTCGAAGTCGATGATATTGTCGCCGAGATGGAGCGGCTAAAAAACCAGGGCTTTACGTTAGTAAGTGAAACGCCGAAGCGCGGAGCCGATAATAAACTGGTGTGTTTCCTGCACCCAAAAGGCACTAACGGTGTGCTGATTGAGCTGTGTCAGGAAATCAAAGAATAAACAATCCCGCTGATTCACTATGGGAGTTTTTTCGTCATTCTGACCGGTACGCCCACCGATACGACAGGAGAAATATTCTGTAGAGGCTGTTGCTTCCAGCTATAGAGATTTCTCCTGCCGTACCGGCGGGCGTACCGGTCAGAATGACGAAAATTAGCCAAAGTTAAATTTTGATCAGCATGGCAAACCGATTAGATAATGAATACCAAGTTATATAAGTTGATAAATCTTTTTCTATTGCTGACATCAGTTGTCTATGCGCAGCTACCCGATCGGTTGGCTCGCTACACGCAACCCGGCGTCGACGTATTGAATTACGCTTTTTCGCTCACCTTAAGTGATTCAACAAATCTGATTCGGGGCGAAGCCACAATTCGCTTCACCCGCACAGATGACCGTCAGACAGTCTGGTTCGATCTAGTTGGCGAACGTGCTGACTCCACCGTAACGGGAATGAAAGTCGGTGAGGTGCGTTTAGCCGATGGCAAGTCGACGCCCTTTACCCAACGTAACGATCGGGTTTTTATCAACTTACCTGCCGCCCCCAATCAGCCAACGGAACTCACGATACGCTACGTCGGTACGCCCGCGAAAGGGTTGATTATTAGTCGAAATAAGTTCGGCGAACGTACTTTCTTTGGCGACAACTGGCCAAACAATGCCCGGCATTACCTGCCCGTCGTTGATCATCCGTCTGACAAAGCGACCTGCTCGTTCACGATCAATGCGCCCGCTACGTATCGGGTAATCTCGAACGGGAAGTTACTGAGCGAAACGCCACAACCCAACGGCCGCAAGCTGACGCGCTGGCAGGAAAGCACACCCATACCAACCAAGGTGATGGTGATTGGCGCAGCCCGATTTGCCGTTGAAGAGGTTGGGGCAGTTGGTGGTGTACCGGTGCAGAGCTGGTTGTATCCTAACGACAGTCAGAAGGGCTTTGTTGATTATCGACCGGCCAAAAGTATCTTACAATTCTTCATCGACAAGGTCGGGCCGTACTCCTACGAGAAGCTGGCGAACGTACAATCGACAACGATTTTCGGCGGTATGGAAAATGCCAGTTGTATTTTCTACGATGAGAAAATCATTGTGGGCCGGAAAGATTCGGACGTTGAAGCGCTGCTGGCGCACGAAATTGCGCACCAGTGGTTTGGCAATTCGGCTACCGAAGCTGACTGGGCTCACCTTTGGTTGAGTGAAGGCTTTGCTACGTATTTCTCAGCCTTATATCTCGAACAGGCTTACGGCCGCGATACGTTAAACGCTGTACTGAACCAGAACAAGAACCAAATTTTTCGCTACACAGCTCTAAAGCCGAACAGCACGATCATCGACTCAACTACGACCAATCTGATGGATTTGCTGAACCCAAACCAATACCAGAAAGGCGGCTGGGTGCTGCACATGTTACGTCACGAACTTGGCGACGATCTGTTCTGGAAAGGTGTTCGGACGTATTACGAGAAGTTCCGCAATGCCAACGCGCGAACCAGCGATTTACAGGCGGTTATGGAAAACGTATCGGGCAAACGGTTAGGCCGGTTCTTCCATCAGTGGCTGTATCAACCGGGATTCCCGGACGTAGTGTGGGAGTCGAATTACGATGCGGCTAAAAAAGCGATGGTAATTGACGTGCGCCAGATTCAACGTACTGGCTCGCTCTATGTGTTGCCCCTCGTGTTCAGCATCCGCGATGCCAGTGGCCGTGAACTGACCCGCACTGGAAAGCTAACCATGAACGCCCAAACGCAGACGTTTACGGTTCCGGTAGCCAGCCGCCCGGCTACAGTGGTGATTGACCCTGACAACACAGTACTCATGCGGGCCGAAGCATCGAGCCGTACCCAACCGGGTAAGTAATTGCCTAACTTACAAGCAAATTAATCGCTACCGATATGCTCAAGCGCGTTTCTATCCAGAACTTCAAGAGCTTAAAAGACGTAACGCTCGACCTTCAAAAAGTCAACCTGCTCATCGGCCCTAACAACTCGGGCAAAACCAATTTTTTGAAGGCGCTAGAGTTTTTTGGGAAAAATATATATAGAAGTGTAAATGAGCAGAATTCTTTGTTTCCAAAGAATATATTACTTGATAAAAACTATGTATACCAAAAAAGCCTTTATAATAGATTGTATATTCACTTGATTTTCGATGAAAGCTTCGATAAACAGCCTAGTCAATTATCCCTGTTTGGAAATGCACTTGACTATCAGCATTTCAGGCTAAAGTCCGAAGAAGGAAACTACTATTATGAGCATTGGTTTAGTGGCGAGCAAAGTATAAATGCTAATAGTTTTTATGGTAGAGAGTATACAATGTCTAAGTCATACATTGATTTATATTTTAAACAAGTAGAGGTATTTACGATCAATCCCTATCTGGTTACAAGACCATATCCTTTGTTTCCTAATAGTGAAAGGATAAAATCAGATACATCTAACCTGGTTGCTTATTTAGATACGCTTAGGGATAAATACCCTGATATTTTTCGACAAATTGAATCTGATATAAATTTATTAATACCTGAATTCTCGCAAATACGATTTGATAATGTTGCTCCAGATAAAGAATTAAAAAAAAATTATGGAGATAAAACATATAAGAAATTTGGTTTATATAATGATAATCAAAATGAAATTTATTGGTCTGAAGAGTTATCGGAAGGTACAGTTTACTTTTTAATTCTGCTCTGCATTATTCACCAGCCACAACCTCCTAAGCTTTTGCTTCTTGAAGAGCCTGAACGTGGAATTCACCCACGCCGGATTCGGGAGGTGATGGACTTTATTTTTCGACTAGCAGAGGAAAAAAATATTCAGATTATTCTTACAACGCATAACGAGAATGTGCTAAACGAATTTACCTCTATGCCCGAGGCTGTATTTGTCTTTGAGAAAGATGAGGATGGTGCAACACGTGTTAAGAACTTACTGCGAGACATTATTGAACCCTCTAATCAACGAAGCCGGGAAACAGGTACAAAGGAGATCGATTTCACGAGTAATCTAGGTGAAAATTGGATGTATGGCTTGTTAGGTGGTGTTCCTGAAGAAGCTTTATGAGAACACCACTAATATATACACTTGTCGCCGAAGGTTTTGCCGAGTACTCATTTATACCGGTTTATTTAAAGCGTTTAGCCGCTGAAAAAGGATTGCAGGTAAAACGTAGCAGTTTAGATTTATTAAAGAAACAGCCAAGCAAGTCGAAGGTATTGTATGAAGCAGAAGAGCTGTGTTTGAAAGCACTGCGCGATGAAAAACAGTCGTTTTGCATCGTTGGTGTAGATCTAGACAAAGCAGATCATACGGATGAGCAACACGAGCATACTGCTGAATGTAACAAGTTGACCAAGGCATTGGGTACGGCTTACAAGACGTACAAAGGCCAAATCTACATTTATGTGCCCGTTCAAGCCGTTGAACATTGGCTGCTGTATCAGGCTTATAAAGTGAAGTCAATTGATAAACCAAGTAAAGATAGTGTTGAAAAAGAGCCTCAGGGTAAACTTAAAAAGAGACTTTATGACGGCAGAGACGATCGTCGAAAAATGCAGGCTATAGCACAAGCAATTGCTGAGAATGCCGACTTCGACGAACTCGCTAAACAATCGCGCAGCTTTGCTCATTTTCATAATCAGGTACTAAACTTCCTGAACCAGTACAACAAAACTTCATCAACATGAACTACTACAACACCATTGTCGATACCATCGGCAATACGCCCTTAGTCAAACTCAACAACGTAACGAAAGGCATCCGGGGGACAATTCTCGCCAAGGTCGAGTACTTCAACCCCGGTAACTCGGTGAAAGACCGTATCGCCATTCGGATGATCGAGGATGCTGAGAAACAGGGAATCTTAAAACCTGGCGGCACCATCATCGAGGGTACCAGCGGAAATACGGGCTTCGGTCTGGCGCTGGCGGCTATTGCGAAGGGCTATAAGTGCATCTTTACGATGGCAGATAAGCAGTCGAAGGAGAAAATTGATATTCTGCGGGCGGTCGGGGCTGAGGTCGTGGTTTGCCCCACGAACGTAGCGCCCGATGATCCGCGTTCCTACTATTCGGTTGCCAGAAAACTGAACCGCGATATCCCCAACTCGCTCTATCCAAACCAGTACGATAACCCATCTAATACGGCCGCGCACTACGAGACGACCGGCCCCGAAATCTGGCGGGATACCGACGGACGCATTACCCACTTTGCGGCTTCGGTCGGTACGGGTGGGACGATCAGCGGTACGTCGAAATTCCTGAAAGAACAGAATCCGAATCTGTTTACGTTAGGCCTGGATACGTATGGCTCGGTGTTTAAGAAGTATAAAGAAACGGGCATCTTCGATCCGGGCGAAATCTATCCGTATCTCACCGAAGGCATCGGCGAAGATATTTTGCCGCAGAACGTCAACTTCGATGTAATCGATCAGTTTATTAAAGTAACCGATCGCGATGCCGCTATTATGACGCGTCGACTGTCGCGGGAAGAAGGCTTATTCGTTGGCTGGTCGTGTGGTACGGCCGTGCACGGTGCGTTGGAATGGGCGAAAGAAAACCTGACCGACGAGGACGTAATGGTTATTCTGCTGCCCGACCACGGTACGCGTTACCTCGCCAAGATCTACAACGACACCTGGATGAAAGACCACGGTTTTCTGGAAGATCGGTCGTTCAAAACCGCCCGCGATATCGTTCACAACAAAAACGGCGGTGCGACGAATCGACAGTCGCAATTGACAACCATTGGTTCGGGGGTATCGGTAAGTCAGGCGATTCAGGTATTGAATCGCTACGGTATTTCACAGATTCCCGTTACTGACGAAGGAGGTCAAATTGTGGGTAGCCTAACCGACTCAACGGTATTAACGCGACTCATTGAAGATCCCGCAATCAAAGACCACGCCGTCAGCGAAGTCATGGACAAACCGTTCAAATTTGTCGGGCTGGACAATACTATCGACGCGCTTTCGTCGCTCATCGACCGAGATAATAAAGCGTTGCTGGTGCGCGACGAAAAAGAGCAGGTGCACATTATTACGCAAGCCGATCTGCTAGCCGCTATGACGAACTAAGAAATATACCGCAGGGCAGCCCTGCGGTATACTTTTGAAACCTTTATATATTGTCTTAAATCGAAAGGCTATGGCAACAGAACTGACGACGATGGAACCTGAAGCAGCGCAGCAGGCCATTCCGTCTTACCTGATTTATGAGACGCTCAACGGGAAACCCTTATACCGCAGGGGTTATAAAGATGTTTTAGCAAACCGAAAAACTCCCGGCGAAATCATGGGCTGTAGTGATCTACAAGCGATAATAGTATCTGCTCTGTATCTGTATCTAGGAAATCACACCAACCGCAAAGCTTACTGGGTTGTTACGAATGAGCCGGGTTTACACTTGCAATTAGGCGGCAATCTAGCTAATGACATCGCCTTTTACGAAAAGGAAAAAGTAACCATCAAGGGGAAGTTTTTCGATGTAGCGCCAAAGGTTGTTGTCGAGGTCGACATTAAGGTTGATCTGGAAGCTTTTCCAGCCATGGAGCAGGATTATGTTCACCAGAAAACGCAGGCCATGCTCGATTTCGGCACAGAACGCGTTATCTGGATTACGACCCAATCGCGGAAAGTACTCGTCGCTACCAAAGGCGAAAACTGGATTACCGTCAACTGGGATACTCCTGTTCCGGTTATGGACGATATTACGCTCAACGTAGCAGCTATCCTGACCGAAGAAGGCGTATTGTGATCAACGCCTATTGTCTCCGCCTTCCATCATGCTCAGGTAGCTCATGTAACGGCTTTCGGCGATTTCGCCTTCCCCAACGGCGTCTTTGACGGCGCAGCCGGGTTCGTTGATGTGCAGGCAGTTATGAAACCGGCATTGGTTGAGTCGATCGCGCATTTCAGGGAAATAATGGCTGATCTCTTCTTTCGACGTATCAATCAAGCCAAGCTCTTTGATGCCCGGCGTATCAATGATGTACGTATCAGGAGCCAGTTCGAACATCTCGGCAAACGTAGTCGTGTGAACGCCCTTATTGGCAAACGTTGACACTTCGTTGGTACGTAGGTTCAGATCGGGCGCAATGGCGTTGACCAGCGTAGATTTTCCCACCCCCGAGTGCCCTGATAATAACGTTACTTTATGGTTGAGGAGTTGCCGAAACTCGTCAACGCCTACGCCCTCCGTTGCCGACGTAGTGAGGCATTTATAGCCGATACGCTCGTACATGTCCATAATCTCCTGCTGATACGCAAGCCCTTCATCGTTCAGAATATCGGTTTTGTTAAAGACCACCGTTGTCGGGATGCGGAACGACTCGGCCGATACCAAAAAGCGGTCGATAAAGCCTAGCGATGTGCGCGGCAAGGTCAGCGTGGCCAGCAAAACAGCTTGGTCGAGATTGGCGGCCAGAATATGGCCATGAGCCGTTTTATGTACCGATTTTCGGATAATATAATTTTCGCGGGGCTCAATGTCAGTGATGACAGCTGTATTTTCGGCTTCATCCTCAACGTCAAATACGACCCGGTCGCCCACCGCAATCGGGTTGGTGACTTTTAAGCCGGCAATTTTGAACTTGCCTTTTAAACGACCCTGATAGATATGACCATCCGCATTACGGATGTCGTACCAGGAACCGGTGGAGCGTATGACTAAACCTTGCTGCAATGGGGTAAAAGTGAAAGGGTGACAGAGCAAAAGAGCGGGGATTAAAGCCCTCTTTTGCTCATTAAGTACTTTACAACCTTCATAACCTGTGCGGTTGCGCCAATGTTCCGCTGCACGTAATTACGGCTGATCTGGGCTGCTTCGGCTGCGTTAGCGTACTGTTGCGCAAAGGCGGTTGATAACGCATCAACAGTGCCAATCGAGAAGGCCCCACCTTCGTTAACCAGATCAACTGCTTCCTGAAATTTGCTGTATTCAGGACCAAAGAAAATAGGCATACCAAACGTAGCAGCCTCCAGGATGTTATGCAATCCCTGCTTAAACGCCCCACCTATATAAGCAAACTCGCCGTACTGGTAGAGTGACGACAGCATCCCGATGTTGTCAATAATCAGTACGTCGGCCGTGGCTACGTTGGTGTCAGCAGCCTGTGAAAACCGAACCGACGACTTTGTTAACTGGCCTCGCCAACGTTCGATTTCAGGATCGTGAATCTCGTGGGGAGCAATAATAATTTTAAGCGGTTGATTGAATCGGTTAATGAACGGAATCAGAACGTCCATGTCTTCGGGCCAGGCGCTACCCACAATAAGCAAAAGCTGACCGGCTTTGAAAACCTGCGCCAGCGGTATGTCTTTCCGGGCTGCTGCCGTCTGCGCAACCCGGTCGAATCGGGTGTCACCGGCCAACGTTACGTTCGTGATGCCAATGGTGGCCAGTAACGTAACCGACTGCTGGTTCTGTACCAGAATATGATCAAAACAGTGAAGCAGATTACGATAAAAGCCACCGTAAGGCTTGAAAAATAGCTGCTCCGGTCGGAATATGGCCGAAAAGGATACAATGGGTACGTTAGCCGCCCGTAACGTATGCAGGTAATGATGCCAGAATTCGTACTTGATAAAGAAGACAATTTCAAGATTTACCAACGCTACGAACTGGCATGCATTCGCGGGCGTATCGGCGGGTAGGTACGTAACGTAATCGGCTCCGTCGTAATCCTTACGAACCTCGTACCCCGACGGAGAAAAGAAAGTAAGCAGGATTTTGTAATTCGGATAAGCCTCTCGAAAAGCCTCGATAACCGGACGGCCCTGCTCAAATTCACCGAGCGAAGCTGCGTGAAACCAGGCGACAGGCTGCCTATTCCCGGCCATCATTTTTGCCAGGTGTGCTGCCCAGCCTTTTCGTCCGTCAACCCACTGCCGGGCCTTACGATTAAATGGAGCAACAGCCCGCAGCAGCAGTTCAAATGCGTGAATTCCTGTGGTATAGAGTGCTGAAAACAAGCCAGTACGCTGTTAGTTATATGTACAAAGCTACAAACTCACCCGCAAACCGCCCGACTATGCCTGGCTATGAAACGCTCACCGAAGCGCTGGATGATCTCAGAAAACAAGGGTACACAAGAGACTATAACCTGAAAGCGGATCACCTCAAGTGTCAGCAGGATGCCCTTGAACTGCATCCCGAGGACTTTACGATTGCCAGTTTTTACCGGTTTGAAGGGATGACCGACCCCGATGACGAAACTATTCTGTACGCAATTGACGAGAAGAATGGACAACGCGGAACCCTCGTAGATGCCTATGGACCCTATGCCGATGCACTATCCACCGAGATGGTACAAAAGCTCGCCATTCGGCGTCAATAAGCGAACTTTTCAGGCTGAAAAAAGCTTCTACGTCAACAGAGTGCGTGTTGATACAATGAACTGGAATAAACTAACAAACGACGCTCAACTCGAAGCCATTAAAGACGAGTCGGCGAAACAGCCGGTGCTGATTTTTAAGCACAGTACAACCTGTTCAATCAGCGCCATGGCCCTGAGCCGTATGGAGCGTAACTGGAATGATCAATTGGGGGTTAAGCCGTACTATCTGGACTTACATGCCAATCGATCAATTTCGAAGAAAGTAGAAAGTGAATTTGGGGTTGAGCACGAATCACCTCAGGTCCTGCTCATCAAGAATGGTACCTGTGTTTACGATGCTTCACACATGGCCATTTCCTTTGCGGGTCTACAGCAAGCAGTATAGGAAAAGAAGGTTGAAGGGGAAGAAGGGGTATAGGTGTCGCTTGTTACAACCTGTTCTTTTCTTCCCCTTCAACCTTCTTACTTATTCCCTCAGTGTAATCTTAGCCCGATGGCAGACGCCCCCAATCGGCGGGTTAAACTTGGATACGCTAACTTCTACGGTTTGCAGATCCGCGTATTTTGATCGAATCTCCTGAATGATACGGTGCGCAATGTGTTCCAGCAAGCGGGCGGGCTGTTGCATAACCATAGCTGTAATGCGATATAAATCCTCGTAGTTGACCGTTGCGCTTAGCCGGTCACGTCGGGCCGCTTCCGAAAAGTCGGCCGTAACGACAATATCGACAGAATACTTATTGCCAATCTTTTGCTCCTCATCATAGAATCCATGATAGGAGAAAAATTCGAGGCCTTCCAGGGCAATGGTTCCCATAAAAATATAACCTGATTAACGCTCGGTTTTCAGGGTTTTGCTGCCTGAATCCCACGTTGCTCCGTCAGGCTATTGCGTAATTAGATCTGATCGAAAAATGAGCCGCTTTTCTTGGGCTGACTGTCATCTGCAACCGTTGCCGGGACTTCTTCAACGGCCGTTGACTCCGGTAGAGTTGGCTCATCCGCAACGGTCTCCGCCGAATCTGCATTTGTGGGTTCGGCAGTAGGCGTAGGCGACGAATGGTCTGTTTGCTCAATGGCCTCGTCAAGTTTGTCAACGAGCGCTTCATCAACCGGAATGGCTTCGGGAACTGCCGACTCACGTTCGGTTAACGGAGGGAGTTCAGCCGCCGGTGCTGAAGCAGATTCATCGCCATCTTCCTGAAGATCATCTTTAATCTGACTGGTTACTTCATCAATTTTTCCTTTCAGATTCTGCTTGGCAAACTTTTTCTCGAAGCGCTCTACGGTGTCAACCGCGTTGCTGGCCAGGCTGCGAATCTGAACGGCGAGGTTTTCCTTATAGCTTTCCAGTGCCTTGAAATCATACTCCATGGCTTTCAGGTCATTGAGTATGTTGTCTTTCAAATATCGGGCCTGATTTTCAGCGTCCTGCACCATCAACGCCGACCGTTTACGGGCTTCAGCCAGTAGTTCATCGGCTTTCTGACGGGCTTCGGCAACATATTGTTCAGCGGCTTTATTGGCCTGATCGGTAATTTGTGTGCTGGTATCTTCGGCCGTTTTAAGCGTCCGGAAAAGCGTCATCTCGACCTCTTTCAGCTTCCCTAACTCTTTTTCGGCTAATTCAAGCTGCATTTTCAGCATTTTGTATTCGCCGGTAACACGTTCCCATTCCTGAGATAACGAAGCCAGAAATGCATCGACATCCTCGGGTTTATAACCACGCAACCCTTTATCAAATGTATGCTGCCGGATTTCTATAGCCGTAATTTTCATCGGTGCGCTTAGGGTTTGGTAGGTTTTGTCTACACTGGTAAGGGTGAATTAACGTCCTTAATGCGAATTTTACAAAAAAAGCAACAAAATCGGCGGTTTTCCGACCAAATGATGAGAATCAGGTCAACTTCCAGACCGAAATCGTCCGGTCGTCGCTGGCCGAAAGTAACTGGTTATCGCGGTTAACCCACAACAATTTATTAACCGATGTGCCGTGTCCCGCATGTCGGGCCCGATCGACTACTTTCAGCAGACGGTACGTTTCGGCATCCCAGATTTTAATGGATTTGTCCATACTCGCCGTCGCGAACCACGTACCATCCGGGCTAAACGTAAGGTGATTAATGGCAAACATGTGCGCGACAATGTCGTTCTGGAGGGCGTAGGCTTTTTCTACGTCCCATACTTTCAGATGAGCATCGCGCCCGGCCGTTAACAGGTAGCGAAGATCGTTCGAATACGTAACGGTGAATACCGAGTTGGTGTGCGCCGGGATGATTCGTTTTAACTCGTATGTCTGTAGATCAAAGATGCGCACAGTCGTGTCGCTGTAGCCGACGGCCATTTCCCGCTCCACGGGATTAATGGCGATGCACCGGGCCGATTGATCCGACGCTTTCAAATGCTTACGTACCACTACCTGCTCCGCATCCAGCACGACGACCACTCCATCAGCCAGGGCCACAAACGCATCGGTCTTGTAAAATTTGATGTCGAATATAGCCGCTGAGGTCAGGTTGAGCGAGTAGACTTCCTGTTGGCGGGCGGTATCGATTATGTGAATGCCCTCATAGTTCTGTCCAACCCACAGATAGCCGGTGGTGGGGTGGAGCGCCAGGGCATATACAGACGCCGGGATTTTGGCCACTACGTTGCCCAGGTCCGGCCGGTCGAGTTGCCACTGCACCACCATACCATCGCCCCCCGCCGAAAAAAACTGGTCGGCTGCGGAGCCCCGCTCCAGAGCATACACGCAGTCGCGGTGTCCGCCGAACGTATCGATTTTTTCTACAAGCACAGGTAAATCAGAATTAACGATCAAAGGTAAGGAAAGCGGCTTTGTCTTTCTTTTTTCTGAGCCTATTGCGACTTTTGGCGTGTGACACGTAAGCTATTTATAAACGACGACTGCGCGGTACTCCTCTGGTCAATCACCGAAGATGAGGCCATGCTTCGCCATCAATTGCCCCTTACATCCTTAGAATTAGAGGAGTTGAACAGTATTCGCCATCCGGTTCAGCGGGTCGAATGGCTGGCCTGTCGGGCTGCTGTTCAACAGCTCACTCAGGAGCAGGGACTTGCGTACACTGGTCTGGTAAAAGACGAGTTTGGTAAACCACATCTGCTCAATGCACCCTGGCATATTTCGCTGTCGCACACCACAGGCTGGGCCGCTGCTGCACTGCACCGGTCGCGCCCCGTGGGTATAGATATTGAGCCACTGCGGGCGCAGCTTCAGCGCGTAGTGCCGCGGGTTCTGTCGGAAAGTGAAATTGCACACGCAGCGGGGGATGTGGGGCGATTGGCTGTTTACTGGTGCGCTAAAGAAGCATTGTATAAACTCTACGGAAAACGGGAGCTTACGTTTCGGGAACATTTACATGTAGAGCCGTTTGCCGACGAAGCTGAGCACCTCGTTGGTCATGTCCGGTTGCCCGATCACGAAGAGCAACTTACGGTACGTTGTTTTCATGTAGGCCCCGGATTACTGGCCGTAGCATTTTAATGAGTTATAGAATTGTACAGTTAATGTGTGAAACCAACTATACAACTCTATAACTGCTTTTTACCGTTGCGTATAATCAGAAAGGGGGAGGCCGTCGCCATCATCGCGGACCGTGTTCAGGATCTGCTCAACTTCGCGAACGCGCTCGGTATCGCCGTTCTTCTCGAAGGCCAGGGTCAGGTTTCGTAGCACCCGGCGCACAATGTCGGCATTGGTGCAGGGTTGGTAGAACGTATCGAGCCGCTTCAGATTAAGCTGATCAATATATTGGTCAATGTCTTTGCGGGTGAAAACCAGCCCCCGGTTAAACACATTGATGTAAAACTGAACCCCGCTGCTATTTTTGTAGGTCAGCACGAACAGATTCGGCAGATTGACACCGTAGATAGGCATGTTCAGCCGTTTGGCAATCAGCATGTACAGCACACATAACGTAATCGGATTGCCCCGGCGCGTTTCGAGCACCTGATTAATCATGGAGTTAGACGGCGAGTGAAAATGCTTGGTGTTAGGCGCAAATTTCAGCCTGGTAAAAAACGCGTTATTCATCGCCTTTACCTGCTCGTCGGGGTGCATCTCCGGCTTGATATCCAGCCAAACTTCATAATAAAGCTGCTCTACGTCCTGTTTTAGCTTATCCAGCGAAAGGTCGGGGTATTGATAGGTGGCCACAATCCAGAGGCCTTCGAGCAGGTCCATCGCCCCCCCGTTTTTCCAGTCGCGCATCCGATCAAGCACCGATTCGTACTGAAGGTCGTGAATCAGCTCTTCAATCCGTTTTTGCAAAGCTGAGCTAAAGCTGCCTTCCCACTCGGTCTCCAGCAGAGGAATCATTTGACCACCTAATTGCCGGATTTGCTGTTCGACGTGTTCCACTACTTCCTGGTCTTCGTCGTCTAAGAGCGATATAAGTGCTTTTAATTCGTTGTCGTTCATTCGATTTTACTCCTTTGTTGAGTAGCCCCAGGATAAATACTACTTTCGGAAACCTATTGAATATACTACTTTTGTCTGGTTTTACGACCTATCCTGCTAAAGTAATAACAAAAATTTCATAAAAAACGGTTTGACTCCTACAGGCAATTCTCCCAAAATTCTGGTTACCGGTGGAGCTGGCTTCATTGGCTCCCACACGGTTGTTTCGTTGGTTGAAGCCGGATTTGAGCCGGTTATTGTCGACGACTTTTCCAATTCCGAGCGTTCAGCATTAGACGGCTTGCGGGCTATACTGGGGCGCGACGTAACGTGTTATTCTGTTAACTGCAACGATGCGCCTGCCATGGAACGTATCTTCCAGCAGGAAGCCGTTATGGGAGTTATTCACTTTGCTGCACACAAGGCCGTGGGTGAGTCGGTAGCCCAGCCGCTGAAATACTATCGCAACAACCTCGATTCGCTGCTGCTGCTGCTGGAACTGATGCCTAAATACGGGGCAAAAAACCTGGTATTTTCGTCGTCCTGCACCGTATATGGTCAGCCTGAACATCTGCCCGTAACCGAAGAAACCCCCCGCCTACCAGCTCAGTCTCCGTACGGGAATACCAAAGCCATCAGCGAAGATATTATTCGTGATACCGTGCACGCTCAAGTGCCTATAAAGGCCATGGCGTTACGTTACTTTAACCCGATTGGTGCTCATCCGTCGGCTCAGATTGGTGAACTGCCTTTGGGCGTACCCGCTAACCTGGTGCCGTTCATTACGCAGACAGCCGCTGGCATTCGGTCGGGTTTGACTGTGTACGGCGCTGATTACAACACCCCTGATGGGACCTGCATTCGTGACTATATCCACGTAATGGATCTGGCCGAAGCGCATGTGCAGGCGTTACGTAAGCTAAGTGAAACGGACACCGACGCCTTCTACGACGTAATCAATATCGGTACCGGTCGGGGTGAAACCGTCTTGACTATTATTAAAACATTCGAGCAGGAAACCGGCGTTACGGTGAACTATACGATTGGCCCTCGTCGGGCAGGTGATGTTGAGCAGGTATACGCTGACGTAACCAAAGCCAATCGGGAACTGGGCTGGACCGCCCGGCGGTCGCTGGCTGAATCGTTGCGGGATGCCTGGCGCTGGCAGCAAAAACTAATGAAATAAGTCGCCATGCGCTGAGCAGCGGGGGCATTGGCCTAGTACCCACCAAGATTTATTGTTTATGAAATCTATACTGATCACTGGCGGAGCCGGTTTTATTGGATCGCACGTTGTCCGGCTGTTTGTGACAAAATACCCGGAATACCAGATCTATAACCTCGATGCGCTGACGTATGCCGGTAACCTGGCGAACCTGTCTGACATTGAGAACGCTCCGAACTATACATTCGTGAAAGGCGACATCACCGACGCGAAATTTCTGGAAGATATGTTCGCCGAGATTCCGTTCGACGGCGTGATACACCTCGCTGCCGAATCGCACGTCGATCGGTCCATTACCGACCCCATGGCGTTTGTGATAACGAACGTAGTGGGAACAGTGAATTTGCTGAATGCCGCCAAGAATAGCTGGCTGCAGGCCGGGGGCGCGTCCGCCTTCGAGGGGAAACGTTTTTACCACGTATCGACCGACGAGGTGTATGGCTCACTCCACAATCCGGATGAGTTCTTTACCGAAGAAACGCCCTACGACCCGCAGTCGCCGTATTCAGCTTCGAAAGCCGCTTCCGACCATTTCGTCAGGGCGTATGGTAATACGTACAAGTTGCCGGTCGTGCTGTCGAACTGTTCGAATAACTATGGCCCGAATCACTTTCCCGAGAAGCTGATTCCGCTGATGATTCACAATATTCAGGTCAACAAGCCGCTGCCTGTTTACGGCAAAGGCGAAAACGTGCGCGATTGGTTGTACGTGGTTGATCACGCGCGGGCTATCGACGCGGTTTTCCATAAAGGTCGCCTTGGGGAAACCTACAATATCGGAGGCTTTAATGAGTGGAAGAACATTGATCTGGTAAACCTGTTGTGCCAGATCATGGATCGTAAGCTGGGTCGGTCCGAAGGCGAATCGGCGAAGCTGATCACCTACGTTACCGACCGGGCCGGGCACGATCTTCGGTATGCGATTGATGCGAACAAGATCATGAACGAACTGGGCTGGCAGCCCTCGCTGCAGTTTGAAGAAGGTCTCGAAAAAACCGTCGATTGGTTCCTGGCCAATCAGGCCTGGCTGGACAACGTTACGTCCGGAGCGTATCAAAGCTATTATCAGGGAATGTACGCGAATCGGTAGGCTGTTCGTCCGTTTGCTTGTTTGTCTGTTCTTTCTGCCCTTGTTAATTTGCTGTATGCCAACTATCAAGCAATTTGAGGATATAAGGTCGTGGCAAAAAGCCAGGCAACTAGATCAAAAAATATTCAAGCTTACTCAAGGTATAGAACGCGACTATCGGTTTGTTAGTCAATGGCTCAGTGCTAGCGGGTCGGTAATGGATAATATCGCTGAAGGATTTGACAGGGAGGGAACGCGTGAGTTTATCCAATTCTTAAGCATTGCCAAGGGGTCAACAGCCGAAGTCCGATCTCAGGCTTATCGAGCGCTTGATCGGGGGTATATCGATCAGACGCAATTTGGAGAAGTTTATGATAGTGCCATCGAGATTAAGAATCTCATTGCTAAACTGATGAGTTATTCAAAAGAATGCGATATGAAGGGTGTTAAGTATAAGTAATTGAGTTGTCTCAATTACCGGACAGACAAACAACTAAACACCCAAACAAACCAAAAGAATGAAAGGAATTATACTCGCCGGAGGCTCCGGAACTCGTCTTCATCCGCTTACACTCGCCGTCTCCAAGCAATTGATGCCGGTTTACGATAAGCCGATGATTTATTACCCGCTCTCGATTCTGATGCTGGCGGGCATTCGTGAAGTCCTGATTATCTCGACGCCCCACGACTTACCTCACTTTGAGAAACTCCTGGGCGATGGGTCGCAGATCGGCTGCCAGTTCAGCTATGCGGTTCAACCTAGCCCCGATGGACTGGCGCAGGCGTTTATTATTGGCGAGGAGTTCATCGGCAATGATAAAGTGGCACTGGTACTGGGTGATAATATTTTTTACGGCTCAGGGCTATCGAAGCTGCTGCAAACCAACAACGACCCCGACGGAGGAGTCGTGTTTGCCTATAAAGTGCACGATCCGGAGCGGTATGGCGTCGTCGAATTCGATGGTGACCATCGGGTCGTATCTATTGAAGAAAAACCCAAACAGCCAAAGTCTAACTACGCGGTGCCCGGATTATACTTCTATGATAACAACGTAGTCGACATTGCCCACAATATCAAACCATCGCCGAGAGGTGAACTGGAGATTACGGACATAAACCGGGTCTATCTGGAGCAGGGAAAACTGAAAGTCGGTGTACTGGACCGGGGTACCGCCTGGCTCGACACCGGTACGTTTGAGTCGCTCATGCAGGCCGGTCAGTTTGTGCACGTCATTGAAGAGCGTCAAGGGTTAAAGATCGGTGCTATCGAAGAAGTAGCGTATCGAATGAAATTCATCAACGCCGATCAACTGGCCGAAATAGCCCGCCCGCTGGTGAAAAGCGGGTATGGCGAATACCTGCTGAACATTTTGAAATAGCGCTTTTTTCGAGATTGACATAAAAAAACGCCGGAGCAAGTGCTCCGGCGTTTTTTGTTAACCTAACCTATGATCGTTCCGCCGAAGCGGATAAGAAAGCCGTTGCAATTGGCTGTTAACAGCGCTCGATCCGTTCGTTGCCTGATTGCTACGTGACAAAGGTAGATAGGCCGGTGCTGCTTTGTAAGCGCAAAAACCCCGATTTTATTTCCCAAGAACAAAGCAGGCATAACTCCGCAATTTAGTACGTAGAAGTACGTATTAGACAGAGAAGTGCCTAAGTTAATTCATTGAAAATCAGTAACTTTGTCTTTGCGCGTTGCACTATGTACTAACATTACATCAATCTATTCGCCGTATCTTTATTCAGCTTTCCGCTTAAATCCGTTCACCTTAACACGTACTAATTTCTTCTTAAACGTTTATCTCTATGGGTTTTTTTAATGAAAATGCAGGGCGCTTTCTTCGTCGGCCCGAAACAACATCATTGTTGGAGGCTTACCGCGATCGGAAGCTGGCGGTTGGCCTGACCAAAGACGATTACGTCCGCTCAGAATACTTCGGTATTAACCAGGTCATGCAGTTGCTGAGTCAGCCGGGCTGCGTGGGACTACGCATCCACCACGCAAAGCGGTGGGAAGATGAAGACGGCAATCCAACCGAACCCGGCAAAGGGCAGCTGAAACCCCGCGTGTTGTTAACGGGTGTGGACGGAAAAGGCCAGGATATGCCGATCCGGAGAGACCAGGCCGGTTTGAAGGACATGCCCGGTGATGGCGGTGAAGAAATGTTAGGCGAAGGTCATACGTGCCCAAGACATTGTGCTTAGGAGGTATAACCGATTGTTTTAAACTACCGAAATGTGGGAAAAGCTTTACGAACAAATTAAGGAGTATCCACTCGATTTTATATCGCATTTCGGTAGTCTGCTGCCCATATTCGTAGGCTTGTTCAACTACCGGCTGATTGCTAAAGAACAGCGGGTAGGCCTGCTGTTATTTTCGTTTTATTTTATCAAAGACACCTACTCGCTCTGGCTGAGCCTGCACCATCATAATAATCTATATATACAAAATATACAGGCTATTATCGAACTGCTGTTAATCGGGATTTTATACAGTGCTTCGTTTCCGTCTAGAGGCAAAAAACTGACTATTATGGCTCTGGTTGGGATTTCTATCCCCATCCTGATTTTTTTCTACAAACCCGATGCAGTATCTGCTGAGATACAATCTATTTTCCGGATATTTTCCATCGCCGTTTGCCTGCTGTATTTCAACAACCTGATCAGTCGACTGGTGGTCCGGAATATACTTACCTACAGTATGTTCTGGATAACATCGGGTTTATTGATTTATACGGCCGGTACGTTTTTCATTTTTTTATTCGGCGAGTACATCTATAATCCTAATGAGGTTTCTGACGAGGTATTCGATTTTTTCTGGAACGTAAGTCAGCTCTTGTTTATGGTTTTCTGCCTGCTTTTTTCCGTTGGTCTTTGGCTTGGCCGGTACGATCGCGAAAACGTTACGTAGTAAAGCCGGTACGTTGCCGCTTACTCAATAGCAGTGGGTAAGACGTTGACATTCAGCTGATAATTATTCAACTTTACTCTACTCAGATTACGCCGTGAGTAGACAAAACGCCGATGGATTCCGGTTTTGTAATTGCGGTCGGTACGGCCGTATTGTTGATGATGGCGGTGTTCATCATCATTTTTGTTGCCTATTACCAGCAGAAGCAGGCAAAGCAGCAACTGGCCCTCAAGGAGTTGCAGGAGCAGCACCGGCGTGAGCTTATGGCCGCTACGTTCCGGGGGCAGGAGGAGGAGCGCCGACGGTTGGCCGAAGACCTTCATGATGGGATTGGCACGATGCTGTCGGTGACGAAAATGAGCCTTAACCAACTCGAACGGCAGTTAAACGGCGATACTATCCGGACAAGCTTACAGGTTCAGAAAACGCGCTCGATGCTTGACGAAACCATGACGAACGTCCGGCGTATCAGCCGCGACCTGGTCCCGACAACGCTCAAGCGATTTGGCTTAGTGGCCGCTCTGGAAGAACTGGCCGACCGCGTTACCGATAGCCAGCTCGAAGTTCAGATAAGCTGCCCCGAAGCTATTGAGCAACTTTCGTCTGCGCTTGATCTGATGCTGTATCGAATTGCGCAGGAATTGATCAACAACGCCATCCGGCACGCGCGGGCAAGCCACATCGCCATTCAGTTGCAGTGTTTCGACGATGAAGTCCGCTTGTCGGTTCTGGACGATGGGATCGGGTTTGACTTCGACGCGATTATGGAGAAACGGCAGGGAGGGTTAGGGCTGCGAAACATAGAAAGTCGGTTAAGTGTTGTCAATGGCCACGTAACGTTTGACGTTGCTCCCGGCCGGGGTTCGCAGATTCACGTACAAGTACGACTCCACGACGCGGAACCTGTTGATTTATTGAGTTAATTTGTTAGCCGGATGGCCGACAGCAGCGCCCATAAACGAGTCGGCACCTAATAACCCTCCTCTATGCGAAAAATTAAACTGGCCCTCTGCGACGATCACACCTTGTTTCGCGTCGGGATGGCAACAATACTCGGTCAAATCCACGATTTTGAACTGATTCTGGAAGCTGGCAATGGACAGGAACTTATCGATAAAATTCCCCGTCGGATGCCCGACGTTGTGCTGCTTGACCTGCAAATGCCGGTGATGGACGGAACGGCCACTGCCGATTTTCTGCGGGAGAATTATCCACTCATTAAAATAGTCGTGCTCACCATGCACGACGAAGATCGGATGGTGCTGCACCTGCTGGAAAAGGGAGTAAGCGGTTACCTCCTGAAAGATGCAGAAGCGGGCGAGGTGGAGAAAGCCATTCGCAAGGTGATGGACGAAGGCGTTTACCTCAACGAGTTCGTGTCTAAAGCCATGCTTCGGAAAATGACCAACAAAACCACCGTTGCGAAACCGGTCAACGCTTTTTACAACAGCAAAATCCTCTTGTCGGAACGCGAAAAAGAGGTGCTTACGCTTATCTGCGAAGGACTTTCTACGAACGAGATCAGCGAGAAAATCTTCCTGAGTCCCCGAACGGTCGAAGGCCATCGGCTGCGTATTCTGGAAAAAACCGGAACGAAAAATACGGCGGGTATGGTAGCCTACGCGTTTAAAAATAGCCTTGTTTAAGTTGTAAGGTTAGCGAGTTACAGAGTCATACAGTTCATGAAGCGACAGCCAGCAATGCCGCTCTGTAACCCGCTAACCCTCTGACTCCTTTAAAGGCTTCCCGTTTTGCCGCCGTCGACGGGAACGTTGATGCCATTGATGGCCGCGGCTGCGGGAGCGCATAAAAAGGCAACGGCCGCAGCCACTTCTTCGGCCGTTACAAACCGCCCCATCGGAATTTCGCGTTTCATCTGGTCTGCAACTTCGTCTTCCGTTTTGCCTGACGATTTTGCCCGCATGGTCAACACGGCCTTTAGCCGGGCGGTTTTTGTGTAGCCAGGCAGTACGTTGTTGACCGTGATACCAAACTGAGCAATTTCCAGCGATAAGGTTTTTGCCCATTGAGCAACCGCCCCGCGAATGGTGTTCGACACCCCCAAACCAACAATGGGCTGCTTCACCGACGTGGATACGATGTTCACAATGCGCCCATAACCAGCCTGCTTCATGGCAGGAACCACCGCTTGTACCAACGCCTGATTAATGAGCAGATGGTTATGAAAGGTTTGCACGAACTCTTCGGGCTTTGCCTCCAGTAACGGCCCACCTGCTGGCCCGCCCGTATTGTTAATCAGAATATGAATTTCGGGAAACTGAGTCAGGTGCTCATTGACTGCCGTTAGTACCGTGCCCGGCTGATTGAAATCCGCAACGAGGTAGTGGTGTTTCTGGCCCCTGGCAGTGTCCAGACTGGCCAGGGTTGTTTGTAGGGCTTCTTCATTCCGGGCGAGGAGAACCACGTTGGCCCCCAACTGCGCTAATTCCAGTGCCGTAGCCCGGCCGATGCCTTGTGTACTGCCGCCAACAAGGGCTGTTTTCCCTGATAAGTCAAGATTCATGGGGTGTTTTTACATTTAGTCGGTCCGTTTCAAAACATAAACCTGTTCGGACGTTACGTATGTTTGCCCTAAACAAACAAAAAATAATGGGGTACGCCATGCCAAAAGGAAGGTTAAGTAAACTCATTGGACTGCTGATGCTTACGTTATGTGCATTTACTGAGCCTAGGCACGAGTCGAAGTGGTCGTTTGCCGCCGACCGCACTGACAACCGCATCCTCGATCGTTTACTGAAGAAATACGTTAACGAGAGAGGACTGGTCAATTATAAGGGGTTGAAGAGGGAAGAGAACGTCCTGAAACAGTACCTCGACCTTTTGAGTCGCAATCCACCGAACGCTACGTGGCCCAGAACCGATCAGGTTGCCTACTGGATCAATGCCTACAACGCTTATACACTTCAACTGATTATAAACCATTATCCGGTGGCAAGTATCAAGGATATTGGGTCCAGGATCAAAATTCCGCGTGTCACTACGTCGGGAGCCAGCAAGTTTTTCAGCATTGGCGGGAAGCCGATGAGTCTTGATAATATTGAGCGTAATGTGCTTAAGCAGTTTAACGAGCCCAGAATCCACTTTGCCCTGGTTAATGCAGCCCGGTCGAGCCCCCGCCTGCGAAACGAAGCTTATACGGGCGACAAACTCATTGCTCAACTCGACGAGCAGGGACGAGATTTTCTGAACGATCCGACCAAGAACGCGGTCACGCTTCAAAGAGCCAGTTTGTCGAAGTATTTCGACTGGCACAAAGCCGATTGGACCAGAAACGGAAAGTCTGTTCCCGAGTGGGTAAACGAATACGCCAATACCAAAATTCGCAGCAGCACAGCCATCTCATTTCTGGAATACAACTGGGCGCTTAACGAGCAGTAAGACCCGAAAGCCGCCAAGCCGATGCCCATGCGCTGCGAACAATGCGGCTGGAATTAGGTTCAGATTAACGTATAAACTGCGGATCATAGACCACCTCTGCTTGCTTCTTATGCCTAAACGTATTGTATACTGGTTCCGGAACGATCTGCGATTACACGATAATGAAGCCCTGGCTCGTGCGCTTGAGGCTGCGGATGAAGTGCTGCCAGTGTATGTGTTCGACTCCCATTGGTTTGATGAACTGCCGCAGCTTGGCTTCCGAAAGACCGGTATTTTTCGAACCAGTTTTCTTCTTGAAGCCGTTGCTGACCTGCGTCAGTCGTTACGTAACAAAGGTGCGGATTTGATTATCCGAACGGGGGACGCTGCCACGATACTGGCTCAACTGGCCGAAGACATGGAAGCGGAGGCTATTTATGCCGGCAAAGAAGTCACTCAGGAAGAAACCGACGTGGAATCGGATTTGAGCAAACGCCTGAAGCCGATCAACGTTGACCTGGAGTTGTTCTGGGGCGCTACGCTGTATCATGTTCGGGATCTGCCGTTCGAAATTTCACGATTGCCCAATGTGTTCACTCAATTCCGGAGCCCGCTCGAAAAACACGCGCAGGTGCGTGAACCCATTGCCCTGCCCGGACAGCTTCGCTTGGTAACCACATCTGTAGAGCCGGGCGATATGCCTACGCTGGCTTCGTTCAACTTTGCGCCGGAGCTAACCGCCGACGTTCGTGCTGCGGTACCCTTTAAAGGTGGGGAAACGATAGCTCTCGCCCGACTGAAGCGTTACATCTGGGATAAGGACCTTGTGCAAACGTATAAGGAAACACGGAACGGGATGCTGGGCGAAGACTACTCATCCAAGTTTTCGGCCTGGCTAGCCATCGGCTGTTTGTCACCCCGGCTCGTCTATCAGGAAATTAAACGGTACGAAGAAGAGCGGGTTAAGAATGAATCGACGTACTGGCTGATTTTTGAGCTGATCTGGCGTGACTTCTTTCGGTTCATAGCGTTACGGTACGGAACCCGAATCTTTAAGCCGAGCGGCATCAAACATGATTTAAATCAAAAATGGCGTCGCGAACCAGAGGTGTTTGCTACCTGGACCAACGGTAAAACCGGTATTCCATTCATAGACGCCAATATGCGGGAAATGAACGCAACGGGATTTATGTCGAATCGGGGCCGACAGAATGTGGCCAGCTTCCTGGTAAAGGATCTGGGAATCGACTGGACCTGGGGCGCGGCTTACTTCGAGAGTCTGTTGGTCGATTACGACCCGTGTAGCAACTGGGGAAACTGGAACTACATAGCGGGCGTCGGTAACGATCCGCGCGAAAATCGCTACTTCAACATCTATAGCCAGGCTACCCGGTATGATGAAACAGGGCAATACGTAAAACACTGGCTGCCGGAGTTAGCCCATGTGCCTGCCGAACGTATCCATGCGGTGCATAACTTATCCGCTGAAGAACAAAGGCAATTTGGCGTTAGTTTGGGCCAGGATTACCCATTACCGGTCATCAATCCAGACAAATGGACAGAGGCCGAAAAACACCGTTGACGTAGTTTTACGTTGACAAGTAAGAAGTTTTAGGCAAATTTGAATCAATAACTAACCTAATCAGGTAACACAACCATGTCAAGAACCACTATTATCGTCGTTGCTATTCTCCTTATTTTAGGTGTATACGGCTGTAGTTCATACAACGGGCTAGTTCAAAAGGATACCTCTGTTGAAAACGCCTGGGCTAACGTTCAAACGCAATACCAACGTCGCGCTGACCTGATTCCGAACCTCGTTCGAACTGTACAGGGGGCGGCTAATTTCGAGAAAAGTACCTTACAGGCCGTTATAGAAGCACGGTCTAAGGCAACAGGCATAAACCTGACTGCCGACCAACTGACTCCCGAAAATATTCAGAAATTTCAGGCGGCACAGGATCAGCTAAGCGGCTCATTGTCCCGTTTACTGGCGGTTGCCGAAAGCTATCCGCAGTTGAAGGCGACTCAGAACTTTTCGGAGTTACAGGCGCAGCTGGAAGGAACTGAAAACCGGATTACCGTAGCGCGTAACGACTTCAACGGCGTAGCGACGAACTACAACCAATCGGTACGCTCGTTTCCGAACAACATTTTTGCGGGGATTTTCGGCTTCCAGCGTCGCGGGCTTTTCGAAGCCTCGCAGGCGGCTCAGAGTGCACCAACGGTTCAGTTTTAATTGTTACTTCGTTACCTGTGCAGTGTTTACCCCTCCCAACCTCCCCTCGTAGGGGAGGAGTTGAAGCTAGCTGCTTGTAAGAAGCCGGGAGGGGTAGACATCACGCACAGGTAACGATAACTCAAACCATGAACAGCCCCTTCAACCCCGCCGACCAGCAACGTATTGTCAAAGCCATTCAGGAAGCCGAGAAGGCAACGTCTGGCGAAATACGGGTGCACGTAGAACCCCATTGTGCCGATCAGGACCCTATGCAACGGGCCATTGACGTATTCGCGCGGCTGGGTATGCACCAGACCAAAGAGAAAAACGGCGTCTTGTTTTATCTGGCTCATGCTGATCGGAAGTTCGCGGTAGTCGGTGATAAGGGGATTGATGAAAAAGTGCCCCAAGACTTTTGGGAAAGCACAAAAGACCTGCTTCGACGCCATTTTGCGGCCGGAGAGTACGCCGAGGGGTTAAGTCGGGGTATCGAACGGGCCGGGCAGCAACTGAAACAGTATTTTCCTTACGCCAGCGACGACACCAACGAACTCTCTGACGAAATTTCGTTTGACTGATACATCCGTGAACGTACCCACCTTTTATCATATCGCCCGAACGTTACGTGTAGGGCTGTTGGTGTTATTACTCACTGTGCCACTACGTTTGCTGGCGCAGGTAAGCAGCGCCGATTCCGTTATTCCGAACCGGCCGAATCCGCCCCGGCTCGTTAACGATTTTGTGGGTATACTGGGCAGCAGCGAACGGGCGCAGCTCGAACAGAAACTGCGGGCCTATAACGATACCACGTCGACCCAGATCACGATCGTTATTGTCCGAACGACGGAGCCTTATCCCATAGGTGACTTTGCGTTTCAGGTTGGCCGGAAGTGGGGCGTTGGCCAGAAAGGTAAGAATAACGGTCTGGTGCTGGCCTGGGCCACCCAAACCCGAAAAATATTCATCGCGACCGGATACGGACTGGAAGGGGCCATCCCTGACGCCATTGCCAAGCGAATCATCAGCAACACGATTGTACCCGCCTTTAAGCAGGAGCGGTATTACGAGGGCCTCGATGCCGCAACTACCGAGATTATCCAGCGTGCCCGTGGGGAGTACAAAGATGAATCGGATGGGAATGAGTCAGGCGGTGCGGGTGTAGGGCTCCTTGTCATCATCTTCATTGTTTTTATCATCGTCTTCGCCATTTCACGGCGCAACGGCGGGGGAGGTAACAACCGTAATCGGGGTGGTGGCTTTTTCCCGCCGGTATTCTTCCCAACGTCTACTTATTCTGGCTGGGGTGGCTCCGGTGGTGGCGGCTGGAGTGGTGGCGGTGGTAGTGATTTTGGCGGCTTCGGGGGCGGCAGCTTTGGCGGTGGTGGGGCGGGTGGCGATTATTAGATTGCCCGTTCGCGCTACTTCATAACCTGCCGTGCAATCTGTATGGTACGTGAGGAGGATGGAGCACTACGTGCCTGGAGCTGTCGATGAATGATCTTTGTCGGACAAATTGCTTTCCGTCAGAGAAAGCAACCGTTTGGCCAAAAATAAACGACTAAGCAGCTTTGTCCGTTTATTTTTGCCGTGCCGATTGATAAGCTCCGTATGTCCTTTACGTTACCACGCCTTACTCTTATTTTTCTTTTTCCGATTGCAGTAACCGCCCAGACAACAACGGTCATCCCAAATACGGCCGAGTCGGACGTCGTGCAGCCCGATACACTCCGCGAAGACCTCGTTCCGTTGTCGGGCAATGGGGGAGGAGCCGTTATTTTCGCGCCTGCCAAAAAGCAGCGCACGATCCGGGCGGTTGAAATCAACGAGAAGTTAAAGATTGACGGGCGTTTAGACGAAGCCGACTGGCAGCGTGTAGCCCCTATTCATCAGTTCATCCAGGTCGATCCCAAACAGGGCACTCCGGCTACGTTCGATACCGACGTTCGGGTGCTCTATAACCGGCAATTTCTGTACATCGCGGCTTTCAATCGCGACTCTGCGGGCCGACGGGCGTTGCGAACGCCGAACTTTAAACGAGATTTTTCACCACAGGCCAATGATCTGTTTGGGGTGGCCGTCGACGGATTTCACGACAAACGTAACGCCATGGCGTTTCTGACAAATCCATACGCCACGCAGCGCGATCTGCTTTCCTTCGACGATTTATTGTATGACACGGACTGGGACGGGCTATGGAAAGTGCGCACGACCCGAACGGATTCGGGCTGGATTGCCGAAATGCAGATACCCTGGCAAACGTTACGTTACCCGCGAACTGCCGATTCCGTTCAGACGTGGGGGATTAATTTCTTTCGCAACCGCCGATCGAGCAACGAGCTATCGGCCTGGTCTCCGTTTCCGAGGGCTTTCCCTTCCGCGTTACGTATGGAGTACGCAGGTCTGATAACGGGTATCAAGCCTCCTCCGCCCCGCGCCAATATTCGCGTACAACCGTATGTACTCATTGCCGATGATCGCTATAACGGTACGGAAGTAGGAACCAGCGGTGACGCCAAACTTAAGATTGGTGGCGATTTGAAATGGGCGATCAACCCAAATACAGTGCTGGATCTGACGCTGAATACGGATTTTGCGCAGGCTGACGTAGACCGGCAGGTGAACAACCTGAAACGATTATCAGTGTTGTTTCCTGAACGACGCGGGTTCTTTCTGGAAAATGCCAGTCTGTTCGGAGCCGGACTAGCGGGCAATGATTTTGGTGAAGGTGGCAGCATGGTTATCCAGCCATTCTTTAGCCGAACGATCGGGCTGGCGCAACTCCCCGATGGCACGAGTTCACCAGTTCCCATCGATGCGGGTGCCCGGATCGTGTATCGGTCTGTCGCCCGGAATTACGGCGGCATGTTTATCCGGCAACGTGGCATTCCGGGTAGCCCAACTACGGATTTTGCCGTGGGGCGTTACGTAGAGAATGTAGGCAAACAGAACCGTATCGGTGGCATTGTGACGTTTAAGAATGTGCACGCGACCGATAGTACCGCTGGACGTCAGAACGCTACGGTGGCTGTAGACGGTTTTTTTCGCATTAGCCAATCATTGTCGTATAACGCGATGGTGATTGGCTCGTTTACCAACGACGCCAATGAACCGAGGGCACAGTCGAACGCGAATGGCCAGGGTTTGTCGGGGTATAGTCAGTTCTTTTATCGGTCCAATCAGTTCGTTGGCTGGCTGACGCAGACGTTAGTAACCCGAAATTTTAACCCTGAGATGGGATTTGTGTCGCGCTCCGACGTATTCTCCCATTCGTTTGGTGGATTCCTCGTCAACCGCCCGAAATGGATCCCTAAATGGGTCCGCAATTTTGAGCCGGGTGCCTTTATTGAACTCTACCACAAAGCATCGACGGGGTATTTGCAGGAAGCACAATGGAACCTGAATCCGGTCTGGTTCACGTTTCAGAACGCGGGTAACTTTGGGCTGTTCGTTAATCCGGTATTTCAGCGGCTGGACGATGGCGATTACCGCCCGCTCGATCTGGCAATTCGGTCTGGTACGTTCCGTTACGTTCGCTACGCGGCCATACTAGGCACCGACCCTTCGAAGCGCGTATCGTTTAATACGTTCCTGGAAACCGGCCGGTACTACGATGGGCAACTGCATTACGGCCGGGCCTCCATGATTCTGGCTCCTATTCCGCATACCTCCTTTACGCTGAGTAGCGAACTGAACCGGTTTCAGAACGTAGGCAGCTATACGGGGACTGTCGCGCTCTACAGCGTCGAGGGTCGACTGGCGATGAACCCCCGTGTGCAACTCATCGGCTTTTTTCAGCGGAATACCTACACCGACAAAAACGTCTGGAACATGCGGTTATCCTGGGAGTTTCAGCCTTTATCGTTTTTGTATATTGTGTATAACCACGGCAGTTATGCCGGTTCGCTACGGATCACCGACCGCCAGCAGGAGCAACACATCATCGGTAAGGTCTCGTACCTGAAGCAATTCTAAACCGCACAGGCGGCCCGTGCGGTTCAGATAACCTGTTTTTCGATGAGCAGGATGAAAAGGTGAATCACTTTGATGTGAATTTCCTGAATACGATCGGCGTAGCCAAAGTGCGGTACGCGAATTTCAACGTCGGCCTGATTGGCGAGTTTGCCCCCATCTTTACCCGTCAGCAGAACGACTTTCATTCCCTTTTGTCGGGCGGCTTCTACGGCTCGGATTACGTTTGCTGAGTTACCGCTCGTGCTCAGGCCGAGCAATACGTCACCTTCGTTGCCTAATCCTTCGAGGAAGCGCGAAAACACGTGTTCGTACCCGTAGTCATTGCTGACGCAGGAAAGGTGGCTAACGTCAGAAATGGCAATGGCCGCCAACGACCGACGATCACCGCGGTAGCGGCCAGACAGCTCCTCGGCGAAGTGCATGGCATCGCAGTGGGAGCCGCCATTACCGCAGGAAATGATCTTACGCCCAGCTTTCAGCGCATCGGCCATGAGTTCAGCGGCCTGCGCAATTGCGTTGAGGTGATTCGGATTGTTGAGAAATGTATCCAGAACGGACTGGGCTTCAGTCAGTTCCTGACGGATGAGGTCGAGCATTTAATACGTTCAGCAGGTTTAATTCTGCAAAGTTTTACCATTTCGCTTAAACTAGATAACGTTAGCCGTAAATAACTCCGTTATCCGTTTAGAATACCCAATTTCGGTAGGGTAGGTTCCAGCGGAGGGCAAAACTGGCTACCTGGTTGGTGTAACTGTTGGGCCGGTACTGGCTGTCCTGGAATCGGTACATGTACCGGGCATCCAGAAATACGTTGTGACGGATCATATAAGAGGCCCGGAGATCAGCGTAAGTAACAACCGTTTTACGTCCCTGGCCAATGAAATTGCCTTCGTCGCGGAACTTCGTATTGTAATCTTTCAGGATGTTGCCTCCGTAGTTGATATCTTCGGCCGGGTCAGCGCCGTACATCATGATTCCAAAAATGCCGTTTGCGGACAGCTTCTTACGCTGATACCGAACGATCCCTAATCCTTCTACGAAGTTAGCCCCAAGCGGATGAGCCAGCGGCTGGCTGTAGTGAGCGTAGTTGGTTTGGCCCGAGCTTACCGTTCGGGAGGCCTCGTGGGAATACGTATACGGCCTGGCCAGGTTCATTTCGACCTGCAAATCCAGGTTGGGTACGTCAAACGCGTCGATGTATTTGCCACCGACCTGCACCGCAAACTTGTTGGTCCAATCGCCTTTTCCGCCCAAGAGTTGCTGCAGCCGGAACTCGTCGAGCATAAACTGGCTGTAAACCAGAAAATGAGAAAGGAAATTGGCCTTGAAGTCAATACCGATCATGGCGTTGTCGGCGCTGCCCAGCCCCGACTCAACGTACCGATACAGAATAATTGGGTTCAGATAGCTGATGTCGAGCCGGTCGCGGCTGAACACTTCCGCTTCGAACAAACCGACGTTGATGTGGTCGTTTACGTTGATGCTGAGGTGGTGCATAGCCGCAAACTTGGGCGGGATAAGCTTGTCGCCATTTGGCAACGGAGCCTGCGTATTCTGCAGCGACGTAAACAGATTGGTATACTGAATACGACGACCCAAACGAGTGGAGAGCTTTAAGAACAGATAGGGCGCACTGTTATCGGACAACAGCAGCGAACGAAACCCATTGCCGAAAAAATTGCGGTCATGCCCGAACTGTACGTTGATGATTTTTAACGTATTGAACGTAATGTACCCCCTTGCCGACAGAAAGTCGACGCCGTTCGTGCGAAACGGTTTGACGAACCCCTCGCCCGGCGCGGCTGGTTCAATACCTGCGTTGCGGCTGTAAATCTGGCCGTATTGCTGGATATAGGTTGGATATATCGCCTGATTATCCGAGAAGAACGAATAAAAGCCCAGCTTGTTAGCAATGGTGCCCCGGATTTCGATACCTCTGGTGTTCACAAATAGCTGCTCAAACCCGTCGGTCGCGGCCTCGGTACGTTGCGATACGTTTTCCACGCCGAAGCCGAGGTTCAGCACCGGATTGACGTGCAGGTCGAAGTCGGCCGTTTGTAAACTATAAAAGTCGGCTTTTTTGTGGTAAAAGTGTTTTAGAAAAGGCTTGGGGCTATCACCGGGCGCTCCGGATGACGTTACCTGCCGTAATAGCGGATCTATCTGGAGTGAATCCTGCGGCTTCACCCATTCCCAGCTGTCGTCCCGCAGGTAATCGTAGTTGAAATAATCCGTAGCCGACAGCTCGCGCTGGGGATTAGCGGCCAGGCTATCGGTTAGCTGAACAATGCTCTGGCGGTTGTAGGGCTTGACGGAGCTGTGAAAACCGTCTGCCCATCGATTCTGGCGGATCTCGAACCGGTCGATAATGTGGTAATAATCGGCGTTAAGCGGCACAAATGGGCTTTGTGCCCGAGCGGATATCGAAAAAAAGAGAAGGCAAAAAAGATAAACGTTGGTACGCATGTAAGTCTGCGGGTGTTGACCCTAAGGTGCTCCATAAGGCGACCGGGTGGTCGTATGAGTCGGTTAAATTAGACAATTGGTTTGGATATACGCCAACCGTACGGGTAATTTACAGCCGAAGATCTTTTCAGCTCATGTTCGTTTTCACGCAACAACCCTCGTTGGCTAATCAGTTTATCGCCGAACTTCGTGATGTTTCTCTCCAGAAAGACCCGTTGCGGTTCCGCCGGAATCTGGAGCGAATCGGTGAAATCATGGCGTATGAAATCTCGAAGACGTTACCGTATCATAATGTATCGGTGCCGACGCCATTAGGTACGGCCAGCACGCAAGTTCTTCGTCAACAGCCCGTTCTAGCCACAATTATGCGGGCGGGCCTGCCTTTCCATCAGGGATTTATCAATTACTTCGATCGGGCCGAAAACGCATTTGCCGGGGCATACCGGGGCTACGTACCGGGCGAGGGCGACGAGTTTACCGTCGAAATGGACTACGTGGTTAGTCCGGACCTGAGTGGCAAAACGCTGATCCTGTGCGATCCGATGTTAGCCACGGGCCGTTCGCTCGAAAAAGTGTATCATGCCCTGCTACGTTACGGAATTCCGGCCCAGACGCATATCGCAGCGGCAATTGCCAGCCCCGAGGGCGTTAAGTACGTTCAGCAGCGATTGCCGCAGTGCCACCTTTGGTTAGGTGCTATCGACGACTACCTGAACGATCACTATTACATTGTGCCCGGCCTCGGCGACGCGGGCGATCTGGCCTTCGGCGGGAAGGTATAAATGCGCAGAGCTGTGCGTGAGGAGAAACAGACCAGCATCTCCTGCACGCACAGCCCTGTGGTGTCAACGGTTACCGAAGGTCTACGACCTCAACACCAGGGTATTTTGATTTGTCGAAGACGAAATAGGTATCAGGTACCGTAACGTTGGGCGTGAATTTCGTGATGGTGTACGACGTGCGTTTTCCGTCTTTATTCACAATCTGCCAGTTGCGAACGGATTTATCAGCTTTGTCAACCGAGATCTGAACCGTCGCGATCGGGCTCTTCGGCCGGTTGGGCGTTAGTTCAATCACTTCGAGTGTACGACCTCCCTGCTTTTGCTCTTTCAGAAACCGGTAATCAAATCCGCGTTTGTAGATGGTGTAAATCTGGGTTGGATTCAACTCGCCATTTGCGTTGGCATCGTAGTCCTGAACGTTTACCTCATTCGATTCTTTGATGTAGGTCGACATCGTTTTGCCGTCCGTAAACACTTCCTGACCACCTAACAACAACCGAAATTTATTGTCTTTTACCGTCAAATCGCCTTTGTACGAATCTTTGGTACCCCCGCCCACGCTGGCATAGGTGAAGCTGGCCTGATAGGATTTTAAGGCTTTATATTTCTTGCTCATCGCATCCAGAATCGTCTGGGCACGTTTGTCTTTCTGAGCCACGGCAGGTAAGGTCATTATCATTGCCAGGCTCAGCATCCACGCTAATTTTCTCATTATTTTATGGGTTACTCGTAAATTCAAGCTGTCTGATTCCCTTGTTCGTCAAGCGATTTGTATAGTGGTTAGACTAAAATGTAAAGACAAAGGTTTAACTGGGCGAAAGGCCGGGTGGGCTACTCACCTTTTAATCGTTTGAGCATCTCTTCCAGCAGCTGTAAATCTGAAACCAGTACGTCGCGGGCTTTGCTGCCTTCAAAAGCACCGACGATTTTGGCCGCTTCCAACTGGTCAATGAGCCGCCCGGCACGGTTGTAGCCAAGTTTCAGCTTACGCTGGATCAGCGATGTGCTTCCCTGCTGATGAATCACAATCAGACGGGCCGCTTCATCGAACATCGGGTCGCGGTTGTCGAGGTCGACATCTTTATCCTCGCTCTGTCCACCATCATCGCCAACGAACTCGGGCAAGGCATACGCGTCGTCGTACCCCCGCTGATTGCCGACAAACTCACAAAGCTCTTCAATTTCATTCGTATCAACAAAAGGGCACTGTAGGCGAATAATGTCGGAATTGGAGGACAGAAGCATGTCGCCCATGCCAACGAGCTGTTCGGCACCGCCCGCATCCAGAATAGTCCGTGAGTCAATTTTCGAGGTTACCTTAAACGACAAACGTGCCGGGAAGTTGGCTTTGATCAGACCTGTAATGACGTTTACCGAAGGGCGCTGCGTAGCCACGACCAGGTGAATGCCAATGGCCCGCGCTAACTGAGCCAGCCGGGCAATGGGTTGCTCGACTTCTTTGCCGGCCGTCATCATCAAATCGGCCAGCTCGTCAATAATCAGGACGATATAAGGCAGGAACCGGTGCCCTTTTTCGGGGTTGAGCCGACGTTTTACAAACTTCGCGTTGTATTCCTTGATGTTCCGGCAACCGGCGTCCTTGAGCAGGTTATACCGGTTGTCCATTTCGATACAAAGCGAATTGAGCGTATTTACGACCTTCTTCGTATCGGTAATGATCGGCTCTTCGGAGTCGGGCAGCTTGGCCAGGAAATGCCGCTCCAGCTTGTTGAAGAGGGTCAGCTCCACCTTTTTCGGGTCGACCAGCACCAGCTTTAACTGTGACGGGTGTTTTTTATAGATCAGCGAAGTTAGCAGTACGTTCAAGCCGACGGATTTACCCTGTCCGGTAGCTCCGGCCATGAGCAGGTGCGGCATTTTCGCCAGATCAGCTACGTAAATCTCATTGGAAATCGTCTTGCCCAGCACGATCGGCAAATCGAATTTGCTGTTCGAGAATACGTCGCTCGTAATCACCGAGCGCATCGATACCATCTCACGGTTCTTGTTAGGTACTTCGATCCCAATGGTACCCATTCCGGGCATCGGCGCGATAATCCGGATACCAAGAGCGGCCAGACTCAGGGCAATGTCATCTTCGAGGCTTTTAATCTTGGAAATACGGACTCCCTTGGCCGGCACAATCTCGTACAACGTAACGGTTGGGCCAATCGACGCCTGAATGGAGTCGATCTCGATCCCGAAGTTACGTAACGTGTTCTCGATCTTTTCTTTATTGGCCGTCAACTCATCGTCCGACACCTGCGCCTTGCGGGTGTTTGGGTAATCCGTCAGCAGCTCGTTCGTCGGAGGCAAATACTGAGGTAATTCGAGCGTAGGGTCGTACAAGCCATGAATAGCCACCAGATCATCGTCTTCAAACGGGTCAGGCTCAAACGTTGGCGCGGGCGTAGCACTAAGCTCCTCATCGACGGAAGAGTCAGGCAGCGGTTCGCGGTTCTTGATCGTTAACGTAACGCCGGTTGTCTGGGCAATGATCTCCGGAAACGGCTTTTCTGCTGTATCAACAGGTGGATTCGCTGGATCCGTTACTTCCTCATCTTCTAAGTCAGTAGTCAGAATAGGCGTAATAAACTGGCTGTTCGGAACGGCTGGTGCCATTTGGGGCGACTCTTCTACATCTTCGGCTTCATCCGTTTCTTCGTACGTCTGCAGGGCATCACCAACGCGGGATTCGGAATGGGGCCGGGGAGCGGTTGAGAAGCTCGGCATACGCAGGCTCCTGACGTCAAAGAAATAGACGATAAAAAAGAAAAGTAGGAAAGCGATAAAGGCCAGATTTCCCCAGCCGAACAAGCTATACATCGCCACGTTAAGCTCGTAGCCAATGCCTCCGCACCAGACACTGGCGGTTTCGGCGGAGTTGGTAACGAGCACAATGTAGCCCAGCATAAGGCTAGTCCAGACGGCGGTAAACAGCAGCGCCGTGGTTGTTCGGCTAAGCGGCAGCAGTTCGTGCCCAAACGTTAGCTTGAAACCAGCCAGAAACACAATGATTGGTAAAGCCAGGGCGCCTACGCCAAACCAGCGAAAAACAAATACGTGCGCAACATACGCGCCAACCAGGCCTACCCAGTTGCGGGTTTCAGTCCCCGACTCGGCCAGTGGTTCAGAAAAGGCTGAACCTACCACGCTCTGGTCGGCTGCTCCATTGATTAGGTACGAGGCAAAGGCGACGAGCAAACCAATCGACAGCCCCATAAGCAACACCCCGAAGGTGAGCGTTGAGCGCTGATCGGTAAGCCATCGATCGAGCGCAGCTCCCCAGTTGAACGAAGGAGTTCGTAGCCGACCGCCGGTTGCGCTATTCCGATTCGGTCGGGGTGGGCGCGGTTCGTTACGTTCGGTAGGGCGTCGGAGTGTATTCTGGCGGGGTGATGTGGTTGGTTGGGCCATGCGTTGAGATGAAGCTGTAGCGGCAGGGGTAAATTTCCCATTTTTTAACGAAAAACCGCGAACAAACGCATGGAATTACTGAACAACCTTAACCAACCGCCCTGATGCCAAAATCAGTAGACGAATTTGTGGGGAGCGCCTGGGGCGCTATATCGGTCAACAGCGCCTGATTGATACGTTTAGCCAGAGCTGGACCTTCGTAGATAAAGCTCGTATAGACCTGAACCAGACTGGCACCGGCCTGGATCTTTTCAAGGGCGTCTTCGGCCGAGAAGATACCGCCCACGCCAATAATTGGAAACGCACCCCTCGACTGCTGGTGCAAATACCGGATAACTTCGGTGGCTCGTTCCCGCAGCGGACGGCCACTAACGCCCCCAGCGCCCATCTGCTCAACAACGGCCGAATCGGTGACAAGGTTAGCCCGGCTAATGGTTGTGTTGGTGGCAATAACACCGGCGATGCCTGTTTCACCCACAATAGCAATGATGTCGTCTAGCTGACCATTCGTCAGGTCGGGTGCAATTTTTAATAAAATCGGTTTGGGCGTTAGCTGACGACGGTTCTCGGTTTGCAGGGCGGTTAAAAGCCGGGTGAGCGGCTCCCGCTCCTGAAGGTCGCGCAAACCCGGCGTATTGGGGGAGCTTACATTAACCACGAAATAGTCGACGGCATCGAACAACTCCCGAAAGCTGATCAGGTAATCGTCCAGGGCGCTTTCGTTGGGTGTATCTTTATTCTTGCCGATGTTCCCGCCGATGATGACCGTTCGCTGGCCTTTGTTTTTCGCAAAATCACGCAGGCGACCGGCGGCCGGACCAACGCCTTTATTATTGAATCCCATACGGTTAATGAGACCACCATCCGCTTTCAGACGAAACAGGCGTGGGCGCGGATTTCCCGGTTGCGGGCGTGGGGTGACGGTGCCAATCTCAACGAAGCCGAAACCCAGGTCGCTCAACTCGCTGACCAGTTCGGCATTTTTGTCGAACCCAGCCGCCATACCAATCGGATTTGGAAAGGTTAAACCGAAAACGGTACGTTCTAAACGGCGGTCTTCAACAACGTAGAGTTTTCTGCAAATGGCCGAAATTCCCGGCACGGCAAAAGCCAGCTTGAGCAGCGACGTCACAAAATGGTGAATCGTTTCGGCGTCAAAACGGAATAATAGCGGTAGGATAATACGCTTATACATACCACAAAGGTACCCAAAACACGGCTATGTTTGGGGTGAATCTGTAAATGGTAGCAGACGTACCGTCGTGGTCAGAGTTTGCTCGGAAAGCTGATTAACCGAATAATTCCGACGACAGGTACCGGTCACCCCGATCGCAGATAATGCAGACGATGACGCCCGAGTCGAGTTCCTGAGCAAGCTGCACGGCTGCATGAACTGCTCCGCCACTGCTCATACCCGCAAAAACGCCTTCTCTGTTTGCTAGTTTACGGGTCATCGTGACGGCATCCTGTTCGGAAACTTCCATAACACGGTCTACGCGTTCAGGCTCGAATATTTTGGGAAGATATTCGACCGGCCATTTCCGAATACCGGGAATGGAGGAGCCATCCGTTGGTTGGCAGCCTACAATCTGCACATTGGGATTCTGCTCTTTCAAATACCGCGACGTACCCATAATGGTACCCGTAGTGCCCATTGACGAGACAAAGTGCGTAACCTGTCCGTTGGTGTCGCGCCAGATTTCGGGGCCCGTTGTGCGGTAGTGCGCTCCGTAATTATCGGGGTTCGCAAACTGATTTAACATCAGATACCCGCCTTTCTCTACCTGAGCGTCGGCATAATCGCGGGCGCTTTCGATGGTTTCCGTCAGGATGACTTTGGCCCCGAACGCTTCCATGGTTAGCACTCGTTCGCGCGTTGCATTTTCGGGCATGACCAACTCGATTGGGATGTCGTACAGCCGGGCGATCATGGCGAGCGCAATGCCGGTGTTGCCGCTGGTGGCTTCGATGAGTGTGGTACCGGGTTTGATTGCGCCCCGTTCCAAAGCGCCCTGGATCATACTGGCTGCGGCCCGGTCTTTTACGCTGCCACCAGGGTTGTTACCTTCAAGTTTGCCGTAAAGCGTTACGTTGGGATTGGGATTAAGTCGGTTTAATTCAACTAAAGGGGTGTTGCCGACTAAATCGAGCAGGGTTGCCATGCTGATAAAAGAGTACGAGTCCGTTTAGCGTCAAAGGCTAAAGCGCTTCAATAAGTTCGTTAGGCGAGATTTATGTCTTCCGGAACAGCCAGCATCAGATCTCTGAGCGGCTAACTGAAATTAGTCATTAAAAAAATGACGTTAGCTAACGGCTTGATTCTGAATTTTGTGTAAACTTGCTACTGTTGACCTATGAAGATAGATGAATAATCTTATTCTTGTAGGGCACAGGTTATCTATTCACACCTTAACATGTTCAGTTTATGAAGGCTCTTTTACTGGCCAAGCCATTAACGAATGCCCGCGTAGAGCAGATTGCCGACCAATTTGCTATGCCTGACCTCACACTTCCTTTCTGGGGATACCGCAAGAAGATGCCCATGCATCGCATTGTACGACTGGAGGGCGAAGGGAACTACACCGTATTCCATTTCGACGACGGCAGTCAGCTTATGGTGTCGCTTACGCTGAAAAAGATGGAAAGCCGCCTTTCGGCTAAAGTGTTCGTGCGGCCTCACAAGAAGAACATTATAAATCTTCTTTACCTGAAGGGTATCCATCCCGATCAGCAGCAATTGACTGTCAGTTTGTTGAACGGCGATCGGGTCGAGGTGTCCCGCCGGAAGGCAAGCCGGTTCATCAAACAGGTGAAAGGGTTTCAGCAGGAGTTGTCAACGCTCGACGAAGTGCCTTCAATGGAGCAACTCGTTGCCTGACCAAACCAATCCTGTCGTCAAAACCGAAGCCCCGAACTATCTCTAGTTCGGGGCTTCGGTGCATTGTGGCTTATTTTTTCAGTTTTGCCATCTCTTCGTCCCGCAGCGGTCGGCGGAGGATTTTACCCACGTTCGACTTGGGCAGCTCGTTCCGGAATTCGATGATGCGGGGTACTTTATAGGGAGTCAGGTTTTCCCGGCAGTACGCTTTGATCGAGTCTTCGGTTAAGCTCTGGTCTTTTTTGACGACAAATATCTTCACCACCTCCGTCGATTTTTCGTCGGGAACGCCAATGCAGGCTACTTCCATCACGCCGGGACACTGGGCTACTACGTCTTCGATCTCGTTCGGGTACACGTTGAAGCCCGACACCAGAATCATGTCTTTTTTCCGGTCAACGATCTTGAAGAAGCCATCTTCGTTCATTACGCCCACGTCGCCCGTTTTGAACCAGTCGCCGATCATGGATTTGGCGGTTTCGTCGGGGCGGTTGTAGTAACCCAGGAAGACCTGAGGGCCACGCGCCACGATTTCGCCGGGTTCGCCAACTTCGGCATCGGTACCATCATCATGAATGATTTTCATTTCGGTGCTTGGCCAGGGGATACCAATGGAACCTACCCGCACCGTTCCATCGACGGGGTTAGAGCAAAGCACCGGTGAGGTTTCCGTAAGGCCATACCCTTCGCAGGGGGTGTTCCCGGTCAGTTTTGCCCAGCGCTCGGCAACCGCTGTTTGCAACGCCATGCCACCGGCCGACGTTACTTTCAGATGACTAAAATCAACCTCGCCAATACGTGCGTGGTTAAGTAAGCCGTTGTACAGCGTATTGACTCCGGTGAAGGCGGTAATCTTATACTTTTTCAGGTCGTCGATAAACGCATTCAGATCGCGGGGATTCGTAATCAGCAGATTCATTGAACCACTTCTCAGGGCGGCCAGTGCGTTGGTCGTCAGGGCATAAACGTGGTATAAAGGTAAAGCGGCTACAATTGTTCCTTCGCCATCGGGGATACCGCCCGGCTTCATCCAGTAATGCTGGCACTCTACGTTGGAGATAATGTTGCGGTGCGTCAGCATTGCGCCTTTCGATACGCCGGTTGTCCCACCCGTGTACTGAATAAAGGCCATGTCCGTATTTTTAATAGCGACGGGCCGGAAGGGTTGCCCACTACCCCGACTTAAGGCATCATTGAACGAAATAGCGCCGGGCAGTTTGTACGCAGGCACCAGTTTCTTGACGTATTTAACGACCGCATTGACAATCTGCTTTTTGGGGAAGCCCAGCAAATCGCCCAGTTGCGTAACCACTACGTGCTTAATACCCGTCTTATCCAGAATCTTTTCCAGATTACTGGCGAAATTGGACAGGATGACAATAGCCGTTGCGCCCGAATCCTTGAACTGATGCAGCATTTCGCGGGGGGTATACAGCGGATTCGTGTTCACAACTATCAGCCCGGCCCGCAAAGCCCCAAACATAGCTACGGGATACTGCAGCGTATTTGGCATCTGAATAGCCAGCCGGTCGCCTTTTTTAAGACCTAAGTCGTTTTGCAGGAAGGACGCAAACTGTTGCGACAGTTTATCAATTTCGGTAAAGGTCAGTTGCTTACCCATGCACGCGTAAGCGGGTCGGTCCGCAAACTTCTGAAAACCCTCCTCCATCATTGCAGCGAGTGACGGATAAGCATCGGCGTTTATTTCATACGGCACTTCTTTCGGGTAAAAGCGTCGCCATGGATATGAAGTGGTGGTTGATTGCGTCTCCATGTAAGATTGTAGGTTTTTAAGCAAAAATAAAACGAAAGCAGGAAAGCATGGGTAATTTAGCTAAATTCTCTGCAAATAGCCGACAACTGAACGTAACATCAGGCTTTAAAGTAGAGATGCCTAGTAAAAGTAAATCTCTGTACGCGACGGAAACCGCCGAAACGCCTTCGTTATCCCTGCTTAGTTATCTCCATAAGCAGATCGTTCAGGTCCAGTCGGTGCGTGTACATCTCAATAGACCCGTCGGGTTTGTGCGGCCACTGATCCATCGGACGATCCCAATACAGCTCTACCCCATTTTGATCCGGATCATTCAGGTACAGGGCCTCCGATACACCGTGGTCAGAAGCGCCCGTGATGGGGTATTGGGCATCAATCAACTGCTGAAAGGCAACGGCCAGGTCCCGGCGTGTCGGATATAGGATAGCGGTGTGAAACAGCCCTGCGCTATGAACCGGAGCGGGTGGGCCACCTTTGCTGTACCACGTATTGAGGCCAATGTGGTGATGATACCCACCCGCCGAAATGAAAGCGGCCTCTTTGCCGTAGGTGGTTATCAGAGAAAAGCCCAGCAAATCGCAGTAAAAAGCCAGCGCGCGGTCAAGGTCGGCTACTTTGAGGTGAACGTGACCAATGCGGGTCTGTGCGGGGATTGTGTAGGGTGCCATAGACGAACAGATTGTAGCGATTCGCGCTAAATTTAGTTTATACTGCATTACTCCCTACTAACCACCAACCTTAAAAGCGCAGGCTATGAAGCTGTTAGAGATCGTTATCGCCGGTGTAGCCGGAACCGCCCTGATGACGCTGTTCATGTACATCATGACCTTCTTTACCGAGCGGGTCATGAAAGTAACCAAGATCTTAGGTACGATGCTAACGTTCGAGACGTCGCCCGATGGAAAGCTTTCGGATAGTAAGCGAGCAATTACGGTGGGCATCCTGGCGCATTATGCCATCGGTATTGCCTTTGCCCTGGCTTATTATCTTCTCTGGTCTCTGGATATTGGCCAGCCCGATAGTCAATCGGGAATCTGGTTTGGCATTGGAAGCGGGTTTGTCGCTATCGTGTTCTGGTACAGCTTTTTTGCACTGCATCCAAAGCCCCCCGCCATTCAGTTGAAGTCTTATTTAGTGAGCCTGTTTGTAGCCCATATTGTGTTTGCCTACGGCGTCATTGTAACGTATAACTGGTTACGTTCGTAGGCTGAACGTATCGGACCGAACAAACTGGCTGCCCGCGATACGTCGCCAGCAGAAACCGTTTGCTTCCTGCTGGCGACGTAACGCGGAGGCTATCGAACACGGTTGAAGACAAACAGATCGCTGAATGCCCATTGACCGTCTTTCGGTTGGCCCCGCTGGATCGCTAGCTGGTCTTTGCCGCGTTTTTCATAAATAATACGAATCGAACCGTCTTCTTTTTCGAACAGCGCCCGATCTTTTTCGGCGGAGATAAACCGGTACCGATCCGACTTGTCTTTTTCTTCCTGCCCAATCAGGCCGGGCTTAAAGTGTTTCACCATCGAGACGGGCCCCTGCTCAGTTTGCTCATACACCAGGATTTCGTACATGGTGACTTTGCTGTCTTTCATCATTCGGATAAACCCGGCGGCATTATTACCTGCCGGAGCCATCCAGGTCGCTTCAATTGGCCCACCGTTGAAGGTGCCCTGCCAGTGTCCTTCAACGAAACTGATGTCGGCTAAACTGCCGGTTTTCGACGCCGTTTGAGCCTGAGCGGCAAGTGTTAAGCAGAAAAGAGCAAGGATAAGTAAGCCGTTTTTCATGCGCTAAAATCAGGTAAAAATTTGTTTCTAGTAAGATGTCTAATCCTGAAAGGAGCAATCTGACGGTTTATAACCGGATGGCGTAGGTGGTGCTGTTGTTTAACCCAAAGCCGCGAAGTGAACGTCGGCAACCTTCTTATCGGGTTGCTCGTTTATGGAAGTGGCTGCTACACGCTTTTTTTTACCACTATGGACTTTGTTGATTACTACAGTGTGCTGGGTGTTCCAAAAAATGCGTCTGACGAAGACATCCGAAAGGCGTATCGTAAACTGGCCCGCAAGCACCACCCCGATCTGAATCCGAACGACGCTGAGGCTAACAAGAAGTTTCAGGAGATTAATGAAGCGAACGAAGTGCTCAGCGATCCGGAGAAACGGAAGAAGTACGACCAGTACGGCAAAGACTGGCAGCATGCCGAGCAGTTCGAACAAGCTCGGCAGCAACAACAGCAACGTCGTCAGTACTCGCAGGGGACAACGGGCGATTATAATTTTTCGGAAGGCTTCGGCGGAGCTGATTTTTCAGATTTTCTGTCGTCCATGTTTGGGCAGGAAGGAGGGCCTCGGACGGGTCGGCGCGAAGCCCTATTCCGGGGGCAGGATTACCAGGCCGAACTGCATCTAAACTTGCGCGACGCCTACAAAACGCACAAACAAACGCTGAGCATTGATGGTAAGACGATAAGCATAACCGTAAAGGCGGGTGTTGAGAACGGTCAGAAAATCAAGCTGGCTGGATACGGCGGTCCGGGTGTAAACGGTGGCCCTGCCGGCGATTTGTACATTACGTTCGTCATTGCCGATGACAGTCGATACAAGCGCAGGGGCGACGACCTCTACGTGGATGAAGAAATTGATCTGTATACGGCGGTGTTAGGGGGTGAGAAAGTTATTGACACGCTGGATGGCCGGGTGAAGGTGACCGTACCGCCCGAAACGCAGAACGGCACCAAAGTGCGATTGAAAGGCAAAGGATTTCCCGTTTACAAACAGGAAGGGGCGTTCGGTGATTTATACGTGCAATGGCAGGTAAAGTTGCCGACCAGCCTGACCGACGAACAGAAAGACCTATTCCGGAAACTAGCCAGCCTTTGAATCCTATGCAAACGAACTCTTTAATCTCCGTCAGCGAGTTTTGTGTGTATCATCAGGTTGATGTTACGTTTGTCGACGTGTTAGCGCAGCGTGGACTCATTCAAGTCATAATGGTCGAGCAGGTGGCTTACGTTCAGCCCGACGAGTTGCCCGGGCTAGAGAAACTGGTACGTCTGCATCAGGACCTGGCTATTCATGCCGACGATCTGGATGTGGTGAGTGACCTCCTGAAGCGGATTGAGTTGTTACAGCACCAGATAACTCAACTGCAGAACCGGCTGTCGTTCTACGAGCCGCTGGGCGATTTATAGTTATCGATTGGGCGCAACCAGGGCGACCTCTGTCGCAGACTTACCAGCGTAAACATTCGACTTGGCTAGTGGGTTAACGATACAACGATGGGCTACCTAACGCGAGCCCGAATGCGAACGTAATAAACCAGCTCAACCATGGAAAACGAAGCAAACAAGTCTGGAGCCGAAAAGCCGGATGATCAGGTGGCTACCGTAGTTGATAAACCAGGTCTCGGGCACTCGGGTATGGAGAACGACGAAAACCGGAGCGTACCGAAAGACGGCCCCAGTGGTGAAAATACTAAAAACAACGGTGAACGCGGAGGTGGCTTATGGACCAGCGGTGGTCAGGTAACGACTGGCACGCCTTACCACGGCGAGTACGGTAAACCCGAACCCAATCGGGAAGCTACTACTGAAGACGAATAAACCTGCCCTTTGGGTAGATGAACAAACGGCCGACTGCTATTGTATAAAATGGTGGTCGGCCGTTTGTGTTTACTGGTACTTTTACAGAACTAATTCCATTCTGTCTTATGCGACTTACTCTCTCCTGTGTAACCTTGTTGATTGGCCTGGCGGCTTGTGGCAAACGGCCCTCTGAAACAACATCATCCACTGACTCCGTTACAACGACAACTGCCTCCCGTACGGCTTGCTTTCGTCAGGTCGTTGGCCGCGATACAACCGTGCTTCATTTAACCATCAATGACTCAACTGTAACGGGTGAGTTGTCGATATTGCCGTTCGAGAAAGATCGCGCGGTTGGTCCCATTAGTGGTACGCTGACAAATGGTCAGATACAAGCCAATTGGCAACGCTCGGGCGAGGGGGTTACGCAGCCTTATGAGGTTCTGTTCACCATGAAAGGTGATTCTATAACGTGGCGCGAAGGTGAACGCATTGAAAAACAGGGTAAGTGGGTACTGGCAAACCCAGAGCAGGGGTATCAATACGTATTAACAAGAGTCGATTGCTCTCCCGAACGTAACTAATCCCGGCAGACAGCTTTTTTGCTGGTTACTTACCAGGCTTTAACGCTGATTAGTGTAGGTCAAGAATGCCGAATGCTTCTGAAAGTGGAATAGCAAAATTTAGGAATGGTTGTCACGCAAATCCTAGTTGTAAGGGACCAATCAGTTCTTTCTAGTCACCTCGATAAACCGGTTGCACGTCGTAAAAAATACGTCTGGATTGCTCAGCCAGGGATCGTGACAGGCTCCGTTAATGGTATGAAGCGTTGCGTTGGGTGAGATTTCAACGTAGCGGTGGCCCCAGTCGGTTATCTCACATTGCCTGGTTCCGTTGAAGATCAATGTCGGCACCCTGATCTTTCGTAAGCTGTCAAGAACAGGAGCACTGGCAAAACTGAGTCTTGTCTGGCCAAATGCAGGACCGCCATAAATTTCTACTGTCTTACTTATGGTAGACGTGTCTGGTCGGGCTTTCCTTCTGGCCCAAGTAATCCGGTGTTCGTAAAAATCTTTCTTGTGAACAAAGATGTCGGTATTGTAGAAGCTTCTCATGTGTAGTTGATATTGGTAGCCAGTCAATCCTTTGCCTTCCCACGGATACGTACCCGTTAAAATCAACCCCTTGACATGTTCAGGATGCTTATACGCATACATCATAGCCAGCGTACTGCCCCACGAAGAACCTGCCAGATATACTTTTTTCGTAGGTGCCAATGATTGAATCAATCGGTGCAGATCGTTGACATGATGACGCCATTCATAACTGCTTGCCCGCTCACTCCTGCCGCAACCTCGTTGATCGCAATAAATTACCGTTGCTGCTTTACGTGATCCATCAAATTCCGGGCGTAGATATTCGTGCTGGGCGGCTGGACCACCATGCAACATAATGACAACCTCTCGTTTGTGGCCAATTTGCCAATACGCCAGCTTTGGACTTTCGCCGACAAAACCATCCTGGCCAAGACTAGTACTCCGAATAAGCACCAGTAGTAGGTAAACGATAACCATCCTGACGGACAAAGCTGATTTATTACGTAGCCGATTCATCGTTTACCTACTGATTCGTACGGGACAGGCTTTACTGAAACAGCAAGGGTGTATACTCGTTCAGGTAATGCCGCCAGTTGATCCAGGTGTGGCCCCCGTCCGTTTCCTTATATTGGTATTTGATGTTATGCTTGTCGAGTAAGGCCATGGTTTGCTTGCAGGGCTCCATCAGGAAATCATCTTTACCGATTTCGAACAGGAATACCTTTTTGTTCTTGTTGAAATTAGGGTCTTGTAAGGCTTTGGTATATTGATTTTCGGCTTCGCTGATGGAACCGCCGAAAAAGCCAGAACTAAATACCCCTATATAATTGAACAGCTCAGGACGCGACAGGCTCACGTTTAGTGTTTGGATGCCGCCCATCGACAGGCCCGCCAGCGCCCGATTGCTGGCTCCGGTTAAGACTCGATAGCTCTTTTCTACGTGAGGCATTACGTCTTTGGTCAGCTCGTTGGCAAACATTTCCTGCATTTTAGGGAGCATTTTGGCAAAATCGGCCATACCAGATGAAGGCGGCAAGGGCATACTGCCGTTCGGCATGACCACAATCATAGGCTTGGCTTTGCCAGCGGCAATCAGGTTATCCAGTATAAAACTGGCCCGACCAATGGTGTTCCAGCCTGAGTCATCGTCACCCCCGCCGTGGAGCAGGTAAAAAACCGGATACTTCGCCTTGCCCTGCTCGTAACCCGGTGGGGTGTACACATGCATCCGGCGGGGCATACCCAGCGAGTTGGACTGGTACCAGACTTGCCGCACTTCGCCATGTGGAACGGGCTGATTATCCTCAAAAGCGGTCTCCTTGCCTACCACCGCCATCATATTCTCCAGGCTGCTGATGCCTTGCTTGACAGACGGATTCTTGGGGTCCATCGTCCGTACTCCGTCGACCATCAGCGTGTAGCTGTAATAGTCTGGCTTGAGTGGGCCAACCACCACCGACCATACGCCCTGCGCATCTTTGGTCAGATTAAGTGGTTTGGGCTGCCCCAGAAAATCACCGGAGACGGTTACTTCGCTGGCTTTGGGCGCATACAGGCGAATGGCGACCCGGTTGTCGGCCAGTACGTTCGGAGATTTGAGTGTATCGTTAGGCGTTGGCTGGCGCTGAGGTGCCTGAGCCATTACCTGCAAACTGGTCGCGAAGAGGACTATGCCTAAACGGATGCCAGCATTCAGTGTAGCGAGACGTAACATAGGGCTAAAAGGGTGTCTTGTTTTCAGCAAAAGACAGCAGTTAGGTTAAGTTACCGCTATTTACGCCTGTATGTTGAACTTCCGACACTTAAGCAGTCCTTTCCGACACTTCGGTAGCCCTGCGCTTTCGCGTCAGCCGCTTTTTTAACACATTTACTCTCTGATGGAAAACCTAAACGATCGCTGGATGCGACTGGTGGGCGTACCGCTCATCTCGATTGTCTCCAATTATATCTTCTACCAGCCCAGCAACGACGTTAACCACATCAGTCGTTGGGTAGCCCTGCTCGTGAGCCTGGTCGAGTGCGTGCTGCTTTGGGAGGCAGTTCGGCTAGGTATCATTCGGGCGCGTCGGCACTACCCCAGACTCAACCAAACTACCCCCCGCATTCTGGAGCAGGTTGTCTGGTTCCTGGGCGTTACGGTGGTTCAGCGAGTTGGTATCATGTACCTCTACGACGTAACGCTGTTTTGGGGCTACCCGATCTCCGAACGGTCCTATTGGGTCAATACGTTGATTCCGTTTCTGTTCACCGTGCCGATGGCGGCTATTTACGAAGCCAAATATTTGTACCACCAGTGGTGGTCGACCTATCACGAGGCTGAGCGGCTCAAAAAGGAAGCGCTGCAAAGCCAGCTCGATTCACTAAAGTCCCAGATAAACCCGCACTTTTTGTTTAACAGCCTCAGTACGTTGTCATCGCTGGTGGCCGAGAACCCTAAACAGGCTGAGCGCTTTATCGAAGAACTGGCCTCGGTATACCGCTACGTCCTGCAAACCAACGAACAGTTGCTGACCACGCTGGCGAATGAACTCCAGTTTGTCCGGGCGTATTTTCATTTGCTGCAAATGCGCTTTGGCCGGAGTGTCGAGCTAGACCTATCGATTGACGAACGCTATCTCTCATTTATGATTCCGCCGTTGACCTTGCAGCTACTGGTTGAAAACGCCGTAAAACACAATGCGGCCCTACCGAACAAGCCGCTTGTGATCCGAATCTATTCTGACGAAGCGAGTAATCTGTTTGTGCTGAATACGGTCCGAAAAAAGACGAATCTGGTGCCCTCGAATCAGACTGGACTGGCTAATATCACGGCCAAATACCGTCTGCTGGGTCAGCCCGATGTGTTGGTAAAACAAACGGACGACTGTTTTCAGGTGATGGTTCCCCTCATTCAAGAAACCCACTATGACTATTCTCATCATTGAAGACGAAGAACTGACCGCCCGTAAGCTTCAGCGACTACTCATCGACGTAGAGCCAACCGCCAATGTTGTCGGCATGACCGTCAGCGTTGACGAATCGGTCGACTGGCTGCGAAGCAACCCACAGCCCGATCTGATCTTCATGGATATTGAACTGGCCGACGGGCAGAGCTTTGAGATTTTTAATCAGGTGCCGGTGAAAAGCCCGGTCATTTTTACGACGGCCTACGATGAATACGCCATTCGGGCGTTTAAGGTAAATAGCATCGACTATCTGCTAAAGCCCGTCAAAGAAGACGATTTGCGGCAGGCGTTAGCCAAGTTAAACGCCCTCAAACAAGTGCTTGTCGATCAGGCTGGACTGGCGGTGACGAGTACCTTCGAGTCCTCATTGGCGAACCTGCTTGGGCAGTTACGGACTGTACAACCGGCGCCGGACTCCTTCGGTGAAGCTACTCGCCCAGCTGCTACGTTCCGCGATCGATTCATGATCAAGCAGGGGCAGCGCTTGTTCTCGATCAGTATTGAAGAGGTCGCTTATATTTTTTCACGTAACAAAATGGCGTTTCTCAAAACCCGTGATGGTCACGAATGGCTCATTGATTATACCCTGGACGAACTGGTGCACATGCTTGACCCCCGGCGTTTTTTCCGGCTCAACCGGCAGATCATTGCCGAATTACGGGCGATCGACAAAGCGCATCTGTACTTCAACAGCAAACTAAAGGTGAATCTCTGCCCGGCTTTTGAGGAGGAAGTCATTATCAGCCGGGAGAAAGCGGGGGAGTTCAAGCTTTGGTTGGGTGAATGAAACAGACACCCTGGCGCTAAATTCCGACTGTTGAGTAGCCGCTCCATTTTGGCAGCGGCTTTTTTCGGCCAGTTTTGCTCAGCTCAATTAAGAAATAACAACCTATGAAAACGCTGTTAGGCACCACCTTCCTCTGTATACTCCTAAGCGTACGCCTTGTCGCTCAGACCCTGACGCCCGAGCAACTCCAAACCGATTTTGCCCGCTTCCGGACGGCTTTGAATGAGGTTCATCCCGAGATGTACCGCTATACACCTAAGCCGAAATTTGATTCGCTTTTCGCGGCTACTTCGGCTCAATTAAACCGTTCCATGACGCAGCACGAGTTTTACGTAACGATGGTGCCATTGCTGACCGCCCTGCGAGATGGTCACATTAAGTGGATCGTTTCCGGCCGCGATGAGCATTATCCATTTTCGACGGATAAGCTATTTCCGCTGAAACTGTATTTTCTGAACAGCAAAGCCTGGGTGGTAGATAACTACGGAGCCGGTACCATAGCCAACGGAGCCGAAGTAATTTCAATTAACGGCCAGCCGATGGCTAGTATTATTCAGAAGCTGCTACCCAACATGACGTTTGCCGACGGCGACCGGATTGGCGGCAAATACGAGGATTTGAACCGATACTTTTCTGGCTACTACGCTACGTTCGTCGGTGCTCCGGATCGGTTTGAGGTTGTCTACAAGGCTGGCCATGAAGAAAAAACAGTCGTGCTATCGCCCGTAACGGAAACAACGATCAAACAGTACGTTGAAACCCATAAGCCCGTCAATCAAAAACCTTTTCGACTGATCTATACCGACAATCAGACGGCGGTGATGACGATCGAGCGATTCTGGAGCGACAAAAAAGAGCAGGACTTTCACAAGTTCCTGAAAGAAGCCTTTCGGGAATTGAAAGAAAAAAGTGTACGAAACCTCGTACTAGACCTACGTGACAACGAAGGTGGTGAGGAATCTTGGGGCGTTGAACTCTACACGTACCTGGCCGAAAAACCCTTTCGCTACTACGATCACATCAGTGTGCGCCAGAAAAAGAAATTCTCGTTTCCCGCCTGGACCTCGAATCTGTACAAGAAGCTGAAATGGCTGGCGGTGAAGAAACGTGATAATGGCTACATCATGACCATGCTGCCTGGCTTAAAAACGAAGAAACCTAATCGCGATGCATTTCGGGGTAAGGTATACGTCTTGCTCAACGGAAATAGTTTTTCGGTAACGACCGAATTTGCCGCCCGCGTCCATGCCGATAAACGCGCTACGTTCGTAGGGCAGGAGTCGGGTGGTGGCTACAAAGTCAACAGCAGCGGTATCTTCACGATCACCCAGTTGCCGAACTCTAAAATTGACCTCGGTATCGGTACGTTCGGTTTTAATATGGCCAACGTACCAGCGGACATCCGGGAAGGGCAGGGGATCATACCCGATCATGCCGTTGTCTTGACTATCAATGATATTCTCAATCACCGTGACCCGGTCATGGAGTACACGCTCAAACTGATTCAGCGCCAGCCATCGGCTTTGGTTGAGGCTAAGTAACCGGGCTCTCTGCCGGAAGGCTTGTCTGGAACGGTTAGAGGTTGAGTTAATGGCCTCTACTAAGCTTCCGTAAGGAGAACGCTTGGTAGAGGCTTGCTTGCGTTTGTCAATACGTTAACTTGGCCGCATGAAACACCTGTTCCTGGGGCTTACTGCCTGCTTCGCTTTTACCGGCTGGGTATCTGCCCAATCGCCAAATACGGCTAACCGAACCAACTTACCACGAATCGCTATTGCGGGACTCGGTATTGAATCGAGTACGTTCTCGCCGGCTGTTACGCACGAAGACGCCTTCCACGCTCGGTATAGCGGTGAAGTCTTCAACGCGTATCCGTTTATGATGCCGGTGTCTCCCTTACGCAAACAGGCGATCTGGCTTCCGGCTGTTGTGGGCAAATCGCTGCCAGGAGGAGCCGTCACCCGCGAAGCTTATGAGTCGCTGGTCAACAAAATGATGGATACGCTTCGGAAATACGGTCCTTATGATGGCTTGTACTTCGACATCCACGGCGCAATGAGCGTCAAGGGGCTCGACGACCCCGAAGGCGACTTAATCACTCGAATCAGGCAGGTAATCGGTTATAAAACGCTTGTTTCCACCTCCATGGATCTGCACGGCAACGTATCACCGCGGTTGGCGCAGAACACCGATCTGATGACCTGTTACCGGATGGCCCCCCACGAAGATGCCATGCAAACCAAGGAACGGGCCGTCGTTAATTTGCTGGAGCGCATCAAAAGCGGGAAAGGTAAACCCGCTTACAAAGCGTTGGTCGCTATCCCCATTCTGCTGCCGGGCGAACAAACCAGTACCCGTATCGAGCCGGGCAAAACCCTGTATCAGGCAGTAGCCCCGATTGCGGATCATCAGGAAGGCATTGTCGATGCGGGTATATGGATCGGGTATGCCTGGGCCGACGAACCGCGCAATCACGCGGCTGTGATGGTAACCGGCGATGATAAAACCAAAGTGACGCAGGCGGCCGAAAAGCTGGCCAACGATTTCTGGAACGCCCGCTTTAAGTTCGATTTCGTGGCCCCAACCGGTACGTTGGAGCAGTGTCTGGCCAAAGCTTTAGCGAGCCCAAAGCATCCGTTCTTTATCAGCGACACAGGCGATAACCCAACCGCCGGGGGCGCTGGTGATGTAACCTGGACACTCACGCAGATACTGGCCCGGCCGGGGTTTCAGAAAGAAAACGGCCCGTCGTTGATTTACGCGTCTATCCCTGACCCCGAGTTGGTAAAAAAGGCGATAGCGGCTGGCGTGGGGGGCAAGGTAGAAGGTAAGGCAGGCGCCAATGTCGATGCGCGGTTTGCGCCACCCGTTCCCCTCAAAGGCACGGTGGAGTCAATTGTGAAGGGTGACAAAGATGCGGAAGTAGAGGTTGTGGTGAAAGTGGGCAGTGTACACGTTATCGTTACGCAGAAGCGTAAGCCCTACCATAAGGAAGCGGACTTTACCCGCCTAGGTCTGAAGCCCCGCCAGTCCGATATTGTGGTTGTGAAAATCGGTTACCTCGAACCTGAGCTGTATGCCATGCGCGCCGACTGGATTATGGCGCTGACGCCCGGCGGTGTCGATCAGGATTTGGCCCGCTTGCCATACAAGCGTATCATCCGGCCTATGTTTCCGCTCGACAAAGACATGAAAAACCCCGACTTATCCGCCCGGTTAATTCCCGTATCCGGCGAAGCAAAGTAGTGTGAGGTTAATAATTAACGTGCATTATGGATGAGGCATAAGCCAATTGTTACTAGCACGGTAAGCCGCAGAGCCCTGTTTGTGTTTAAGGAGTTAAGGCAAGGAAAGCAAGAAGCCCTTTAGGCAAAAGTTTAGACGTTATACCGTAATTTGGCCAGGAACCAGTAGAACTTACAACGCGGATGGGATTGGTAATACGTATTGTTCTAGTTGCTCTATCACTAGTAATTGCTTATACGTCGGAGGCCCAGTCGCCAAAACGTCCGCGTGACTATGGCGTTCAACTTGGTGTGTTACCTACTGGTCAGCATAACGCCATTACCGATGTGCCAAGTGTGCGGGTAGGGCAGGTCACTCTTCAGCAAGGGCAAACTGTTCGGACGGGAGTTACAGCGATTTTAGCGCACGACGGAAATTTGTTTCAGCAGAAAAGTCCGGCGGCTATTTATATCGGCAATGGCTTCGGTAAGCTGTCGGGCTATAGTCAGGTCGAGGAACTGGGAACCCTGGAAACGCCAATTGTGCTGACCAATACATTGAGTTTACCCACGGCGGCCGATGCGCTCATCGATTACACGTTAGCGCAGCGAGGCAATGAACAGGTGCGCTCCGTAAATCCGGTTGTTGGCGAAACGAACGACGGGTATCTAAATGACATTCGCGGACGACACGTAACGAAACAACACGTACTCGACGCAATCCGGCAGGCAAAAGCTGGCCCGGTTGACGAAGGAAACGTTGGAGCGGGTACCGGAACCGTTTGTTTCGGGTTTAAGGGCGGCATTGGTACGGCCTCGCGCAAGTTACCCGTATCCCTGGGCGGCTACACCGTTGGTGCGTTGGTGCAGACCAATTTTGGGGGCGTACTGCAAATTGCGGGCGTACCCGTAGGCGTCGCGTTAGGCCGTTATTCGTTCAAGGAAAAGCTGGACGGCTCCTGCATGATGGTCGTAATTACCGATGCACCCCTCGACGCTCGAAACCTGAAACGGCTGGCGAAGCGGGCATTCATGGGACTAGCGCAAACGGGTGGTATTGCCTCAAATGGTAGTGGCGACTACGTCATTGCTGTCTCGACGGCGTATCGCATACCGCACGAAACCGCCAGCGCATTCGAGGAGGTTAAGCTGTTACGAAACGATAACGTATCGCCACTGTTTATGGCCGCCATTGAAGCTACGGAGGAGGCTATTATTAATTCGCTGTTCGCGGCCCAGACCATGACCGGTGATCAGGGCCATCAGGTGGAACGGTTGCCCGTCGGGCGCGTGGTTGACTTACTCAAGAAAGCAGGCCAGGCGCGGTGATTGAGTAACTCGCAACCACATTGTAATGAACCAGCTCTTAGCCTTGCTTCAAAATACCCTGTCGTCTCGGCAGCGCTAATCGCACCAATCCGTAGACGGTTAAGCCAAATATAAGCAGGAATGCCGCCCATTTCAGGTTGGTAAATACCGAACACAACGAAGCAATCAGGTCGGATGAGGTTGGATAGGCTTTCAGCAAATAGACAATGCAGCCGTTTTCAAACAGATCGAACAGCAGCGCGCCAAGGGGCACTACGTTAACAAGACGAAAGGGTGTGTACAGCCGATTTTGGAAAAGAAGCGACAAAACAAGGCAGAACAGCAGCGTGTAAATAAGCGGATAGGCGATGTCGGCCGTTAGCTCACCTTGTGCATAAATGGCCCGGCCTTCCGGGCCATACGCAGCCACCATCTGCTGAATCTTGGCTGGATCATAGCCAATCAATAAGTCGATTGGTCCGAGGATTCGACCCGCCAGGGCGTTCATGTTGGCTTCCAGAGTTCTCAGGATATAGGCCGGAAACGGTACGTAAAGTAATACAGCTACCAATAAGGTTTTCCAGGAAGCAATTCGATACAGAAAAGTCGAGAGCGACGTAAGCATAGCGGTGGACGGGCTTAATCTTTATGCGTGCTAAATAATACCTGCTACACCTAGTATCGCCAATAGACTTACTAACCGGTTGTGTATGACGGCGCTAATAAGTAAACGGCCAGTCACAGCTATGGCGACTGGCCGTTTAAGCTCAGAACAAGAAAAGTAAGATCAGCGCTTTGTGGCGATTCGCCAGAGCATACCGGCCAGCGTAGCAAACGCTAAAGCGCCCAGCAACTCGTACCCGCCTTCGCCCAGGGCGCTTGCCAGAGCAGGCTCCAGAGTCAGAGCAGTTAGGCCGTTATAAACCGATTCATTGACCGACAATAAGGCAACGGCGACCCCGGCCAGTGCTCCCCCCGCCACGAGACCCGTTGCAAACAGATTCCCTTTTCCCAGGTCCGCATCTTCTTCAACAATACCCCGGCGTTTGGCCGTACGGTCGGCAATGGCTTTAACCAAACCACCCATAAAAATAGGTAAGGTCGTCGAAAGAGGTAAGTAAAGCCCAACCGCAAAGGCCAGCGCGCTAACGCCAACCAGCTCAAACACAAAGGCAATAAACGCGCCGACCAGCACAAACTGCCAGTCGAGGTTAAACGATAATAAGCCTTTAATGAGCGTTGCCATTAAGGTACCCTGCGGGGCCGGAAACTTATCAGAACCGATGGCGTGGGTGATGCCCTGCGCTACCAGATCGGGAGTGGGGGTGTCAAGGATTTTTACCGTAGCGCCGACGACCAATGAAGAAACGATAACGCCAATGAACAAGGCAATCTGCTGATAGCGGGGGGTAGCGCCAATGAGATAGCCCGTTTTCAGGTCCTGCGACGTAGCACCGGCATTGGCAGCCGCTACACAAATCATGCTTCCCACCACCAGCACGGCGGGCTCATAGGCTTTACCCGTCAATCCAAAGCCGATGAAAACAAGCGCTGTTCCCATGATAGTGGCAATGGTCATGCCCGACACGGGCGACGAACTTGATCCAATCAACCCTACAATGCGGCTGGCAACCGTTACGAAGAAGAAACCGAACACAATGACCAGAATGGCAATTAATAGTTTGGTCAATAACGAATCGCCGGGAATTTGCGGCAGCAACACCATTAAGCCCACCAACACCGCGCTGCCAATAATGACTACCCGGACGCTCAAATCCTGTTCGGTACGGGCCGTTTGGCTCGACTCACTCAGTTGGGTTTCGGCGTCAATCGCCGTCAGCGACGAGCGGCTGAAGCTTTGTCGGAACGACGACACAATGGTCGGAATCGTTTTAATCAAGGTCATAAACCCGCCCGCTGTAACGGCCCCAGCCCCAATTTGTCGGATATACGCCCGATAGATGGCGGCTGCTGTATCTGCAAACGTGTGCGTCTGCGGGTTCCAGCCACCGGGTCCGCCGGCCGTTTGTAAATTATCTAAGTAGCCAAGCTTTTGAAGTTGAAGCGCAATCGTATCGCCCGGTACAACCGAAGCCAGAAGCGGAATGATACCTAGCCACGCCAGAATTCCCCCGCCAACCAGCACGGCCGAAATGCGAAAACCAATGATGTAGCCGACACCCAAATATTCAGGAGTAATTTCGCCGGATACCTGCGCTGACGGAAAATAGCGGTTGGTTTGTCTGGTTGCCCAGACGGGTACCTCCGCAATGACGTGCAGCACCTTCTGAAGTAAGGCGTAAAGCAGGGCAATGCCGAGTCCCTGGTAGGCAGTCTTGGCGAAGTTGCCCCCTTTCTCTCCGGCAATCAGCACCGATGCGCAGGCCGTACCTTCGGGGTAGGGTAACGTACCGTGTTCCTGCACAATCAACGACCGACGTAGCGGAATCATCATGAGCGTACCGACTAAGCCTCCCAGAATCGATAAGGTCAAAATTGTCCAGTAATTGAAAAACTCGGCGCCGGTACCGTTCGTCAGGAACAGGAAACCGGGCATCGTAAACACGACGCCCGATGCAATGCTCTCTCCCGCCGAACCGGTTGTCTGGATGATGTTATTTTCGAGAATGGTTGTATTGAGAAACCGTCGGCCCAGTGAGATGGCCAGCACCGCAATGGGGATGGAAGCCGATACCGACAGTCCCGCTTTAAGGGAAAGATAAACGGTAGCGGCCCCGAAAAGTACCCCGAATACCGCACCCGTGATGATGGCTTTCATCGTAAACTCGGCCGGGAATTCGGAAGCAGATATAAAGGGTTTGTGCGTAGGAGTTGATGTCATGCAAATAGGCTTTTAAACCAAAGAAAGCGAAAACCGCTATTTACCTTGTTAATCGCGATCGAATTAATTTGTTCACTCAGCGAATGACTTGACAAAACCGGGTATTTTGCTGTATGTTTGTTACACCAGCACTAAGCGGGAGTAGCTCAGTTGGTAGAGCGGCAGCTTCCCAAGCTGCAGGCCGTGGGTTCGAGACCCATTTCCCGCTCGTATATAAAATGTTTCATTTCAGCCAATTGTGTCTTTATTCGCAATTGGCTTTTTGCTTTTAGAAATATTTACTAACACACTTACTAACACAAGTCCTTTTGTTGCCGTTTTCGCAAACTGCATTCAATTCTTCACATTCCGGCGGAAAGCCTAATTGCGGCTTACTGAAAAACCTGAACAGCTAATCTCACCTCGGGGGTAGGTTAAAAACAGCCAACAACCCCGGGGGTTAAAAAGCGGTAGTTCCAGGCACCGCTCGGGTGCCAATTGTATTCCCTAATAACTGTCTTCAAGGGGTATTTCAAAGCCAAAGAACCCCTATTGTCGCTCATTTTTTCTAGTGAACTGATTATTAGCTCATTAATCGCTTTCGGCTATCTGTTAGCCATGGATTCACCATGGCTCAGGCTGCTGGTTTCAGCCCAAAAACACTGCCCACCAGTCACTTTTTAGATGCTCTAACGCCATTTTTCAGGTAAAACGAATAAGGAGCTGATTGATAGGTTGTTAACCCTCTCTCATAGCGTAAATTACCCGGCTTGTGCGTCATATAACACGCAACTTGGGGTATATATGAATTAACTTTACTCTATTTATCTTACCGGTTGCATAAAGACCACTGTGCTGGTAGAGTTAACTTTACTGGAAGACTACTCTCAGTCATGCTTACGCTGACTTTTTACTCATAAACTACCTGTTTACCCTTGGCAACAATGCTACCTATGCCTTCAGCGGCTCCTTCCCCGTCAGTCAGCCCACCGGTACCAGCAGCCGCACGGCCACCGTCAGCCAGCCCGGCGAGCACACGGTTCTGGTCACCAACGCCCAGGGATGCACCGCTACGGCTACGACCCTGGTGGAAGCCAACACCGATCCCCCCCGCAACCTCAGCTTGAGCGTGAGCACCGCCGTTGGCTGACCTGCGCTCAGCCAACGGCGGTGCTCAATGCCTCCGCTAACGGCAACGCCGAGCTGGTCATCACCGGGCCGGGCAATCAGAGCTACTCGGCGAACACGGCCACCGTCAGCCAGCCCGGTGAGTACACCCTAACGGCTACCCGCAACAACGGCTGTAGTACCACTAGGACAGTCACGGTGGAGAGCAACACCACTGCTCCGGAAAATGTGACCTTGACTAATAACGGGCCCTTAACCTGTACCAACACGTCGGTTCAGCTGACTGCTGCCAGCAGCACCACCGGCGTTACCTATGGCCTAGTGGGTCCCGAGGGCTTTAGCGCCAGTGGGCCAACGGTGAGTGTCAACCGTCCCGGCACCTACACCCTGACCGCAACCGGAGCTAATGGCTGTACGGCCGTCCAAACTACCACCGTGGAGAGCAATACAACAGCCCCCCAGAATGTGACCTTAACCAACTCGGGTCCCTTGTCCTTTACCAATTCTAGTGTGACACTCACGGCCACAGAAGGAGCAGGCTACAGCTATAACTTTAGTCCAAACGCTGCTCAACAAGGCAGTAGCAACAAGGCTACAGTGAATACAGCGGGCGTCTACTCGGTAACCGTCACTCGGCAAGACAACGGCTGTACGGCCACGGCATCCACGACGGTGTTAGGCGGGAACAACCCCACCGTCTGTAGAGGAGGAACAGCGATAATCAACGTAGCGGTTGAAGGCGATCCAGTCAAGTACGAGTGGTACAAGAACAGCCTCACCACACCCAAGATCATGGAGACGCCCCAACTCTTTCGGGGGACGGCTACGTCAAGTCTGACCCTCATCAACGCCCAGAGTAATACCCAAGGCAACTTCTATTTGAAGGTAACTGACCGCTCAAACTTAGTGAAAATCTACGGTCCTTTCCGACTAACGGTGGACGCTAGCTGCAGGGCTAGAGAGATTGCTCAGCTGGAGACACCGTTGCAGGTCGAGCTAGCGCCTAACCCTATCCAACAGGATAGATTGCGTGCTGTAGTGCGTGGAGCTGAGAGCCATTCACTGCAAGTAGAACTGGTTGATCTGAGCGGCAAGCCGATCCGTCAGCAGCGCTGGCAGCAGGCGGACGCTCAGCAAGTAATTGACTGGGAAATGCAAGGGCAAAGTTCAGGTCTCTATCTCTTGCAGGTAGTCAGTGAAGCAGGTAGTCAGTGAAGCAGGTAACGGTGTACCAGCACAACGACAGAGTGTGAAAGTGGTTAAGCCCTAACAGGTGTAGTTCTCAAATAAAAAAGCCCTAACCAATCCGGTTAGGGCTTTCTGATAACCCATAATATTCTTTTCAGGAAATTAGACTACCCATAGTCTGCTCCGTCACAATGAAGAGCAGTGCCGATAGTACCGGCTTTTAATAAGTTATAACTTTCATGTTCTGAGATATAGCTAGCTTTGAGCAATACTGTTTGTAAACAGTGTTTCATATGAAATTGCAAAAAGCCTGACTGCGATGCGGTCAGGCTTTTTTATAAGCACTACTTCATCAGCTACTAGCTAATGAGCTAAACGTAATTGTGAATTGTCAAATCAGCAGCTTTGCGATTATGACTATAAACAAGTCTGACGTTCGTAGCGCCGGGCTGTTTGAAAAACATAGATAAGTTCGGTTTACTTCACCCTAACGATTCGATCTTTCAATTAGCAACCACGGCTTTACTTAGTTAGTAGCGTTTTGGACAACCACCTGGGTGTTATTGTCGCCAATCTGGGTGTACTTAAAAGTTAGCCCTGGACCATTGCCTGCACTCTGGATCAACGTCAGCCGATTGTTATTACCTTGCTGTAAGGCGAAACTACCCGGTGTGCCTAAGGCATCTACCAACTGGTTGTTGTTACCTACCTGCGTAATATCCGCATAGTTATTGTTGCCTACCTGAGCCATGCGGGCCTGGTTAGCGTTGCCGCTCTGGCTGATGTGCAGGTAGTTGTTAGCCGACGGGCTGCTATCCATAAATTTGCCCTGCTGGGCAACAGCGACGTTACCGGAATCTGCGATCTGGCTGATAATAGCTGTATTGCTGGTTCCTACCCCATTAGCGTCGACGTTGGCAAATTGATAGATGGTTGCCTGGTTATTATAGCCTGCGGAAGTCTGAGTAATGACAGCCTGACTGGAGCGGGTATTTGCGCCTTGCACCACCAGCGCATGGGAAGCATTCCCACCATGTTGAGTGACCTGAGCGGAGTTCGCTTCCCCTCCCTGGTGCACGTTCGCATGGTGACCCCCTCCTGCCTGAGTGACGCTAGCCGCGTTATTTATCGAGATTGGACCTAGCTTTACAACTGCTTCCGTCTCTCTGCCACCATAGAGTGAGGGCGGGGTATAACCAAGGGATTTAAGAGCATCACCTCCCTGGAAAATAGAAACAAACATGCCAGATCCAGCCAATTGGTGAATAGAAGCGGTGTTACCGCTAGCCTGTATATTTTGGCTGTTATAAGCCGTTCCCTGGTCAACAACTGCATAGTTACTTACCGCTCCAGTAGCCTGTAGGATGGTAGCGGTATTATCACGACCAACACTGGTAGCTGTAGGGTTATAAGGCAAATCTTCGTATATGGTGGGTCGCGTACTATTCTGGATAATAGCCCCAAAATTATTTAGTCCGTTCTGCGTAACAACCGCTTTGTTATTAGCCCCATAGGATCCCATACCCGCGCTTTGAAGGATTTGTGCACCCCCATCCGCTGTTTGCTGAATCGTAGCTTGGTTCTCTACTGTTACGCCCTGATAACCTTGAAAAATAGTGTTATCGCTAACCCGAAGGGGTGTCATGCCTGCCGATGTCATACTGGCCGTGCTGCCCCGATCGGAGCCCATTGCTCCGTAGCCCTGGAAGATATTATCAACCCGCAAACGCCCGGTCTGGATAGAGCTGGCGCGGCTGCCGACCGATTTACCGCTACCCGTGCCCTGGTAGATGTTAGCGATAGTTGCCTCACCCTGCTGCAGAATGCTGGCTACGCTGCCAAACGAGTCCCCGGCCTGACCATTCACCGTGCCTCCCTGATAAACGTTGGCGGTATTGTTGTTGGTCAGTTGGGTGATGGTTGCGTAGTTGTTGGCCGACTCGGCCGTTATAGGTCCACTGTAGGCGTAGGTACGCCCTTGGTAGATATACGCCTGGTTGCCCGATACGGCCATGCCCACTACGTTCTGAGCCGAGTAGCCCTGGAAGATGAAGGCATCGTTGTTGACCGAGTTGTTGGACTGGATCACCACCGCCGTGTTGGTGAGCCCCCCCAGCATCCAGGCCGTTCTGGTAGATCTCTGATCCGTTCTGGCGGCTGTTGTTGCGCTGGCTCAGCACGGCGATGTTGTTGACTCCCTGCTGGAGGATACCCCCGAAGTTGCCATCGCCCCCAGCCGCTCCAATCGTAGCTGACACAGAGGCAGTGCCACCACTCAACCCATCAGGACCGCCGTTCTGCTCGATCAAGGCGTTGTTGTTGCCGCCAATTTGAGCAATGCCCGCCCGGTTACCCTGTGCCCCATCGTTCTGGTTTATGTCTGTCGGTCGCCGTATGCTCATGCCTACCATACCCACAAATGCGAAGGACTCCAGCGGTGTACGCGCACTGTCGAGCGAATCAGCTTGAAGGAAGCCGCCCGGCGCGAGTTGCATCCGTGCGGCTTCTGCAATGGACGCTCGGCCGCAATCACAGCAGGAGAAAAAATGGGAAAGGGGAGATAAAGGCAAAGCGCGACCTTAGTGGACGCTTGCGACCAATGGCAATCAGGGAGATTGTCATAAAAAACGGGAAGTATTAAGTTACGGATTGTGTATTATTTGCTCTAATAGAGCCGGCACTTGTAAGTACGGCGAATATACAAGTAAGTTGACAAGTATTTACTATGATAGTTGACAGTAATCTATATCAATGCGTATAGTGCTGATATAAAAAATTTGAGTTTTAATAGTGGTTATTTTTGCGTAAATTATACTGGTAAACAACCCATTACCACACTGATGTATCTTATTCGTTTTTACCTAAATGGCTTAGCGCTCGGGCCAGATATTGAACGAGAGGAAATGCCTAACTTTCAAAAAGATGATCTTCTAAAGATTGGCGAAGACGGGGAAAGGGAACTATACCGAGTCGTTGATTATACTACAACCGAACAGACGGGCGCTGTACTGGTAGAGGTGAATGTGATAGAAGAAGATTACGTATGGTTGCCGCTCCTCAAAGCCAAGGCAGATTGGTAAGATAACGAAAAAGCCCGGCTGCCATGCAGTCGGGCTTTTTTTAAGTTTAACTTATTAATACTCAATAACTGCAAAGACATTTTAGAGGAATTATACTCCCTTTTTTCGATTGAAAAACAAACGGTTACTGAAAGCAGTCCGACGTAAATAGCGTTCAGCTGCTTTCAGCTATTTACCCGCCAACTCAACCTTATTTATTCTGCTGGTTACTTGCAGACTACCCAATTCATAGAGTAGCTTTACAGGAAGACTAACTTACTCATTCTCATTCTTACATCTAACCCATGAAGCACCTTTATGTACTACTGCTAGTGACAATCGCTTCGATTGCGATGCCATCCTACGCCCTAGCTCAAAACGATACGGGCCCCTTGGTCGACCCGCTCCAAACCATTCAAGCACCGGCGCTCAACCAGACCTCACCTACTAAGGCGGCTCGACAACGGGCTGCTCTAGCTACGACCATCTGGTATGTGAAAGCTGGTGCATCGGGAACTGGTTCCTCCTGGAGTGATGCTTCTGGTGACCTACAAGCCATGATTAACCAGTCGGCCGAAGGAGATCAGGTCTGGATTGCCCAAGGCACTTACAAACCCAGCACAACAGGGCTCACCGAGCCCCGTCTCGCGGCCTTCTCACTTAAAAATGGTGTGAGCGTGTTAGGAGGTTTTACGGGGGCGAACGGTACGGAAGGAACTAACACTGCTACTACTCGCACGGCTATTCCTTCTTCGACGACCTTATCGGGCGACATCGGGATATCGGGTGATGCTAGTGATAACAGCTACAACGTTTTTAATCACAATCAAAATGGAATTAATAATTCGGCGGTGTTGGATGGGGTGGTTATTACAGGGGGGAATGCAAATGGGCAATCAGGTGATCTGTCGGGTCGAGGTCGAGGGGGCGGAGTGTTTAATTGGCGAGCTTCGCCGACACTGATTAATTGTCAAATTGTGGGCAACTTCGGCCAGACTGGTGGTGGGCTCTATGACCAGGATAATAGTTCCAGGATCATCAACTGTAGCTTTATTGGTAACACGGCCAATATATTTGGAGGGGGAGTAGGAGCTTATACCAATACGACAAGTTTTACCAACTGTTTTTTCAGTCAGAATAACCTTTCGGGTAATCAGACCGAGGGGGGAGGAATCTTCATTAATTTTTCAGCCAATGTCCCGCTCATCAATTGCACATTTGTCGCTAATACCGCCCAGAATGGGGCGGGTTTAAGAACTGGGCCTAATAATAGTAGGTATACTTTAACTAATTGCCTGTTGTGGAACAACGGAGGGGAGAATTCGATTTCGGGGCAGGCCACCCTTAGTTACTCACTCATTGAAGCCGGTGAGACGAGCTATACCGACGGTGGCAGTAATCAAATCCTCACCAGTTCCCCATTTGCCAATGCCACTGGCCCCCAGCTGCGGGACTGTTCACCAGCTATTGATGCCGGCAATAATGAGGTCAACACTACCTCCACCGATGTGCTGGGCAACGAACGCAAGAAACGCATCATTGACATTGGGGCTGCTGAGTACCAAGGCACTCCTACAGTCATCAGCCTCACTAACCCTATAGTAACCACGGCTGTGGTTGGCCAGCCCTTCAGCCAGTCCTTCTCGGCTAGTGGTGGACAGGTCCCTTACAGCTATAGTGTGGTGAGTAGTAACCTGCCGGTGGAGCTTACGCTGTCTGAACAAGGTGCCCTAACGGGTACGCCTACTCAGGCTGGCAACTTCTCAATCATCGTACAAGCCCAGACGGAGCAGGGCTGTACGGGTGTGAGTGCTGTCTACAGCTTATCCGTCAGCTACCCTACCCCTACGATTACGGGCTTTGCGGCTAGCCCTAGCCCGGTCTGTGCGGGTAGTCCAGTGGCCTTCAGCGCCACAGTAGGCAATTACTCGGACTCCTACAGCTACACCCTGACCAACGGAGTAGGCACACCCCTGTCAGGTAGCTCAACCAGTGGCGTTTTTAGCCAGAGTCTGACCGCCAGCGGCTCAGCCAGCCAGAGCTATACGCTCACTGTCAGCAGCCAGGGCCAGCAGGCTACGGCGACGACTGGCCTCAGCGTGAACCCTCTTCCGACCCCCAGCCTCTCCAGCAGTGGCACGCTCACCTGCGGCCAACCCAGCGTCAACCTGGTGGCAACAGGGGGAGACCAGGGAGCTAGCTACCGCTTTAGTGGGCCGGGGCAGTCAGGCCAGCCGGTCTCTTCATCGGCCATTTCAGTCAGCGCCAGCGGTACCTACTCGGTGACGGTAACAAACGCTGGGGGGTGTTCGGCTACGGCCACCACTGAGGTGACGGGCAACACAAGCCCTCCCCAGAACGTGACGCTAACCAACTCAGGCCCCTTATCCTTTACCAACACCAACGTAACGTTAACCGCTACGACCGGGCAAGGCTATAGTTACAGCTTCAGTCAGGGAGCCGCTCAGCAGGGCAGTAGCAACAAGGCTACCGTAAACACGGCGGGCGTCTACTCGGTCACTGTGACCCGGCAAGACAACGGCTGTACAGCTACGGCTTCCACCACGGTGTTAGGTGGCAACAACCCAACGGTGTGCCGGGGCGGTACAGCCGTGATCAACGTTGCAGTGAGTGGCTCTCCGATCAAGTACGAGTGGTACAAGAATAGTTTGACCAGCCCCAAGATCATGGAGACTCCTCAATTATTTAGAGGAACAGCTACCAGCAGCTTGACACTCATCAATGCCCAGACTAACACACAGGGCAACTTCTATCTGAAAACGACCGATCAGGCGGGTGCCGTGACCATCTATGGCCCCTATCGCTTGACGGTAGACGCTAGCTGTCGGGCTAGAGAGATAGCCCAGCTAGAAACGCCTTTGCAAGTGGAGTTAGCACCTAACCCGATTCAACAGGGCAGATTACGGGCTGTAGTGAAAGGTGCTGAAGGTCGCGCTTTATCGGTTGAACTTCTTGATCTAAGCGGGAAGCCGATACGTCAGCAGCACTGGCAGCAGGCAGATGCTCAACAGCTAATTGACTGGGATATGCAGTTACAAGGGAGTGGGCTGTATCTCTTGCAAGTGGTGAGTGAAGCCAGTAGCGGTCTACCGGCGCAGCGCCAGAGTGTGAAGGTGGTCAAGCCCTAAGCCTGTACACAGTTATTCAAATAAAAGCCCTGGCCAAATTGGTCAGGGCTTTTGGATATTACTCGATAAGTTTTTCATAAGTTAGACCTGTGCCTCACGCCTAAGTCACAAAAAGAAGCCCGCCCCAACCGGAACAGGCTCTAAATCACTTTGGTTGGTCCCCGTACGCGGGGGAGTAGGTATAACCTACCCGTTTCGGGCTTTGTTGAGACGATTTGAATAGTATATAGTTGGATAAAATGTCTAAAGCCCAGCTGTTCTACGGCCGGGCTTTTTTATGAACTATAAACCGATGAGATAGACGCTATTCACAATCGTAAATCAGCAGCTTTACGGGTTAATTTAACCGAGACCGACCCTTGAAACGTTGGGCTGTAACACGTTTAAGGAAACAAAATGTTTTTGTAGTACTTAGCAGTATCATACTGATACGACAGATGAGTTGGTTAGAATACTTTGTACTCGTGCTTCTTGTATTTGGTTATTCCAACTCAACACTGAACACACTATGAAGAATGCACTGTTATCGATCGGTTTCTTAGTGCTGATAAATACAGCTTGTCAGCCTACCAACCCTATTGCGCCTGTTGTGGACCGGCGTGATCAACAAGTCGGACTCTACGCCTGTGAAGTTACAATCAGGAATTTTCAAACTGAGGAGGTATTTTCTACCTACCTGGATACCCTCGAAGTTGGTAAGCAGGGTGAGAGTCAACTCTTTATTAAGAGTTATAAAAACACGCAGTTTCCCGCCCTCAAGTCATTAGATGGAAGGGACATTTCGTACACAGGACTATTTACTAATCTGAATTTTAACCAGGGTCAGTTACAACTCACTACGGGTCCAGATAGTGCTTTTTACAGCTATAAGGGTCGTAAGCTAAACTAGTTCAATCCATAGAAAGCACATCTGCATGTGTTCAGGTTATTCTGCGTTCAATAGTTGAACATAATTCTAGTGACTGTTGCAAAAGTCATTACCCATGTGGAAGGCTCTTATTAACTAGCCGTTCTCAGTCTCTAAATAGTTAAAAAATAGCGGGCCAACTTATCTTACTGACCCGCTTTCGGACTTTGGTATCAGCCACTAAACTTAAGTTAATCGACTATCCTTATAAGTAAGCTGAGTTTGAGACTGCTGTAAGTCCTTTGATTAATGCTAGTTGACTTTAATAAACTCAGCCGATGCGCGACCTAATTTGTAACTTGGAGGAAGAAACACATACGAGGCCCAGTTCGGCGAGCTGGCCGGCGCAATAGGCGGGGCAATAACCAATTCGCTTCCCAGCTGATTATTTGGTTCAACCGTGCTTGTTTCTAGGGTCAAATAGTAGCCCTGTGGCTTAGTCAGCACATACACTTTATCGTAGGTGGTATCCCTGGCAGGCGAATAGAAGCCGTTCGCAGGAGCTTGCACCTTGACTCGTACTGTGTCAGGTGTTATTCGCTCTATTTGAACTGTTATCGTCTTCCCATTGATGGGATAGGATTTCACATCGGGAAGCCGCGATGTATTAGCGGTGTAGGTACCGGCTATGGCTTTGGCCGCATCGGAAGCGAGTGCGGGTTGAACACTTGAAGTCTGTGGTTTGCAGGCAGTACACAGAGTAATTCCTAAAATGATAAGGTGCTTTTTCATCTTGTTGAGTGTTTAGGCAATTAGTGAAACTCTTTGGTTTTGTAGGTGTTAGGCAAGGCCGTGTATAAGTTCCTATACGTTAAGTACTACAAAATGCATGATAAAAAAAAATGCTTGTCATGCATTTTGTAATGCAGGGCTCGGTATATAAGATCGTCGGGCTGCCCTAAATGCACTACAGAGCAGCGCTATGAACGTCGGCATGTGTTTATATTTAAGATACTGTGAAGCTTTGAAATATAATTCTATCTTAGTGCCACTCATTGGCTAATAAGCCAAATGGTGTGGATAGAATTGAAAAGCCCAGACTCGTAAGTCCGGGCTTTTTTGTTGATTTCTATTTCAAAGATTACTTGGATTGTGCATGCTATAAAGATAAAAGCTTAAAAAAGAATACTTCATTGACTTAGAGAATACCATACCTCTTATGTTTCATTATTATAAATGAAAGCGATAAAATGAGGAGCTTTTCTCTTAAAGGTTGTCAGTATGTCGGTTTTATTGCTTCTATTTTTAAATTTCTCAATTCCCTTCCTGAAGACTCGCCTTTAAGAATCTTCGCTCTTCTTTCTTCATCATAATCTTTATTAGACAAATAAGGCTGATCGAGATATTTTAAAGCATTAGCGCGTTCTAAATAATACTTAGATTCTCCACCATAAATATTAGCTGCCGAATCTATAAATATAACCCCATATCTGTGTCGGTCATTTTTAATTTCTTCTATTGCCTTGTTAAAGTACCTTTCAGAAGATCTTTTCAAAGAATCAATCTCCGACTTTGTTCTATAAATGCAAGCCAAGTTTTTCACTTTATCCAAAATGTCATTTGGATTTGGACTTCCATGAGCAATAATCGCTACGGAAGATTTACCGTGGCTAAATTCATTATTTTTATAATCAGAAGAAAAACCCAATGTACTAGTTCCATCTAATGTAGTTATAAGTGAATCATTGCAGTAAAAACTAATTTTATGAAAACTATCGGAAGTTTTAGAAACTGAAGTAACCACTAAAGAACGAAACGGATTGTCTTCACCACTTTCTGGGCTATAATCATATTTTTCTTTACTGGTTGTAATAAGATCAGTGTGAATATTTTCTATTTTAAAACTCACCTTACCGTATCTTTTTCCGCTTTCATCCATGATTCTGTCTACCCAAGGTATACCATAAGAAGCTGCCGAGTTACTGTATAATTCACGATCAGACATCAACTTTCTAAAACTTGCTCGCTGAAGAGCTATATCTTTTACATGTCTTGCAGTGGTTACAAACATGACGATTTCCGCTTTTCGTTGTTCTGCAAGTTTAGCATCTTGCTTCTCCTTTTGTTGTCGTAATGCTAGTGCTTTGGAGCGATTTAGAATCTGCTGATTTATGGTATCTTGCCTAGCAAGCTCAGGTATTGCGTTTATATAATTAATCCGCTTTACAATGTCATTCTTGTATTTAGGATTGCCGTTTGGGTATTTAGATATATAATAATTACACGCCTGTAAAACATCTTTGAACGTATAAGAAGAGTCTAGTTGATTATACATAGCCCTACGATATAGAAAGATTTCCATAAATTCTGGATTGCCAACTTTTATGTAGTCAATTTCAGTATTTGGTTTGAATGTTAGCACATCCGTATTATACTTAATATCTCCTACATTATATTTATTTGTATTTTTTTCTGTAAAGGCTCTAATCGAGTTTTCATATAAGACATAATTCAACTTATACTTTGCATTAAATATATTAAGCCACTCCTGTAAATCCTTATATTTAACATGGTTTGTCCATGTTGATTTCGGATTATTCTTATCTTCCCAACGTGGGTGAAAAGTCATAAATTCGTATTCTATTGTATAATTTGGTTTTGAGTGATAGATCTTTTTTTGACAAAAGCCCGTCTGCCTACCAACGAACATTACAAATAACAAAAAGCTCAGGATTGCTTTCATAGTCTAGTCTGGATAGAAATCGTAAGATGAAAATTAGTTGTTACTTAATTTGAATGCTCTTCTATCTTTTTGATAATGAAGCATATTCATTTTTTAGTCAGCAAAGGATTCATAATGAATGAATTAATAATTAAGTTCAAACTAAATTCTAAGGAACAACACAGAGTGTTTGCTTCCTAATACATTATGCTAAATTGTGTAAATGGTAGGCCCGCGCAGAAGGACTAGCTCAAAAATTAGAAGATTGTGTGAAAAAGGTGACAGATCGTCATTTTTAGCGTTATGCTACTCGGCGGTAAGTTGTCTTACTAATAATTGCTTTTGAAAAGAAAAAGATATTCTAATGGCTGTAAGTGGCCGATAACTCGAAGAATAGCAGTATGACACGGTATTGATAATTACTGATAAAGATAAGGAGACCGGAAAGCCACCTAACGCCGTTTACTCGAAGAATAGACTAGAGCAGTAGGTGTAGTACGCTTACTTTAGCCTGGGATTAGCTGTCCGCTCATCTTGACTGTACACCACTCACCCCAAACCCTTTTTTCTCTAAACCGCTTTCCCCTATTCTTGACCCGAGTTCTCTGCTAATAGGCTAGTGGAGGGCGTTTAAGTTAAGAAGTAGTATGAAAAGGCCAGACCCAATTTGAGTCTGGTGAGGTGGTCCGGTTTAGCGGCACACTGAACTTGCAAGTTTTGTATAATATTCCTGCTCAAACTGTTCTGGACTTTTATAGCCCAGCGACGAATGCTTACGCACTCGGTTGTAGTACATCTCAATATACTCGAAGATCTCGGTTCGAGCATCTTCTACATTCAAGAACGTGCCTCCTTCTAGTAATTCCGCTTTCAAGCGGCTCCAGAATGACTCTGCAAAGGCATTGTCATACGGATCGTCAGCCCGGCTCATACTGGGCCTAATGTGCCACAAACTGGTCAGTTCATGCAAATCATTCGACACATATTGACCACCTCTGTCCGAATGGGTGATCAAGCCAGTTGAAGGCTGGCGAGATTGCAAAGCGCTACGTAATGGTATGAGAACCAAATCATCTTCCATGTTATCATCAATGCGCCACCCTACAATTCGCCGAGAGAACAGATCCATCCAAGCACCTAAATAAGCCCACTCCCCATTGGTCAAAGGCAAGTAAGTGATATCACTCACCCAAATCAAATTAGGCGTTTGTGGCAAAGGCTGATTTAACAATAAATTCGGCCAGTAGCCTTTGCCATGAGTACTATCTGTCGTGCGAGGAACAAACGACTTTGGTTGAATAGGCTGTAAACCAGATTCTTGCATTAACGTCCTTACTTGGTGGCGGCCTATTGCATGACCTTTCTCTTTCAATTCGGCTACAATACGTCGACTCCCATACCGGCGCTTATGATCAGCAAAAATCTGTTCGATCAATTGCTGTTTCTTTCCCTTTTCAACCGTTGGCTTGTAACTATCTCCGCGTCTGTATCGGTAGTATCCGGTACGGCTCAACCCTAATACGGAGCAGAGTGTATCGACTGTAAACGTACCGGCCAGTGCATGCATGAATTCATAATATGGCTTCAGGTCTGTCGGCTGAAAATGCTCAAGGCTTTTTTTAAGATCTCGCGCTCGGTTTCTAATTGCCGTACCCGATCCTTGAGTTGCTGGTTTTCCAGTGCCAGTTCACTTTGTTCGCTAGCTACTTTTTTTACCCCTTGGTTCTGGTTCTTCCAGCGGTAGATTAGATTTTCTGAAATACCTAACGCCTTTGACACATAGGCGGCTGTCTGGCCGTTGGCCAGCATTTTGACGACTTCACTTTTGAAGTCAGCGTCATACTTACGCCGAGTTTTGGGTCTGCTTAGTGACTGCATGCTCTTGCTAAGTTAAGCAAGTTCACTGTGCCGATTAATTAGACCATCTCAGGGCAAGTACAGGAACTTGAAGGTAGCTTACTTGGGTGGTATAAGTAATTACATCAGTATACTGCGACTGAGTAGGATAAGCGCGAGGTAAAGGTTCATGCGTTGTATTGCCAACAGTAGAATAAAGCACGCCAGGCCGAAGCGAGAAAACGCCTGATATTGGTACTTCGGCTAATATACCCGCTTGCCACCCCCGGATAGTCTCATAGTTGGTCAGTATGGCCCAATTGCTTGCCTTCATCGATGAATTTACCCCTGCTTTAACGCCGAAGCGCACTTGAGCCGAAACTTGATTGGTTATCAAAAGAGAAGAAGGCAGACGATTCGTAGTGAATTTTTCATGGCATGTTTTTTTTAAGAGGCTGCACAAAGAATGCCAAATCGCTGGGCTTACATAAAGCGGCTATACTGGGTTTGGCCGTTTACTCGAAGAAAAGTATTACTATATCTAATATGGGATATTTACTTACATATACAGATGAGTGAAACATCTGTATAGCTACTATTTTAGTGTTACCCTTTGAGCATCGCCCTATGTGGTGTGGATAAAACAAAAAGCCCAGGCCTATCAGTCTGGGCTTTTTTGTACAGTTGATTAGTGGACTACTTTCCCACTCATCTTAGACTTACGCCACTTATCCCAAACAGAGTGTTGTAAGCAACATATGTCGCTGGAAAGTGGTCTTTTAAGAGAACTGCCTGCATGGGCATTCATAAAAGTTGAAACTCTGAAAGGTCGGGCCGGTTGAGTCCGATCTTTTTTGTAAGGTACAACTATGGTCCATTTCTCCCAAAATACCGGAGGGTCTGGCCAAACTATTTGTGGATAATCTCAGAGCAGAACTAATACAGTATTAATAGGCAGTGCCAATAACGTATTGCCTGCACTTGTTGAATATTTGTATTATATATAACAAAAGTATATCATAGCAACTTATTGCCCTATACAGGCTGCTATGCTTAATAACCTTGACCCCATACCCCCCGAAATATATTATGATTGCCGATCATACCAGTCGGCAACTTATCCCTCTGTATACCGAATCCGTTCAGGCTGGCTTTACCAGTCCTGCTGAACCGCACATTGAACGGCATTGCAACTTGCAGGACCTCTGCGTTGCCCACGCCGAAGCCACTTACTTTGTCCGGGCTGTGGGCGAAAGCATGATTGGCGATTACATTTTTACCGGCTCGATCTTGGTTGTTGACTCTACCTTACTGCCTCCTCAAACCGGCGACATCATTGTGGCCTGGGTAAATGGCGAATGCTGCGTGAAACGCTTCATTCGCCAGAATGCAGACATGATTACACTTGAACCGAGTAACGAAAAATATAAGCCGATATACGTCCATAAAGACCGCGATCAATTCAGGGTGTTAGGCAAAGTTGTCTACATCGTTTCTAAGCCGCCTAAGTGGAACCCTTTACCCCCCATCGACTATGTTCGGACTCGTAGACGGAAATAATATGTATTGCTCCTGTGAACGGAGTTTTAACCCTTCTTTGCAGGATAAGCCGGTTGTGGTTTTATCGAACCGCGATGGCTGTATAATCGCGCGTTCCGAGGAGAGCAAAAAGTTAGGTATAAAAATGGGAGCGCCATACTTTGAAGTAAAGCCGCTGATCGAAGAACAGGGCATTGTTGTGCTCAGCAGCAACTACGCCCTATAAGCAGTTACGTGGAATATAACTTATAATACTAATTAAGAATATGATTGTCGTACTTTAGCCTACTGAACTACGCTGACGAAATCACCCAAGATTTACCCTACCTGCAACTACTTGAAAAACAAC